>NZ_FNSR01000003.1:0-600000 GCF_900104845.1 Paraburkholderia caballeronis | reverse complement strand
GCACCTGGGCCGGGTTCGCATAACCGACGGTGTCGGCGATCGTGATCGCGTCCGCGCCCGCTTCGAGCAGCGCCTCGACGATTGCGAGCACGCGCGCCGGCGCGACGCGGCCCTCGATCGTGCAGCCGAACGCCGTCGCGACACCCGCGCCGAGCGCCACATCGCGACGGCCGCCATCGTTGCGCGATGCAACGATCTGGCGAAAGTCGTCGAGCGACGCGTCGGTCGTGCGGCGCACGTTGCGCAGGTTGTGCTCGTTGCTCGCGGACAGCACGAAGTCGATCTTGCGCAGCCCCGCGTCGATCGCGCGCTGCGCGCCTTTCAGGTTCGGCACCAGCGCGCTCGTTTCCAGCCCTTCGATACGCAGCGCCGCGTGCGCGACAAGGCCTGCGTCCGCGAACTGCGGCAGCAGCTTCGGCGGCACGAACGACGTCGCCTCGATCGCGGCGACGCCGGCCGCCGCCTCGCGCCGGCACCATTCGATCTTGCGGTCGGTGTCGAGCACCGCGCCGACCATCTGCAAGCCGTCGCGCAGGCCGACTTCGCGAACGGTCACGGTTTCCGTCATCGCGTCCTCCGTTCAGACGCCGCGAAACCGCGGCCTGCGTTTTTCGTTGAACGCGAGCACGCCTTCGTGCCGGTCCTCCGTGGATACCATCCGGTTGTACGCCTCGATCTCGAACGCGAGCCCATCCGCAAGCGACATCTGCAACCCGCGATGGATCGACTGCTTCGCCTGTCTCACGGCGATCGGCGCATTCGATGCGATGCGCGACGCGGTTTCGAGCACGCGCGGCATCAGTTCGGCCGGCTCGCAGACCGCGTTCACGAAGCCCCATTCGCAGGCCTGCTCCGCGGAGAACGGCAGACCGGTCAGGATCAGTTCCTTTGCGCGCCGCTCGCCGACGGCGCGCGCCAGCGTCTGCGTGCCGCCCGCGCCCGGCATGATGCCGAGCGTGACCTCGGTGAGCGCGAAGCGCGCGGTGGCCGACGCATAGACGAAATCGCACATCCCCGCGAACTCGCAGCCGCCGCCGTAGGCCGCGCCGTTCACCGCGCCGATCAACGGCAGCGGACACGCGATGATCGCCCGCGTCATCCGCTCGAAGATCGCGTGCTGCGCGAGCCATTGCGCGTCGGTCATCCCCTTGCGCTCCTTCAGGTCGCCGCCCGCGCAGAACGCCTTGTCGCCCGCGCCGGTCAGCACGATGCAGCGCAGCCCGTGCGGGCCGAGCGAGAACTGTTCGAACAGTTCGACCAGTTCGACGCCCATCCGCGTGTTGACCGCGTTGGCGCTCTGCGGACGATCGAGGGTGACGCGCAGCACGTGTTCGGCCGGCTCGTCCAGCTTCAGGGTTTCGAAATCAGTCTTCATGGGTGCTCTCCCGGATCGCGTCCTGATCGATCCATGTTGCGTTGTGCTCGCCGAGCGACGGCGAACGCGCAGTCGAGCGCGGACGCAGGCCGTCGAACGACAGCGGAATGCCCATCAAAGGCAGCGTGTCGCCGTCGCACGGCGCACGCATCTGCAACGCGACCGTCTGCGGATGCGTCGGCACGTCTTCGACGCCGAGCAGCGGCGCGTTCGGCACGCCCGCCGCGTCGAGCCGTTCGGCCAGCGGCTGGGCGTCGAACGTCGCGATCGTCTGTTGCAGCGTCGCGATCAGCGCGTCGCGGCTGCGCACGCGTCCGGCGTTCGTCGCGTAAACGTCGTTCTCCGCGAGGTCCGGCCGGCCGAGCACGCGGCACAACTTGCGGAACAGGTTGTCGTTGCCGGCCGCAATCATCAGCCATGCGTCGCGCGCGCGGAACGCCTGATAAGGGACGATCTGCTGCGTGCCGGAGCCTTGCGGCGGCAGCACTTCGCCGGACGCCTCGTAGTTCGCGAGCGGAATCGTCATCCACGCGAGCGCGGTTTCGAACAGCGACGTCTGGATGCGGCCGCCCGCGCCGGTCCGTTCGCGTTCGAGCAGTTGCGCGAGCACGCCGATCACGCTCCACATGCCCGACCCCATGTCGACGAGCGACACGCCGACGCGCACCGGCGGCCGCGCCGGCTCGCCCGTGACGCTCATGATGCCGGCGGTCGCCTGCGCGAGCGGGTCGTAACCGGGCTTCTCGCGAAGCGGCCCGCGCGTGCCGAACGCGCCGATGTCGCACCAGATCAGCGACGGTTTTTCGCGGCGCAGCGCATCGACGTCGAAGCCGAATTTTTCGAGCAGGCCCGGCCGCAGATTCTGCACGACGACGTCCGCCAGGCCGACGATCAGCGCGCGCAGCGCGGCGTTGCCGTCCGGACTCGCGAGGTCGAGCGCCACGCTCTGCTTGCCGCGGTTCAGCGCGACGAACGTCGACGACGTGTCGCCCCAGAACGGCGGCCCCCAGCCGCGCGCGTAGTCGCCGCCGTCCGGGTTCTCGACCTTCACGATGCGCGCGCCGAGGTCCGCGAGCACGAGGCACGCATACGGCGCGGCGACGCTCGTGCCGATTTCGACGACGGTGATGCCGTCGAGCGGACGACGCGCCTCCCGGCCGTCCGTTGATGCCGCTGTTGCGACGGCGTCGGCGCTTGCTGCGGATTGAGTCACGGTTGTCTCCAGTATCGATTCATCCGGCTGGCCGTCTGCTTCCGGATCGGCTCTCTAATATGAAACGTTTTATTTCTGATTGCTCTTTCTCATCTCCTCATGCCGAATGCTTTCCCGCTCAAATGGGAACCGGCATGTGCTTATGCTAAAGCCTCACTGCCATCAACGCAATATAACGTTTCATTTTTATCCTAAGCGAATCCCGCGACTCCGCCTTCCGGCCGACTGGCCATCCGGCCTGTCTTGCTGGTCCGTGAGCCCGCGTGGTACAAAATCTGCCGGCATGAAGGGCCGATCAGCTCTTTTTGCCGCGATGAACACGGCCAACGCCGGTTCACCGCCTGGCACGCGTCGCGTGCGCGGGTACAGCACGAACGGAGCATGGAACGATGCAGAAGAAAAGCGCGAAGACCGTGGAACCGCCGGCGTCGCGGACGATCACGATGCGCGACGTCGCCCGCGAGGCCGACGTGTCGCTCGGCACCGTATCGCGCGTCGTGAACAAGCATCCGGCCGTGAAGCCGGGCATCCGCCAGCGCGTGGAAGCCGCGATCGCGACCACCGGCTGGCAGCCGAACGCGGTCGCGCAGAGCATGCGCACCGCGTCGACGAAGATGATCGGCTGCGTGCTGCCCGATACCAGCAACCCGCTGTTCGTCGCGGTCGCCAAAGGCGCCGAGCAGGTGCTGCGCGAGCACGGTTATGCGTTCGTGCTCGCGAACAGCAACAGCGACGTCGAACGCGATCTCGAACTGCTGAACCTGCTGCTGCAGCGGCGCGTCGACGGGCTGCTGTTCGCGCCGTCCGACGAATACGACCCGCGCATCCTGAGCCTGCTCGAACGGACCCGCACGCCGACCGTGCTGATCGAGCGCGAGCTGTCGCCCGATTGCGACTATGTAGCGTCGAACCAGTGCAACGGCATCCGGCAGGCTGTCGATTATCTGCTGTCGATCGGCCATACGCGCATCGCGCTCGTCACCGGCCAGCAGCGCATCCGGCCGGGCCGCGAACGCTACCGGGGTTTCGTGCAGGCGTTCGACAACGCGGGCATCGCGTTCGATCCCGCGCTCGTCCGCCTCGACAGCATGGACGCGGCCTATGCGTACCGCGAGGTGCAGCGTCTGATGGAGATGCCCGAACCGCCGACCGCGATCATCATGGGCGGCAACCTGATGCTGCCCGGCGCGCTGCGCGCGTGCGCGCTGAAAGACATCAAGGTGCCGCAGGACGTGTCGATCGTCGCGGTCGGCGAAACCGATCTCGCCGAGCTTGCGTCGCCGCCGATCACGACCGTCCGCTGGAACCTGGAGGCGATGGGTCGCGAGGCGGCGTCGATCGTGATGGACCGCATCGCCGAAAAACCGTCCACCGGCGGGCGCGAGCCGCGTCATGTGATCGTGCCGACCGAGATCATCCTGCGGCGCTCCTGCGCGCCGCTGCGGTCGTAGCGGATCTCGTCAGCGGTTCACCAGCGCACGCGGCAGGCGCAGCACCAGCAGCGCGCCGACGACGAGCCACGCGGCCAGCATCGACACGCCATAACGCGCATCGTGCGTGAGGTCGTTCAGCAGCCCGGTCAACAGCGGGCTCACGAAGCCGGCCAATGCGCCGACCGAATTGATGAGCCCGATGCCGGCCGCGCCGGACGCCCCCTTCAGGAACGACGTCGGCAGGCACCAGAACAGCGGCAGCGTCGCCATCACGCCGCCGGTCGCGATCGTCAGCGCGGCGAGCGCCAGCGCCGTGTCGTGCTGAAGGAACGTGCTGAGCACGAAACCCGCCGAGCCGACGAGCGCCGGCCCGGCGACGTGCCAGCGCCGCTCGCGCAGCCGGTCGCCGCTGCGCGACAGCACCAGCATCGCGACGACGCCCGCAAGATACGGGATCGCGCTCAGATAACCGATCTGGAAGTTGTCGCGCAGGCCGAGCTGCTTCACAAGCGTCGGCAGCCAGAAGCTGACGCCGTACTGGCCGGTCGCAATGCTGAAGTTGATCAGCACGCACAGCCACACGCGGCCGTCCGTGAACATCTGCTTGAGCGACGCATCCGGTTTCGCGTCGTGCTCCGCATCGAGTTGCGACTTCACCCACGCCTTCTCGCGGTCGTCGAGCCAGTCGACGTCCGATACACGGTCCGGCAGCGTCTTCAGCAGCACCCATGAAAGCACGATCGACGGGATCGCCTCGATCAGGAACAGCCACTGCCACGACGCGAGGCCGCTGGTGCCGGACATGTTCTGCATGATCCAGCCCGACAGCGGGCCGCCGAGCACGCCCGACACCGGAATGCCCGTCATGAAGATCGCGATGACGCCCGCTCGCCGCTGCGACGGAAACCATTGGGTCAGATACAGCACGACGCCGGGAAAGAAGCCGGCCTCCGCCACGCCCAGCAGGAAGCGCATCGCGTAGAACATCGCCGGCGAGCGGACGAACAGCATGGCCGCCGAGATGATCCCCCACGTGACCATGATCCGCGCGAGCCACAACCGCGCGCCGACGCGGTAAAGAATCATGTTGCTCGGGGTTTCGAACGCCAGGTAGCCGATGAAGAACATGCCGGCGCCGAGGCCGTAAACCGTGTCGCTGAAACCCAGATCGGTCGCCATCTGCAGCTTCGCGAACCCGACGTTCACGCGGTCGAGGTAACACGCGACGTAGCAGATGAACAGCAACGGCAAAAGCCGGCGCATGATCCGGCCGTAGATCGAAACGCTGGAACTGGCGACGACGTGTGACGGGACGACCGGTGCCGGATCGGCAGGTTGCATGAGTGTCTCCTGAGTCTTGATGTTTTATCGATGGGCAAAACGACGCCCTCTCCTCTTCGTTCGACGAGGAGTTATTCGAACAACTTCGTATACCGAAATTTATTGCGGAGAAAATTCCCCGAACTGATTCGTTTTTACGTGTTCGGCATCGATGCGGGGTTTCCCCCGCATCCGTTCAGACGTGCGCCGGCTGTTGCGTCGCCGATTCGGACAGCACGCGCAGATCGCGGACCGACGCCAGCGCGTCCAGCGACCACAACTGCTCGAACAGCGCGCCGGACGTTTCCGAATCGAACGAGCGCGTCGCGCAATCGATGAACTTCGCGCGCAATTCGTCCTCGCCGAGTCGCCGCTGCCAGCTCCCCTTCGGACGCTCCACCTGCCGGCTGTGCAACTGCGCGCCCGAGGCCAGAACGACGCTGACGCGGTCGAACGGCGCAAACGGCTGGTCCCAGCCCTGCACCCGCTCGGTCGTCGTCGTGCAGCGCACGCGCTTCATCAACGCGCGCACGTCGTCGCGACGGACGAATTCGTCGGTTAATTCCGCCAGCCCGACGCGCTTCGCGACGATCGCCGCGGCCATCGCGAACTGCATGCTGAACTTCGCTTCGAGTCCTGTCTGCGGAAACGCGTTGCGCAGCATCAGCAGTTGCGTGTCGCCGGTCTGCACGTGGATCCCGGTCACGTCGTCGGGCTCGATCGCGTGCGACTCGACCAGTTCCAGCATCGCGTCGATCGAGCGGTGCGTCGCGTAGCAGATCGGATAACGTTTCACGTGCACGCCGCTATCGGGCAGGCGCCAGTCCGAACCGAGCCGATAGTCGCGCGCGGCGAGGTCTGGTTCGCGCGACGGCGAATGCGCGCGCATGAAGCCGGTTCTGTGTTCGAGCACGTCGAGCGACGCGGTGTACCCAGCCTTTGCGAGCCGTGCTGCCGTCACGCCCGATTGGGCCGCGCGTCCGACCTGCAGCGACTTCGTCATCGAGCCGAAGTTCGCGACCATGCCGCCGGCCAGCGACGCGCTGATCGCGACCGCATGCGCGGCCTGGTCGGCGGAAAGCCGATGCAGGCTCGCACACGCGGCGGCGGCGCCGACCGTGCCGAGCACGGCGGTCGGGTGGAAGCCGAGTTCATGCAGCGAGCCGGGTTCGAGCGCATCGAGCAACGCCCACGTTTCGTAGCCGGCCACATAGGCGGTCAACATGTCCGCGCCGCTTCGACCGAGCGCCCATCCTTCGGCCAGGATCGCCGGCACGAGCGCGACGCTCGGATGACCGGCGAGCGCAACGTCGTCGTAGTCGAGCACGTGCGCGGCGACGCCGTTGACGAGCGCCGCGTCGGCAACCGGCAGCATCCGGCCGGTCGGAATCTGCGGCGCCGAATCAGCGCCGGCGTGTCCGGCGACTTGCGCGGCCACGATGCGCGGCGCGGCCTCGTGCACGCCCGCGAGCATCACGCCCACGCAGTCCGCGATGCCGATGCGCGCGCCTTCGATGCAGCTATCCGGAATCCGTTCGCGGCGCACAGATGCCGCAAACGCGCCTACCTGCCGGGTCAACCCTTCCATGCTCGTCTCCTTGTTCGTTCGACTTGTACGAGGTGCGGCCGCAAGCGACAGCGCCATCTGCCGTCAAGATAGATCGCGACGGACATCAGGTCAATAAAACGTTTCATTTCTTGTTCTGAAAATCGACGCACCGGGAAACACGACCATGCTTCTACCGCTAAATTTTCCGACAAATTTCTGGACGACCTTCCAACTATCTAGAAATAACGTTACATATTTTATGGCGATATACGGCCGCCGCGCCTCAATCGCCCAACTGTGCGCTCCGGATCCCCCACACCGGCTCGGACATCCGGTAAGGCGCGCCGGGGAACCGCACCGGCACGCCCGCCACGTTCAATTCCAGCCGTTCGAAGTACGCACGATGCTTCAGTTGCGGGTCCTCCAGCACGTCCGACACCTTCGCCACCGGACCCATCACGATCCTCCGCTTCAGCGCCTCCTGCGTCAGTTCCTCCTGCGTGTACTGCCGCGTGAACGACTCCAGCGTCTCCCGGAAGATCCGCTTCGCCTCGCCCGTCAGCCGCCACACGCGGTCCGACCAGCGCTCCTTCGTCAGTTCGTCGCCCGCCGCGTGGCCCGTCTCCACGATCCACGCGACCAGCGCATTCCACGACACCCCCAGCGAACGCGGCGCCGCCAGGAAGATCAACCCGTCGCGGCACGCGAACATGTCCTCGCTCGCGTCGCGCGTGCCTTCCCCGCCGCGCATCGACACCTTCTTCTCGAAGTCCCACATCTGGATCGAGTTCTGCAGCGAATGCGCGATGCACTCCTGCGCCGACACGTCCACTTCGTGGCCGCGTCCGCTCGCCAGCGTGTCGTACAGCGCGAGCGACGTCGCCGTCGCCGCATAGGCGCCGGTAATCATCGTCGCCTGCACGCCCGGCAGCCGCAGCGGCGCATCGCTCACGCGGCCCGACAGCCACGCGATGCCGCCCGCCGCCTGCAACGTCAGGTCGTTCGCCGGCGCATCCGCCCACGGGCCGCTGCGGCCGAACGGCGACACCGACGTCACCACCGCCGACGGCGCCTGCTGCTTCACCCATGCGAGTTCGTCATACAGCGGACCGCCGCGTTCGAGCAGGATCACCTTCGCGTCATGCGCGAGCGACGCGAACGCAGCCCGCCCTTCGGCCGATGCGAGATCGAGCGTCAGGCTGTCCTTGCCCGCGTTCAGGAATTCGAATTCGTAGATCGCCGGCTCGCGCTGCGTCGCGTCCGCGGCGGTGGCCGCGCGACGGTCCGGCAGGCCGCCCGGCGGCTCGATGCGCGTCACCTGCGCACCCAGATCCCCAAACAGCCGTCCCACATAACGGCCAAGATCCCACGTCAGGTCCAGTATCTTCACGTCGTCGAACGGCGTCGTCATCTCGTCTCCTGTTCATCTGTGTTGTTCTCTGCGACTGGCCGCATCAGCCCTCCTCGCGTCGCATGGCAACGCGGACCAAAGCCCGCGACAACCTTGCCGGCCACGCCCCGCGTTGACCGATGGAAATAATATAATGCATTATATAGTCTATATTTTCACGGAAGGCGAAGCACGAACAGGCCTTCTGCCTCTCTAAAAGAAGACTCCATGTACTTCGACTTCTCCCGATTCAGCCCGCTCGAACGTTACAAGCTGCTGTCCTCGACGGTCACGCCGCGTCCGATCGCATGGGTATCGACGATCGACGCAACCGGCAAGCCGAACGCCGCGCCGTTCTCGTTCTTCAACGTGTTCGCGGAAGACCCGGCCACGCTCGGCTTCGCGATCAATCACCGCTCCGACACCGACCGCAAGGACACCGGCGAAAACGTGCGCCTGCAACGCGAGTTCGTCGTGAACCTCGTGAGCGCCGATCTCGTCGAGAAGATGAACGTCACCGCGATCGAGTTCGGGCCGGACATCGACGAGTTCGCGGAAGCCGGTCTCACGCCGGCCGCTTCCACGACGATCCGCACGCCGCGCATCGCCGAAAGCCGCGTGTCGTTCGAATGCCGCCTCATGCAGGTTGTCGCGCTCGGCACGCGCCGTTCGCTCGTGCTCGGCGAGGTGCTCGCGATGCACGTGCGCGACGACGCCGTGCTCGACGCGGAACGCTGCTGGATCGACACGCAAAAGCTGCAACTCGTCGGCCGGATGCAGGGGCATCAATATCTGCGCACGGCCGACGTGTTCGAGTTGCCGATGATCCCGGTCGACGTGTGGAACGCGAAGACCGGCGACCGCTGACGCGGCAGCGCATGCCCCATTTCATTCATCGCGCGACCCGCATGGAAAACATGCGCCGCGCGAATCACCACCAGAGGCAGGAGACAAACTTGAGCCCGGAATTCGAGATCATCAATTACGAACGCTTTCGTCACAGCATCGTCGCGAACGCTCGCATCGAGGTGCTGCACACCGGCATGCGCTGGCCGGAAGGCCCGGTATGGTTCGCCGACGGCGAGTACCTGCTGTGGAGCGACATTCCGAACAACCGGATCATGCGCTGGGTCGAAGGCGCACCGGCAACCGTCTATCGTTATCCGTCGAACCATGCGAACGGCAACACGCGCGACCGCCAGGGCCGTCTGCTGACCTGCGAGAGCGGCGGCCGGCGCGTCACGCGCACCGAACACGACGGCACGATCACCGTGCTCGCGGACCGCTTCGGAGGCAAGCGGCTGAACTCGCCGAACGACATCATCGTGAAGTCCGACGACAGCATCTGGTTCAGCGACCCCGACTACGGCATCCTCAGCGACTACACCGGCGACAAGGCGAAAAGCGAGATTGGCGCGAACAACGTGTACCGGCTCGATCCGGACACGCGCGAACTGACGGTCGCGACCGGCGAACTGGTGAAGCCGAACGGCCTCGCGTTTTCGCCGGATGAAACGATTCTCTACATCGCGGACTCGGGCGTCTCGCACGATCCGAACGGGCCTCACCACATCGTCGCGTTCGACGTGATCGACGGCGTGCGGCTCGCGCGTCCGCGCGTGTTCGCGACGATCTCGCCCGGCGTCGCGGACGGCTTTCGCGTCGATACCGAAGGCAACGTGTGGACGACGGCCGGCGACGGCGTGCACTGTTATGCGGCCGACGGCGAACTGCTCGGCAAGATTCATCTGCCGGAAGTCGCGACCAATCTCACGTTCGGCGGCCCGAAGCGCAACCGTCTGTTCGTGACGACCGCGTCGTCGCTCATCGCCGTTTATGTTGGGCAGCGCGGCGCGCAGCTTCCCTAAGATCCGAACCCGGCGGCGTCCTCCCACGCCGCCGCTCCAAAACACAAGGGCCGCGTGCGAAATGCACGCGGCCCTTGTTGCTCGCAACGCGAACGCTCAAACCCCGAGATACGCGCTCTGCACGGCCGGATCCTGCATCAGTTGATCCGTCGGCCCCGTGTTCACCGAACGCCCCAGTTCGAAGATCACCGCGCGGGACGCGAGGTGCATCGCCCAATGCGCGTTCTGCTCCGCGAGAATCACGGTCAACTGCTCGGCGCGGCGGATTTCGTCGAGCACGTCGCCGATGCGTTCGACGACGATCGGCGCGAGGCCGAGCGACGGCTCGTCAAGCAGGAACAGCTTCGGCTTCGACATCAGCGCACGGCCGATCGCGAGCATCTGCTGCTCGCCACCGCTCAGACTGGCCGCATGCTGCTTCCAGCGTTCCTTCAGGCGCGGGAAATACGCATAGATCTGCTCGATGCGCGCGTCCGCTTCGTCGCGCGGGCGCGTGAACGCCCCCATCCGAAGATTCTCCGCGACCGAAAGCTGCCCGAATACGCGCCGCCCTTCCGGCGAGATCGCGATGCCGCGCCGCACAATCTCGCTCGTTTTCAGCCCGCGCATGTTCTCGCCTTCGAACGTGATCGAGCCCGACGCGTAGTTCGCCATCCCGAGGATCGCCTTGATCGCGCTGCTCTTGCCCGCGCCGTTGCTGCCGACGAGCGCGAAAATCTCGCCGGCCTCGACCGAGAACGACACGCCATGCGTGCCGATCACGCGGCCGTAGCGCACGTTCAGATCAGATACGGTGAGCTGCGGCATGCCCCCTCCCCAGATACGCTTCGATAACCTTTGGATTCGCGAGCACGTCGAGCGGCGCGCCGGTCGTCAGTTCATGTCCCTGATTCATCGCCATCACGCGATCGCAGAGCCCCTTCATGAAGCGGATGTTATGGTCGATCACGATCACGGTGATGCCGCGCTCGCGGATCTTCAGGATCGTGTCGCGCACGTGGTCCGCCTCCTCGGCGCTCAGGCCCGCGACCGGTTCGTCGAGCATCACGATACGCGGCTGCGCGGCGAGCGTAATCACCATGCCGAGCGTCTTCTGATACCCATACGGCAGGCTGCCGGCCTCCAGATGCGCGACGTCCGCGAGATTCAGCCATTCGAGCAGTTCGCCGACGCGGCGCTCGCTGTCCGCGCGCATCTCGCGCGCGCGGCGCGTGTTGAAGAACGCGGCCATCGCGCCCGGATACATGCCGAGGTACGCGCCGCGCACCGCGTTTTCGTACACCGTGCGCTCGCCGTAGACCGTCGTGGACTGGAACGTGCGCACCAGCCCCTTGCGCGCAAGCACGTGCGGCAGCAAACCGGTCACGTCGTCGCCGTCGAGCCGCACGTGGCCGCTGCTCGGACGGATTACGCCGCTCACCAGATTGATCGCCGTGGTCTTGCCCGCGCCGTTCGGCCCGATGATGCCGAGGATCTCGTGCTCGTCCACGTGAAAGGTCAGTTCCGACACGGCAGCAAGACCGCCGAAGTGCCGCGACAGCTTGTCGACCTGAAGCAACGGCCCGGTCATCGCGCACCTCCGCGTCCGGCGCGCGAAAAGCCCATGCGCTTGAGGAGCACGCCCGCATCCGCAATGCCGCCGGAGAAAAACGCCATCACGAGAATCAGCACGATACCGAAGAACACGTGCTGCAACTCGACGTACCCGCGCAGGAATTCAGGCAGCAGCACGATGAACAGCGTGCCGACGATCGGCCCGATCAGCGTGAACATCCCGCCAATCACGTTGATGACCACCAGATTCAGCGACTGGTCGAGCGCGAACGAAGTCGGGTCGATGTAGTGCACGAAGTGCGCCTGCAATGCGCCCGCCACGCCGACGATTCCGCAGCCGAGCATGAACACCGCGACCTTCGTCCTCAGCACCGGCACGCCGGAACAACGCGCGAGCGGCTCGCTTTCGCGGATCGAATCGATCGTGCGGCCGATCTCCGACGCGAGCAGCCGCCCGACGATGCCGATGATGACGACCGCGAAACCGAGCGCGAGGTAATAGAACGGCACCGGGTTCGAGAAGAACTCGCTCGGCGCTGGCACGCCCGAGATGCCGTTCGAGCCGCCGGTCACATCCGTCCAGTTCACGAACACGGTCCGCACGATCTCGCCGAACAGCAGCGTGACCAGCACGAAGTACTTGCCGGTCAGGCGCAGCAGGATCGGCCCGACGACCAGCGCGAGCGCGGCCGGCGCAATGAACGCCAGGCACACGGCCAGCGGAAACGGCAGGTTGAAGTTCATCGTCGCGATCGCCGATACATAGGCGCCGATGCCCATGAACGCCGCATGGCCGAGCGACACGTGGCCGGTGCGCACGATCAGGTGCAGCGACGCGGCGGCGATCGCCGTGATGAACGTGGTCACCGCGACGGACAGCACGAACTTGTCCTGCGCGAAAAACGGCAGCACGGCCAGCACGACGACGACGGCCGCGATCACCGCCGGATGCGTAAGCCAGCGTCGCGCCGGCCGCAGCGCGTCGGCCTGCGGCGCGTGTTGCGACGCGAACGCGGACGGCAGCGTGGATTCGAGAGTCGATGGTTTGCTCATGCTTCTTTCGCTCCAAGCAGGCCCCACGGGCGGAAGATCAGCAGCAGGATCACCGCGCCGAACGACACGAAGATCGACGCGGCGCTGCCGTAGAAGGTGCCGAGAAAGCTGTTCGCGAAGCCGAGGATCAGCCCGCCGAGCGCGACGCCGGGAATGCTGCCCATCCCGCCGAGAATCACGACGATGAACGCGATCATCAGTTGCGGCTCGCCGACGAACGGCGACAGCGCGTAAGTCTGCGCATAAAAGCCGCCCGCGAGCGCCGCCATGAAGATCGCGATGAAAAACGCGAGGCGATAGATCGCGGTGCTGTTCACGCCCTGCGCCTCGGCGATGTCGACGTCCTGCGCGGCCGCGCGCATCGCGAGCCCATAGCGCGAATAGTGCGTGAACACGTAAAACGCGAGCAGCGCGATGGCCGCGATCCCCGCGATGATCAGCTTCTGCGCGGGAAACACGAGGCTGCCGAGTTGCAGCAGCGCGTCGGTGCTCGGCGGCACCGAACGCTCCTCCGCGTTCCACACGATCACCGCGATGTACATGATCGCCATGTCGAGCCCGAGCAGGCCGATCATGCTCTGGAACATCCGTTGATAGAAGAAGCGATAGACGATGCGCTCCAGCAGCAGCGCAACGAACGCGACGATGAGCGCCGCGGCCGGCGCGGCGACCAGATACGGCAAACCGAGGTTGCCGTACAGGTAGTACAGCGCATAACCGCCGAGCATCGCGAATGCGCCGTGCGCGAAGTTCACGACGCGCATGATGCCGAACAGCAGCGTGAATCCGAGCGCGATCAGGATGTAGATCGCGCTCAGGCCGATGCCGTCCACGAAAACCTGGCCCAGAACTGCGGGAGAGAACATGAAACGCTCCTGAAACTCGTCAGCAATGAAACCCTGCGAACGACCGATGCCGCGCGGCCCCGGCAAGCGAGCCGCGCGACGCCCGCCGCCGTTACGGCGTGATGACCGCCTTCACCGTCGCCTTGCCGTTCGCGACTTCCTTGATGACGAACGTGTGCAGCAACTGGTGGTCGACGCCGTAGTCCTTCGCGCCGGTCCATACGACCTTGCCGAAAATCGGCGCGTCGTAACCGGTCATCTTTTCGAGCTGGTCGCGAACCTGCGTCGTGTCGGTCGTGCCCGCGCGCCGCATCGCCTCGAACAGGATGTTCGCCGCGTTGTAGTAAACCGGCGCGAGTCCGTTCATCACGCCCGTGTACTTCTGGTGGTACGCGTCGACGAACGGCTTCACGCGCGGCAGCGATTCGTCGATCACGTCGTATTTCAGCATGCCGTTCGCAAGCGGCCCGGCAATCTGGATCAGCTCGTCGATGCCCGCGCCGCCGGACTGGATGATGATCCCCTTGTAGCCGACCTGCCGCGCCTGCTTCACGAGCAGGCCTGCTTCGCCCGGCGCGTTTGCGTTCAGGTCGAACACGTCGACGTTCTGCGCCATCATGCGCAGCAGCAGCGGCGTGAACTCCTTCGTGCCGCGCTCGTACGAATCGGTCCACACGTCGAAGCCGTTTTTCTTGTACGCGTCGGTGAGAATCGGCACGCCGGACTGGCCGGTCGCGTCGTTCGGCGCGATCATGCCGATCTTCTTCGCGTTCGGCGCGTACTTGTGCAGCCACTGCACGATCGGCCCGGAGAACTCCTGCGTGCTGTTGTTGATCCGGAATACGTAGGCGCCCTTCCACTGGTTGCGCAGAATCTGCGGCGCGTAGCCGTCGACGAACTGCAGCACCTTCGCGGGCTGCGTGACCGGCAGCGAGCCGAGCGCGCCCGGCGATCCGACCGGGCCGAAGATCACCTTCACCTGATCGCGGTTCACGAGCCGGTCGGCGGCCGTTTTCGCCTGCGCCGCGTTGTACTGGTCGTCGTAGGCGATCAGTTCGAGCCGGTACGTCTTGCCGCCGAGCTTCAGCCCGCCGGCCGCGTTAAGCTGGTCGATCGCGATCTGCACGCCGCGCTGGAGCCCGAGGCCCCACGCGGTACCGCCGCCCGAAAGCGACGCGATCACGCCGACCTTCATCGTCTCCTGGGCCTGCGCGACCAACGCGGCGCCGCTCAGGGCGGCCGCGCACAGCGCACGGATTGCGATGGTCTTCAGCGTCTTACTGCGCATACGGTGTCTCCTTTGGAATTGTCCAGCTGCCGTCGTGCGGCAAGCCGGGGTTGCGTCGCGACCGGGCACGCGCCGTTCCCGGATCGCTGCTGCGAACGACGAGGCGCCGCGGCTTCGCGGCGCCGTCGATGCGCTCTTGCGCGCCGATTGAAACGTGTTCGAAGCGTTATTCGCTGTCGAACGCGAAACGGAACAGATCGCCGTGGCTCACGATGCGCCCCGCCGTCGGCGACGGGAAATGCCCGGTCATCAACAGCGTGTCGGTGTCCGCGTAACGGCGCATCAGGTTCAGACGCGTGTCGTGCGCCTGCTGCTTGTCGAAGTCCGCGAGATTCGAGAGCGACGGGTCCGCGAATTGCACCGCGTGATGAATCACGTCGCCGGTGAACACCGCGCGCTCGCGGCCGTGTTCGCCGACGTTCACGAACACGTGCCCCGGCGTATGGCCGCAGGCGGGAGACAGCCACACGCCGTCGCCGAGTTCGCGCTCGACCACGTGATCGAGTTCGACCATGTCCGCGCGGCCGTGCTCGACGACCGGCAGCACGCTGTCCTCGAACGACCCGCGATTGACCGGCGTTTCCGGATGCTCGCGATGCTGCCTGAGCAGATAGTCGAACTCGACGCGCGCCATCAGATACCGCGCGTTCGGGAAGGTCGGCACCCAGCGGCCGTTTTCGAGCCGCGTGTTCCAGCCGACGTGGTCCGCGTGCAGATGCGTGCACAGCACGATGTCGATCTCTTCGGGACGCACGCCGATCGCGGCGAGATTCGCGAGGTACGGCGTGTTCAGATCGTTCCACGCCGGCATCGACGGACGCTGCTTGTGATTGCCGTTGCACGCGTCCACGAGAATCGTGTGATGGCGGGTGCGGATCACGTAGCTGTGGAAGCTCATGTAGAGCCGGGTCGAGCCGGGTTCGACGAGGTTGTCGCCGAGCCAGTGTCGGTTCGCCTCGACGAACGCTTCGTCGATCGACGGAAACAGCCAGCGCGCTTCGAGCGGCATGCGGCTGATTTCATCGACCTTGCGGATTTCAGTGTTGCCGATTCTTTGCACTTTCACATCTGTCTCCTGAATCTTTCCGATCGGGTCGGGCGGCATGGGTGCATTATATATTCGCCTATCGTGCTGTCTATATTTTTTATATTTTGCATTCTTTATCGTACCTCATGCGGCTGTTCCCCGGCTTCGGACAGTAAAAAAGCCGCCAAGAAATCCGGCGGCTTTCCGGTTCTTGCTGGCTGCGTGTCAGAACGTATGGCGCAGCCCGATATTCGCGCCGACCTGCGAGCTATAACCGAAGAACGGTGTCTGGAATTGCGGCTGCGCCGCGGTGCTCGTCCACACGCCGGACAGCTTCGTATAGTCGGCCTCGACGTACACGTCGGTGCGCTTGCTCAACAGGTAATCGAGCATCAGCGTGCCGGTCCAGCGGTTGCCGCTCTGGTCCGCATGGCGCATGTGGTCGAACCAGCCCGCCGCGATGAAGTGCAGCCACGGGAACACCTGCTGGTTCACCGCCAGATAGCCGGTGTCGTCGCGATAGTCGGCCACGTCGATGCGGCTGCCGACATACCCGAAATACAGTTGCGAGTTGCTGAACGTATAGGTGCCGGTCGCCGACCACACCTTCTGCTGGCTCGGGTCGATCGGCAACCCGTAGAACGCGGTCGTCACGTCGTTCATCACCTGGTAGGTCACGCTGAAGTTCCACGGACCCGACCCGTAACCAATGCCGACCGCCGGCGACGACCCGGAATGGAAGTCGCCCGGCACGTTGCCGAACGAAAACGCCGCGCTGAAATAGAACGGCCCGTAGGCACCGCGATACTTGACGGTGTTGTCGAGCCGCGCGCCAGAATAGTTGCCGCCGACGATGCCGTCCGGTGCGTAGTTCGCGAGCGCGAACACGTCGTGGCTCGCGATCATCTCGTGCGTCACCGTGTATTGGCGACCCATCGTCAACGTGCCCCACTGCCCGGACAGGCCGACAAACGCCTGGCGGCCGAATTCGCGGCTGCCCTGCAACAGCGTGCCGTTCGCCGGCGAGAAACCGTTCTCCAGCGTGAAGATCGCCTTGTTGCCACCGCCGAGATCCTCGACGCCGCGAAAGCCGATGCGGTCGCCGGTCACGAGGCCGTCGGCCATCTGGAAGCGCGAGCCGCCCGACGCGTCGGCGTGGCTCGTATAACGCAGCGTCGTATCGACGATGCCGTACAGCGTGACGCTCGACTGCGCCATTGCCGTCCCGGACAGCGCGCCCAGGCACGCAAGCGCACAAATCTCCTTCCTTACCATGTTCGTAGTATTCCTTATTGTTATGAAATGCCGATGCACCCGACAGGCGCGAGCTTCCCCACGCGCCGCCGGATGGCGCGGCGCGCAGGAGTCAGGATTCGTCTGGAGCTAAAGCGGGTACGGCTCTATCCGGTGATCCGGTAAAAGCGGGCCGCGGTATCGTGGAACAGCGCAGCCCGGTCGGCGTCGGGCAGACCGGCGCTCACCCGCTTGAACGCGTTCCATGCGATGCCGTATCCGAAGCTGCCCTTGTCCACCGGGAAGTTGCTTTCGAACATGCAGCGCGCCGCGCCGAAAGCGTCGATGCAGGTCTCGACGTACGGACGGATGGCGTCGGCGACGCTCGCCGAGTCGGGCGGCAAAGCGGTTTTTTCGAAGCCGAAGCCGAACAGCGGCATGCCGAAGCCGCCGAGCTTCACATGTACGTTCGGATACTGCGCGACCCGCCGGATGTCGTCGCGCCACGCGGCGAACACCGCGTCGCGCTGCCCGCGATAACGGCCGAGCGCGAGCGGGCCGCCGATGTGGTTCAGCACGATCGGCGTATCGCTGGCCGCTTCCGCGAGGCCGCACAGTTCCGGCAGTTGCGTGTGGATCAGCCATGCGTCGAACGCGAGCTTGCGCGGCGCGAGCTGCGCGACGCCCGCGCGGAACGCCGGGTCGAGCAGCAGCCGCGCCGGCGGCGTCGCCGCGGACGGACGCACGTCCGGGTCCGCGTGCCACACCGCGATGTTGCGGATGCTGCGCAGCCGCCCTTCCGATGCTTCGATCAGGTGATCGAGCACCGGCCCGACCGCGTCGCCGCGCAACAGGTCCGCGTTGCCGACGAACGCCGCGCCGACGTCGGCGGTCGCGCCCAATGCCTTCGCTTCGCGCGCTTCGGCCAGCGCGAAGCGCATCTCCCCCGCCGACGCCAGTTCGACCGGCGCGTCCGTGTCGTAGTGCGTCTTGCATTCGACGAACACCGTCGCGCGAATGTTGTGGCCGCTCGCGAGGTCGTCGAGCAGATCGCGCGTGCGGTAGCGCTTATCCGGGAACTCCCACAGATGGTGGTGCGCGTCGATGATCGGCAATCCCGGCTCCAGCGCGGCCTCGGCGCGCTGCGCGAGCCATTCGGGCCGCACCGGAATGTGCGGAACCGCGTGTTTCTGTTCGGTAGCAGTCGTGCTCATCTCAACCCTCGATCTGTTCGGTCATGTCGCCACGCAGCGTCACGCCGGTCCGCTCGCCGATCGGCGAACGGGTCAGGAACCACGACGACAGCGCGCCCATTACGAGCAGGCCGCCCGCCGCCGCGAAGGCGGTATCGAACCTCCCGGTCGCCTGCACGACATAACCGGTGACGATCGGCGCGAGAAAACCGAACACGTTGCCGCCGATCAGCAGCAGCCCCGTCGCGCGGCCGAGGTCCGCCTTCGAGCGCAGCAGGTCGCCGAGCAGCGTGATGTTCAGCGCGTTGCCGGTCGCGACGCTGCCGAGCGCCACCGTGATCAGCAGCAGGATCGCCTCGATGCTCGTGACCCAGGGCACGAACAGGATCACCGCGCCGCCGAGCACGACCGCGCCGAGCACGAGCCGCCGGCGGCCCGCTTCCACCGCGCGCGCGGTCAGCAGGCGGTCGCTGAACATGCCGAGCGCAACCGACACGACGATCGAGCCGAGGTACGGCAGCGCCATCACGGTGCCGCTCTTCAGCAGCGTCATCCCGCGCTCTGCCTGCAGGTAGTTCGGCAGCCACGTGAGGAACAGGTATTGCGTGTACGCGCCGGCGCCCTGCGTGAGCATGAGCCCCCACATCGTGCGGCTCGCGATCAGGCGGCCGAGGCCGACCGGGTTCGCCGCCGCGGCCTCCGACTGCGACGAGGTCTCGCGCTCGCGGCGGATCGTGTCGCGCTCCTCGGTGGACAGCCACGTCGTATGCTCCGGCTGGCGGAAGAACGCGAGCCACAGTCCGAGCCACACGAAGCCGATCACGCCGCAGATCACGAACGACCAGCGCCAGTCGAGCACCGACACGAGCCACGACAGACCGACCGCGCCGAGCGCCGGACCGAAGTACGCGCCCGAGTTGAACAGCGTCATCGCCGTGCCGCGCTCGCCGCTCGGCACCCATTCGCGGATGATCCGCGACGCCGCCGGGTAGCAGCTCGATTCGCCGATTCCCATCACGACGCGCGCCGCGATGATGCCGCCCATCGACACGGCCGCGCCGGTCAGCGCCGTCGCCGCCGACCACAGCGCCATGCTGGCCGCCGTCACCGTGCGCGAGCCGAAGCGGTCGACGAGCAGGCCGATCGGGATCAGGCACAGCGTATAACCCCACAGGAACGACGAGAACAGATAACCGAGCTGCACCTTGTCGATGTCGAGCGCCGTCTGGATGCGGCCCGCCGATACCGACAGCGCGACCCGATCCAGATAATTGATCGCGGCCAGCGCGAACAGCATCAGATACACCCAGTAGCGAGATTTCCAGCGCACATTTGTCTCCTTATGAGGTCGCCGGGCATCCCGGCCGGCGACCGATTTCGTAAAACCTTATGAGAATATAATTTATATTTTTGCACCGAACAACAGGCGTTCGCCCCGATCCAGGGTTTGCACTGAGTCGTCTGGAAATCGTGCCCGCGTCTTGCCACGGGGAGAATATTCGCGATCCGAAGCAGACAGCCGGCGTGCCCGCGCCGGACAGGCGCGGTCGCGGGCGTGTGCCGCGCGCCTACCGGCCGCCGGAGACGATGAGATTCGTGCCGAGCACGTAGCCGGCCTCGTCGCCCAGCATCCACAGGATCGCGTCCGCGATCTCGTCCGGCGATGCGCCGCGCCCGATCGGCACGTCGTCCTGAAGCCGCTCGACGCGGCCGGGCTCGTTGAAGTCGGTGAACACGAGGCCGGGCGACACCGCGTTCACGCGGATGCCCTCGCGCGCGACCTCGTGCGCGAGTCCGACCGTCATCGAGTTGATCGCGCCTTTCGACGCCGCGTAATGCACGCGCCGCCCGGCCGATCCGTTGGTGGCCGCGACCGACGACACGTTCACGATCCGGCCGCCCGCGCCGCCGCGCTGCGTGGACATGCGCCGCACGGCCTCGCGGCAGCACAGGAAATAGCCGATCACGTTGACGGCGAAGGTCTGGTTCAGCACCGCGACGTCGAGATCGGCGACGCGGGTCGATCCGCCGCTGACGCCCGCGTTGTTCACGAGGTCCGTGACCGGGCCGTAGCGCCGCGCGGTCTCGCCGAACATCGCGGCGATGGCGGTTTCGTCCGCGGTGTTCGCCTGCCATGCGAACGCGTCGCCGCCGGAAGAAACGATTTCATCGACGACGCGCTGCGCGGTATGCGCGTCGCTCAGGTAGTTCACGCAGACGCGATAGCCGCGCCGGGCAGCGCCCTGGGCAACCGCCGCGCCGATGCCGCGCGAACCGCCGGTGACGATCAGCGTGCGGCGAACGCCCGCGTCGGCGGGCGAGGAAGAAAGACGGGAAGGGGTCATCTGAACGTGGGTAGAAAGAAAGGTCCAGCTTCCCGCCGCGGCCGCGCTAATCGCCGGCCGGCTCCGTGACGTTGTTCTCGACCCGGTGCCAGCCCGCCTCGATATGCTCGACCATCGCCGCGAGCGCGCCCGCGCGGTCGCCGGTTTCGAGGCGCCGCACGATCTCGCCGTGCTCGATCAGCAGTTGCCGGAAGCGCGCAGCCTGATCGTCGTGGAAGTTGAACGGATACTTCGCCCATAACACGCGGACGAACTGCAACGTCTGCGGGCAATCGGCGATTTCGTAAATGCGGAAGTGAAAGCGCACGTTCGCCGCGCGCACCGGGTACGGCTCGCGCGACTTCGTCAGCGTGGTCAGCTCGCGGTGGATCGCCCGCAACTCGGCGATCTCCGCCTCCGTGATCTTCGCGAGCGCCCGCTCGGTCAACTGGCGCTCCAGCAGCACGCGCAGTTCGAAAATCTCGCGCACGCTCTTCAGGTCGATCTCCGGCACGACCAGCCCCTTGTGCGGGATGCTGAGCACGAACCCTTCCATTTCCAGCGCTTTCAGCGCCTCGCGCACCGGCGTGATCGAGACGCCGAACTCCTCGGCGATCTCCGCCTGCTTCAGCTTCTCCCCACGCTGGTACTCGCCCGAGATGATCCGCTCGCGCAGCCGCTCGGCCACCTGATCCAGCTTCGTCCGAAACACCATATGAACCCCAGAATTTCCAGCCTGCATTCCACTCGCGCGCCGCGCCGCCAGTCGCTGGCGGCGTGGGCCGGAGCACGATGTCCAGTCCGCCGGGACGAAACCACCGCCCCGGCGAGCACGACATTGTACGGGGAATAAAATATATGGCCGTCCGACCGGCTGGCCTCCGGGGTTCGATGAACCGTTTCAATGGGGGTAAACCATGCGCCACGCTGGCGAGCGCGCCAGCTTATGCGCCGCCGTCCGTGTCGAGCACGAACTTCGGCAGCACCAGGCCGTCGGGCATCGTCTTGTAGATCATCTTCACCTTCCTGCCGATCCAGCTGCCGGCGTCCGGCAGCGGCGGTTCGAGGTTCGACACGATCACCGCGCCTTCGTCGAGACGCACCGCGATCACGTTGTACGGCGCGGGGTACGCGTCGAGGTAGCTCTTGTGGAAAACGACCCACGACAGCACCGTGCCGCGCCCTGACACCGCGCGCCATTCGAGCTTGTCCGACAGACAGTGCGGGCAGACCGGCGCGGGCGGATAAAGCGTCGTGCCGCACGACTCGCAGTGCTGCAACTGCAATGCGCCGTCGCGAATGGTCTGCCACATCATCGTGTCGTACAGACCCATCACCGGCTGCGGCGTGCGCGGCGCTTCGGCTCGTGTTTCAGTCATGTTGAATTCCTATCGGCTATAGATGATCGAAACGGCCTTGCCGGCCACGTCCGACGTGTAGTGAGCATGGCGGCAGTCCGGCACCTGGCGCTCGCCGCATTCGCCGCGCAGCTGGCGCACGCATTCGAGCTGGTGCGCCCAGCCCTGCATGTAGCTTTCGGACAGGTGGCCGCCGCCGGTGTTGGTCGGCAGCTTGCCGCCCGGCCCGATCCCTGCTTCGCGCAGGAAACGGCCGGCCTCGCCGACCTCGCAGTAGCCGTAGCCTTCGAGCGCGAGCGGCACGTGCACGGAGAAGCTGTCGTACACCTGGAACAGGTCCATGTCCTGCGGGCCGAATCCCGCCATCTCGTACGCCTGGCGCGCGCAGTCCTGCTGCGCGGACAGATAGAAGTCGGTGAGCCGCGGTTCGAGGCTCGTCGCGCCGCGATTCAGGTCGCGCCGGCCGAGCGCCTCGATGTACACCGGCGGCTTCTTGAAGCGCGCCGCGCGCTCGGCGGTCGTCACGATCAGCGCGACGCCGCCGTCGTTGATCATGCAGTAGTCGTACAGGCGCAGCGGCTCGCAGATGTAGCGCGACTCGCGATACTCGTCGAGCGTGATCGTCTTGCGCATCACCGCGTTCGGGTTCATCGACGACCATGCGCGCTGCGCGACCGCGACGTGCCCGAGATCGAGCGGATCGAAGCCGCGCGCCTCGCAGTAGGCGCGGAACGTCAGCGCATACAGCGCGCCCTGCGACGTGAGCCCCCACGGCGAGTGATACACGTACGACAGGAACGCGTCGCCGCCCATTGCCTGCGGGCCGCCGTACTGGATCTGCGCGGAACGCTGGTCGTTGCCGTACACGAGCGCGATCGTTTCCGCGAGGCCGGCCTGCACCGCCGTCACCGCCTGCGCGACCGACAGCACCGCGTCCGCCTGGTCGCCCCAGCGCGGATCGATGCCGAGCACTTCGGACATCCGCTCGTACGCGGTCGTCGGCCCGACGATCAGCCCGTCGATTTCGCTCTTGTCGATCCCCGCGTCGGCCAGCGCCTCGCGAAACGCAATCGCGCCATAACCGTAGCTGTCCGTCGGCTTTTCGCCGTTGCGCACGCGCTTCCAGTCGCCGACCCAGTCCGAATTGCCGACGCCGACCACCGCCGCCGCCCGGCGCAACGCCTTCGACGGGCTTGCTGCCTTCCACTCGCTCACGAGAACACTCCTTGATCGTTCAGTTCGTCCAGTTGCTTCGCCGACATGCCGAGCAGGCGTCCGAGCACCTCGCGCGTGTGCTCGCCGAGCAGCGGCGGGCGTTCGAGTTCGACCCGTTCGCCGTCGATCAGATACGGCGGCGAATTGAGCAGCACCGCGCCGATTTCCGGGTGCTGCACGTGCTGCCAGTAGTCGCGGTGCGCGAGCTGCGGATCGGCTTCGATCAGCCGGCGCGAATGCGCGACCTCGGCCACCGCGATGTTCTGCGCGCGCAGCGCGTTCACGATGTCGTCGGGTGTCTGCGTCGCGCTCCAGTCGGCGACCGCCGGCTCGATGCGATCGAGCGCGGCAAGGCGGCCGGCCGCGGTCGCGAGCGATGCGTCGGCGGCGAGGTCGGGCCGGCCGATGATCGCCGCGAGCGCGCGCCATTGCGCGTCGTCCGTCACGGCGATCGCGACCCACGCGTCGTCGCCGCGCGCGCGGAAGATGTTGTGCGGCGCATGGCTGCGGCTGCGGTTGCCGATCTGCGGCGGCTCGCGGCCGGTCGCGCTCGCCTCGACGATCGACGGACCGACGAAGTTGATCGTCGATTCGACCTGCGACAGATCGATCTTCATGCCGCGGCCGGTCTTGCGCCGGTGCGCGAGCGCGGCGAGCACCGCGAACGCCGCGTGATACGGATTCGCCGCGTGATCCGGATAGTGCGTGCCGGGGCCGACGGGATCGTCGGGACCATACGCGGTCTGCCACATGATGCTGGTGACCGCGCTGATCGTCATGCCGACGCCGAGCAGGTCCGCGCGCGGGCCGTCCTGGCCGTACATCGGCATCGACAGATAGATGATGTCCGGCTTGATTTCGCGCAGCGCGTCGTAGCTGAAGCCGAAGCGGTCCATCGCGCCGGGGCCGAAGTTGTTCGACACGACGTCCGACTGCGCGACCAGCTCGCGCACGATGCGCTTGCCTTCTTCGGTCTTGAGATTCAGCGACAGGCTCTTCTTGCCGGTGTTGCGCGACGCGAAGTAGCCGCTGCGGTTCAGGCCGAACACGCCGTCCTTGTACGGGCCGGCGGTGCGCACCGAATCGAGCCGCGTCGTGCTCTCGATCTTCAGCACTTCCGCGCCGAAGTCGGAGAACACCTTCGTGCCGAACGGACCTGCGCCGGCCCACGTCAGATCGGTAAAGCGGATGCCCTTCAGAAAATCAGGCTTCATGGAGTCTCCCCTTTTTGTTGAGTCAGGCCGGTTGCGGCTCTTCGGCGCTCGCGGCGGGCTTCAGCTTCCACACCGGCTCGGACATCCGGTAAGGCGCGCCCGGGAACCGCACCGGCACGCCCGCCACGTTCAGTTCCAGCCGTTCGAAGTACGCACGATGCTTCAGTTGCGGGTCCTCCAGCACGTCCGACACCTTCGCCACCGGACCCATCACGATCCTCCGCTTCAGCGCCTCCTGCGTCAGTTCCTCCTGCGTGTACTGCCGCGTGAACGACTCCAGCGTCTCACGGAAGATCCGCTTCGCCTCGCCCGTCAGCCGCCATACGCGGTCCGACCAGCGTTCCTTCGTCAGCTCGTCGCCCGCCGCGTGGCCCGTCTCCACGATCCATGCGACCAGCGCATTCCACGACACCCCGAGCGAACGCGGCGCCGCCAGGAAGATCAAGCCGTCGCGGCACGCGAACATGTCCTCGCTCGCGTCGCGTGTGCCTTCCCCGCCGCGCATCGACACCTTCTTCTCGAAGTCCCACATCTGGATCGAGTTCTGCAGCGAATGCGCGATGCACTCCTGCGCCGACACGTCCACTTCGTGGCCGCGTCCGCTCGCCAGCGTGTCGTACAGCGCGAGCGACGTCGCCGTCGCCGCATAGGCGCCGGTAATCATCGTCGCCTGCACGCCCGGCAGCCGCAGCGGCGCATCGCTCACGCGGCCCGACAGCCACGCGATGCCGCCCGCCGCCTGCAACGTCAGGTCGTTCGCCGGCGCATCCGCCCACGGGCCGCTGCGGCCGAACGGCGACACCGACGTCACCACCGCCGACGGCGCCTGCTGCTTCACCCATGCGAGTTCGTCGTACAGCGGGCCGCCGCGTTCGAGCAGGATCACCTTCGCGTCGTGCGCGAGCGACGCGAACGCAGCCCGCCCTTCGGCCGATGCGAGATCGAGCGTCAGGCTGTCCTTGCCCGCGTTCAGGAATTCGAATTCGTAGATCGCCGGCTCGCGCTGCGTCGCGTCCGCGGCGGTGGCCGCGCGACGGTCCGGCAGGCCGCCCGGCGGCTCGATGCGCGTCACCTGCGCACCCAGATCCCCAAACAGCCGTCCCACATAACGGCCAAGATCCCACGTCAGGTCCAGTATCTGGACACCCTCAAATGGACTGTTCACTGCTCCTCCCTGTACTTTGCACGCACAAAATATAAATTATATTTTGTGCGTGCGCAAGCGATGGGGATGGACGCGCGAATGGCGTGTTATGTCGGTGAAAGACAGGGGGAAAAGATGGACGCGGCAAGCCGCAGCCGATCGCTCAGATTCGTGCGCCCAGCTTCGAACAGATTCCGCGCCAGCCAGGAAGAACCCTGGCGTCGGCTAGCAAGAGCCGAACACCGCGTGTCAACCGGCGACTGACGAGCTACGGGACGATACAGGCATACCTTGCAAGGTCAAAACAAAACGAACTGCGCAGCGTCACTGTGCGGATATCGTCGAATGCGGTTCCAGTTCGGGAAACGAAGCCGAACGCCTCTTGCGGGGCTTCAATTTCAGCGCAGGCTGTTCGATGAGCCGCCAGCTCAGCCACGCGAGCAACGCGCATACCGGCAAGGTTACGCTGCACAGAACCCATGGTCCGATACCGGGTAAATACCAGCTCAGCAGCTTCTGCACGGGAAAACCGTAGAGATACATCCCATACGACAGATCGACCTTGCCCAGCCAGCCGACAGGCGCAATCGATCGCGCCGATGCGATCGCAAATATGAAATAGGACCCGGCGAGCAGAATGCCGACTCGCAGAAAATCGGAGAACAGGAACGACAGATACAGCAGCACTGCCGCGAGCAGCCAGCCGGCCATGCGATAGCGAACATGCGCTCTCAACACGCAATAGCCGGCTCCAACGAGGAACAGCGACGCAAACCACATCATGTTGCCGGAAATCCGGATGGCCTTGATTCCGAACAGGGCATGCTGGGTCACCGCCGGATCGATCATCGCATGCGGCCATCCGACGAATGCAACCAGAGTGGACACGAGCACGGCAAGCGCGGGTTTCCATCTGAATAGTCCGATCAACCCGCAAACCATCGCCAGCAGATAGCAGCGAAACTCGAACGAAATCGTCCACATCGAGCCATTGACGAACGGCGCCGCGGTTCCCGCGAAAACCGGAGGAGTACGCGGATCGCGCAGCGTCAGCAGTTCTACCAGAAACCGTCTGCCGTCGAGTGTGTGGAAGTAGCGCGCCGGGTCCGAACCGAGCGGCCCGACGATGAACACCGAAACGAGCGACGCCACGACGAACGCCGGGTAGATACGCAATGCCCTGCGGGCCAGAAAGCGTCCGATGGAAGGATCGGCGATCCAGCTTTGCGTGATGAGATAACCGCTGATCAGAAAGAACCCGGCGACGGCCAGTGCGCCGAATCCGATCCGATGAACTGCCGACTCCAGAGGATCAGCAAACCCCAGCAGATTGAAACTATGCGCAAAAATCACGAGCGCGGCGAACAGCAATCGGAGCGCATCGAAATTGGCCTGATGCCCCATCCGGTCGGAGCGTGTCATATTTTTCATTGGTCTGGATTTGTCTCGCGAGAACCCCCGCTCGCGAGCGACATTCTAATCGACCAACGTCATCGAGCCGCGCCTCCGCCTGTCCGCCTCGTTCCTTGCGGCCCATCGCTCCCGGCTACGCCCCCGCCCGCGCAGACCGCCGTATCACCTGCGGCGGCTGCCCATACGCGCGCAGAAACGCGCGCCGCATCCGGTCCGGATCGCCGAAGCCGGTATCGCGCGCGATCGTCTCGATCGGATGGCGGCCCGATTCGAGCATCAGCCGCGCGGTCTCCGTGCGCAGATGCTCGATCGCCTTCGCCGGCGTCTGTCCGGTCTCCTCGCGAAACGCGCGGCTGAACTGGCGCGGACTCAGATGCACCGCGTTCGCCAGATCCTCGACGGACAGATCGGTGTGCAGATGGCGCTTCGCATACGTCAGCGCCTTCTGGATGCGGTCCGAGCGCGGCAGGATTTCGAGCAGCGCCGAATGCTGCGACTGCCCGCCGGTGCGGCGGTGATAGACCACCAGCTTCTTCGCGACGAGGCGCGCGATGTCGATGCCCGCGTCGTCCTCGACGAACGCCAGCGCGAGATCGATGCACGCGCTCGCGCCGGCCGACGTCCACACGCCCGCGTCGTGCACGAAGATGCTGTCCTCTTCGAGCTTCGCCTCCGGGAACATGCGCCGGAAGCCCGCCGCATGGAACCAGTGCGTCGCGACCCGCCGGCCGGCCAGCAGACCCGCCTGCGCGAGATGGAACGCGCCGGTGCAGGTCGCGCCGATGCGCCTCGACCGCTGCGCCGACGCCCGCAGGAACGCGATCACGCCCGGCGACGCATCGACCGCGTCGTTGTCGCCGACGACGAGCACCGTGTCGAACGCGTCGCCGCCGAACGCCTGCGTCTTCACCTCGACGCCGGCCGACGCCTCGACCGGGCCGCCGTGCTCCGACAGCAGCACGCATTCGTAGAGCGGCTCCGGCGTCGTCGTGTTCGCGAACTCGAACACCGACACGACCGCCAGATTGATCACCTGAAACCCCGGATACAGCACGATCCCGACACGTAGCATCATTTGCCCCTGCGTCCTGAAACGACGGATTTACGACATTTGAGACGGCCGATTCTACGCTTAAGCTGGCTTCCATGCTCACCGGCCCGCCACGGGCCTTCTCAGGAGAATGCAATGAATGCCGCCGCCCCCCTCGGAACCGCATTGATCACGGGCGCCTCGACCGGAATCGGGGCTGTTTATGCCGACCGCCTCGCCCGCCGCGGTTACGACCTCGTGCTGGTCGCCCGCAGCCAGGACAAGCTCGACCGCCTCGCCGCGCGGCTGACCGCGCAGACGGGCCGCCCGGTGCGGACCGTCGTCGCCGACCTCGCCGCGCCCGACGACCTGCGCCGCGTCGAGCAGTTGATCCGCGTCGACGCGGGCCTGACGATGCTCGTGAACAACGCGGGTTTCGGCTCGGCCGCGCCGCTGCTGGACGCGGATGTCGACGCGATGGAAGCAATGGTCACGCTCAACGTCACCGCGCTCACGCGGCTCACCTACGCGGCCGCGCCGCGCTTCGTCGCGCGCGGCGGCGGCACCATCGTGAACATCGCGTCGATCGTCGCGGTCGCGCCGGAGATCCTGAACGGGGTGTACGGCGGCACGAAGGCGTTCGTGCTCGCGTTCAGCCAGTCGCTGCGTCACGAGCTGGCGTCGAAGGGCGTGCGCGTGCAGGCCGTGCTGCCGGGCGCGATACGGACGGAGTTCTGGGACGTGCTCGGCCATCCGGTCGAGAACCTGCCGCAGCAGATCGTGATGACCGTCGACGACCTCGTCGACGCGGCGCTGGCCGGCCTCGACCAGGGCGAATTCGCGACGCTGCCGTCGCTGCCGGATGCGGCCGACTGGAACGCGTTCGAAGCGGCGCGCGCGGCACTCGGGCCGAACCTGTCGCATACGAAGCCGGCGGCGCGTTATGGGGTTGCCGCCTGACCGGACGCGAACGTACACGCCGCGCCGGCTCGATGATGTGCGTGTCGGGCCGGCGCGGCGACGCGCGGCACGCCGGCGGGACGCCCCGCGCCCCACGCTCGCGAACCCGCCTTCGCGACGCCGGCCCGATGACTGCCCAACGACTGCCACCCGCATTGTCACCAGCCTGCAATGCGCGCTCGCTACCGTAGCACCTCAAATCCCTACGGCATCATTCGCGCGAGTGCAAATAACACGAACTCCCACGCGAGCCGCCTGTGTCGCGGTGCTCGTCAACCTGTCGCTGATGGCGCTCCAGTTGGGTGTCGGGCGAACCGCCGGTGCGCAAGCGATGGTCGCGGACGGCATCCACAGCCTCGTGGACGTCGTCGTCGATTCGGTGATCGCGCTGTCCGTGTGGCTCGCGCATCGCCGCACGGGTCCGCACATCGGCAAGCTGGTCCCGGCCGCGTCCGCGCTCGTCAGCGTGCTGATCGTCGTGACCGGCATCGAGTTTCTGATGAAGGGGTTCTCGTCGGCGTCCGCCGCGGACGACATCGTTCAAGGCCCGATCCGCATCGTCACGTTCGCGATGGCGTTCGCCGCGATCGCGGTGAAGGCCGGGCTCTACTACGGGATGAACGCGGCGGCGATGCGCGCCGCGAGCGCCGGCGGCAACGCGGACAGCACGAACGCGTTGAAGGCCGGCGCATGGCACGCGTGCGTGGATTCGATCTCGGCCGGCGTCGCCGCGATCGGCACCGCCGGCACGCTCGCCGGCTGGCCGGCCGTCGACCGGACCGCCAGCGCGGTCATCGGCGCGATGATCCTCGGCGTCGGTCTGATGCAGTTGAGCCAGCCGCTGCGGCACGGTTATCGTGTCCTGCGCAACCTGTGCGCGCCGCTCAATCATCGCTACGCGCGGTTCTCGAACTGGCTGCTCGAACGTCCGCCCGCAAGATGATGCGCTGGCCGCGCCGCTTCGCTGTCCCCCGCTCGCGAGGCGCATCGCCATTCCATAGCCCTTGTTTATCGCAGCGGTTTGAAATGAGTCTTGGACACGGCCGTGTCATGCGCTCACGATAGGCGCATCGTCACAACGAACCGGATCCTCGCCCCATCGCGATTGCCGCTGAGATTGCCGCTGCATCGGCGGCATCGGATCGGCGCCGGGGTCCGACGCGAACCGCCATGCGCCCCGACTCCGTGCCCGCTGTTGAACGCCCCTGCGATACCGCCGTGCTGCTGATCAATCTCGGCACGCCGGACGCGCCGACGCCGCGCGACGTGCGCCGCTATCTCGCCGAATTCCTGTCCGACCCGCGCGTGGTCGAGATGCCGCAATGGCTGTGGCAGCCGATCCTGCGCGGCTTCGTGCTGCCGTGGCGCAGCCACGCGTCCGCGCGCCGCTACGAGTCGATCTGGCTGCCGAACGGCTCGCCGCTGCGCGTGTACACCGAAGAACAGACCGATGCGCTGCGCGCGTGGTTCGCGCGGCGCGGCATGCGCGTCGAGGTCGCGTTCGCGATGCGCTACGGCACGCCGTCGATCGGCATGGCGATCGACGACCTCGTCGCGCGCGGCATCGAGCGCATCGTGATCCTGCCGATGTATCCGCAATACGCGGCGTCGACGACCGCGACCGCGTTCGACAAGGTGGCCGCCGCGCTCGCGTCGGTCCGCAACCAGCCGGAGATCGCGTTCATCAAGCACTATCACGCGGACGCGCGCTACATCGAGGCCGCGGTCGGGCAGATCCGCCATCACTGGGAGCAGAACGGTTATCCGGACTTCGACGCGGGCGACCGGCTGCTGCTGAGTTTCCACGGCGTGCCGGCGAAGACCGTCGAACAGGGCGATCCGTATTACCGGCAATGCCTCGAAACGGCCGCGCTGATCGGCGACGCGCTGAGCCTCGCCAAAGACCACTACCGTGTGACGTTCCAGTCGCGTTTCGGCCGCGACGAATGGGTCGGCCCGGCGACCGACGGCGCGCTCGCGCAACTGGGCGCAGCCGGCGTCGGGCGCGTGGACGTGTTCTGCCCCGGCTTCACCGCCGACTGCATCGAGACGATCGAGGAGATCGGCATCGAAGGGCGCGACGTGTTCCAGCAATACGGCGGCCATGCGTTTCACCGGATCGACTGCCTGAACGCGTCGCCGTCGTTCGTCGATACGCTCGGCGAACTCGCGCTCGACAAGCTGAACGGATGGCATCGCGGCCGCGCGGACGAGACCGCCGCGCGCGAAGCCGAAGCAATCGCGTGAGGCTCGCCGCAGCGCAGCGCCGTGGCGTTAGCAGAAGACCGCACCGGTTGACCATGCCTGATTCTCGCGATTCGATGCCTGTTTCTACGAACGGTCCGTCATGCGCCGTTCCGGCGGGCATCGAACGCGCCGGCCGCTAAAGTCCGTTCGTCGATCGCCGTAAACCCGGGCTGACGCAGCGCGATTCCGCGCTTGCGCCGGAAGCCGATTCGCGCCAGCGGCCATCGAACGTGTTTTCGTCCCCGCTTCGCGCCGCATCGCGCGTCCGTCCATCACGGGAGCACGAATGTCGATCTCCAGCATCAACGCCGGCGGCTATAACACCAGCGACGCCAACGCGCAGAACCAGGCGGCGCGCAACACCCCGAACGCAAACGACAGCGCCGCCGTCTCGAACAGCGCCCCGGGCGCGGCGGCGCCCGCGACGCCCGCCGCCGCGCCCGAACCGTCGGCGACGGTCACGCTCAGCGCGAACGCGCAGGCGCTCGCGACGCTCGCGTCGCACGGCATCACGGTCGAGCAGGGAAGCATTGCGGATCTCGGCCTGCCGCCCGTGTCGTCGCTGAAAACGCCCGAGGACTGGCAGAAGTTCGGCCAGGCGCTCGCGTCCGCGATTCCGCACTACCCGACCGCGCCGGACGGCACGCCAATCGGCCAGATCTCCGAACAGGACTTCGAGAAGGTCATCGCGAACTTCGGCGGCACGACGGACCAGGCGGATGCGCTGTTCCAGCAACTGGACAGCGACGCGAGCGATTCGGTGTCCCACAGCGAGTTGCTGGACGCGCTCGCGAACACGCGCGATCCGTCGAGCGCGGCCGGCAGCGCGCTGCTGACCGTGATGGACCAGAACCAGGACGGCGCCGTCGACGAGCAGGAATTCGTGAAGCTCGAAACCGCGCTGGTCGAAGCCGAGAAAGCGCCAAAGCAGGCTTCCTGAAAGGCGCGGGAACGACGGACGTGCAGGGTCCGGCGGAACCGGGTATAACTGTCGCCTTCGAAGCGGGTCCCGCGCGCGGCATCGCCGCGCAGCCGCCCGCCATGCCCACACGACGACGAAGATTCCCCGCGTGAAGCCCCGTCAAGAGGAACCGCGCCCGACACCGCCATGGCCACCCACTTCTCCTGCACCCTCTGCGGCAACTGCTGCCGCGACCTGCGCCTGCCGTTGAGCATCGACGAGGCGATCCGCTGGCTCACGCACAGCGGCCGGGTCGAACTGTTCTGCGAAGCGATTCCATGGCCCGAAGAGCCGCCCGCCGACGACCGGCAGGCGCACTACCGGCGCGAGCGTTCGTTCGTCGCGACGAGCGGCGCGCTGCCGGTGCGGGTGGTGGTCACGCTGGTCGCATCGTTCAATGGCCCGTGTCCGAACCTGCAGGCCGACCAGCGTTGCGGCGCATACGAAACGCGGCCGAACGTGTGCCGGATCTATCCGGCCGAAGTGAATCCGTTCGTCGAACTCGATCCGGCCAGCAAGAGTTGTCCGCCCGACGCGTGGACGGCCGATCAACCGGTGTTCATCGACGGCGGACGGCTGGTCGATGCGGAAACGGCCGCGCTGATCGACGTCGCGCGCAGCAACGCCGTGCGCGACGTCGCTGCGAAACAGCATTTATGCGCGCTGCTCGGCTGCCACACCGCGTCGCTCGCGAACGAAGGCTTCGCGATCCATTCGCCGGACCGCGACCGCCTGCTCGCCGCGCTGAACGCGGTTCGCGATGCGGCCTCGACGCCGCAACCGCACACCGTCGCCGCGCCCTGGTCGTTCGTATCGAACCGGCGCGCGACGCTCGACACGCTCACGTCGATCGGCGCGCCGTGCGTGCCGGCCGGCGATACGGCCGCGTTCGACGGCTCGTATCTGAACTTCTTTCCCGCGGACTGACGCTGAACGGCCCAGCGCCCTGTGCATAAGCACCCGGCGCTAGGCCGCCTTCACGCCTCGATTGCCCATTCGAGCCGGCGCGCGCCGATCGGCTGCAACACGCTCTCGCACGCCGGCGCGCCGGTCTTCAGATGCACGACGAGATCGATCGTCGTGGACGGGCGCGTCAACATCAGGCAGGTCGCTTCGCCGCCGCGCACGCGCGTCGCGTGCCACGTCTTCGCGCGCATGCAGAGCCCCTGCCCCGGCGCAATCCCGAATGCGCGCAGCGTCGCGAGGTCCGGCGAGCCGTCGTCCCTCGACGTCGCGACGACGTGCACGACCGGCGCGGTCAGCGGCACGATCGCCTGCTGCGTCAGATGATGGCGCTCCAGCGACGCGACCGTCGCGTCGTCGCTGCGATAGACGACCCACAGCACTTCGGTTTCGCCGGGCGCGCCGGTGTCGAACAGATGCTCGCGCCAGAAGTCCGACGCCGGGCTCGTAAACGCAGGCCCGTCGTCGCACCTCGACACCGGCTTGCCGAGCATCCAGCCATAAGGCGCGCAGCGGTCCATGTCGAGCGGTTCGACGGGAAGCGGAAAAGCAGTCGGCATGAAGAGTCCGTTGAACGTGGAAAAAACGGCATGAACGCGCTCACGCGTGCGGCGCGCGATCGTCGGTCGAAGGAACCTGTGAAAACGCCGGCCCGTGCACGAGGCTGAAGTCGAGCATCACGGCAAGCGCGAGCCGCGTGATCGACTCCGGCAGCAGGCTGTCCGGCGTGCGCCGGTACGCCGCAACGAGCGGCAGCGCGGGCACGCGATGCTCGACCTTCAGCAGGTGCAACTGGCCCGCTTCGAGTTCGCGCATCACGAACGCGGCGGGCAGCACCGCGATGCCGAAGCCGTCGACGACGAGCCGGATGATCGCCGCGACCGACGACAGGCAGTTGATCTGCGCGTCGATCTCGCCGCTCGCCGCGAACAGTCCGCTCAGGAACGCGTGCGGCGGCGAATGGCGCGGAAAACTCAGGATCGGATACGCGGCGAGTTCCGCCTCCGTCAGCGTCTGCCCGGCGAGGTTCAGCGCGGGGCTCGCCATCCAGCACATCGGCAGGCTGCCGAGCGGCACGTTCGACGCGTCCGCGCCCGCCACCGGCGTCGTCTGCAACGCGACGTCGATCTGCCCGTTCGCGAGCAGCACCGCGAGATTCGCGGACGTGTCGCTCGTCAGTTCGAGCGCGAGCTTCGGGTATTCGTCGCGAATCCGCTTGATCAGTTCGGGCAGCCAGGTATGCACGACCGACTCGATCGCGCCGACGCGCAGCAGCCCCGCGATCTTCGAGCGGTCGCCGACGCTCGCGAGCATCGTCTGGTTCAGCTTCAGCATCTGCTCGGCGAACGGCAGTGCCTTGCTGCCGTCCTGCGTCAGCGTGACTTCGCGCGGCCCGCGCTCGAAGAGCCGCACGCCGAGTTCCTGTTCGAGCGCGGAAATGCGGCTCGAAATCGCGGCCTGCGTCGCGTGCAGACGCTCCGCGGTCAGGCGGAAGCTGCGCAGCCTGGCGAGCCACACGAACGTTTCGAGAAAACGGACATTCATTGCGCAGTCGGCCTGCTCGTGGAAAGCGGAAAACGGACCCAGTGTACCGCCGCCGGAAAACCCCGGTGACAAGAAAAACTGCGCGGCGCCGTCAACATTTATTTGTTGGACAGAACCGGGCCACGCGCGAAGACTTGCCAGCGCGGCGCTGCGAACGGCGCTTCGAAACAGCATACGAGGACAGGCGACAATGAAACTGAAGTGCGAAATCGAGCGCGTGGCGGCACCCGGCAGCAGCGCGAACACGGCGCCATGCGAACTGGCGGTCGAGCGCCTCGTGATCGCCGGCTGGGCCGGCCGCGACCGCGACGACGTCGAGCATCACATCCGTGAACTCGAAGCGATCGGCGTGCGCCGGCCCGCGTCGGTGCCGTGCTTCTATCCGCTCGCGGCCGCGCTGCTGACGACCGGCGCGCGGATCGAGACGGTCGGCGCGCAGTCGTCCGGCGAAGTCGAGGTCGTGCTCGTGCAGACCGCGTCGGACGGACTCGTGGTCGGCATCGGCTCCGACCATACCGACCGTCATGTCGAGGCATACGACGTGACCGTGTCGAAGCAGGTCTGCGCGAAGCCGCTCGGCCGCACGCTGTGGCGCTACGACGACGTCGCCGGCCACTGGGACGCGCTCGTCGCGCGCAGCTGGCGCATCGACGCGGACGGCACTCGCGCGCTGTATCAGGAAGGCACCCTCGCGCGGCTGCTGCCGCCGGCCGAACTGATCGCGCGAGGCTTCGGCGGCGCGGTGATGCCCGCCGGCACCGCCCTCTTCTGCGGCACGCAGCCGGTGCTCGGCGCGCTGACGCCGGCCGCCGCGTACGAACTCGAACTGCACGACCCGGTGCTCGCGCGCAGCCTGCGCCATCGCTACGCGGTCGATGCGCTCGCGCACGAGGCATGACGGCGATGCGCACGATCCACACGATCCCTACGATCCGCGCGACGGGCGACGCGCTCGCGCGCGGCGACACGACGTCGGCCGCGCTGACCGAAGCTGGCATCGCGGCAATCGACGACGACCTCGCCCAGCGCCGTGCGACCTACACCGCAGCCGATCCCGCCGCCGCGCGCCACGCGGCGGCGACGAGCGACAGCCTGCGCGCGCGCGGCTACGCGCCGTCGCCGCTGGCCGGTGTGCCGCTGTCGATCAAGGACCTGTTCGACGTGAAAGGCCAGACGACGACCGCCGGCTCGCGCGTGCTGCGCGAAGCGGCCGCCGCGCCGCGCGACGGCGTCGCGATCGCGCGGCTGCGCGAAGCCGGCGCGGTGCTCGCCGCGCGCACCAACATGAGCGAGTTCGCGTTCTCCGGCCTCGGCACGAACCCGCACTACGGCACGCCGGCCAATCCGCTCGATCCCGCGCGGCTCGCGGGCGGGTCGAGTTCGGGCGCAGCGGTGTCGGTCGCGCTCGGCCACGTCGCGGGCGCGCTCGGCACCGACACCGGCGGCTCGCTGCGGATTCCGGCCGCGTTCTGCGGCCTCGTCGGCTTCAAGCCGACCGCGCGCCGCGTGCCGCTCGACGGCGTGCTGCCGCTCGCGACGTCGTTCGACACGGTCGGCCCGATCGCACGCAGCGTCGATTGCTGCGCGCTGATCGACGCGATCGTGTCCGGCGCGACGCTCGACAGCGCCGCGCGTCCGCTCGACGGCCTGCGCTTCGGCGTGACGCCGGACTACGTCGGCGACGATCTCGACGCAACGGTCCGCGTCGCGTTCGAACGCGCGCTGGGCCTGCTGCGCGACGCGGGCGCGACGATCGAATACTTCGCGTTCCCCGAACTGGCCGACACCGCGCGCGACACGCCGCTCGCGGGCATCACCGCGGCCGAGGCGTGGGCGTGGCATCGTCCGCACGTCGCGCGCGCGGCGGCCGATTACGACCCGCGCGTGCTCCAGCGGCTCAAGACCGGCGAGCAGCGCAGCGCGGCCGACTACCTCGATCTGCTCGCCGCGCGGCGGCGGCTCGCGCACGCCGCGCGCATGAGGCTCGCGAAGTTCGACGCGTGGCTGATGCCGACCGTCGCGATCGCGCCGCCATTGATCGTGGACGTCGAGCGCGACGACGCACGTTTTTTCGCGTTGAACGCGAAGGCGCTGCGCAATACGGCGGTCGTCAACTTCATCGACGGCTGCGCGATCAGCGTGCCGTGCCATCGTGACGGCGAACTGCCGGTCGGGCTGTCGGTATGCCGGCTCGCGCTCGACGACGCGCGGGTGCTGTCGATCGGGCGCAGTGTCGAGGCGCTGTTGCGGGGGCTGGGCTGATCCATGTGGCAAGATACGTCCCAAATCGAATAATGAACGTCGACGGATCTCATGGATTGACCGCCGGCACATGACGGGGCGGCAATGACTAAAACAACAGAACGATTTGCCACGCTCGACGGCATCCGGGCCGTCGCGGCGGTGCTGGTCGTAACCCTGCATGCCCCGAAGCTGTTTTCGTGGCTGCCGGCGCTCACCAACGTCTATCTCGCCGTCGATCTGTTCTTTTGCCTGAGCGGATTCGTGATCGCGCGGACCTATCGAGACCGGCTGGTCAGCGGTGCGCTGACGCCCGGCCGATTCATCGCCGGCAGGGCGATACGGTTCTATCCGCTGTATGCGCTGGGGCTTTTGCTCGGGCTCGTGCCGACGCTGACGGCGCTGCTCACGCACGGCATGTCGTCTGTCGCGATGGGAGCCGGCCTCGTCACCGCGCTCGCCGGCTTCCTGTATCTGCCGTCGCCGCTTCATCCGCGCGTTTTCCCGCTTGATTTGCCTGCGTGGTCGCTGGCATCGGAGCTTGTTGTCAATGCCGTCTATGCGGCGCTCGCATGCCGACGCTCCCGCATGGGTCTCGCCCTGCTATTCGTGCTGGCCGCAGTCGAGGTCGGTCTGTACGCGCACCACGCCGGAAACCTGGACGGCGGATGGGAATGGCCGTCCATCACCGTCGGCCCGGCGCGCGCGGCGCGCGCGGCGCTATCGTTTTCCATCGGGATATTTCTCGAACGACACACTCGCGGCAGCCATTTCCGCAGCAACGCGCTCGCGCTCCTGCCTGTGCTTGTCGTACCTGCGCTCCTGCTCTCGAAGCCGTCGTTCGTTCCGCCGTCTGTCTATCCGCTCGCCGTCGTCGGGATCGCGGTTCCCGCATTGATCTTCGCAGCCGCGCATGTCGAGCCGCACGGCGTTGTGCGTACCGCGTTTCTGGCAGGCGGCCGGCTGTCCTACGGCGTGTACATCATTCATTCGCCACTGGCGTTGTTATGGAACTTCTTGCCCGCGCCGCCTCGACACACTGCTGCTGCGGCGTTCGCCTTCGTTGCGGGCGTGGCGATACTCGTATGGCTGCTGGAGCGGTACTACGTGCCGTACGCACGCAACGCGCTGAACGCGCTTTACGCGGCACTCGCCACGCGTCGAAGCCGCACGCCCACGACGCAGTCTGCCGCCGGCAATTGACGCCCTTCCGGGAAGAAAAAACACGCCGCCGCGAAAGAACGGCCAGAAAAAAGAAAACCTCCACGTGTTTGCATGAGCCATGCAAGGGCGGAAAACCGTTGCGACACAAGGCTCGACACCGGAACAGCCAATAACGTTTTCTTATCGCCGCCGAACAGAATTAGTCGTTGGACGCCGAATATCGGCGGCCGAATACTGGTTTTCATCCGCATCGCGCTCCCTGCGATGCGAACGGTTCCGGCCGGCGTGATCGCGCTCCACCCCGCGTTTTACCCCGCTTTTTCCCGGCCTTTTCGCTTTCTTCCGCCATCATCGAAAAGAGGTCTGCCCGTGAAGCATCCTCCCCGTCCGCTCCGCCCGACCAGCGTCTGCGTCGCGGCCGCCGCGTACTGCGCGCTCGCCGCTAGCGCCACGTCCGCGCTCGCCGCCGATCCTTCCGTCGTCCTGATCGGCCATGCGGCGCCGCTCACCGGCCCGCTCGCGAACATGGGCAAGGACAGCGAGAACGCCGCGCGCCTCGCGATCGACGAGATCAACAGCCAGCATCCGGTGATCGACGGCAAGCCGGTGCAGTTCAGGCTCGATTCGCAGGACGACGCCGCCGACCCGCGCACCGGCACGCAGGTCGCGCAGCGGCTCGTTGACGACGGCGTCGTCGCGGTCGTCGGCGACATCAACTCGGGCGTGTCGATTCCGGCCGCGCGCGTGTACAGCGACGCGAACGTCGTGCAGGTCTCGCAGGGTTCGACGAACCCCGCGTTCACGCTGCAAGGCTTCAAGACGACGTACCGCGTCGTCGCGACCGACGCGCTGCAGGGGCCGGCGCTCGCGCGCTACGCGCTCGGCACGCTGCACGCGAAGCGGATCGCGGTGATCGACGATGCGACCGCGTACGGCCAGGGGCTCGCGGACCAGTTCGCGAAGGCGGTGCAGGCGGGCGGCGGCACGGTGATCGCGCGCGAGGCGACGAACGACAAGGCGACCGACTTCCGCGCGATTCTCACGAAGATCAAGGGACTGCGCCCGGACGCGATCATGTACGGCGGCTCGGATGCGACGGCGGGACCGCTCGCGAAGCAGGCCGCGAATCTCGGCATCGCCACCCGCATTCTCGGCGGCGACGGCGCGTGCACGACGAAGATGATCGATCTGGCCGGCGACGCGATCGGCAACATCGTGTGCTCGGAAGCGGGGCTCGCGCTGTCGAAAATGCCGCGCGGCGCGGAGTTCGAAAAACACTACGTCGATCGTTACAAGATGCCGATCGACTCGTATGCGCCGTTCGCCTACGACGCGGTGTACGTGCTGTACGACGCGATGAGGCGGGCCAATTCGACGGACCGCAGCCGGATCGTCGCCGCGATGCCCGGCACGCAGTACGACGGCGTGATCGGCCGCATCGCGTTCGACGCGCACGGCGACCTGAAGGACGCGGCGATCACGATCTACCGGTTCAAGAATCGCACCAAGACGGTCGCGGACGTGATCCAGATGTGACGCGGCAGTTCAGCGGCGCCGCGAACGCCGCGGCACCGCGCACTTAACATCACGTTATGCGCCGACGATAAAAATGCATACGACGACAAAAACATTCTTCCTTACGATACGCACTGCCTCCGGCTGAGCCGCCGTCCCATATCGCTGCCCCGGCCGGAGCATGCGTTCCGCGAACCCGCGCGGAACCCCCGTGCGCTCTCACCGTATCCGAGGTAGCAATGAAACGATTCGCCTTCGCCGCGCGGGCGCTCGCGCTGATCGGCGTGTTCTCCGTGTCGTGCGCGCAGGCCGCGCTGCCGGTCAAACTCAACGCCGCGACGAGCGGCGACCTGCCGCCGGTGTCGTTCGTCAACGCACAGAACGAACTCGACGGCTACGACGTGCAGGTCGCGCGTTTCGTCAGCGCTTATCTGCACATTCCGATGCAGCTCGACCATCTGGAATTCAAGGGCATCCTGCCGGGCCTGCAGACCGGCCGCTTCGACATCGTGTTCTCGAACGTGAACATCACGCCGGAGCGCGCGGCCGTGTTCGACTACTCGATTCCGTATTCGCGCTCGGCGGTCGTGATCGTCGCGCGCAGCGGCGCGAACGACATCAGGAGCTTCAGGGACCTGAAGGGCAAGCGCGTCGGTGCGATCGCGGGCGCGAACGACGGCGAGATGCCCGCGCGCGACATCGAAAAACAGTACGGCGAATTCGCGGACTTCAAGGGTTACTCCGGTTATGCGGAGATGTTCACCGACCTCGCGTTCGGCCGGCTCGACGCGGTGGTCGCGCCGGACACGTCCGCCGCGAACGTGCTGCGCCAGCGGCCGGGCATCGCGTCGATCGTCGGCGAGCCGTACCGCGTGCGCTTCGTCGGCGCGCCGATGCCGAAGGGCTCGGCCGACCTGAAGGCCGGCGTCGATGCGGCGATCCGCGAAATGAAGAAGGAAGGGCTGCTCGACAAATGGGGCAAGCAGTACTTCGGGATCGACCACTACAGCGCGCAGTTGAGCGAGACCGCGAAGTGATCCGCATGCCTCACGTCCTCGACGCCGAACCGGCCCGCGATCCGGAGTCGCCGTGAACATCGACTTCGCGCAGGTGCTGCCGTATCTGCCGGTGCTGCTGAAGGCCGCGCTGATGACGATTTTCCTCGCGGTCGTCACGCAGGTCTGCGGCACGGTGTTCGGCCTCGTGCTCGCGCTCGCGCGCGACGCGCGGCTGAAGGCGCTGAACGTCGCGGCGTTCGTCTACATCTGGGTGTTTCGCGGCACGCCGGTGCTGCTGCACCTGTTCTTCGTGTACTACGCGGCGCCGCTGTTCGGGCTGCGCCTCGACGCGCTGCCGGCGGCGATCATCGCGCTGTCGATGAGTTCGGCCGCGTACAACGCGGAGATCATCCGCGCCGGCATCCGCGCGGTGCCGCGCGGGCAGACCGAGGCGTCGCAGGCGCTCGGCATGACGTGGCCGTTGATCCTGCGTTTCGTGGTGCTGCCGCAGGCGATGCGCATCGTGCTGCCGCCGTACGTCGGCAACTTCATCAGCCATACGAAGAACACGTCGCTCGCGTCGGTGATAACGGTTCCCGAACTGATGCTGAGCGCGCAGACGATCTACAGCAGCACGTATCGCGCGGTCGAGGTGCTGACGCTGACCGGCCTCATCTATCTGACGATCACGACCGTGCTGACGCTCGCGCAACTGCGGCTCGAACGCGCGAACACGGCGCGGACCGGTTCGACGCCGCGACGCAAAAGGCTGCGCGCGTCGCGCGGACCGCTCGGACAAAACGCGCGATGAGCGCGCGCCGCCCTTTCGCAAAGGAATAAGCCCGATGTCCACGTTCGACCTTCTGGTGCGCGGCGGCAGCGTGTTCGCGAACGGGCGGCTCGCCCGCGTGAACGTCGCCGTGCGCGACGGCCGGATCGCGGCGCTGACCGCCGACGCGCCGGACGCCGCCACCGTGATCGACGCGACCGGCCGGCTGGTGCTGCCCGGCGGCATCGACGTGCATTGCCACATCGCGCAGACCACGTCGACCGGCGCGACGACCGCCGACGACTTCCACGAAGCGACGGTCGGCGCCGCGTTCGGCGGCACGACGCTCGTGATGCCGTTCGCCGCGCAGCATCGCGGCCAGTCGCTGCGCGACAGCGTCAGCGCCTATCGCGAGCGCGCCGCCGGACGCGCGGTGGTCGACTACGCGTTTCACATGATCGTGACCGACCCGAACCCGACCGTGCTCGAAACGGAACTGCCGGCGCTGGTCAGCGAGGGTTTCACGTCGGTCAAGCTGTACATGACCTACGACGCGCTGCGCGTCGACGACCGGCAGTTGCTGGAAACGCTGCTGCACGCGCGCCGGCTCGGCGTTCTGCCGATGATCCACGCGGAAAGCCACGACATGATCGGCTGGCTCACTGAGCGGCTGCTGTCGCTCGGCTACCGGCATCCGCGCCATCTCGCGCACGCGCGGCCCGCGCTCGCCGAACGCGAGGCCACCTTTCGCGCGATCGGCCTCGCGGAACTGCTCGACATTCCGGTGTTCATCGTGCACGTGTCGTCCGCCGCCGCCGCCGCGCAGATCGCGGCCGCGCAGCGCAGCGGCCTGCCGGTGTTCGCGGAGACCTGTCCGCAATATCTGCTGCTGACCGAGCGCGACCTCGACCGGCCGTTCCATGAAGCGGTCAAGTATTGCTGCTCGCCTCCGCCGCGCAGCGCGCTCGATCATGGCGCGTTATGGGACGGCCTGCGCGACGGGCTGTTCTCGTGCTTCTCGTCCGATCATTCGGTGTTCCGCCTCGACGGACCGCACGGCAAGCGCAGCGCCGGCGACGACGCGCCGTTCAACCGGATACCGTATGGCCTGCCCGGCCTCGAAACGCGGCTGCCGCTGCTGTTCTCCGAAGGCGTGAACCGGGGCCGGCTGTCGCTCGAACGCTTCGTCGAACTGAGCGCGGCCGGTCCCGCGCGGCTCTTCGGGATGGCGGGCCGCAAGGGCGTGATCGCGCCCGGCGCGGACGCGGACCTCGCGATCTGGGACCCGGATGCCCGAACGACGCTCTCGGCCGCGACGCTGCACGACGGCGCGGGTTACACCGTCTATGAAGGCACCGAACTGCGCGGCCTGCCGGTCACGACGATCAGCCGCGGCGTCGTGGTCTGCGACGCAGGCCGGCTGCTCGCGCAGCCAGGCCATGGCCGGCTCGTCGCATGCGAACGGGCGCCCGGCGTGGGCACGCGGCCGGCGCCCGCGCCGTGGCTCGCATGAACGCGTTGCTTGCGGTTGTCGCCACGATGCAGGCACACCGCGCATGAACGTGCTGATCACCGGCGGCGCGGGGTTCATCGGCCTCAACCTCGCCGAACGCCTGCTTGCGCGCGGCGACACCGTCACCCTGCTCGATCTCGCGCCGCCGCCGTCGCCGGCGCTCGAATGGCTGCGTGCGTTGCCCGGCGCGCTGCATGTCGCTCACGCCGACGTGCGCGACGCAACGGCGCTCGTCAACGCGATGCTGCGCCACCAGCCCGACTGCGTGATCCACGGCGCGGCGATGACCGCGGGACCGGAACGCGAGCGCACGCAGGCAGCCGCGATCGCCGACGTCAATCTGCACGGCACGCTGAACGTGCTCGCCGCCGCAGGCCGCGCGGGCGTCGGCCGCGTCGTGCAGTTGAGCAGCGGTTCGGTGTACGGCGCGGGCGCGCACACGCAGACGGAACTGGTCGAGGATCGCGACGTGCCGCAGCCCGAATCGCTGTATGCAATCACGAAGTACGCGGCCGAACGCGCGGCGCTGCGGCATCGCGCGCTGCATGGCCTCGACGTGGTAGTCGCGCGGCTCGGCGTCGTGTTCGGGCGCTGGGAATACGACACCGGCGTGCGCGATACGCTGAGTCCGCCGCTGTTGCTCGCGAGGCTCGCGCGCGCGGGCCAGGCTGCGCGCCTGCGAGCCGGATTGCCGGACGACTGGCTCTATGCGCGCGACGCCGCCGACGCGCTCGTCGCGCTTGCCGATGCGCGGCATCTGCGCCATGCGCTGTATCAGGTCGGCACCGGCCGGCGCTGGTCGCCGCGCGCGTGGTGCGATCTGCTGCGCGACGCGTATCCGGAATTCGATTATGCGGTCGTGTCGCAAGCGGAAGAAGCGAACGTCGGCGGACAATCGCCGTCCGCACGGCCGCCGTTCTCGGTCGAACGGCTCGCGCAGGATACCGGTTTCAGCGCGCGGTTCGACGACGTGCGCGCGTTCTTCGACTGGATGAGCTGGCGCGTGCAACTGCACGCGCTGTCCAGCGAAGCCCGGCAGATGTTCTGAAACCGGGAGCGGCGAATCGCGGCACGCGATCCGCCGCGATTCAACCCATCACACGTTCTGCAGATACCCGCCGTCCACGCGCACGACCGAACCCGTCACATACGACGCGCGTTCGCTCGCGAGAAACGCGACCACGTCCGCGTATTCCTGCGGCTCGCCGTAGCGCGCCGCGGGAATCGCCGCGACGCTCTGCGCGACCACCTCTTCGAGCGGACGGTTCTCGCGCTTCGCCTTCGCGCCGTCGAGAAAACGCGTGCGCGCGGTCGCGATCCGGCCCGGCAAGATCACGTTGACAGTCACGTTGTCCGCCGCCACTTCGCGCGCGAGCGTCTTCGACCAGCCGACGAGCGACAGCCGCAGCGCATTGGACATCGCGAGATTCGGAATCGGCGCGACCACGCCCGACGACGAACTGGTAATCACCCGCCCCCAGCGCCGCGCGCGCATGCCGGGCAGCACGCGGTCCGTGATGCCGATCACCGACAGCACCATCGCTTCGAACTGCTTTGCCCAGACCGGCGACGCGACGCCGCTCGCGGCCGAAGGCGGCGGGCCGCCGGTGTTGTTCACCAGAATGTCGACCGGGCCGAGGTCGCGCTCGATCGCGGCCACGTGCGCGTCGATCGCGCCGAGGTCCGCGAGATCCCACACGTAACGCGCGCACCGTCCGCCGGCGGCCTCGATGCGGTCCGCGCTCGCGCGCAGCGCCGCGTCGTCGACGTCCGCGAGCGCGACGCTCGCGCCTTCCGCAGCCAGTTGCGCCGCAATCGCGCTGCCGAGTCCGCCGCCGGCGCCGAGCACGAGCGCGACGCGGCCGGAGATTTTCAGATCCATGTATGAGTCGTTCCTGTTGGGGTGGTAATCGGGGCTGCCGGGGTTGCCGCCGGTTCAGCGGTTCAAGATTTGACCGAGGAACGCGCGGGCGCGCTCGCCCTTCGGCATCGAGAAAAACGCATCGGGCGGGGCCTCTTCGACGATCTGCCCCTGGTCCATGAACACGACACGGTCCGCGACGCTGCGCGCGAAGCCCATTTCGTGGGTCACGCAGACCATCGTCATGCCCTCGCCCGCGAGCTGGATCATCACGTCCAGCACTTCCTTGATCATCTCCGGGTCGAGCGCGGACGTCGGCTCGTCGAACAGCATCGTCTTCGGCTTCATGCACAGCGCGCGCGCAATCGCAACGCGCTGCTGCTGGCCGCCGGACAACTCGCGCGGATAACTGCCGGCCTTGTTGCCGATGTGCACGCGGTCGAGGAAATGCCGCGCGGTCTCCTCGGCCTCGCGCCGGTCGATCCCGCGAATCTTCATCGGCGCGATCATCAGGTTCTGCAATACGGTCAGGTGCGGGAACAGGTTGAACTGCTGGAACACCATGCCGACCTCGCGGCGCACGAAGCGCAGGTTGCGCGGGCTCTGCGCGATGTTCACGCCTTCGACGAGAATGTCGCCCTGCTGGTGCACTTCGAGACGGTTGATGCAGCGGATCATCGTCGATTTGCCGGAGCCGGACGGGCCGCACACGACGATCCGCTCGCCGCGCTTCACGGTCAGGTTGATGTCGGCGAGCACCTGGGTCTCGCCGTACCACTTGTTCACGTGGCGCATTTCGATCATCGCGGCCGGATCGGTCTCGCGGTCCTGCAACGGAAGGGTCTGCGTAACTGTGCTCATGGGGTGGGTCTGCGTTGCCTGATCGGGTCGTGAGAATGGGTCGAAGGTCACGCGGCCATCCAGCCGCCGTCGACCAGCAGGTTGTCTCCGGTGAGGAACGTCGCCTCGTCGGATGCGAGAAACAGCGCCGCGTTCGCGACGTCGTCGGGGCGCCCGAGACGCCGCATCGGCGTGCGGGCGGTCGAATAGTCGATGGCCTGCGCGGACGCGGCCGGGCCGGATTTGCCGGTCACGATCTTGCCGGGCGCGACCGCGTTGCAGACGATGCCGTGCGCCGCATAATCGGCCGCGATCTGGCGGGTCAGATAAACGACGCCCGCCTTCGACGTGCCGTAGGCGACGTTGCCGGGCGCGCTGATCATCCCGTGCTGCGACGACACGTTCACGATGCGGCCGCGCACCTCGCCTTGCGGCGGCTGTGCGAGCATCGCGCACACCGCCGCGCGCGACATCAGGAACACGCCGGTCAGATTCACCGCGAACACGCGGTTCCATTCGTCGAGCGACGTTTCGAGCAGCGGCTTGCCGACGCTGATCGCCGCGTCGTTGACCAGCACGTCGAGCCGGCCGTGCCGCCGCAGCGTGTAATCGACGGCTGCCTGCGCGTCGGCTTCCACCGCGACGTCGGTCCGCACAAACTCCGCGTCGTGGCCCGCCTCGCGCAGCAGGTCGAGCGTCGGCACGCCGCCTTCGCGGACGGTCTGCGTGACGTCGGCGAGCACGACATGCGCGCCTTCGTTCGCGAAGCGCAGCGCGATCGCGCGGCCGATGCCCGACGACGCGCCGGTGATCAGCACGGACTTGCCGTCAAGCCGCCGCATCGCGCGCCTCCTGGCTCGACGATGGAAACGGTTGCGCAGACGTCGCCGCAATCCAGTCGAGAAAATCGCGCGCCGATTCGTCGAGGCCGAAACGGCAGCGATGGCCGAGTTCGGACGCCAGCCGCGTCGTGTCGAGCGCGGGCCGGTCGGCGGGCAACGCGTATTGCACGGTGCACGGCTCGCCTTTATCCGCGATGCGCCAGCGCACGCCGGGCAGCACACGGGCGAGCGCCGCGCACCACTGCGCGACGTCGGTCAGCGCGCCGCCGCCGACGTGATACACCGGATGATCGAGCATCGGCGCACGGGTGATCCGCGCGAGCGCGTCGGCCGCATCGGGCGCATAGATCCAGTCGGCCGGCATCGCGCGCGGCAGCACGATCGCGTCGCCGCGCAACGCCGCGGCCAGCGCCTGATGATGCGGGCTCAACTGCCCGCGCGCGCCGCTGGCATGTTCCCAGCGCCCGAACACCGGCCCGAGCCGCGCGACGCGCACGTCGAGACCGTGCAGCGCGCCGATCCGCAACGCCGCCTGTTCGGCCGCGAGCTTGCTGATCCCGTAGAGCGCGGCCGGCGCGGGCGGCGACGCGGCCTCTTCATAACGTCCGGACGCAGCCGGCGGCGAATAACCGTACACCGCGACCGAACTGACCACGACGACGCGCCGGATGCCGCGCTCGCGCGCGCATCGTTGCAGCAGCCGCGCGGTCGCGGTCACGTTGATGTCGAGAAGCGCGGCGGCATCGTCGCGCTCGCGCTGCGGCGACGGCGTCACCGCGGCCGCGTGCACGATGCCGTCGAACGGGCCGGCGGCAAAGAGGCGGTCGAGCGTGTCGTCGTCGCGCAGGTCGCCGCCGACGAACTCGCAGCCGGCCGGCGGAGCGATCGACGTTGCCCCGTCGCGCGCGGGCAGATCGGCGAGCACCACGCGTTCGCCGTCGCCGCGCAGCCGCTCCGCGAGCGCAAGCCCGACGAACCCGGCGCCGCCGGTAATCAGCGTCGTCATCGGCCGCCCTCCCGGCTGCGCAGCGCACGGCGTTCGAGCCGCGCGACCCAGCGCGCCATCGGCCACAGCAGCACGAAGAAGATCACCGCCGCCGCCATCAGCGGCGTCGGGTTATAGGTCTGCTCCTGCGCGACGCGCGACGAGCGCAGCAGTTCGGGCAGCGACACCAGCGACGCGATCGACGTCGTCTTGATGAGTTCGAGCGAATTGCTCGCGAGCGGCGCCATCACGTTGCGCACCGCCTGCGGCAGCACGATGTACGCGATCTCGCGGATCGGCCCGAAGCCGAGCGAGCGCGCCGCCTCGCGCTGGCCGTGCGGCACCGACTCGATGCCCGCGCGGAAGATCTCGCCGTAGTAGCCGGAGTTGTTCAGCGCGAGCGCGAGCACCACCGCCGCGAAACTGCCGAGCGTGATGCCGAAGAACGGCAGCCCGTAGAAGATCAGCGCAAGCAGCACGACAACCGGGAACGAGCGGAACAGGTCGATGTACGCGACCAGCCCGAGATTCAGCCAGCGATGATGGAAGCTGTACGCGACCGCGATCGCGATGCCGAGCGCGATCGACACCGGCGCGGCGACGACCGACAGCAGGATCGTCAGCCGCAGCCCCTGGAGCAGCAGCGGATAGACCTGTTGCAGCGAGTCGAGATTGAAGAAGTTGTCGAGAAACAGGTTCATGCGCGCCTCGTCCGGCTGCCTGCGCCGTAGATCTTTTCGAGCCAGCGGCTCAGGATCACGAGCGGAATGAAGAACGCCAGATAACACGCGGCGGCGAGCGTCAGCGGCGACGGATTTGCGAGCATCCCGACGAGGCTCTGCGCCTGCCCGAGCACTTCGGGCAGCGCGACCGCGGTGCCGAGCGCGGTGCCCTTGCTGACGGCGATCGCGCGGTTCGTCAGCAGCGGGATCGACAGCCGCACCGCCTGCGGCAGGATGATCGAGAACAGCGTGCGCAGCGGCCCGAAGCCGAGCGCGCGCGCCGCATCCCACTGGCCGGCCGGCAACGCCTTGATCGACGACCAGAAGATTTCCGCGGAGAACGCGGACAGCACCGCGCCGAGGCCGAGCACGGTCGTCGCGAACGGCGACAGCCGCACGCCGATATAAGGCAAGCCGAAATACCCGAGCACCAGCACGACGAGCTGCGGCATGGTGCGAAAAAAATCGATGTACGCGACGATCAGCGCATTCAGCGCGCGGATCTCCATGGTCCGCGCGAGCGTCAGCACGAGCCCCCATACGACGCCGACGACGATCACGAGCACCGACACGAGCACCGTGATGCCGAAGCCGCTCAGGATCTGCGGCCACGACTGGGCGATGATCCCGGCGTTGAAAAAATTATCGACGATGCGATCCATCCACTCGAATCCGAACGAAGAAAAGAACGCCGGCCCGCGCATGCGGGCCGGCGCGGACGATCAATGACACTGCGGCGTGTGCGGCTGCGCGTCGTAGCCCTTGAAGCCCGGCGCGCCGTAACCCGGATACACGGTATCGACCGCCGAGCCCTTCGTCGGCTCCGTGCCGTACCACTTCACGTAGAGCTTGTGCAGCGTGCCGTCCTGCTTCATGCATTCGAGCGCGTCCTCGACCTTGTTGCGATACGCGGCGTCGTCGGTGCGGAACGCGTAGCCGAAGTTGCGGCCGTTGAAGTCCTCGTAGCCGATCTTCACCGCCTTGTTGCGGCTCGCGGCGAACACGACGGTCGGAATCTCGTTGAGCGCGGTGAACGCGCGGCCGGTGATGACCGCCTGCACCGTGTCCGGGAACACGTCGTAACGCTGGATGTTGAAGCCGTATTTCGCGGCGTTTTCGGTCGCCCACGTATCGGAGATCGTGCCGCGATTCACCGCGACTTCCTTGCCGCGCAGATCGTCGAAGCCCTTCATCTGCTCGCCGTTGCGCACGAGAAAACCGTTGCCGGTGGACATGATCGGCTCGGTGAACAGCATCCGCTCCGCGCGGTCGGCCGTGATGTTGAGCGGATTCACGGTGAACTCGATGCGCTTCGAGAACAGCGCGGAAAAGAGTCCCGAGAAATTCACGTCGACGATCTTCACGCCGGGGCGGCCGATGCGGCGCGCGACCTCGGTGATCACGTCGACGCCGAAGCCCTGCGGCCCCGAGTCGGTGCGCACGACCCACGGCGCGAGGCCGAAATCGGTGCCGACGACGAGCGGCTGGTTCGCCGGATGGTCCGCGTCCGCCGCGCGGCTGATCGCCGAGCCGAGCATCAGGAACGAAGCGGCGCTCGCGATCGCGGCCGCACGCACGAATTTCTGCAGTTTCATGGATTCCCCGTCTGGAGTGTTTATAAAGAGGACGACGATGCGCCGCCCCCATACGGATGCTGCGCGTGCCAGTGGCGCGCGATGTCCGCGCGCCGGCACACCCAGACCCGGTCGCGGCTCGCGACATGATCGAGAAAACGCCGCAGCCCGGCCGCGCGCCCCGGATGGCCGCTCAGCCGCAGATGCAGGCCGACCGACATCATCTTCGGCGCGTCGGCGCCTTCTTCGTACAGCAGATCGAACGCATCGCGCAGATACGCGTAGAAGTCGTCGCCGGTCGCCATGCCGCCGCGAATGAACTTCGCGTCGTTGTTCACGAGCCCGTACGGCACCACCAGATGCGGCTGCGCATTCACCGTGGTCCAGTACGGCAGTTCGTCGTTGTACGCATCCGAGTCGTACAGGAAGCCGCCTTCCTCCGCGACGAGCCGGCGCGTGTTCAGGCCGGGACCGTAGCGGCAGTACCAGCCGAGCGGACGTTCGCCGACGCTGTGCGCGAGGCTCGCGACGGTGCACCGGATGCGCTCGCGCTCGGTCGCTTCGTCCAGTTGCTGATGACGCTCCCAGCGCCAGCCGTGCGCGCACACGTCGAAGCCGTATTCGCGGATCGCCGCGCACGCTTCCCGGTTGCGTTCGAGCGCGAGCGCACAGGCGAACACCGTCGCCGGCATCCCGTATTGCTCCAGCAGGCGCGTGATGCGCCAGAAGCCGACGCGGCTGCCGTATTCGAACATCGACTCCGCCGCGAGATCGCGGCCTTCGAAACCGCCGCCGCCCTCGGTGAGCCCGGTCTCGCTCGATGCGTCGCCGTCCTCGATCGAAGGCTCGCCGCCTTCCTCGTAGTTGATGCAGAAGTTCAGCGCGACCCGCGCCCCGCCCGGCCACTTCGGATCGGGCGGATTGCGGCCGTAGCCGACGAAGTCGCGGCCGGACGGCGTTGAGAACTGGGACATCGCTTCAGGCTCCCGTGTCGGCGGCCGACAACCGGATGCGCACCGGCTTCGGCAGTTCGTAAAAGCAGTCGTCGTCGCCGTCGCCGGACAACGTGGTGACGACCGCGAAGCGCGTGCGCTGGTCGAGCACCGTGAGGCCGTGATGCCATACGTTGCGCCGGTATGTGACGCCCTGGTTCGACTCGGCGACGAGCGCGCGCAGCGTGGACAGGTCGGGACTGCCGTCGGCGGCCGCATGGCAGACGACCACCAGATACCGGCCGTCGCGGATCGGGATGAACGTCTGCGCCGCATGCGGATGCCGCTCCAGCTTCAGCACCTCGACGACGTCGCCCGCGACCTTCGACGGATAGCTGACCCACAGCGCCGGCTCGCGAGCCTCGGACGCCGCTTCGAACGCGAATCGGAAATGGTTGCGCCGCTCGTCGTTCGCGATCGGAACGACGTCTCCGAACGGCGCGAAGGCTTCAGCGGTCAGTGGCCCCGGAATCAGGGTCAAGGCTTCGGAATCTTGCATAAACGGCTTGATCGCTCCAGAAACGCCGCGCCCAGGCGTTGGCGAGGGCTCCACGGCGCGCCGCGCGAAGCGGCCGTCACGCAGTCGCTGCGCCGTCCGCCTTCGTGAGGCAGACGAATTTAATCATTTCAAATTTTGAATGTCGTATGCTTATTTATCGCCGTCGCATAACATGAGGTTAAGGAAATGCAAGTCAACCTGCGCCAGATCGAGGTCTTCCGGGCCATCATGGTGGCGGGCTCCATCAGCGGCGCAGCCAAGCTGCTATGCGTGTCGCAGCCCGCGATCAGCCGCATGATCTCGCACACCGAGTCGCGTCTCGGACTCAAGCTGTTCGAACGGATCAAGGGCCGGCTGTACCCGACGCCGGAGGCGCGGCGGCTGTTCGTCGAGGTCAACGCGGTGCACCAGGGGCTGCAGCGCGTGAACGACGTCGCGAACGACCTGATCGAAAAAAACACCGGCGCGCTGCAACTGGTCGTGAGCCCGAGCCTCGGGCAGACGCTGATTCCGACCGCGATCGCGCGTTTTCGCAAGCGCTTTCCGAAGGTGCGCATCAACATCGTCACGCAGACCTCGACGCAGCTCGTGCAGACGCTGCTGACCCGCCAGGCCGAACTCGGCGTCGCGATGTTCTCGCTCGACCACCCGAACATCGAGCAGCAGTCGATCTACGAGGACCACCTGGTCGCCGTATTGCCACAGGACCATCCGCTCGCGAGCCGGCCCGCGCTGCACGTGCGCGACCTCGAAAACGTCGACCTGATCGGCTATTCCGCCGACACGCCGTTCGGCGGCCTGATCCAGCAGCTGTTCGCGACCGCCGACGTCGCGATGCGGCTCGCGGTCGAAGTGCGGCTCACGCACGCCGCCTGCGCGCTGGTGCAGGCGGGCGTCGGCGTGACGATCGCGGACGAGGTCGCGGTGCTCGGGCAGGTATGGCCGGGCGTCGTGATCCGGCCGCTGCTGCCCGACATCACGATGGACGTGAACGTGCTGCACGCGCGCTTCGAGCCGCTGTCCGGCCTCGCGCACGAGTTCCTCAACACGCTGACCGAACTGGACGTGCAGGCGCTGCGGCGGGTCGCGTGACGCGCATTCGCGCCCAGGCATCCGCTCGTCCGGACGGCCCGACGTTTAACGGCATGTTATAGACAGCCAATAAAATAGAATACGACATCAAATTTCCCCCCTCCTAGAATCCGGGCTATTCAACCGGTCACGACGCATCCCGCAATACCCGCATCCACGCCAGCCTGCCCCGATGCGCGGCCCCGGTTGAAGCAGCGCTCTCCATTCGTTTCGTGATCCAAACTTTTTTCGGCGCGCGGCATGGAGAGTCCGTTCAATGCAGGGGCACGGTCCGCTCGACGCGACGTCGGCGGCCACCGTGCCTCAACGACAACCGGGGAACAGCTTCCAGATGGAATACCGCCAACGTTTCGCCCTTCGTTCGCGAGAGGTGCTGATGCGCGCCGCGATTGCAGGCGTTTTGTCGGGCGCGGCCGCCGCGCATGCGCAGTCGAGCGTCACGCTATACGGCGTCGTCGATACCTTCGTGACGAACATTCACGCGGACGGCAAGCCGTCGGTCACGCGGATGGATTCGAGCGGCCTGTACGCGAGCCGCTGGGGCGTGCGCGGCAGCGAGGATCTCGGCGGCGGCAACAAGACCAACTTCGTGCTCGAAAGCGGGATCAACTCGAACGACGGCTCGCAGGCCGATTCGAACCGGCTCTTCAACCGCCAGGCGTGGGTCGGGCTGTCGAACAACCGTTACGGCGAAGTCCGGCTCGGCCGCCAGAACACGCCGGAATTCCTGATGAGCGGCCGCTTCGACGCATTCTTCGCGGCGACCCAGGCGTCCGGCTGGAACAACATGTCCACCGCGACCGTGCGGATCGACAACGCGGTCGGTTACTTCTCGCCGACGGTCGCCGGCTTCAAGTTCTCGGGCCTCTATGCGCGCGGCGCGGTGTCCGGCGGCACGCCGCTGTCGCAGGACCAGAGCAACCAGAACTTCCACATCGCGCTCGAATACGAGAAGGGTCCGGTCTATTTCGGCGTGAACCACGAAGAGGTGCGCAACGGCACGCTGCCGTACATCTTCAAGCGCACGTCGGGCGGCGGCACGTACACGCTCGACAAGCACTGGCAGTTCTTCTTCGCGGCGAACGACGACAAGACGACCGACGACAGCGTGCATACGAACGTGCTGTCCGCGTCGCTCGCGTATTCGTTCACCGTCGCGTCGCGGCTCGCGCTCGGCTACACGTACATGATCGACCACGTGTCCGGCACCGGCCACGGCAACGCGTCGCAGCTCGGCGTGATGTACAGCTACGCGCTGTCGAAGCGGACGATGCTGTACTCGACGTACTCGCGCCTGAGCCAGCAGGGCTCGCGCAACAACCTCGCGCTGAACGGCGCGGCGGTCGTCGAGCCGTCGGCGCACATCACGTCGGGTCCTGGCGGCACGATCAACGGCGTGCAGCTCGGCATCGTGCACTTCTTCTGACGCGGCCTTTCTGGCGTCGATCACTGCGGCGGTTTTGGCTTTGCGAATCGGGAGCCGAAACCGCCGCCACCGTCAGCCGCGCTGCCCCGCGAGCGCGAGCACTTCGGCCCACACGCCTTCGTCCACGGCGATGCCCGCGTCGCGCTGCTCGTTTCGCGTGCGCAGCGCGCTTTGTCCCGGATACAGCACTTCGCGGCTGTGCTCGGCCAGTTCCGAACCGTTCACGTAGTCCGCGACGCTGTCGGCAACGCTGTTCGTGAACGCTTCACCGCCGAGCTGCCGCGGGTCGATCACGATGAACACCTGCGAGCAGCCGGTGCAACTGCCTTCCTCGATTCCGTCGATCGCATTGGTCGGCGCGCCTTCGGACAGCACCGCCGCGAGCACGTCGAGCATGATCGCGAAACCGGAGCCCTTCCAGTAGCCCATCGGCAAAATGCGCTTCGACGCCTCGACCGGCCCCGGCTCGGCGGTCAACTGGCCGTGCGCGTCGAAGCCCGCCGGATACGGCATCTGCTGCCCTTTCAGGCGCGTCGCCTGGAGCTTGCCGTACGAATACTGCGAGACGGCCATGTCGAGCACGATGTTGCCCTTCGCGCGCGGCACCGCCATCACGAACGGGTTGTTGCCGATCCGCGGATTGCGGCCGCCCCATGCGGGCATGCACGATTCCGTGTTGGTCCACGCGATCGCGAGGTAGCCGCGATCCGCCGCGTGCCAGCCGTAAGCGCCGCCGCGCATCCAGTGCGTCGTGTTCCGCAGCGCGACGATGCCCGCGCCGCGTTCGGCCGCGATCGCCATCGCGCGCCCGGTCGCGAACAGCGCGTTTGTGACGCCCGGCCCGCGCTGCCCATCGTAGATTTCGATCGTGCCGAGGTTCTTCGCGAGCGACGGCTTCGCATCCGCGTGAACCCAGCCGCGTTGCAGATAATCGACGAACCGCGCGACGCGATTGATGCCGTGCGAATTGACGCCGTCGCACGACGACTCGGTGTGGATTCGCGCACAGGTCTGCGCGTCCTGCTCGTTCATGCCGGCGTTCACGAATGCCGACGCGATCGCCTGCTGCATCTGTTCAAAGGGGATACGGATCACCGTGCGTTTCTCCATGTCGGTATGGCGCAGGCGTCGTGCGGCGCTCGAACGACGCCGCCGGCCGCCTGTCGCGAATGGCTCCGCTCGTGCGGACGAAAAAGGAAAACGCGCAGCGAGAACCGCTGCGCGCATTGAGTTCAGTCGCTGAAGTATTCGGGCACGCGCGCGCGGACCTCGGGCAGATGCGAGCCGACCCGGTCGATGTGGCTCGCCACCGCCGCCCCCAGTTGCGCGACATTGCGCGACGCCATCTGCGCGAGAATCTGCTCGTGCTCGCGCAGCGCGCGCTGCGCATGATCCTCGACGCGATCCAGCAGCAGCCAGCGCACGCGGTCGAACTGCCGTTTCATCGGCTGAAGCATCTCCCACACATGCGCGCGGCCCGCGAATTCGAACAGCCGGCGGTGCATCCGCTCGTCCAGTTCGAAAAAGAGCCCGACGTCGCCCGCCGCGACCGCGTTGCGCTGGCCTTCGACGATCTGCCCGAACTCCGCCAGTTGCTCCGGCGTGATCGTCTGCACAAGCTGCACGTGGTTCGCGCATTCGAGCGTGCTGCGCGCGAAGCGCCCTTCTTCCAGCAGCGACACCGGGATCGGCGCGACGATCGTGCCGACCTTGCGGTAGATATTCACCAGTTGCTCGTCCGCGAGTTGCGCGAGCGCCTCGCGCACCGGCGTGCGGCTGATCTGCGTCGCGTCCGCGATCGCCGCTTCCGACAATCCGGTATTCGGCTTCAGCACGCCGCGCACGATCGCGTCGCGCAGGAAGCGATGGATCTGCGGCCGGTACGACTCGTCCGGATTCACGGTGAAGCCTTTCAACGTGGATACGACGGAGTCTTCCTGCGGCGCGACGGCGGTCGGGGGCATGGCTGAACGAGGGACGTGAGGTCCTGCCATGGTAACAAAGGAGCCGCCGCAACGGGAGCAGGGATTGCCATTTTCGCGGGCGGCCCGCGCGATACGAGGCGTAACAAGCGGCGTCGTTGCCGCGCAGCGTCAGCTTAGGCACCCGGCGGCCGCTCGACCGGTTCACGCGTGGCGAATCGACTTCGCCTCGCCCCACTGCCGCATAACCGGATAGATCGGCGGCGTGAAAAGATCACCCCGCGAGCATCGCCCGCACGCGTGCCGCGTCGGGCAGCGGCGCGACCGCGCCATAACCGGTCGTCGCGAGCGCCGCCGCCGCGCTCGCGTAGCGGGCGGCCGCGGCGAGCGTATCGCCGGCCGCGAGCCGCGCAAGCAGCGAACCGTCGAAGCAGTCGCCCGCGCCGGTCGCATCGACCGCATCGACGGCGAACGGCTCGATCGCGGTGCGCGTGCGTCCGTCCGACACGACCGAGCCGCGCGCGCCGAGCTTCAGCACGACGTCGGCTGCGCCCCGCGCGTGACACCAGTCGATAATCGCATCGGGATCGTCGAGGCCGCAGATCAGCCGCATGTCGTCGATCCCGGGCAGGAAACAGTCGACCAGCGGAAGCGTCGCGCCGATCACCGACTGCGCGCGTTCGAGCGACCACAACCGCAGCCGCACGTTCGGATCGTAGGCGACCTTCACGCCGGACCCACGCGCGGCATGCACCGCATGCGCTACCGTATCGGCCGCCGTCGCGCTGATCGCCTGGCTGATGCCCGACACGTGCAGATACTTCGCCTTCCGGATCAAATCGGGCGGCAGGTCGCCGGGCCGCATCAGGCTCGCCGCGGAACCGGCGCGCCGGTACGTGAACGCGTGGCCGTCCGGACCGTGCGTGACGAAGTACAGCCCGGTCGGCGCCTCCGCATCGACCTGCACGAACGCGGCGTCGACACGCTCGTCGCGCCACAGCTGCATGCACAGGCGGCCGAACTCGTCGTCGCCGATCCGCGTGAAATACGCGGTCCGCGCGCCCTGCCGCGCGGCGGCGATCAGCGCATTCGACGTGTCGCCGCCGAACCCCTGTAACCACGCGCGGCCGTCGCCGCCGCGCGTCTGGTTGAACTCGATCAGCGGCTCGCCGATCGCGACGAGGTCGAACCCGCCCGCCATCTCAACGGTCGGTGCCGAAGTCGAGCAGCACCTTGCAGCTTTCCTTCGGGCTGTGCTCGGCCAGTTCGAACGCGTCGCCGACGTTGCGGAAGTCCACGCGGTGCGTGACGATGTGCTCCGGATGCACGAGCCCGCGCGAGATCCAGTCGATCACGGTCGGGAACATCGCGCAGTTCAGCCGCGACGCGCACAGCGTCAGTTCCTTCTTCGTCAGTTCCTGCTGCGGAATCGCGGACGGCGTCGCGGAGAAGCCCAGCAGCCCGATGCGGCCCGCCGGCGCGGCGAGCCGCACCGCTTCTTCGAGGATCGACGGATGGCCGACCGCGTCGAAGATCAGCGTCGGGCCGCCGTCCACGCCGCGCTTCGCAAGCGCGTCGGACAGCGACTCGTGCCGGGTGTTGATCGTCTCGTCGTCGGCCGCGCCGCAGCGGTGCGCAAGCGCGAGACGCTCGTCCAACTGGTCGGTGATGAACGCGCGAATGCCGTACACGTGCTTCAGCACCTGCAACACCGTGAGGCCGACCGTGCCCGCGCCGTAGATCAGCGCGACGTCCTCCGGCAGCACGCCGGTGCGCGACGTCACGTTCGCGGCGACCGCGAACGGCTCGACGATCGCGGCGCAGGTGTCCGCGATGCCGTCCGGAATCCGGTATGCGTTCTGCTGCGGCGCGCACACGTACTCGCTGAAACCGCCGTCGCGATGCACGCCGAGCACCGTCAGGTTGCGGCACACGTTGCGCCGCCCGATCCGGCATGCGTGGCAATGGCCGCAACTGATGACGGGGTCCACCGCGACCGTTTCGCCGATGCGGGCCGCGTCCACGCCGTCGCCGACCGACTCGATGCGGCCGACGAACTCATGGCCGATGATGCGCGGATACGACACGAACGGATTGTGTCCGCGATAGATGTGCAGGTCCGACCCGCAGATGCCCGCGTAACGCACGCGCACGCGCACCTCGCCGGCGGCCGGCGACGGCAGCGGCATTTCACGCACGCTCAGGCTGTTCGGACGATCGACTACGACGCTCAACATGTTGTTCGACTCCTTTGAATGGCAGGCCCGCGGATCACCAGTTCCACATCGAGCCGTCGCGCAGGCGGGCGACCGGCAGGTACGCGCGCTCGTACGGATACTTCGCGGCCAGCGTCTCGTCGATGTCGACGCCGAGGCCCGGCGCGTCGTCCATCACGAGGAAGCCGTTTTCGAAACGGTACTGATGCGGGAATACTTCGTTCGTCAGCGCGTTGTGCGGCATCAGTTCCTGGACGCCGAAGTTCGGCGCCCACAGGCCGAAGTTCACCGCCGCCGCCATGCAGACCGGCGACAGGTCGGTCGCGCCGTGGAAGCCGGTGCGAACCTGGTACATCGCCGCGTAATCCGCGATGCGCCGCATGTGCGTGATGCCGCCCGCGTGCACGATCGTCGCGCGGATGTAGTCGATCAACTGCTCGCGGATCAGGTCCTTGCAGTCCCAGATCGAGTTGAAGATCTCGCCGACCGCGAGCGGCGTCGTCGTGTGGCTGCGGATCAGCCGGAAGCTTTCCTGGTTTTCGGCGGGCGTCGCGTCTTCGAGCCAGAACAGCCGGTACGGCTCCAGGTCGCGGCCGAGGCGCGCGGCCTCGATCGGCGTGAGCCGGTGATGCGCGTCGTGCAGCAGATGCGGGCCGTCGCCGACCGCTTCGCGCACCTTGCGGAACAGTTCCGGCGTGTGGCGCAGATAAAGCGCGGTATCCCACGGTTCCTCGGGCGGCAGGCCCTTCTGCGCGGGCTCGTATTCGCCGGCCACCTTGCCGACGCCGTACACCTTCTCCAGTCCCGGCACGCCGGACTGCACGCGGATCGCCTGATAGCCTTCCTCGACGTGCTTGCGCACCTCGTCCACCGCTTCCTCGTGATCGCGGCCGTTCGCGTGGCCGTATACCATCAGGCCGTCGCGGCTCTTGCCGCCGAGCAGCTGATAGACCGGCATTCCCGCGAGCTTGCCCTTGATGTCCCACAGCGCCATGTCGATCGCGGCGATCGCGGTCATCGTGACCGGGCCGCGCCGCCAGTACGCGCCGCGATACAGGTATTGCCAGATGTCCTCGATGTTGCGCGGATCGCGCCCGACGAGGCACGGAAACACGTGCTCCTCCAGATACGCGCGCACGGCCAGTTCGCGGCCGTTCAGCGTCGCGTCGCCGAGACCGTACACGCCCTCGTCGGTCACGATCTTCACGGTCACGAAGTTCCGGCCGGGGCTGGTCACGATGGTCTGCAACCGTTCAATCTTCACTTGTCTTCTCCACGGTGATTCGGTTCAATCGGCGAAGTATTCGGGCACGCGCGCACGGACCTCGGGCAGATGTGAGCCGACGCGGTCGATGGGGCTCGGCACCGCGTTGCGTTGCGTTGCGTTGGCCTTCGACGACCGCCTCGCGCAGCAGGCGCTGAATCGGCGGCCGGGTTCGCGGGAAAGCCTCTCGACGGGGACAAGACGGAACCGTCCTGCCGCGCCACGACGATCGGCGACATCGGTCGGGATAATGCCTGAATTTCTACCATGGTAACAAACCGGTGCCAAAACGCAGTTATAGCGTTAACACCTATAAAAACCGTTGGCTCAAGCATCTAAGCTTCGGGAATTCCGAATCGTACCATGGTAGATGTATGGAGAAAATCCATTCCGCGCTGAACCGCAGCACGCTCGCCGACGCGACGGCCGGCATTGCGCTGCCCGCCTACGACCGCGACAGCGTGCGCACCGGCATCGTTCATCTGGGCCTCGGCGCGTTCCATCGCGCGCACCAGGCGCTGTACACGGACACGCTGCTCGCGCGCGGCGACACCCGCTGGGGAATCGTCGGCGTGCATCTGCGCGAGCGGCGGATGGCCGACGTGCTCGCCGCGCAGGACTATCTGTATTCCGTCACCGAGCGCGACGGCGGCACGGCGCGCAGCCGCATCGTCGGCTCGCTGCGCGGCGCGCTGTACGCGCCCGACGCGCTGCCGCGGGTGCTCGACGCGATCGCCGACCCGCACGTCGCGATCGTGAGCCTGACCGTCACCGAAAAGGGCTACAACCTCGCGCCGGCCAGCGCCGACCTCGACGCCGACGACGCCGGCATCCGCCACGACGTGGCGGAGCCGGACGCGCCGCGCACCACGCTCGGCGTGCTCGCGGCCGGGCTGCGGCGGCGTCCGGCGAACGCGCCGCTGACGATCGTCTGCTGCGACAACATGATGGCGAACGGCGACACGCTGCGCCGGCTGCTGCTGCAGTTCACCGAACTCGGCGACCCGGCGCTCGCGCGCCGCATCGCGGAGTCGATCGCGTTCCCGAACACGATGGTCGACCGGATCGTGCCGGCGTCGACGGCCGCATCGCTCGCCGACGCGCAGGCCCGCATCGGCCTGCGCGACGACGCGGCAATCGTCTGCGAGCCGTTCACGCAATGGGTGATCGAGGATCGTTTCAGCGGCCCGCGTCCTGCATGGGAGGACGCCGGCGCGCTCGTCACGCACGACGTGCATCCCTACGAGGCGATGAAGCTGCGGCTGCTGAACGGCTCGCATTCCGCGATTGCTTACGTCGGCCAGTTGCGCGGCCGCGCGACGGTATCGGACGCAATGGCGGACCCGGCGCTCGCCGCGTTCGTCGAGCGCGTGATGACCGAGGATCTGCTGCCGACCGTCACGGTGCCGGCCGGCTACGACGCGCACGCGTACTGCCGCGCGCTGCTCGAACGCTTCCGCAATCCGACGCTCGCGCACCAGACGCGGCAGATCGCGATGGACGGCACGCAGAAGGTGCCGGTGCGCTGGCTGCCGGCGCTGCGCGAGAGCGTGGCGGCCGGCATCGAGCGGCCGGCGCTCGAACGGGCGCTCGCCGCATGGCTGCACTATCTCGCGAGCGGCCGCAGCGACGCGGGCGAGCCGCTGACGATCAGCGATCCCGGCGCCGACGCGCTCGGCTCGCGGCTGCGCGCGGCGAGCCATGCAATCGAAGCCGTGCAGGCGGCGTTCGCGCAGACCGGCGTGTTCGGCGCGACGCCGTGGCCGGCTGCGTTCGTCGAGCGCATCGCGGGCCATCTGTCCGCGTTGCGCGAGCACGGCACCGCCGCACTGCTGACACCCGCGCGGCGCGCATGACGCGGGCCGCCTCGCGCGGCTGAAACACCGTACCCGCGGCCGCGCGACAGCGGCGGCCGCGACCAAAGCCGCGCGACGACGGCAACGCGTTTCCCGCCGCGCAGGCCCCGGCAGCAAACGCAGCGCCCGATCCACGCCGCACGGATCACCGGACACACAATCAAAAGGAGACTCCGCATGAAGCAACGCACCATGGGCTGGGTAACGGTATTCCTGTTATTCCTCGTCTACGGGATCAACTACCTCGACCGCGTCGCGCTGTCGCTGACCGCGCCGCTGATCCAGCAAGACCTCGGCATCGACACCGCGCAGATGGGGATCGTGTTCAGCAGCTTCTTCGTCGGCTACGCGCTGTTCAATTTCCTCGGCGGCCTCGCGAGCGACCGGCTCGGGCCGAAGCTCGTGTACATCCTCGCGGTCGGCCTGTGGTCGATCTTCTGCGGGCTGACCGCCGTCGCGGTCGGTTTCGCGAGCCTGCTGGTGCTGCGCACGCTGTTCGGGATGGCCGAGGGGCCGCTGTGCGCGGGCGCGAACAAGATGGTCAACAACTGGCTGCCGCGCGACATCGCCGCGACCGCGATGGGCCTGTTGAGCGCCGGCTCGCCGCTCGGCGGCGCGATCGCCGGCCCGATCATCGGGCTGCTCGCGATCAGCTTCGGCTGGCGTCCGGCGTTCTGGATCATCTGCGCGGTCGGCCTCGTGTGGGCGCTGATCTGGTTCTTCGTGACCAGCGACGCGCCGGCGCGCAACCGCTACGTCACGTCGCTCGACGACACCGCGCCGGCCGCCGCCGGCCAGCACGCCGCGCCGGCCGCCGACCCGCAGGCCGCCAACCTGCCGCTGTCCGCGTATCTGCGCCAGCCGCTCATCATCGCGGCCGCCGTCGCGTTCTTCAGCTACAACTACGTGCTGTTCTTCTTCCTGAGCTGGTTCCCGAGCTACCTCGTGCAGGCCCATCACCTGAACATCAAGGAGATGAGCTTCGCGACGGTCGTGCCGTGGCTCGTCGGCACCATCGGCCTCGCGGCCGGCGGCGCGATCTCCGACGCGATCTTCCGCTGGACCGGCAAGCTGATGCTGTCGCGCAAGATCGTGCTCGTCACCTGCCTCGTCGCGACCGGCATCTGCGTGGCCGTCGCCGGCTCCGTGCATACGGCGGTGAACGCGATCGCGCTGATGTCGGTCGCGCTGTTCCTGCTGTACGTGACCGGCGCGCTGTACTGGGCAATCGTGCAGGACGTCGTGCATCCGGCCAAGGTCGGCAGCGTCAGCGGCTGCATGCACTGCGTCGGCAGCCTGTCCGGCGTCGTCGGCCCGGCTATCACCGGCTTCCTCGTCGCGCGCACCGGCTCGTTCGCGACCGCGTTCGTGCTCGCCGGCGCCGTCGCGCTCGTCGGCGCGGCGCTGTCCGCCGTGTTCATCCGCGACGCGCGGCCCACGGCCCGCGTGCGCGGCAACGCGTTCTCCTGATTCCTCCCAGGCAGTACGGCCCGCCGCGCGGCGGGCTTCTCGCGCAGCACCCTTGTCCATCAACAGATTTGCATAACTAACGAGACAACAGAACAAGATGAAACGAGTCCTTCTCACGGCCGCCGCGGCGGCTGCCGCCTCGGCGGCGCCCGGTATCGCACTCGCGCAGAGCAGCGTCACGCTGTACGGCATCGTGGATGCCGGCTTCACGTACACGTCGAATTCGAAAGGCAGCAGCCAGATCGCGCTGACCGGCGGCAACGAGTCCGCGTCCCGCTGGGGGGTGCGCGGCAGCGAAGACCTCGGCGGCGGGCTGAACGCGATCTTCACGCTCGAAGCGGGCTTCAACCCGGCGAACGGCACGATGGGCCAGAACGGCACCGAGTTCGGACGGCTCGCGTTCGTCGGACTGTCGAGCCCGTACGGCACCGTCACGCTCGGCCGCCAGTATTCGTCGCAGGCCGACTTCGTGAACCCGATGTCCGCGGGCGCGACGTGGGCCGCGTCCGGCGCCGGTTACGGCACGCATCCGGCCGACCTCGACAACCTGAACAATTCCAACCGGATCAACAACTCGGTCAAGTATCAGAGCGTGACGTGGCGCGGCCTCAGCTTCGGCGGCCTGTACAGCTTCGGCGGCCAGCCGGGCAGTCTCGCGCGCAACCAGGTGTGGTCGCTCGGGGCCGGTTATACGAGCGGGCCGCTGTCGCTCGCGGCCGGTTATCTGTACGTGAGCCGGCCGAACTTCTCGTTCTGGGGCGACAAGGCCAACGACACGACGACCGGCAGCAACATCGCGAATCCGATCATCTCCGGTTATGCGTCGGCGGGCGCGGAACACATCGTCGCCGCGGGCGCGCAATACGCATTCGGCCCGGCGACCGCGAGCGTCGTGTACACCAATACGCGCTTCACCGATCTCGGCTCGGTGGACGTCGCCGGACTCGCGCCGAACGGCGCCGGCAACGGCAGCCATGCGACGTTCAACAGCGCGGAACTGAACCTGCGCTACCAGGCGACGCCCGCGCTGATGTTCGCGCTGTCGTACGACTACACGAACGGCACCGGTGTCGGCAACGGCAGCGCGGTCTATCACACGGTCGATTTCGGCGCGACCTACGCGCTGTCGAAGCGCACCGACCTCTATGCGGTCGGCGTGTTCCAGCACGCGGCGGGCGTCGACTCGACCGGCCATCGCGCGGTCGCGGCGATCATCGGCTCGACGCCGTCGACCAGCGCCGTGCAGACCGTCGTGACGGCCGGCATCCGCCATCGCTTCTGATCGTCCGGTGTTCGGCAGATGCGGCGCGCTCGCGCCGCACCGTCGTTCAACGCCGAACCCTGTTCGTCGCATGCCGCGCGATACGTCGAAAGGTCACAACCGTGGCATGCGCGCCCCAAGCAGGCGGCCGCAACGTTGGCCGATATCGTCATTCACGACGGCCGCGCACACGCTTCGCGGCGGCTCCCCTAGCCGCTTCATCGCGGCATCGCTGAAACGCAGCGTTTGCGCATCAGGCTCGCGCCTCGGCCTCTTCGCGCCGCGGTAGCATCGCTCCGCGCCGGCCGCCTTTCATCGGGCGAACGGCCTGACCGCCGCGACGACGCCGCTTGCCGCCCGCCCCGCTCACGCGAGCCGGAACACCGACACCGCGTCGCGCAGCGCGCCCGCCTGGTCGTCCAGCGACGCGGCGGCAGCGGCCGCCTGCTCGACGAGCGCCGCGTTCTGCTGCGAGACCTCGTCCATCTGCGACACCGCGCGGCTCACCTGCTCGATGCCGTCGCGCTGCTCGTCGGACGCGTGCGCGATCTCCTTCATGATCGTCGCGACCTGGCCGATCGACTGGCGGATCTCGCCCATCGTGTCGCCCGCCGAGCGCACGAACTTCGTGCCGGTCGCGACGCGCTCCACCGACTCGCCGATCAGTTCCTTGATCTCCTTCGCCGCAGTGCCCGCGCGCTGCGCGAGCGAACGCACCTCGCCCGCGACCACCGCGAAACCGCGTCCCTGGTCGCCCGCGCGCGCGGCCTCGACCGCCGCGTTCAGCGCAAGGATGTTGGTCTGGAACGCGATGCCCTCGATCACGCCGGTGATGTCCGCGATCTTCTGCGAGCTTTGGTCGATCTGGTCCATCGTCTGCACCGCGTCGCCGACCACCCGCGCGCTGCGCGCGACCACGTCGTGCGCGTTGTCCGCCAGCGTCTGCGCGGTGCGCGCGCTGTCCGCGTTGTGCTTCACCGTCGCAGTCAATTCCTCCATGCTCGCGGCGGTCTGCTGAAGCGACGCCGCCTGCTCCTCGGTGCGCTGCGACAGGTCGCCGTTGCCGGCCGCGATCTGGCGCGTCGCCGCCGCGATCGACTCCGAACTGCGCGTCACCTGGCGCACGGTCTGCGCGAGTTCCTGCTGCATCGTCTTCAGCCCTTCGATCAGGCGGCCCATCTCGTCGCGCGAACGCGTCTGGAGCGACACCGTCAGGTCGCCGGCCGAGATGCGCTGCAACGCGGCGAGCACATACGCGAGCGGCGCCGCGATCGAACGGTGCAGCCCGTACGAACAGCCCACGCAGATCACGAGGCCGAACACGATCAGCGCGATGCCGCCGATGCGCAGCCAGCCGAACAGCCGCTCCGCTTCGTCGAACACCTGCTGCCCATGCGCGTGCTGCCACGTTTCGAGCGCGGTCGAACTCTTCGTCAGCGCGACCGACAGCGGTGGCAGCGTTGTCATCGCGATCGTGTCGGCGGTCTGGTGGTCGCCCTGCTTCAGCGCGTCGACCATCGGCTGGATGCCCTGCGTGAGCATCGCGGCGCGCGCGGCGCTGACGCTGTCCGCGAGCGCCCGCTCGTCGTCGCTGTGCGGCAGCGCCGCGTACGCGCGCCACGCGTTCTCCGACACGTCGCGGTAATCGAGCGCCTTCTTGATCAGGTTCGGCACGTCCGGCGAATCCGGATGCAGCAGCACGCGATCGAGCGTCGTGCGCACGATCGTCAGGTTCAGGTTCGCCTTGCCGATGTTGAGCGCCGCCGCGAGCTGGTTCGAATACGCGTAGCCGAGCGCGGCGTTCGAGCGTTGCATGCCGAACTGGCCAAGCAGCCCGGTCGCGAAGATCAGCAGACCGAGCAGCGCGATGGTGGCCCACAGCCGGACGGAGATCGAAAGACGAGAAAACATCGGATTCTCACCAGTGATGTGTGTTGACAATGACGTGTGTTGCAAGGCGCGCACGCGCGGGACGCGAGGACAGGCGCCGTCCGATCCCTTACGGACCGGTTAACGGCGTTGCACTGCAAAACTAAAGATTAACGAGCCTGAAGATAATCCGGCGCAGTCCGTATCAAACGTCCGCGCGCGCGATCAGCCCCGGCACCGCTTCGCGCATCGCCGCGACGAAGCGCGTGAGCCGCGACGGATAGAACTGCGCGTGCGGATAGGTCAGATAGACCGGCAGCGGCGCGGCCCGCCAGCGCGGCGCGAGCCGCACGAGCCGGCCCTGCGCGAGATCGTCCGAAAACAGCCACGACGAGCCGACGAACGCGCCGAGCCCCTGCACCGCCGCGCCGCGCAGCGCGAACAGGCTGTCGGTGCTGATGCGCGGCCGGATCGAAAAGCGCCGCGTCTCGCCGGTCGTGTCATGCGTCAGCGACACCTCGGTCCGGTAGTAGGTGCGCAGCGCGAGCCACGGCAGCGCGGCGAGCCCGTCCGGATGGTCCGGCACGTCGATGCCTTGCAGCACGGCCGGCGCGGCCGCGACGATGCGCGGCACGTCGGCGATCCGCAGCGCGACGACGGACGGGTCCGCCGGTTCGCCGACGTGAATCGCGCAGTCGATCCCGCTGCCGAGGAAATCGGGCACCTCGTCCTTCAGCAGCCACTCGACGGTCACGCGCGGATGCGCGTTCACGAACGCCACCAGCGGCCCGACGAAGATCGTCTGCCCGAACGCATGCGGAACCGCGACCCGCAGCAGCCCCTCGGGCTCCTGCTGCGCGCCGCGCAGGTCCGCCTCGAACGACGCCCAGCTTGCCAGCAGTTCCTTCGCGCGCTTGAAGCAGCGTTCGCCGTCGACCGTCAGCCGCATCGAATGCGTGGTCCGGTGCAGCAGGCGCACGCCGAGCGAGCGCTCCAGCGCCTGGAGCCGGCGGCTGACGGTCGGCTGCGTCGCGTTCAACTGCTCCGCCGCCGCCGACAGGCTGCCGGATTCGACTATACGCACGAACGTTTCCATCAGCTGGAAACGATACCCGGCGTCGCCCGCCGAGGCGGCAGGCGGGCGCGAAAGGTCTTGTGTGTCAGGCATGGCGGGGCTCCAGGCGGTCATACGCGCAGCGTATAACAAATGTACGGGCGGCGGTACTACCGTGCGCCGCACAAAACGTCCACACTCGCGGTCATTGTCCCCCTCGCAGGATTCGCCTCGTGTCCACTCCGCAGAACCTCGGCGCCGCGCCCGCCGCGCCGCCCGACCGCTCCGCCCCGCAGCCCGCGACGCCGCCGCTGCACGGCCGGCTCGTGCTGTTGCTCGCCGCCGCAGCCGGCCTCGCCGTCGCGCCGCTCTACTACAGCCAGCCGATGCTCGGCGTGCTCGGGCCGGACATCGGCGCGTCGGCCCGCGCGATCGGCTTCGTGCCGATGCTCACGCAACTCGGCTACGCGCTCGGCATCCTGCTGCTCGCGCCGCTCGGCGACCGCTACGACCGGCGCCGCGTGATCCTCGTGAAGGCGGCCGCGCTGGTCGGCTCGCTGCTGCTCGCGGCGGGGTCGCCGTCGCTCGGGGTGCTGCTCGTCGCGAGCTTCGCGATCGGGCTGTCCGCGACGATGGCGCAGGACGTCGTGCCGGCCGCCGCGACGCTCGCGCCGGACCTGCATCGCGGCAAGGTGGTCGGCACCGTGATGACCGGGCTGCTGATGGGCATCCTGCTGTCGCGGGTGGTCAGCGGCATGGTGGCCGAACGCTTCAGCTGGCGCGCGATGTTCGTCGCGGCGGCCGTCAGCGTCGCGGCGATCGGGTTCGCGGCCGCGCGCGGGCTGCCCGCGTTCCAGCCGACGACCAGCGTGTCGTACCGCTCGCTGATCGGCTCGCTCGGCACGCTGTGGCGGCGGCACCCGGCGCTGCGCCGCGCGGCGCTCGCGCAGGGCCTGCTGTCGGTCGGCTTCAGCGCGTTCTGGTCGACGCTCGCGATCATGCTGCACGACGCGCCGTTCCATCTCGGCAGCGCGGCGGCCGGCGCGTTCGGCCTCGCGGGCGCGGCCGGCGCGCTCGCCGCGCCGATCGCCGGCCGCATCTCGGACCGGCGCGGCCCGGAATGGGTGACGCGCTTCGGGATCGGCGTCGTCGCGGTGTCGTTCGCGGCGATGGCGTTCGCAGCGGTGCTGTCGCCGCATGCGCAACTCGGCCTGATCGCGGTGAGCACGGTCGGCTTCGACCTCGGCATCCAGGCGTCGCTGATCGCGCACCAGACGATCGTGTACGGGATCGACCCGGCTTCGCGCAGCCGGCTGAACGCGGTGCTGTTCGTCGGCGTGTTCATCGGCATGGCGACCGGCGCGGCGCTCGGCAGCCTGCTGCTCGCGCAGTGGGGCTGGGGCGGTGTGATCGCGCTCGCGGTCGCGACGGCGGTGGCGGCGATGGCGGTGCGAGTGTGGCCGCGTAAGGGCTGATTCACCGCGCGCGGGCGGTTGTTGCTGCCCGGCACGCCTGCTTTGCGAGGCGGGCGAACATCGGGCGTCGGGCGTCGGGCGTCGGGCGTTTATAGCAGCATGCTCGCTGCTAGCCGCCGGCTCTCCTTCCGCCGTGACGGCGCAATCGACTTTCATTCGACAAGGCGTTCACCGCGCCCCCATAACCGCGTCGCTGCGCAGGAATCAAGCGCTCTCGCGGCAGCGCGCCATCGGGCGGCGGGTGATTCGCCGCCATGACGCGACGCCGTCGCTCAATAAAGCCCCAGCGTGCGCGCATGCAGCCGCGACAGCCCGAGCAGCGCATCGGTGAACGGCGTCGCGACGCCCGTCACCTGCCCCAGTTCGCGCACCGCCGACACCAGCGCGTCGATCTCGACCGGCTTCCCCGCGATCACGTCCTGCAGCATCGACGTTTTCATCGCGCCGAGCCGCAGCGTCACCTTGTGGCGATCCTCCGGGTCCTGGTCGATCGGGATGCCGATGCGCCGGCCGATCTCCGCCGCCTCGCGCATCACGTTCGTCGCGAAACCGCGGACCAGTTCGTCGCCGAGCACGCGATCGGTCGTCGCGCCGGTCAGCGCGCTGATCGGGTTCATCGTCATGTTGCCCCACAGCTTGAACCAGATGTCGCGCTGGATCTGCGCCGAACGCTCGACGTCGAAACCCGCCGACGCCAGCGCGTCCGCGAGTTGCCCGACCCGCTCGCTCGCATGACCGGTCGCCTCGCCGACGATCAGCCCGTTGCCGAGGTGATGGCGGATCACGCCGGGCGCGTCCTGCAGGCAGCTTGCATGCACGACGCAGCCGATCGTGCGTTCGGCCGGAATCGCCGCCGCGATCGCACCGGACGGATCGACGGATTCGAGCCGCGTGCCGGCCAGTTCCGGCCCGAGGCCCGCGCAGAACCACCACGGCACGCCGTTCATCGCGGTCATCACGACCGTCCGTTCGCCGAGCAGCGGCCCGATGCCGGCCGCGACCGCCGCCATCGCCGGCGCTTTCACCGCGACGACGACCACGTCCTGCGGGCCGAGGTCGGCAGGGTCGGCGCTCGCATCGACGACCACCGACCGCGTTTCACCGCCCTCGACCAGACGCAGCCCGTTCGCGCGCACGGCGTCGAGCGTCGCGCCGCGCGCGACCACCGCCACCCGATGCCCGTCGAGACCGAGCCGCGCGCCGATCCAGCCGCCGATCGCGCCGGCTCCATAGATGCCCACCTTCATCGCGTCAGCTCCTGTAGCTCGTGTCGATGCGATCGACCTTGCGGATCAGCGCGTCGAGCACGTCCTGCCCCGCGCCGTGACGCGGATCGAACTGCAACGCGTCGCGCGACGAGCGCCGCGCGACCTCGTCGGACACCGGCCGCGCGCGGCCCATCGAATGCGTCGCCATCTGGATCTCGCACGCGCGGTTCAGCGTCCACAGCACCGCGAACGTCTGCGCGAGCGTCGGCCCCCACGCGAGCAGCCCGTGATTGCGCAGGATCACCGCCTGCCGGTCGCCGATGTCCGCGAGCAGGCGCGGCCCTTCGTCCGCATGCACGGTGATGCCCTCGAAGTCGTGATACGCGACCCGGTCGAATAGCTGCGCGCTGTAGAAGTTGTCCTGCGCGAGCCCGCTGTCGAGGCTCGCGACCGCGACGCCCGCCGTCGTGTGCGTATGCATCACGCAGTGCGCGTCGGCGATGCCTTCATGGATCGCCGCATGCACGACGAAACCCGCCGGATTCACCGGATACCGCGAGCCGTCGAGCACGCGGCCGGTCGCGTCGATCTTCACGAGATTGCTCGCGGTGACCTCGCTGTAATGCAACCCGAACGGGTTGATCAGGAACTGCCGCGCGCCGCCGCGCGCGCTTTCCGGCACGCGCAGCGTGATGTGGTTGTAGATCAGCTCGGTCCAGCCGAGCATGTCGAAGATCCGGTAGCAGGCGGCGAGTTGCACGCGCGCATGCCATTCGTCCGGATGGATCGCGGCGGCGGGCTGGCCGGCGGCCGGCTGTACGATGGCGTTCATCACAGGCTCCATGAAAAGCGGGGGTCGAGTCTCTCGGGGATCACGCCTGGCGGCCCGCGACCGCGGCGATCGCGGACGCGACGTAAGCGACGTTCGATTCGTTCAGCCCGGCGACGCACATGCGGCCCGAGCGGATCAGATACACGCCGTGTTCCGCGCGCAGCCGCGCGACCTGGTCCTGATCGAGACCGGTGTACGTGAACATGCCGTGCTGCGTCAGGTAACGCGCGCGCAGCGTCTCGTCGATCCGGCCGTCGAGCCCCGCGTGGATCGCGTGGCGCATCGCGAGGATGCGCTCGCGCATCCCGTTCAGTTCCGCTTCCCATTCGGCGCGCAGCGCCGCGTCCGCGAGCACGGCGGCGACGAGCGTCGCGCCGTGCGTCGGCGGATTGCTGTAGTTCGCGCGGACCGTCGACGTCAACTGGCCGAGCACGCGCTGCGCTTCGGCTTCGCTGTCGCACACGACGCTCAACGCGCCGACCCGCTCGCCGTACAGCGAGAAGTTCTTCGAGAACGAACTCGCGACCACGACCGGGATGCCCGCGCCGGCGAGCAGGCGCACGGCGAACGCATCGTCGTCGAGGCCGGAGCCGAAACCCTGGTACGCCATATCGACGAACGCGATCAGTTCGCGCTGCCGCAGCACCGGCGCAAGCTGCCGCCATTGCTCGTGCGTCAGGTCCACGCCGGTCGGGTTGTGGCAGCACGCGTGCAGCAGCACGATGCTGCGCGGCGGCAGACGGTCGATCGCCGCGAGCATGTCGTCGAAACGCAGGCCGCCCGTCGCGTCGTCGTAGTACGGATACGTGTGGACCACGAAACCCGCGCCCTCGAACACCACGCGATGGTTCTCCCAGCTAGGATCGCTGATCCAGATTTCGGACCCCGGAAAATACCGCTTCAGGAAGTCCGCGCCGATCTTCAGCGCGCCGGACCCGCCGAGCGTCTGGATCGTGGCGATGCGGTTTGCCGCGCGCGCCGCCGAGTCCGCGCCGAACGCGAGCGCCTGCGCGGCGTCGCGATAGTCGGCGCGGCCCGCCATCGGCAGATACGAGCGCGGCCGCACGCGGTCCAGCAGCGCGGCTTCCGCGCGGCGCACGGCGGCCATCAGCGGCAGCTTGCCCGCCGCGTCGAAGTAGATGCCGATGCTCAGGTTGACCTTGTCGGTGCGCGGGTCCTTCTGGAAGTCCTCGTTGAGGCTGAGGATCGGGTCGCCGGGATACGGCGGAATGTGCTCGAACATCGGAATCTCCTTTTCTGTTTGCTGCGGCGCACGGCGAATCCGGTGCGCCCGCCGGCCGTCGCCGGGCGTGGCATCGCATCGTAGCGCAACGGCTGCGCGGCCGGCGGGTGCTTCGCGGCGATGCTCTACAGCCATGCTTCGCGGCGGCGCTTTGCGGCGGTGCCTCGCAACGTGATACGCAGTGTCCGCCAACCGGCCGCGTCCGACAATCAACCGATTCTGTACCATTTTTAAGTTGATCTTTAGAATCGGCCCATGCCGCTCACCCGCATCACCCTCCGCCAGTACGAAGCGTTCCTCGCGATCGCCGACCTGCACAGCCTGAGCGCCGCCGCCGCGCGGCTCGGCCTCACCGCGTCCGCGGTCAGCCAGATGCTCGCCGAACTGGAAGACGAACTGGGCTTCCGGCTGTTCGACCGGACCACGCGGCGCGTCGAGCTGTCGAGCGCGGGCCGCGATTTCCTCGCGTCCGCGGACGGCGTGCTGCGCCACGTGCGCGCGGCCGAGCAGTCCGCGAGCGACATCCGCAACCGCGCGGCCGGCATCGTGCGGGTCGGCGCGCCGCTCGTGCTCGCGGCCACCGCGCTGCCGGCCGCGATCGCGCAGTACGCGACGCTGAAGCCGAAGGTCGTCGTGCGGGTGGTCGATATCGTCGTCGAGCAACTGGTCGAGCAGGTCGCGAGCGGCGACGTCGATCTCGCGATCGGACCGGACCGCCCCACCGGCAACCGCGTGCATTGCCGGCCGGCGTTCGAGAGTCCGTGGGTGCTGTGGTGCTCGGGCGCGCATCCGCTCGCGGCGCGGCGGCGGCTGCGCTGGCACGATCTGCGCGGCGTGCCGGTCGTCGCGACCGGGCGCGACCACGAGCGCAGCGTCGCGCAGATGCTCGCCGACGTGCCGGCCGATTCGCGCATCATGCCGGTCGAGATCGTCGACAACGTGACGACCGCGTTCGGCCTCGCGGCCGCGGGCGTCGCGGTGACGCTCGCGCCGGCCTACGTCGCGCCGCTCGCGAGAACGTTCGGGCTGGTGATGCGGCGCGTGACCGATCCGGAGACGATCCGCAAGGTCGGCGTGTATTCGCCGGCGGAACGCGCGCCGTCGCCGGCGGCGAGCGGGTTTGCGGAGTTCGTCGGGGAGTGGATCGCGCGGTGGGATCGGGAGACGCAGCGGGGGTAATGGCCGCCGCGCGGAACGGGTCGACCTGATCGACGCGCGTTTCGGTGCGCGCCGCGTTGCTGTCCGGATCGTCGAATGCCATCGTGCCTGTCAGGGATCGTATCAGTCCGCTGACAAGGTTAAGGAGCGGCCACCCGACTGACAAACACAATTATTGCGGCGATTGTGCCGTTCTCTCGATCAATCGAGGTGTCGCTGGAGGCGGGGCAGACGTTATCGACACATCGATCACTTCGGGTTTCAGGGCCTGTCCGCGTCGAGTCTCTTCTTCGCGATCACGCAGCGTTGCATGCGAGGCCAGTCAAGCGATCGCAGACGAACGTCTCGACCGCTCCCCGCATCCCCGCTACACGCGAAACGCAACCCGACACTGCTGCTGCTCCTGCCCCGCGACCGGCGCGCGAAACGAGAACAACGCGCCGGCCAGCGGCGCGCGGGCGAGCGCGTCGGCGTCGAGCCCCTTCCGCGCGGTCGTCGCATACACGGTGCGCAGGTCGTCGCCGCCGAACGCGAGTTTCGTCACGTTCGGACACGGAAACGCGACGTGACCCACCAGCGTGCCGTCCGGCGCATACCGCTCGATCCGCGCGCCGCCGAACAGCGCGATCCACACGAAGCCGTCCGCGTCGACCGTCAGGCCGTCCGGATAACCAGCGCCGGCGATCGCCGCGAACACGCGCCTGCCGCTCAACTCGCCGTCGGCGGCGAGATCGAACGCATAGATCACGCGCCGCAGCGTATCGACGTGATAAAGCGTGCGCCCGTCCGGACTCGCGGCCGGCCCGTTCGTAATCACGTAGTCGCGGTCCTGCGCGACCAGCGCGCCGTCCGTATCGACGCGATACAGCACGCCGCCCGGCGCTTCCTCCGCGTCGTCCATCGAGCCGAACCACAGGCGGCCTTGCGCATCGACGTAACCGTCGTTGAGCCGGTTGCCCGGACGGTCTGCCTCGACCGGCAGCACCATCGAAAACGTTCCGTCCGCCGGCGTGAAGCGATGCAGGCCGCCTTGCAGCCCGCAGACGAATGCGCCGTCATCGAGCGGCAGCACAAAACCGGGCTGCGCCGGCGCATCCCACGTGCGGCGCTCGCCGGTATCGACCGACAGCCGATGCACGCGGCGCGACTTGATATCGACGAAGTACACGGCGCGTTCCGCCGCGTGCCATACCGGCCCTTCGCCGAGCGTGGCCTCGACCGGCCATTCGCAGACAGGAGCGATCGTGTTCATGCGCCTGCGCCGTACCAGCCGGCGTCGACGAAATAATCGCGGCCGGTGCAGCGCGCCGCGTCGTCGGACGCGAGGAACAGCACCAGGCGCGCGACGTGTTCGGGGTCGATGCGCTCGTGCAGGCATTGATCCGCGATGATCTGCGCTTCGCTGTCGCCGGACTGCCACAGCTTCATCTGGCGCGGCGTGCGCACCGCGCCCGGAATCACGCAGTTCACGCGGATCCCGTCATGGCCGAGGTCGCGCGCGAGCCCCCGCGTGAGCCCTTCGATGCCGGCCTTCGCGGTCATGTACAGCGACAGCCGGTCGGTCGCGAGATGCCACGAGATCGAGCCGAGGTTCAGGATCACGCCGCGCCCGAGGCGGCGCATGCCCGGCGCCACCGCCTGCGCGCAGAAGAACTGATGCCGCAGGTTCACGGCCATGCCGTTGTCCCAGTAGTTTTCGGTCACCGCCTCGACGTCGTGACGGTCGTCGTTCGCGGCATTGTTCACGAGCACCTCGATCGGCCCGGCCGCTTCCGCGATCTCCGCGAACGTCGCCTGCAACTGCGCGATGTCGCGCAGATCGCAGCGCCGGAACACCGGCTGATGTTTCGCGCCGCGCAGCGATTCGGCCAGGGCGAGCGAATCCTCTTCCGCGATGTCGATGAAAAACACGCGCGCGCCCTGCGCAGCGAACGCCTCCACCATCGCGGCCCCGATCCCCGATCCGCCGCCGGTGATGGTCACGACCTTGTCGACCAGGCTCGGATAAATTGCATACGACATGTGTTGTTCCAGTTCTTTTCGTTTCGTCATTGCACCGGCCCGCCGCGCGTCGATGCCCGCGGCGAACCGGTGCGTGTGGGTCCTTCCAGCATCCTTCCGCAGGGCAGCCTCTCCACTGCCCGCCGGCGCTTCTACCCGTTCAAACGACCTGCACGTCGCTGACCATCCGCCAGTCGCGCTCCAGCGTGCGCGTCGCGTCGCCCGCGACGGTCAGCGTGCTGTCCAGATGAATGTCGCGGCTCGAACTGCCGATCATCAGGTCGAAGTCGCCGGGCTCGACGATGCGCTCGCCGCGGCCGTCGGTGAAATTCAGCATGTCGACCGGCAGCCGCACGCGCACGCGCGCCGACGCGCCCGGCTCGACCGGCACGCGCGCGAACGCCTTCAGTTCGCGCACCGGCCGCGACGTCGATGCGAGCCGGTCGCGCACGTAAATCTGCACGACTTCCACGCCGCTGCGCGCGCCGACGTTCTTCACCGTGAAGCTGAATTCGAACGTGCCGTTTTCGATCGGCGCTTCGGCCGCGACGATGTCGAGGTCGCCGTATTCGAAGCGCGTATAACCGAGGCCGAAGCCGAACGGATAACGCGACCCGAAATGATAGGCGATCGGCGTGCCGGCGCTCTTCAGCCGATGGTTGTACGTGTACGGCACCGCGCCGCCGCTCTTCGGCACCGACAGCGGCAGCCGGCCGCTGAAATTCGCGCGGCCGGTCAGCAGGTCCGCGAGCGCCTCGCCGCCGGCCTCGCCGGGCGCGAACGCCATCACCTGCGCGGCAATGCGCTCTTCGAGACCGCCGAGATTGTACGGACGGCCGCCGGTCATCACGACGACGGTCGGCGTGCCGCTCGCGACCACCGCGTCGAGCAGCGCCTGCTGCACGCCGGGCAGCGCGAGGCTGTCGGTGTCGGAACCCTCGCCGACCGTACCCGACTGGAACAGGCCCGCGAGGTCGCCGACGAACACCAGCGCGACGTCAGCGCCGCGCGCCGCCGCGACGGCGTCGGCGATCTGCGTCGTGTCCTCGCTGATCAGCTCGTCGCGCGCGTCCGCGCTGCGGGCGTCCATCGACACGTCGCCCGGGAACACCGGCGCGCCCGCGCGGCGCTCCTCGATGATGTAGCAGCCGCGCGCATAGGCGACGCGCTCGTTGCCGAACCGCTCGCGCAGCGCGTGCAGCGGCGTGGTGATCTGCGAATTCGACTGCTCGCCGCTGTTGATCAGATGCACCGGGAAGCTGTAGCCCGCGAGCAGCGCGAGCGGATCGTCGGCGGTCGGGCCGATCACCGCGATCTTCTGCGCGCTGTCCGGCGCGAGCGGCAGCACGCCGTCGTTGCGCAGCAGCACCGCCGACTCGATCGCGACTTCGCGTGCGATTGCGGTCGCTTCCGCGCTTTGCAGGTTCACCTTGTCCGGATCGACATACGGGTGCTCGAACAGGCCGATCGTGAACTTCGCGCGCAGCACGCGCTTCACGGCCGCGTCGATCGTCGCCTCGGTGATCTCGCCGCGTTCCAGCGCCTCCTTCAGGTGCAGCGCGCATTCGTGGCCCGGCAGTTCGACGTCGAGCCCCGCGTTGAACGTCTGCGCGGCGGCCTCGGCCGCGTCGCGCGCGACGCCGTGATGCGTGTACAGCAGGTTGACCGCCGCGTAGTCCGCGACGATCAGGCCGTCGAAACCCCACTTGTCGCGCAGCACGCCTTGCAGCAGGTCGCGGTTCGTGTGGCACGGCACGCCGTCGATGTCGTGATACGCGGGCATCACCGAACCCGCGTGCGCGAGCTTGACGGCCATCTCGAACGGCAGCAGGAACGTGTCGTTCAGCTCGCGCGGGCCGACGTGGACCGGCGCATGGTTGCGCGCGCCTTCGCTCGCGGAGTGCGCGACGAAATGCTTGAGCGTCGCGATCAGGTCGCGCCGTTCGCCCTGCAAGCCGTTCACGTAATGGCACGCGAGCACGCCGACCAGATACGGGTCCTCGCCGAACGTCTCCTCGGTGCGGCCCCAGCGCGGATCGCGCGATACGTCGAGCACCGGCGCCAGGCCCTGATGGCAGCCGATCGAGCGCGCCTGCTCGCCGATCACGTCGCCGACGCGCCCGACCAGCGACGGATTCCACGTCGCCCCGTAGTTGAGCGGCGACGGAAACAGCGTCGCGTCCTTGACCATCAGCCCGACGAGACATTCCTCGTGCGCCATCACCGGAATGCCGAGCCGCGTGTTCTCGACGATCTGCTTTTGCAGCGCGTTCAGCGCCTTCACGCCTTCTTCCGGATCGACCGTGTGCGTGCCGAGCGGGCGCGTCACCTGGCCGAGCCCGTGGCGCAGCAGCGTGTCGAGCGGCACGCCGGTGTCGCGCTGCGCGAAGTCCTCGGTGCGCGACTGGTGACGGCCATCGGCGGACAGCTTCAGCCACACTGCGTGAAGCTGCGCGATCTTCTCGTCGAGCGTCATCCGCCCAAACAGGTCGGCCACGCGCGCTTCGACCGGCGCGTCCGGATTGCGATAAAGCGGAACCTCGCTTCGATGATCAAGCGACATCAACACACTCCTGAATTTTTTCTTCGGATCCAAAAGCGCGCGTCCCGGTCGGACCCGCGCTCATCACATTAGTACTACTTCCCGTTATGCGAGAAATTCGATTGCTTTGCGCGCTGCCGCCGGCACAACTACGGCCGGCGGCGCGCGAAGGCGCTCAGACGGCCGGCGTCACGCGACGCGCCGGAACGCCAGATCGCGGTCGTCGAACAGGTGGCACGCGTCGTCCGGCAGCGCGAGCGACACCACCTCGTCCGGTTCGAGCCGGGCGTCGCCGGCGACCTTCGCGATCATCGTCGCGGAGCCGCCGCCATCGACGTGCACGTAGCTGTGTTCGCCCATCCGCTCGACGAGCCGTACCTTGCCGCGAATCGCCTGCTCGCGCCCCGCGCCGCCCGCGACAGCGAGATGCTCCGGCCGGATGCCGAGCGTGACCTTCATGCCGACCGTCGACTGCCGCCCGTCGACGCGCGCGCACACGCGCTCGCCGGTCGTCAGTTCGACTTCGACGCCCTGCTCGTTCACAGCGGTGATCGAGCCCGGCAGGAAGTTCATCTTCGGCGAGCCGATGAAGCCGGCGACGAAGCGGCTCTTCGGGTGGTGATACAGGTCGAGCGGCGCGCCGACCTGCGCGATGCTGCCGTGTTTCTCCTGCTCCAGACCCGCCTGCAACAGCACGATCTTGTCCGCGAGCGCCATCGCCTCGATCTGGTCGTGCGTCACGTACACCGCGCTCGCCTCGCTGAACTCGCGGTGCAGCCGCGCGATCTCGGTGCGCGTCTGCACGCGCAGCGCGGCGTCGAGATTCGACAGCGGTTCGTCGAACAGGAACACGCCCGGCTCGCGCACGATCGCGCGGCCGATCGCGACGCGCTGCCGCTGGCCGCCCGACAGCGCGGCGGGACGCCGTTCGAGGAACGCGTCGAGTTGCAGCGCGGACGCCGCGCGGCGCACCTTCGTGTCGATCGTCGCCTTGTCGATCTTCGCCTGGCGCAACCCGAACGCCATGTTTTCGTACACGCTCATATGCGGGTACAGCGCGTAGTTCTGGAACACCATCGCGACGCGCCGTTTCGCGGGCGCGACGTCGTTCATCAACTGGCCGTCGATCCGCAGCTCGCCGCTCGTGATCGATTCGAGCCCCGCGATCATCCGCAGCAGCGTGGACTTGCCGCAGCCCGACGGGCCGAGAAACACACAGAACTCGTTCCTGCCGACTTCCAGATGCACGTTGCGGATGACGGTTTGACCGCCGTCGTAGGCTTTCTGTACGTTAGTGAGCGAAATGCTTGCCATATCGTTGTTTGCTGGATTCAGTGCGCGAACCGCCGGTGCGGCCCGCCGATGCGGAGTGACGTACGCTGGCCTGCCTCAGCCCTTCAGCGAGCCGGCCATCATCCCCTTGATCACGCGCTCCTGGCCGAACGCATACGCGACGATCAGCGGCAGCGACGTCAGCGTGACGACCGCGAGCATCGCCGGCACGTTCGACGAGTACTGCCCCTGGAAGTCCCACACCGCGAGCGGCAGCGTGCGATGCTCGGGCGTCGAGGTCAGCATGTACGCGAAGATGAACTCGTTCCACAGGCCGATGCCGTTGTAGATCGCGACCGTCGCGAGACCCGGACCCGACAGCGGGAAAAAGATCCGCCAGAAGATCCGGAACGGGCCGCAGCCGTCGAGCTGTGCGGCCTCCTCCAGTTCGCGCGGAATCTGCTTCATGAACTCGGTCAGGATGAAGATCGACACCGGCAGGCTCAGCGCGACGTACGGGCCGGGCAGCGCGAGCGGCGTGTCGTACAGGCCGAGGTTGCGCGTCAGCAGATAGATCGGCACCAGCGTCGCGTGCAGCGGCACGATCATGCCCGCGACGATCAGCGCGAACAGCGTCTTGTTCAGCCGGAACCGCAGCCGCGCGAACGCATACGCGGCCATCGCGCTGATAATCACGATCAGCAGCACCGACACGCCGACCACGAACGCGCTGTTGCGGAAGTAGGTCAGATACGGTCCGCCCAGCACGGCCGCATAGTTGCCGAAGTACAGTCGCGACGGCAGCGCCCAGACCGGCGACGAGAACGTCTCGTCCTGCGTCTTCAGGCTCGTCGCGACCACGAAGATGAACGGCGCCGTCGTAATCGCGAGCCAGATCAGCGCGAGCAGCGGCACGCCGATGCGCACCTTCGCGAAACGGGATTTCAGGTTAGCCATCGTTCAGACCTCCGCCGAATAACGGCGCGTGAGCCGCAGCGCGACCGCCGCGACCGCGCAGACGATGATGAACATCGCCGAGCCGATCGTGCTGCCGTAACCGAGCTGGAACGAACTGAACACGGTGCGGTACATGTAGGTGGCCATCAATTCGGACGAGCCTTCGGGGCCGCCGCCGGTCATCACGTAGATCAGGTCGAAGTAGCGCAGCGAGCCGAGCACCGACAGCAGCACCGCGGTGCGGATCGTGCCTTGCAGATGCGGCAGCTTGATGCGCCAGAAGATCGTCCATTCGGACGCGCCGTCGAGACGCGCGGCCTCGGTCAGTTCCTGCGGCATCGACGACAGCCCGGCGAGAAACAGCACCATGTAGAACGGCGCGTTCTGCCAGCAGATCACCGCGATCGTCGCGCCGAGCGACAGCCGCGTGTCGCCGAGCCAGTCGAGCGCGAGCGCGTCGAGACCGATCGCGCGCAGCGCCGCGTTCAGCGGGCCGAAGTTCGGGTCGTACACGTTCTTGAACAGCACGCCGATCGCGACGCTCGACATCAGCAGCGGCAGGAAATACAGGATCTTCAGCAGCCGCGAGCCGCGGCCCGCCTTCTCCAGCATCACGGCCAGCGCGAGCGCGATCGGCAGTTCGACGACGATCGACGTGACCGCGAGAATCACGTTGTTCCCGAACGCCTGCCAGAACACCCTGTCGTGCGCGAGCGTCACCCAGTTCGCGAGGCCGACGAAACGCGCGTCGGTGCCGAGGCCGTTCCAGTCGAGCAGCGACAGCCGCAGGCTCGACAGCAGCGGATAAAGCAGGAACACCGCCAGCAGCAGCACGGCGGGCGCAAGAAAGACAGTCGCAACGAGCCACTGCGACGGGATTCGTACGCGGCGTGCGGGAGCGGCGGAAAGTGCAATGTTCACGACAATTTATGCCGGGCTGCGCCGTGCGGCGCAGCCCGGACTTCCTCCATCGACTCGGTTAGCTTCCCGCTTTCGCAGCGGCTTCCATCTGCTGCGCGGCGGCCTCGGGGGTCAGCGACAGGCCGAACAGCGCCTGCGTCGTATCCTTGTGCAGTTCGCCGAGCCGCGGCGGCAGCGCCTGGTCGTACCAGAGCTGCACGCTCGGCGCCTTCACGATCAGGTCCTGCAGACGCTTCAGGAACGGATCGTCGACGACGGCGTTCTTGACCGGCGGAATCTTGCGGTCGACGACGCGCGCGCGCATCGAATCGTCGTCGGTCAGCGACTGGATCAGCTTGAACGCCGCATCCGGCGACTTGCATTCGGTCGAGATGCTCAGGAAACCGTCGCCGACCGTGCCGATCACGTCGCGGGGGTCGCCCTTGCCGCCCGGCACGCTCGGGAACGGGAAGAAGTCGAGCTTCTTCGAGAACGCCGGATTCTCGTTCTGGATCGTCGACGCTTCCCAGCCGCCCATCAGTTCCATCGCGGCGCGGCCCGAATACAGCAGGCGGCGCGACGCGCCGACGTCATAGTCGAGGCCGTTGTAACCCTGCGCGAACGCACCCGCCTTCACCAGTTGCTGGACGTACTTGCCGGCCTCGACGAACGCCGGGCCGGCAAAACCCGGACCCGGCCTGCGCTCGACCGCGTCGCGCACGACGTCCGGACCGCCGATGCGATCGACGAGGTACATGTAGTACATCGAGCCGGTCCACTTGTTCTTGTTCGACAGCGCGAACGGCGCGATGTTGTGCGACGTCAGCACCTGCACGACGTGCATCAGTTCGTCCCACGTCGCTGGCGGCGTGAGGCCGTACTGCTGGAAGATGTCCTTGTTGTAGAAGATCACCGCGGCCGACGCATTCTCGGCGGCGACGCCGTAGGTCTTGCCGTCGAACGTGACCGCCTTCCACGACGCGGGCAGGAAGCGCCCGCGATATGCGGGGTCTTTCTGCAGGTACGGCGTGAGGTCCACGATCTGGCCGGCCTTCACGTACTCGTGCAGCGTACCGCCGCCCCACGACTCGAACACGCACGGCGGCTGGTTCGCGCCGAACGCGACCTTCAGCTTGGTCTTGTACGCGTCGTTCAGAATGTGCGAGTTCTCGACCTTGTAACCCGGATTCTGATGCTCGAAACGGTCGGACGCGTCGCGCAACAGCTTGCTCGACGTGACGTTCGTCTGCTGATCCCATACCGACAGCGTTTTCGCTTCGTCCGCCTGCGCGGCCCCCACCGCTACCACCAGCGACGACAGCACCGCTGCCGCGCTCACCGTCTTCGATACCGCATACGCCATCTTGATGTCTCCGTTGTTGGATTTATCGGCCGAACGTTAGAGTTAACGTTAAAGCATGTTAATAACGTTACGTCCCCGCTACTATCCGGGGTTAACCCGATTATGCCGGCCGATTTCGCTCGCCCAGCCTGCACGTGGCGCAAAACGCCGTGCACGCGAGGCGCATGGCGGGAGAGCGTCGTTATGGAAAGCGCCAACCCGGGTTGCGTTTTTGTTCTGTTAGAATGTTCGTAGCCATAACGATAGCGCTAACGGCGAGCAGTCACGCCGACGCGTTCACACCATCAGAAACAGACCGTCAGGCATGGCAAAGCAAACTCCCACGCTGGCGCACGTCGCGAAGCTCGCCGGCGTGTCCCAGATGACCGCGTCGCGCGCATTGAACGGCCGCCCCGGCGTGTCGCGCGAAACGCGCGACGAAGTGCTGCGGATCGCGTCCGACATCGGGTATGTCGTGAACCGCACCGCGCAGAAGCTGTCCGGCGGCCGCAACGGCATCGTCGGCATCATCACGCCGACGCTCGACACGCAGTTCTCCAGCGAACTGATTCTCGGCGCGGGGCGCGCGGCGCGCGCGGCGGGCTCCGAAGTGCTCGTCTACACGGTGTCCGACGACGGCCGCTCGCATCCGGACGTGCTCGGGCTGATCCGCCAGTTCTCCGACGGCCTGCTCGCGATCCTGCCGGGCGAGGCGCTGCATCTGGACGCGCTCGCCGCCGCGAACATCCCGGTCGTCGTGATCGACCAGCGCGGCACGCTGAGCCGCTTTCCGTCGGTGTCGGTCGACAACTACGGCGGCGCGTGCATGGCCGTCGAGCATCTGGTGCAACTGGGCCACAAGCGCATCGCGTTCCTCGGCGGCGGCGACACGATCGAAGGCGTGCGCGACCGCGAGCGCGGTTATCACGACACGCTCGCGCGCTCCGGACTCGCGCACGACCCGTCGCTCGTCGCGACCGGCGACCTGTCGCAGATGACCGCGTTCGACGTGACGTTCGGGCTGCTGAACCATGCGGAGCCGCCGACCGCGATCTTCACCGCGAACGACCAGAGCGCGTTCGGCGTGATCGCGGCGGTTCGCGAGGCGGGGCTGCGCGTGCCGGACGACATCTCGGTGATCGGCTTCGACGACATTCCGATGGCCGAGCAGTTTCACCCGGCGCTGACGACGGTCCGGCAGCCGTTCCAGCAGATGGCGAGTTCGGCGGTCAACACGCTGCTCGCGCAGATCGCCGGGACGGAAGCCGCGTCGCAGCGGATCACGTTCCCGGCCGAACTGGTGATCCGCGCTTCGACCGGCCCGGCGCCGGCCACGCCGCGTCGCGCGCACGCGGGCGCGCCGCGCCGCCACCACACCGTGCATAGCCGCGCGCACCGCAAGGTGCAGTGACGGTAGGGACGCCCCGCGCGGCGCGCGTCACCCTCACCAGATCGTTTCGACGTGCGCGAGCTGACCGACCTTCGGGTCGGGCGTGACGAGCGCGCTGTCGAGCGTGCGCGCGGTCGCCGCGACCATCCGCTGATACGACGACAGCGCGGACGACATCGACGCCGCCCGCACCGCGATCGCCGTATCCACCGGCACCATCCGCACGCCTTCGATCGACACGAGCGTCGACAGCCAGCTGCGCGTGTCCATCGACAGCGCGAGATGCCCGCTCTCGACGTATTGCGCGACTTCGAGCGCGCTCGCCGTCGAGATCGCGACGCCGCCGCCCTCCAGCGCGCGATCGATCGCAGCGCGCGCCGCCTGGCTGAGTTCGTCGCCGCCGCCCACCCAGTAGAGGAGCGCGCGCGTATCCAGCACGATCATCGCTTGTCGGCGTGTTCGACGGTCAGCTCGCCCTGGCCGTTCAGGTTGGAATGGAGAATCGACGCGCGCAACGCGTCGAGCGGGTTCTTGCGCCGGCTGCGATACGGCCGGATTTCGATCGTCGGCTCCCCGCGATCCGTGACGACGACGCTCTCGCCGAGCCGCTCCACCTGACGGAACAACTCGCACGCCTTCGACTTGAACACTGCTTTCGACACCCGCTTTTCCATTGCGATCTCCCCCTGCGGCATGAATTTGCGCCAGCCGGACTGCCGCATGTCCGGTTTAGCGTTACCGATAACGTCCGCACGATAGCACGCCGAAACGCGGTCGTTCAAGGGTGCGCGAAAGCGGGTATTCCCGAATCGTGGGACGGCAGGCGGTCGAGGGTGGAGAGGCGGCGGAGACGGTTGCACGCCGTCGCGGCGGCCTGGAACCGGTACAAGCGGGTCGTTAACCCGGTCGCTAACGTGAAAAAGTGAAAAAGCCGGTGCGCGCAGCTCGCACCGGCTTTTGGCGAGGCGGCGCCTCGATGGGCGCCGATTCGAAGGTTTCTTCGGCGTCGCCGGCTCAGAACAGCGTCATGATGCCGGCGAAGATGCCGGCCTGGCTGCGTCCGTAGTTCGGGTTGCCGTTCAACACCGTGCTCGTCGCCGAGTCGAAATTGTTGCCGTAGCTGCCGCCGCTCAACGGGATGTTCGACGTCGAACTGTTGCGGACGTAACCAGCTTCCGTGTACAGGAAGGTCCGCTTCGACAGGTTGTACGTGCCGCCGAGCGTGAACATCGTCGCGTTGCCGTTGCCGTTGTTCGCGTTCGCGTGGAACACCGCGGCCGTCAACGCGGTGGCCGCGCTGACCTGCCATGCGGCGCCGACCCATTCGTGGTTGACCGCGGTCGGCGCGGAGACGCCGGCGGGCTGCGACGCGTCGGTCACGCCGACGCTTGCGTTCGTCGCATCCGGCGCGCTCAGGTGCTGATAACCGAGGTAGAACTTCACCGGGCCGACGACGTACGTGCCGCCGACCAGGATCGACCGCGAGTTCGCATAGACATTGTCGAACTTGCCGTCCGGGCTGCGGATTTCGTCGTAGATCACGCGAAAATCGCCGCTGCCGAACGTGTACGTCGCCTCAAGGCCGTTCGACCGGCCTTGCGACGTGGTCGACTCGTTCCATTTCGCGTTGTTGGTCAGTTCGTACTGACCTTTGAACTGGAGGCCGTTCCAGCTCGGCGTCTGATATTCGAAACCGCCGTTGACCGCCGTCGGCCAGTTGCGGCCGCGCACCAGCGACGAGATCGCGTAACGCTGCATCAACTGCGGGTCCGCGCCCCAGCTATCCTGCTGGATTTCGCCCGCGCCGATGTTGCCCATCTTGAACGTACCGAACCGGTCGTTCTCCATGCCGACCACCGCGTGACGGTTGAACAGCGCACCGGGACCGCCCGCCAGCGAACCGGTCATCGTGTTCAACTGCCCTTCGAGCTTGAACAACGCGCGGGTGCCGCCGCCCAGATCCTCGAAGCCTTCAAGGCCGAACCAGGAGCAGCCCCAGTTGCCGCTTTCCGCGGCGAGCTGGTTGCCTGTGCGCGAACCGGTTTCGTACTGGATACCGTTGTCGATACGACCGTACAGCGTGACGCTGCTTTGCGCATGCGCTGCGGTTGCCGCTGCCGCGAGCGCGACTGCAATAGCTGTCTTTTTCATTTGTTATCCTTACTATATCAACTAGTCCCCAAGCGGATGCGCGAAACCGCTCTCACCGCTGTCTCCGATGCTGCTTTCGAAATGCGCGTCTGCATTTCGTTGCCGATTATAGGGATGGCGCTGCTGGCGCTCGACTGTGTGCGCGTAGGGGAAAATGCTGTGCACGCGCGCGGTTGCGTTAGAGAATCGGTTCGGATAGCGCGCGGTTCGTGGCTACCCGCGGTGGTCACTTCCGGGCGGAAGGCTGGTGGGTTCGGCGGGGATTCGAGGCGCGGGAGCGTTGGTCACGCGGGCATCCGAGTGGATGCCCGCGGACGGTCGATACGACAAAAGTCGTTGCGCGGCAATCGATGTTGTATCGATGCGACGATGGGCGTGGCGAGTTGCGTAGACGCGTGACGCAGTTACCCCGCGCTTCATTTTCACCCATGGAAAATGAAGCATACGGGCCACAACATCATCGCATGCAATGCGGAGAACGATGGTCGCGCTATACCTTCGTTCAAGACCGAGCCGGGTTGACGGCGAGATCGATATGCCGCAACGCCCTCTGGGCAAACAAGCTATATGGTCATATTCAGTGACCGCGTTTATGCAGCAGACGCAGCCCCTTCCGACGCGCGAAATACTAGCGCGCCCGCAGGTCCGGCATCCGGGTCGGCGACGTCGATATCGATTCGCGCGAGCGCGCGCTTCGACGCAAACGCGTCGAGCCACAACCTCGCGACGGACGGCGTCACGTGCTGTTCGATGAAACCGATCAGCACGCGCGCGCCGGTCTCCTGCACCAGGCAACGCGCGACGATGTAATCGACGACGCCCGGCGTATAAGCGAGTTCGATCCGATGCGTGTCCGCCATCCGCGCGACGACGCGATCCAGATGCAACCGCACGATATGCGCGAGCGACGCCTGCCCGAGCGGCCGGAACGGCACGACCGTCACGCGCCCGAGAAACGCCGCCGGGAACGCCTTCAGCAGTTCGGGCTGCACCGCCGACCGAAGCGCGTCGCCGTCCGGCGCAAGCGCGTCGTCCGCGCACAGGCTCGTGGTCAACTCCGCGCCGACGTTGCTCGTCAGCAGGATCGTCGTGTTGCGGAAGTCAATGTAGCGGCCGTCGCCGTCCTCCATATAGCCCTTGTCGAACACCTGGTAGAACATCTCGTGCACGTCGGTGTGCGCCTTCTCGATTTCGTCTAGCAGCACGACCGAATACGGGCTCCGTCGCACGGCCTCGGTCAGCACGCCGCCCTCGCCATAACCGACGTAACCGGGCGGCGCGCCCTTGAGCCCCGACACCGTATGCGCCTCCTGATACTCGCTCATGTTGATGGTGATCAGGTTCTGCTCGCCGCCATACAATGCCTCGGCAAGCGCGAGCGCCGTCTCGGTCTTGCCGACGCCGGACGGCCCGGCCAGCAGGAACACGCCGAGCGGCTTGCGCGGGTCCGCGAGACCCGCGCGCGCGGTCTGTACGCGCTCCGCAATGCGGACCAGCGCGTCGTACTGGCCGATCACGCGCGCGGCGAGCGTCGCCGGCAGCGTCTGCACAGCGGTCACTTCGTCGGTGACCATCCGGCCGACCGGAATACCGGTCCAGTCCGACACGATCTCCGCGACGATCCCCTCGTTCACTTCCGGAAACACGAACGGCGTGTCGGTTTGCAGGCTCGACAACGCTTTTTCGAGGTCGCGCAGCGTGTCGATCGACGCGCGCTCCGTATCGGCTTCGGCACCCGAAGCGCGCGCGGCCATCAACGCGCCGGCGACTTCGGCCTGCGCATGCCACGACGCCTCAACGCTTTGCGCGTGCGTCTCCAGTTCCGCGATACAACGCGTCGCGGCGGCCAGCGTGTCGTCCTGGCCCAGGCCGATGCGCGCTTCGTCTTCGAGCAGTTCGGCCTCGACGCGCGCCGCCTGCAACCGCTGGCGGACGCGCTGCAATTCGCGCGGCGGCGCATGCTGCGACAGCGCCACGCGCGCGCATGCGGTGTCGAGCAGGCTGATCGCCTTGTCCGGCAGTTGCCGTGACGGGATGTAGCGATGCGACAGCGAGACCGCCGCGCGGAGCGCTTCATCGAGCACGACGACGCCGTGATGCCGTGCCAGCGTCCGCGCGAGCCCGCGCACCATGTCGATCGCCGCGCGCTCGTCCGGCTCCGCGACCTGCAACACCTGGAAACGCCGCGTCAGCGCCGGGTCTTTTTCGATGTGACGCTTGTACTCGGCCCACGTCGTCGCGCCGATCGTGCGGATCGTGCCGCGCGCGAGCGCCGGCTTCAGCAGGTTCGCCGCGTCGCCAGTACCGGCCTGGCCGCCGGCGCCGACCAGCGTATGAATCTCGTCGACGAACAGCACCACCGGCGCCGGCGATTTCGCGGCGCCTTCCAGCACCGACTTCAGCCGCGCCTCGAATTCGCCCTTCATGCTCGCGCCCGCGAGCAGCCCGCCGACGTCGAGGCCGAGCAGCCGCACGTCCGCCAACTTCGGCGGCACGTCGCCGGCCGCGATCGCGAGCGCGAGCCCTTCGACCACCGCCGTCTTGCCGACGCCCGCGTCGCCGGTCAGCAGCGGATTGTTCTGCCGCCGCCGCAACAGCACGTCGATCATCGTGCGGATTTCCAGTTCACGGCCGATGACCGGATCGATGCCGCCCGCGCGGGCGCGCGCGGTCAGGTCCGTGCAGTACTGGTCGAGCGCGGAACCGCCGTGGCGCGGCGACGCGATCGCTTCCGCATGCTCGCCGGGCAATGCCGGCGCGAAATCGCTGCCGTCGTACGGCTCGTCGGCCGCTTCCGGCGAGCCGTCCATCCACGCGGGCAGCGCGTCGTGCAGCCCGTCGAGCGGAATCTTCGCGAACGCCGGCGAGATCGACAGCAGCACGCGCCGCAGCGACGGCGTTTCGACCAGCGCCGCGACGAGCCAGCCGCCGCGCACGCGCCGGTCGCCGAACGCGAGCGTCGCGAGCACCCACGCGCGCTCGATCGCCTCCTCGACGTGATGCGAGAAGTCGTTGAGCGCGCTCGCGCCGGCCGGCAACGCATCGAGCGCGGCCTGCATGTCGCGGTCGAGCAGTTCGCGGCTGATGCCCGCATGGCGGAGCACGCGATGCAGGTCGCTGTCCGGCTGCGCGAGCAACTGATGCAGCCAGTGCACCAGCTCGACGTACGGATTGCCGCGCAGCTTCGAGAACGCCGTCGCGGACTCGATGCTCCTGAAAAGCGTCGCGCCGAGTTTTCCGAACAGCGCGTGGCGTGAAATGGACATGATTCTGTTGCGAAGATCGCGATTAAAAGAGATCCATCGATCCATACAACGCGACGGCGACATTCGCGCCAACGCCATGCAGGACACATGGGCAAGGATAAAGCGACGAAGACGCGATGTATTTGGGCCGTCGCCCATATTCCGCCCGCTTGCGCATCAGTACGATGGGCTTCGCGGTAACAGGAAGTTCATGCGGGTTTCCTGCTGCTGGGTTTCCTGCTGCTTCTCTGGCTTCCTGTTTTCCATTCGCGGTCTTGCACCGGTGTCCGGCGCGAAGCCGCGAGCCGATGCTGACTGGATTGCAGACTGATTGCTGACTTCGACCGTTTTTATCAAGCGATGACCGGATACCACGCTCGCTGGGACAACGCTCGCATCGGGCGCGGCCGGATCAGGACGCTCGCGCGCACGCTGCTGTCCGTCGACGGCCCACGCGACGAACCTCCGCAGGCGATGCACGTGCCGCCTCATGTGCCGCTTGCCCGCGTGTCGTCGAGCGGCGCGCCGCTGTCGGCAACGCGGCGCGGCAACGTGTTCCCGCTGCGCGCGGTGCAGGATTCGTCGCATCCGCGGCCGTCGCTCGCGCCGGAGTCGCCGGCTGTCGTTTTGCCCGATGTTCCGTCCGATCGGGCCGAGGACCAGACCAAAGACCGTACGGACAACGCGAACGCGGCGAACGCGGCAACCACCGCCGCCCCGAACGACTTCAGCGATCTGATCGCGCTCGCGGGCCCGGCGGCGCTCGACGAGCGCTACCACGACTATCCGGCGAGCCTGCACACGACGATGGGAAGCCAGCGCGGCCGGCCCGATGGCCCGTCCGCGCTGCTGCTCGACGGCCATGACGGCCATGACGGCGGCAACACGGACCCGCTCGCAAAGCTCTCGGCCGAATACGAACAGGCGCTGCTGCATCCGGAAAGCGTCCGCCGCCATGCGCACGCCAACCCGCACGCCGACCTGACGAACGCGTCGGCGGTCGAGCGCGCACCGGTCGCGACGCCGCCGCGCGATCCGTTCGCGGACGCCGACGCGACGCCGTCCGGCCTGTCGCTGATCGACCTGCTGGTCGTCGGCCAGAACATCGACACCGTGCTCGACGGCCTCGATCCGTTCGGCGCGGACCGGATCTTCGAGGACGAAACGCGGCACGAAATTCTCGCGCTGCTCGCGCCGCTGCGGTCCGTCGCGCCGCGAACGACGCAGACCGCGCGGCTCGCGCGCGAGGAGCATCACCTGATGAGCGTGGACAGCCACCTCGACCTGCCAGCCACCGAATACGACAAACCCCGCCCCGACCATGAGAATCTCCGCTGACCTGCCCGCCTCCGGCGCGCCGACGCTGCGCGAACTGCTGCAAACGCAGACCTTCGACGAACTGAAGGCGCGCGCAACCGAATCGGTCCGCCAGCGTCCGGCGAACAGCCGCGACCGCTGGCTGCTGTTCCAGCTGCTGTGCGTGGACGGCGAATGGCAGCGCGCGCTCACGCAGTTGCAGACGTGGGCCACGCTCGAACCGGACGGCAGGCCGCGCGCGCAACTGCATCGCGAACTGATCCAGAGCGAGTTGTTTCGCACCGAGGTGTTCGCCGGCCTGCGCACGCCGGGTTTCATCGACCCGCCGCCGGCCTGGCTCGACACGCTGCTGCGCGCAAACGAACGGCTCGCGAAGGGCGACGTCGCCGGCGCGGATGCATTGCGCGACGCGGCGCTGAACGGCGCGCCCGCGACTCGCGGCGACGGCGGGCAGACCGGCGCCTTCGACTGGCTGACCGACAGCGACAGCCGGCTCGGCCCGGTCTGCGAAATGGCGGTCGCGGGCGGCTACCGGTGGGTGCCGTTCGACACGATGCAGTCGCTCGTGATGACGCCGGTCTCAACGCTGACCGACGTCGTCTGGCGTGCCGCCACCGCGATCCTGCGCAGCGGCGCAGTGCTGCGCGGTTACGTGCCGGTCCGTTATCCGGGCTCGGAAAGCGGACCGGCCGACATCAAGCTCGCGCGCGAAACGACGTGGACGAACGTCGGCAGCACCGGCGTGCTCGCGACCGGGCAGAAAACGTGGGCGACCGACCGCGGCGACTTCGGCCTGCTCGAAATCGGCACATGCCGCTTCCTGCACGACGGCGACCCGCAATGACCCAACCCGACACCTGGCATCGGCAGGCGTTCCTGCCGTCGCTGCTCGATCGCCTGATGGACGACGCGCCGTCGCAGCGCAGCGAGCGGCCGGAAGCCTATGCTCCGAACGCCGACGCGATGCGCGGCATCGTGCAGCGCGACCTGAGCCTGCTGCTCAATACAACGAGCCTCGACGACGAGATCGACGCGGCGCGTCACCCGGCCGCCGCCGCGTCGGTCATCAATTACGGGATGCCGGCGCTGTCGGGCGGTTATCTGACCGACCGAAGCTGGGAGGACATCGAAAAACTGGTCCGCACAGCGATCACGCGATTCGAGCCACGGCTGATCCCGGAGTCGCTGCGCATCCTGCCGGACCGCCGCACGGACCCGCTGCGCTACAACAAGCTGACGCTCGAAATCCACGGGCTGATGCACTGGTCGCCGTATCCGTTCGAATTCCAGATCCAGAGCACGTTCGACTTCGAAACGAACAACGTGACGCTCGACACCGGCGCACGCGGACGGAACTGACATGGACCCGCAGTTCCTCGACTACTACAGCCGCGAGCTGACGTACATGCGGGAAATGGCCGGCGAGTTCGCCGCGCAGCACCCGAAGATCGCGCGCCGGCTCGGCATGCAGGGCATCGACGTCGCGGACCCGTATGTCGAACGGCTGATCGAGGCGTTCTGCTTCATGTCCGCGCGCACGCAGATCAAGCTCGACGCGGAGTTCCCGCGTTTCACGCAGCGGCTGCTGGAAGTCGTCTATCCGAACTACGTCGCGCCGACGCCGTCGATCGCGGTCGCGCAGTTGCTGCCGAGCCTGCGCGAAGGCGACTTCACGAAGGGGCTGAAGGTGCCGCGTCACAGCATGCTGCGCTCGGGCATTCCTCCCGGCGAGCAGACCGCGTGCGAGTTCCGCAACAGCCAGGACGTCGTGCTGTGGCCGGTCGAGATCGCGGAAGCCACGCTGACCGCGGTGCCGCCCGACATTCCGGACACCGGGCGTCATCTGCTGCCGCATCTGCAGTTGCGCGGCGCGCTGCGTCTGCGGCTGCGCACGACCGGCGAGGTGAAGTTCAGCCAGATGACCGGGCTAGACCGGCTCACCGTCTATATCGGCGGCGACGAGCGGATCGCGTCGCACCTGTTCGAACTGATCCACGCGGGCAGCGTCGCGTCGGTGGTCCGCAGCCATGGCGCCGCGCGCGGCGACGGCCACGTGGTCGCGAAAGCGCCGGTCGAGTTCGAGGGGCTGCGCGCCGACCAGGGGCTGCTGCCGCTGCCGTGGAACGTGTTTCACGGACACAACCTGCTGCACGAATACTTCGCGTGCCGTCAGCGTTTTTACTTCTTCGCGCTCACGCAGCTTGCGGCCGGACTGTCGCGCGTCGACAGCAAGGAAGCGGAGATCGTGCTGCTGCTCGACCGGCTGCCGGAACAACTCGCGACGCACGTCGATGCGTCGCGTTTCCTGCTGTTCTGCACGCCGGTCGTGAACCTGTTTCATAAACGGACCGACCGCGTCGAGATCAACCGCGCGCTCACCGACTTCCATCTGCTCGCGGATCGCACCCGGCCGCTCGATTACGAGATTTTCTCGGTGTCGCGCGTATTCGGCCAGAAGGCCGAGACGTCGCTCGAAGTCGTGTTCAATCCGCTGTACCAGACGCTGCACAGCGACGTCGGCAACCATGGCCGCTATTTTTCGGTGCGGCGCGAGCAGCGCGCGCTGTCCGCCAACGCGCGCAAGTACGGCACGCGCACGCCGTACATCGGCACCGAGGTGTACGTGTCGCTCGTCGATCAGGCGGAAGCGCCGTATCCGGACGACATTCGTTATCTGTCGGTCGAGGCGTGGGTCACGAACCGCGATCTGCCGCGCCTCATTCCGCGCAACGGCAAGACCGACCTCATCATGTCGGATTCGGTGCCGGTCGAAGGCGTGCGGCTCGTGCATCCGCCGAGCGCGCCGCGCGCGCCGTTCGCCGCCGGCGAAACCGCGTGGCGGCTGATCCGTCAGTTGAGCTTCAACTACATGCCGCTCGCGGACCTCGAACACGGCGACGGCGGCCAGGCGCTGCGCAACCTGCTGCGCCTGTTCGTATCGCCGGGCGAGCGCGAGCAGACACGGCAGATCGACGCGCTCGTCGGCGCGCGCACGGAGCCGGTCGTCCGGCGGCTGCCGGGCCACGGGCTGCTCGTGTACGGACGCGGCGTGCGCTGCGAACTGACGATCGACGAAACCGGCTTCTCGGGCATCAGCCCGTATCTGTTCGGCCTCGTGCTGGAGCATTACCTCGCGCGCCACGTTTCGATCAACACGTTCACCGAAACGGAACTGCGCTCGATGCAGCGCGGCGTCGTCACCTGCTGGCCGCCCCGGATGGGCGGGCGCGGCGCGGTATGACACGATGAACGCGCCGGACACGCTCGTCATCGACACCGCCTCGCCCCTCTCTCCGGCGGCGCTCGACGCGTGGTTCGACCCATGCCGGCCGTGGCAGGCGGGCTTCCTGAGCCTGCTGCGCGCGGTCGCCGCGCGCGACCCGCAGATGCCGCTGCCCGGCGCGGCCTGCCTGCCGCGCGACGAACCGTTCCGCATCGGGCAGCAGCCGTCGATGGCGTTCGCGCCGCGCGAGATCGCCGCGTTGTCGACGCGGCGCGGGCGGCTCGACATCCGGCTGTTCGGGCTCGGCCTGTGGGGTCCGCAGGGGCCGCTGCCGCTGCACATGACCGAGATCGCGTACAGCCGCACCGAGAGTCATCAGGACCACACGCTCGTCGATTTCACCGACCTGTTTCATCATCGCGCGCTGTCGCTGTTCTATCGCGCGTGGGCGTCCGCGCAGTCCACCGCGTCGCTCGACCGGCCGCGCGACGAAACGTTCTCGTTCTACGTCGCGAGCCTGACCGGCACCGACCCGGCCGAGGCCGCGCGCTCGTGCCTGCCGACCCACGCGCGCTTCAGCGCGGCCGCGCATCTGGTGCGCGAGGCGCGCAATCCGGACGGCCTCGCGTCCGCGCTGTCGCACTACTTCGGCGTGCCGTTCGCGGTCGAGGAGTTCGTCCGTCACTGGATCACGCTCGACGCGGACCGGCAGACGCAACTCGGCCGGCCAGGCGTCACCGCGATCGTCGGCGACGGCGCGCTGCTCGGCGAAGCGATTCCGGACTGCCAGCACAAGTTCCGGCTCGTCGTCGGGCCGCTCGACCTCGACCCGTACCTGCGCCTCACGCCGCACGGCGCGGACCTGCCGACGCTCGTCGAATGGGTGCGCGCGTTCGTCGGCCACGAATACGACTGGGAAGTGCAACTGCTCGTGAAGCCGCACGCCGCGCCGCCGGCGCGCGCGGACGCGTCGCAGCGGCTCGGTTATTCGACGTGGCTCGGCGAATCGCTGGACGACCGGCCGGTGATCGGCATGGTCTTCGAGCCCGAACAGTACCGCGACTGACCTCCTGGAGCCCCGTCGATGAACGCGAATCCGTCCTCTGCCCCGCTGCGCTACGCGGATCTGCTCGCGCCGGTTTCCGGCGACGCGCCGTGCGGCCCCGACCTCGAATACGACCCGGCGTTCGTGATGCTGCAAACGGCCGTCGCGCCAAAGCGCGACGCGCAGTACGGCGATTTCGTCGACGTGCCGCAACCGGCAAACTGGGCGGAGATCGAACGCGACTGCCGCGCGCTGCTGCTGCGCACGAAAGACCTTCGCGTCGCGGTGGTCCTGCTGCGCTGCCGGACCCGCCAGGGCGGCGCAAGCGGCCTGCGCGACGGCCTCGGGTTCGTGAAGAGCCTGCTCGAAGGTTACGGCGACGCGCTGCATCCGGTTCCGCTGTTCGAAGGCGAGCGCGACCCGGTGATGCATGCGAATGCGATCGGCGCGCTCTCGGACCCGGACGGCCTGCTGGCCGACGCGCGTGATATCGCGATATCGAGAGCGGCCGGCGTGCAACTGCATCTGCGCGATATCGAAAAGGCGTTCGCGACGCCGCGCGCGAAAGACGCGCTCGCGCCCGAATCCGCGTCGCGGCTGTTGAACGAGTTATGGGGCCGGCGCGATGCGACGATGGTCGCGCTCGCGGACGCGCAGCGGTTCGCAGCCGGAATCGCAGATTGGTGTGCGCAGACGCTCGGCATCGACGCGCCGGACCTCGGCGCGTTGAACCGGTTGCTTCTGCCGTTTGCACAGGCACAGCTTGCACACGACGGCGCGACAGTTGCAGCGACAGTCGCGGCGACCGTTGCCGCGACCACGCCGGCGACAGCCGTTCCCGCAACCGAAATATCGCCGTCACCCGCGTCGCACTCCATGTCGCCGCCCAACGAAACCACGCCGCCAGGCAGCCCGCCCGATCCGCCCGCCGCCGGCGTCGCGCAAGCTCCGGCGCGCATGGACCGCTGGAGCGCGCTCGCGGCGATCCGCGACACGCGCATCTGGTTCGAGCAGAACGAACCGAGCAGTCCGGTCGTCGTGCTGCTGCGCCAGTCCGAACGCATGGTCGGCAAGCGGTTCGCCGAACTCGCGCACGCGATCCCGGCCGACCTGCTCGCCGCATGGGACGGCGTCGACACCTGACAGATGCCGCCGCGCCGCCCAGACCTTCCATCCCGTCAATCGCACCGCACAGCGGTCATCCTTCGGAACGAACGCATGATGAAACGACTCGTCTTTTTTCTTCTTTTCGCCAGTCTCGCGCTGTCGCGCGGCGCGCTTGCCGCGTGCGCGCAGCTCTCCGCGGCGGACATCGCGCAGATGCAGCAGAATGGAACCGGCATCGGCCAGCCGACGCTGCCGGTCACGGTGCTGTTTCAGCAAGGCTCGGTATCGATCGATCCGGACCTGCCGATCGGCTCGGAAATCACGTCCGGCGAGTCGATGCCCATCGTCACGAACACCGCCGTCGCTGTCTGCCCGAACGGCGGCAACCTGTTCCTCAGCTATCTGACCGCGACGCCGTCCGCGCTGCCGAACGTCTATCAAACCAACGTACCCGGCGTCGGCTTCCAGCTCGCGTATATCGGCACGGGCGTCAACCTCGTGTTCCCGTTCACGCAGAAAGTCGCCGCGAACGCGACCGGCGGCGTCACTTACAGCTATCTGGCGCCCACGTCGCGCTTCGGGATCAAGCTGATCAAGACCGGCGACATCGGCAGCAACGTGACCGTCGTGTTCGGACCGATCGCGCAGGGTACGGCCGAGGACGGCAAGACAATCCTGACGTTCGATGCCGGCACCGTGAACATCAAGGTGCTGCCGAGTTGCGCCGTCAACACCAGCACGCTGAACATCGACTTCGGCACGTTCGGCCCGCGCGACGTGTCCACAACGTCCGGCCCGACGCAGCCGGTCAACTTCACGATGCAGTGCACCGGCCCGACGCCGCCGGTGTCGATCACCGCCGCGCTGGCCGGCACGCCGGACACGGACGACGCGAGCCTGCTGAAGAACACCGGCGCGCAGAACCTCGCGATCCGGCTCAGCGAACCGTCGTCCGGCACCGTGCTGAAGCCGAACGATCCGAACAGCACGCTGGTTCATGCGCCGGGCGGCGCGATGCAGTCGCCGTTCGCGCTCGACGCGACGGTGCTGCGCGTCGGCAGCACGACACCGACGACCGGCAAGATCCAGGCGACCGCGACGATCACGCTGAGCATTCTCTGACCCGTCCTTCCCGGTTCCGGAAAGCCGCATGACCACGCTGCCCGCCTTGCATCAAGACGCGCACGACGACTCGATCTTCGTGCAGATCGCCAGCTACCGCGATCCGCAACTGCTGCCGACACTTGTCGACCTGATCGGCAAGTCGCGGCGGCCGCGCCGGATGCGGATCGTCGTCTGCTGGCAGCATGCGCCGGACGAACCGCTCGGCGCGTTCTGGCGTCATGGCTTCGGCAAATGGCGCGTCGAAAAGACCGACGCCTGGGACGTGCATCACCTCGACTATCTCGATGCGAAGGTCGAACTGATCGACGTCCCGCACCTCGCGACGCAAGGCGCGTGCTGGGCGCGCAATCTGATCCAGCAGCGTTATCGCGGCGAGCGGTACACGCTGCAACTGGATTCGCACCATCGTTTCGTCGTCCGCTGGGACGCGCTGCTGATCGACATGCTCGAATCGCTGCGCGACGAAAGTCCGAAGCCGCTGCTGACCGCCTATCTGCCGGCGTTTCGCCCCGACGGCGGACCGCCGCCCGCGGACAGCGCGCCGCTGCTCATGGTGTTCAGCCGTTTCAGTTCCGATGGTGTTGCGCAGTTCCGGTCGAACGCGCTGCCGGACTGGCCAACGCTGACACGGCCCGTCCGCGCGCGGTTCTACAGCGCGCATTTCGCGTTCGCGGACGGGCATTTCGCGGAGAACGTCCAGCACGACCCCGACTACTTTTTTCAAGGCGAGGAAATCTCGATCTCGGTCCGCGCGTTTACGCACGGCTACGATCTGTATCATCCGCATCGTGTAGCCGCATGGCACGAGTACACGCGCAAACAGAGCGCGAAAGTGTGGGACGACCATTCGACCGGCGCGAAGGAGAATGGACACGTCGAGCAACACTGGAGCGAGCGGAACGCGCGCGCGATGCAGCGCAATCGCGAACTGTTCGGCACCGACGGCCACTCGCTCGCGGACGATCGTTTCGGCCGATACGGCTTCGGGACCGTGCGAACCATCGCGGATTACGAAGCGTACGCGGGGCTCGACTTCGCGCGCCGCGGCGTCCAGCAGACGTTGTTAGACGGACTGCCGCCAGTGCCGGGTGCGGTGCGGCCCGTGTCGGACGCAGCGTGGTGCGCGTCGATGCTGCGCTCGAACGACGTCCGCGTGTGCGTGCATCGCAGTGCGTTCGAACGCGAAGCAACGGCGGCGGATGCGCAGCCGGTGTTGTCGTCCGCGACGCTCGCGCGCGTCGCCATCTACGACGCAGCCGGAACGGCGCTGCATCACCGGACGCTCGATGCGGAGCAGTTGGTCAAGCACCGAAGCGCGGACTGGCTAGATCTTCACGCCGCGTTCGAAGCCACGCTCGAACGGATTCCAGCCCGGTACGTCGTCGAACTGGCGAACGATGCCGGCCAGTTGCTGAGCCGGGTCGAACAGCCGATCGACGGATGACGCTGCCGCGGCGATCCCCGCCGAACGCACGGGCACCGCGGTCCCCAACGGATTGCACCACGTAAGCGGATTCGGCGCGTAACGATACGGACTCGCGCCGGCGGGCGCGGTTCGGTCGGGGCTCACGTAGCGGCCCGCGTCGGGATCGTAGAAACGCGCGCCGTTATAGCAAAGCGCGGTTTCGTCATCCGCGTACTGCCCCGCATAGCGAAGCGGCTGCAACACCGCGCTTTCGCCCCACTCGTGCAGCGTGGGATGGCCCCACGCGCGATAACGTCCGCGCCACACGACGTTGCCCGCCTCGTCGGTCAGCGCGACAGCGGTGCCGGCGGTGTCGGTGTGGTAGTGATAGACGCGCGTCTCCTTGACCTCGCCGGTGTCGGACAACCATTGATCGATGCACGCAAGCGGCGCATACGCGCGCGCATCGTCGCGACACGGCTGGTACAGGTACGTCCGCAGCCGGTCCAGCCGCCGCTCCTGCAACAGCCGATGGCCTTGCCACACGAAACGGGTCGCGTCGTCGCGCTCCGGATGCGCCGAGCGCGCAGACGACGCCGGTTCGACGAACTTCGCGATCCGCCGCCCGAGTGCGTCGTACTGGTAACGCACGGTGCGCCCGCGCCGGCGCACCGCGATGACGCGGCCTTCGGCGTCCCACTCCAGCGACACCGCATGATCGCGGCCGCTGCGCTGGACCAGTTGCCCCCACGCGTCGTACTCGTACCGGTAGCCGCGGCATTCGCGTATCCGGTGGTCCGGGTAAACCGCCGGGAACCAGTTGCTGCCCGGCGTATCGAGCAGATTGCCGGCCGCGTCCCACGTGAAATATTCGACGCCCAGTTGATCCGAGATCCGTCGTAGCAGGCCGCCGCGCCGGTCGTGGTCGTAGTGGATGCGTCCGTATGCCGGCCCCTGCGTCCCGACCACCGCGTCCGACGCGTTATAGTCGGCCGCGAGCCATAGCTGGAGATCGCGTTCCGACGGCTCCGCCGCATCGCCGGTCACCGCGCGCCACCATAGCGGTTGCCCGAGCGGCGTATAGGCGGTGTGCGTCGTCAACGCGTCCTGCCTGCGCGCGATCATCCGATGCAGCGCGTCGTACCAGAATCGCGAAATTTCGCGGCTGCCCAATTCGATCTGCGCGATGTCGCCGGTCACGTAGCGGCGCATCGTCAGCACCTGGCCCTCCGGCAGCGTGATCGCCACCACGCGGCCGGCCGGATTCACCGTGTAACGCAGTTCGCCGTTCGCGCCGTGCTCGGCGACGATACGGTCGTCCGCATCGTATTCGAAGCGGACCTCGTCGGACACCAAACCGAGCCGCTCGCCTTCGAGCGTCGGCGTGCGGACGATCCGTTCCAGTTGGCCGCGCGCCGAATGAAAATACGCATAGCGGTTATGCAGCGTGTCGCGGCCGACGACGCGGCCCGCGATGTCGTATGCGTAGCTCTCCGCGCGTTCGAGTTGACCGGCCTTCGTCACGATCCGCCCGATCGCGCCGCAGTCCGCATAATCGAACGTGCGGACCACACCATCGGCATCGATCGCCGACGTGCAGCCGGACGCGTTCCATTCGATCCGCTGGATCGCGCCGTTCGCGCTCTCGACGCGCGTCAGTCGGCCATGCGCGTCGTATTCGTAAAGCGTCGCATGCCCTTCTTCGTCGACGGCCCGCACGACGTTGCCGCGCCGGTCGCGAAACCAGTGCAGGCTTTGTCCGCCCGCGCCGACGAACGACGTCCGCTGTCCCAGCGCATTCCACACATGGCGTTCGAGCCGGCCATCCGGCCGCGTCACCGTCAGCGGACGGCCAAGACCGTCGTATTCGAAACGCGTGACGCCGCCGAGCGCATCGGTCACGCCGACGATGTAACCGTTGTCGTCGTACTCGTACAGCGTCGTCGCGCCGTCGACCTCGATGCGGCGCACCGGCTGGCCCCGCGCGTTGTGCTCGTATGTCGTCACGAGCGCCTGTTCGTCCGTGTGGCGAGTCGGCAAACCGTCCGCGCCGTATTCGATCCGCGTGATCGCGCCGGACGGCGTCTGATGCTGGACCGGCTGAAGCCGGTCGTTGCGCTCCCATCGCCATGTGCGGCCGTCGTCCGCGGTCACGACGACCGGCTCGCGAGTCGCGAACGCGTACTGCGTCGTTCGCGTATGGCCGAGCGGATCGGTCTCCGTCTCGATGCGGCCTAACGCGTCATGCGACAGACGCACGATGCGCTCGCCCGGCAGCCGCAGCACCACGGGGCCGCCGGGTCCGTCATAGTCGAACCCGTAGCGGCGTCCGTCGAAACCGGTATGCGACACGACGCGTTCTAGTTCGTCGTAGCGCCACGTCGCCGTGTCGCCGAACACGTCGGTCACCTGGCTCGTCCAGCTATCGACGCTGTAGGCGAAACGCTCGCGCGCGCCGTCCGACGTGGTCCGCTCGACGATGCGCGCGACGCCATCCAGTGTCTGCCACCGGTAACGCGTGACCAGACCGAGCGGACCGGTTTCCTCCATGATCCGCCCATCGTCGCAAACGAACCGCCGCACGACGTCGCCGACGCGATTGCGCACCTCGGCCAGTTCGCCGCGACCGTTATAACCGTACTGAACGAACAGGCCGGCCGGACCGCCGTCCACGCATTCGATCGCCGCGACACGCGCGCCGGTTTTCGCGTCGTAGTGCAAGCGCAGTTCGTGTCCGCAGGTGCCGCGCATGCGCAGCAGCCGCCCATCCGCATCCCAGATGCAGCCGACGCGCTGACGATGCAGATCCTCGACATACTTCAGCCGCGCGACGCCGTTCGCGTCGAAGCCGCCGAACACCCGGTAGTGCGGCGTCAGGTCCGCGACGACGAAACGCCCATTGGACAGATGCGCAATGTGCAGCGACTCCGACGCGACGATCACCTGCGAGCCCGGCTTCGGGAACGGCGCCGTGATCGCGCGGCCTTGTTCGTCGGTATAGGTCAACTGGTCGCCGGCGCGCCGCAGCGTGACTTCCCATTGCGTGCGCCAGTTGGGGCCGAGCAGGCCCGGTGCGACGCCCATCGCAACGAGTCCACTCGAATGAAAGCGCGACCAGCCGATCGGCAGGCGCCCGCGCAGCGTGAAGTCGGTTTCGCGCGCCGGCAAACGAAGCATCGCGCCCGTCAGCGCATCCACCGATCCGCACACGATGCCCGACAGCGCACGGCGTGCGCCGTAGCGGTCCGCGACGTCGCCGAGCCGCCCGCAACGATCGACGTGCGGCGCGGCCTCGACCGACTTCAGCAACGTGCCGGGCAGTCCGGCCAGCACGCCGCCCAGGCCACCGATTCCCGCCGCCATGCCGATGCGCCGGCGTCAGACGCCGACGAACACGTCCGGCGACCCGCACGCGATCGGCGCGCCGCACGACGTGATGCCGCCGAGGAACGTCGCGGGCAGGTTATTGATGAACACCGTGCCCGAGCCGAGCACCACTGCCTGCGCGGACGGATGAAGCGCACAGACAGCCACGCTCGCGCCGACCATCGCGGCCGGGATGCCGTTGATCAGCACGTCGCATGAACCGGACACGACAACGCCGCCGTGTCCGATCGGATCGCCGAGTCTTGCTGCCGGAAACATGATGGGGTGGCTCCTTGTTCGTCCTTGTTCGGACGGGTGTTAGCGGGTTAGCGGATGCGGGACGATTGCGCGCGGCGCGTTCGGCGCGCGCAATCGCGATGTCAGCTCCACGGGTTCCACGATTCGTCGGGCGGTTCCGTTGTCGGCGGCGGCGGCGGCTCCGTTGTCGGCGGTGGCGTTTCCGTTGTCGGCGGCGGCGTTTCCGTCGTTGGCGGCGGCGTTTCCGTCGTTGGCGGTGGCGTCTCCGTCGTTGGCGGTGGCGTTTCCGTCGTTGGCGGTGGCGTTTCCGTCGTTGGCGGCGGCGTTTCCGTCGTTGGCGGCGGCGTTTCCGTCGTTGGCGGCGGCGTCTCCGTCGTTGGCGGCGGCGGCACGGTCGGCAGCGTCAGATCCGGAATGATGATCGGCAGCGCCGGAATCTTCGGCGCGACGCCCAGCGCGGATACGACCACTGGCGGCAACGCGGCCACGGTGTTCACGACGGTCGCGATCACGCCGCCCAGGTCCGAATCGCCCGGATTCAGCTTCAGCGGCGAGCCCTGCACGACGACCTCGTCACCGCCCTGGATGCGCACCTGGTTGCCGATCAGCTTGATCACGCCATCCTTCGTCATCGTCAACGACGACTTGCCGCAGACGATCGAGATCATCTCGCCGACCGACACCGTGTACGCGCCGCCGACCGTGAGCCCCGCCACGCCGCCGACGGTCGTGTAGTCGGCCCCGCCGACCATCGTCGATTGCGCGCCGCCGACCGCGTAGGTCGCCGCGCCGCCGACGCAGCTCGAAAAGAGCCCGCCGACCGTCACGCCGTGCATGCCGCCGACGCCGATCGTGTAATCGACGCCGACCACGTGCGCCTCGTTCACCTTCGTCAGGCGGTTCATCGTGTTCTCCGCCTGGATCATGAACTCCTCGACGCCGGTCTTGTCCTCGAACCGGATGCTGTTGAAGTTCTCCAGCCCGCCTTCGATCGTGCGGCTCATGAAACCGCTCTGCGTCGCGTTCGCCGGCAGTTCCCACGGCGGCGGCGTCAGCGTGTTGTACAGGCTGCCGGTGATCAGCGGCCGGTCCGGGTCGCCATTCCAGAAATCGACGATCACCTCCTGCCCGACACGCGGAATGTAGATGCCGCCGAAGTTCGCGCCGGCCCATGCCTGGCTCACGCGCACCCAGCACGAGTCGGTTTCGAGATTGCGGCCGTAGCGGTCCCACGTGAAGCGGATCTTCACTCGGCCGAACTCGTCGGTCCACAGTTCGCTGCCCGGCGGCCCGACGACGATCGCGGACTGCGGTCCGCTGACGGTCGGCTTCGGCGTCTCGCGCGGCAGCCGGAACACCTCGCTCGTCGGCTGCAGATCGAATGCGCTGAGGCACGTGTATTCGGCGTCGCCGCCGGTTTCGTCCGCGATGCCAGTCAGTTCCAGCTTCGATGCGAGCACCAGGTATTCGCGATTCGCGTCCGTGTAGTCGTAGCCGGTCAACACGAACGTCTGCCCGCACGCGAGCCCGCGCACGTTGCCCTTGCCGAGCGCGCGAGTGCCCGGCGCGCGCAGCGCCTCCATCCGCGTGCGCGCGAGCAGTTCGCCATGCGGGCCGTCCGTGTAGTCGCCCGGCCACTCGTAATACTCCAGCGTGTTCCAGCTCGTGTCGCGCGGCTGCTGGTTGATCGAACGCAGGTCGGCGCGCGAGCGCGTGAAGTCGAAGTCGCTCGTCAGATAACGGCCGCTGCACAACGACTCGCCGGTCGTGAATTCGCTGAGGTACTCGGTGTCGATCTTGCCGCCCTGCGGCAGATACGCAAGCTGCTGGTATTCGGCGCTATCGGGCTTCCGGTGCGCGCCGACGTGATCGCACAACACGAGCCGATGCTTGCCGTCCGAATGCTCGAAGAACCAGTAGATTCCCCACTCCTCCATCAGCCGCTGCACGAACGTGAAGTCGCTTTCGCCGTACTGCACCTGGAACGCGCGCGGCTCGTTGCGCCCGCTTTCGCCATGCACGCCGTAACGCGCGACGTCGAGACGCTTCTCGACCGGATACGGATAGTCCTTCAGCACCTCGTCGAGAATCTCGATGACCGTCTTGTCCTGGAAAATCTTGTAGTCGGTCGTCAACGTCGCGAGCCACAGCCACGGCCGCAGCACCACGCGATACACGTTGTAGCGGTTCTCGCGGCGCAGGTACTGCGCATCGGAGATCAAGCCGCTGATCTCGCGCGTGCCGGCGCCGACGCCGCCCAGCGCGCCCTCGCCCATCCCGTCCAGTTCGATCGTGACCGTCATTTCCTTGCCGGGCAGCGCTTTCAGATCGACATTCGCGCTGATCGCGAGCGGCACGCTGTAGTCGTCCGGCGTGCGCAGCAGCAGTTCGTATTCGAACAGCCTGCCGAGACGCTCCTCGCCGCTCAACGACATGAATTCGAGCGCAGGCCGGCCGAGCAGTTGCGGCATCGCCGCGCTCGAAACCGTGACGGTACGACGCTGCAACACGGTGTTTTCCAACAGATTGTCTGACATGCTTTCCCCCGATCCTGATCGTTCGCGGCGCGCGCCGGCATCGCGTGCCGGTGCCGAACCCACGCGCTACGAACTCTCGTTGAGTCTGGAACTCCTCGATGCTGCATTCACGCTTCTTGCCGCGCCGCCCGTGCCGGGGCAGCGGAACCCCTTCAGCAGACTGCCCGCATACGGACCCGACTGGCCGCCGGACGCCAGTTCGAGCACCACATGCCGGTTGTCGAAATCGAAGTCGATCGCCGGCCGCCCGGCCGACGTCCGCGTCGGGCGGCCCCGGTCGAACAGCCGGAACAGCGCCCATGGCCCGTCGGTCAGCGCGGTCGACGTATCGGACCGCATCGGCGGATTCGCGGTGATCGACGCCATCGACCCGCCGCGCGGCCCCGGCCACGCGACCGGAAACACTTTCACCGGCCCATGCACGTAACGCATCGTCTGGCCGTCGATGTCGAGCAGCAGTTCGGTGATGTCCGGGTCCATCGACGCGACGCGGATGCCGATCTCCCAATCCATCCGCGCGCCGTCGCGGAAAAACGCCTGGCGGATCGCCGCCGCGCGCTCGAACGGTTCGAGACTCGGCCCCTGCAACGTCGGCATGCCGGGACTGACCGGACGGTAGCGCCACGGCCGCAGGCTCGTATCGACGTGGTTCGCGAGCGTCTTCTGGAAGAAGTCGTCGAGCAGGCCGCCCGGCGCGAACACGCGGTTGAAGTCGCCGATGTCCACTTCCCGCGTGCCCGCCGCGAACGGATAACGGCCTTCGATCGCGCGACGGCACGTGTCGCCGACGCTCGTATCGACCTGCAGCGCGAGCAGCGACCCGACGCCCTGATCGACCTTCTGCATCGACTGCGACGCGATGCCCGACAGCAGCGCGCGGAACGGCGCGGGCAGCCGCGTCGCCTCGATCTGCAAGCGGCCGCCGATGTCGTCGGGCGGCGGCATCGCGTTCGTCGCGAGCACGTTGCCGGCCATCGACAGCCGCGAATACTGCTCGTTCAGCAGCCCCATGATGTCGTCGAGCCGCAGCGTGCTGCCGCCGACCGTCGCGCCGCCCGCGAGCGCCGGGCCGCTGCCGGTATCCGCCTGGCCGGTCACGACCTGGCGCAGCGCCGCGAAGCGGTTGTCGACCAGTTCCTTCTCCAGCTTCTGCTGCGCGATCTGCGTGATCGTCGCGGCCGCGCCGGCAACCGCGCTCGCCGCGCGCACGGCCCGCGAGCGCCGGCCGAGCGCCTTGACGGCCGCATCGGTCAGCGACGGGTCGTCGGGGCTGTCGTCGAGCGTCAGCGAGGTCTCGTGCACCGCCGTCCGCGCAAGCTTCACGAGCGGCGACTCCGGCGCGGACAACGTGCGCAGCGCCTGCAGGTCGAGCGCGATGCCGCCCGCCGGACTGCCGTTCAGCGGACGGATGTCGTCGAGGAACTGCTGCCAGTAGTTGCCGTAATCGGTCAGATACTGCCGCCGCACTTCGTCCGCGAGTTTGTCCCGATCCGCGCCCGGTACGCGCGCGATGGCCTGGCGCGCGAGCTTCGAGCCGGCGTCGTCGCGGCCCATCACCCACGCATCGCGCGTCTGCGCCTGGGCGAGAAATTCCGGCAGGCGGCGGTTGAACACGTCGTGATAACCGTCGTACGTGTAGAGGCCCGGCACGCCGCGCTCCAGCGTCGATCCCGCAACGAGCGCGAACACCGCGGCCGCCTGCGGGCCGGCCGCGCGGGTCAGCGTGATGTTGTCAGGCGCGTCCTTCTGCATGTCCGCGACCGCACGTTCATACAGCCGTCCCGCGACCGGATTGCGATCGAGAAAATCGCGCGCGCGCTGCACGAGGTCGGCATTCAGCGGCGCGCGCGGCGTGACCCGCCGACCGTCCGTGAACAGCGCATCGAGGTGCCGCGCCATCGCGCTGCGGTCGCCCATCGCGGCGCCAGTGCCGGCGTGCTCCCAGTCGTCGAGCACCCATGCCTTGACCGCCTTTGCGTCGTAATGCGCGGCCTCGTACAGCATCAGGTAGATCGACAGCGTCCGGTACACGCCGTCCGCGTCGCCGGCCCGCAGCTGCGTTTCGAGCACGGCTTCGAGACGGCCGCTCACCTGCGGCAACAGCATCTGCGTCAGCAGGTTCGCGTAGGTCGTGTCGGAGGCGTCGACCACCGGCGGCGCCGTGTACAACCCGTAGCGATACGCGCCGCCCGGACTGTCCAGATCGAGGTCGCGATATTGCGGCAGATCGCGCGACGCGGACAGCACGCCGGCCATCGCACCCGGCTGCGCGACCTTGCGGAAGCCGCCGACCCGCTGCGCGAGCGCATCGGTTTTCTTGCCGATCGCCGCGAGGTAGTCGCGGTTGTTGCCGAAGCTGACGATCAACGCGCCGATCAGCCAAACCGCCACCACGACCGACAGCAGATGCCCGACCACGCGCAGCGTGCGGAACCGGAACTCCCAGCGCAGATTCGGCCGCACCAGATGCCCTTCCGCGAGAATCACGCGCTGGAACAGGCTGCGCAGGAAATAACCGCGATAGACGGTCGGCGCGCTCGCCGCCGCACTTGCCGTGGCGCTCGCCGGCGCGACCGCTGCCGCGACTTCGCCGGTGATGCCCGCGAGTCCGCGCCGCAGCCGTTGCAGCAGCGTCGTGCGATCGGCCGGAATCACTTCGTTCGTCTGCGCGGCGCTCGTGAAATAGACGCCGCGCAGCAGGCTGCCGAGCTGCGTGTCGTCGTAACGCGAGTCGAGGAACACGAGTCCGATCATGTCGAGCAGTTGCGCCGCGAGGCTGCGGAACTCGCCCGGAAACGCGTACAGCTTCTTGCGGCGATCGCCTTCGTACTCTTCCTGGAGGCGGACGTTGATCCCCTCTTCGAGCCGGTGTTCGAGCAACCGCGTTTCGGCCGCGCAACGCTGCCGCAAGTCCTGCGCGCCTTCCGGCTCGCCGTCCTGCCCGCCGTCCTGCCGGTAGCCGAGTGTGAAGCCGAGCACCTGCGAGCGGCCTTCGCCGGTCAACGACTGAAAATACTCGGCGAAGCCCGGCAGCAGGTCGAGCTTCGTGACGAGCACGTACACCGGGAAGCGCACGCCGAGTTGCTGACGCAGTTCGCCGAGCCGCGCGCGCATCGCGGCGGCCAGCGTCGTGCGGCTGGCCGGCGAGCGGTTCAGCAGTTCCTCGACGGACACGACCAGCAGCGCGCCGTTGATCGGCGCGCGCGGGCGGCGCTTGCGCAACAGGTCGAGGAAGCCGCGCCATTCGGCGGCGTTGACGGCCGCGGCGTCCGGTTTCGTCTGCGGGCCGGCGTCGCTGCCCGGCGACGCACCGCTCCCGTCCTGCACCGTGTAGCGGCCGGCCGTATCGATCAGGACCGCTTCGTTCGTGAACCACCAGTCGCAATTCGCCGTCTCGACCCGCTCGCGGATCGACGACGCGTTCATCTGCGCCGCATCGGGAAAATCGAGGCCCGAGTTCAGCACGAGCGTGGTCTTGCCCGCGCCCGGCGAACCGACCACCATGTACCACGGCAGTTCGTACAGATAACGCTGGTTCTCGAACAGCCGACGCCAGCCGGACGAACCGCTGCGCATCCGCCGCAGCCGGTCGAGCGCGCGGCTCACCGCCGACTGGACGACGCGAAGCTCGTCGCGCGCGATCTGCTCCGGCGTCGCGCGGCTCGCGAACGGATTGAGGATGCGTTGCAGCAGCGCGTCGTTGTTGCGCATCGCGTGCCACAGCCGGTACAGACCATACACCGCGTAACACGCGACGAGCGCCGACACCAGCAGCACGCGCGACCACATCGGCGCGAGCGGACGCACGCTGCCGAACGCGAGCAGCGGGCCGAGATGCCACAGCAGCAGGCCGACGATCGCGACGACGATCGGCGCCGGCGACCACCTGAGCAGCCCGAACAGCAGCAACGCGAGCAGCACGACGATCACGATCGCGCGCGACGACACGCTGTCGAACGGCCGATAGTCGCCGAACGCGAGCAGCGGACCGATGAACCACACGGCCGCCGCGACCAGCACGATCGCGACGAACACGAGCGTGTGGCGCGAACAGACGAACTTGAAGAAGCGTTTCAGATAGGACATTCGAGGCTTTTTCCCGAGACTTGGCCCGTCATTGCGTGACGAGAATCTCCACGCGCCGGTTGCGGGAACGGCCCGCGGCCGTCGCGTCGTCGGCCAGCGGCTGCTTGTCGCCGACGCCGACCGAACGGATGCGCGCTGCCGGCGTGCCATACGACGCGAGCACCTGCGCGACGAACGCGGCCCGCTTTTCGGACAGCGCCTGGTTGTCCGGGAACTCGGCGGTGCGGATCGGCTGGTTGTCCGAATGACCAGTGACCGTCACGTTGCCGCCGACGCGCGCAACTTCCTGCGCGACGCGCGCGAGCACCGGATCGATTTCGGGACGCACGTTGCTGCCGCCCGGCACGAACATGTAGTCGCCGCTGAACACCACGTGGCTGTGTTTATCGTCCTCGTCGACGCTGACGAGCCCGCGCGCGATTTCGTCCTTCAGCAGCACGGACAGGCGCAGCGGTTTCCGCACGGGCGGCGGGGACGGTGGCATGGACGGCTGCTGGCCGATCGCGAGAATCCGCGCTTCGAGCGCGTTGCCGTCGTACAGCAGGTGATACTTGTACCAGGCGAACAGCCCGAACACGAGCAGCGCCGCGACGCTCGCAGTGGCCCACACCGGCAGGCCGTTCAGCAGTCGCATCTTGCCCGGCGCCACGCCGCGCCAGTGCGGCGACAGTTCGAGCTGCACCGGGTCGCGCGCGCCGCTGATCAGCGTCAGCAGCCGCTGGCGAATCTGTTCGAGATGCCGCCGGCCTTCGACGACGACGCTGTAACGCCCTTCGAAGCCGAGCCCGAGAATGCGGTACAGCACTTCGAGCACGTCGACGTATGCCTGCGGGTCCGTCGCCATCCGGCCGATCAGCAGGAAGAACTTCTCGCCGCCGTCGACCTCGCCTTCGAACGTGATCAACAGGCTCTTCGCGGCCCAGATGCCGCCGCCGCCCCAGCGCGTGCGGTTCGCCGCTTCGTCGAGCGCGGTGCACAGGCAGTAGCGGACCGCGGCCATGTGTTTCCACGGCAGATTAGCCTTGTCGCACAGCTTCTGGAACGCGACCACTTCGCGCACGAGCAGCGCGCGCAGCCGTTCGACCGCCGCCTGCGAATCGAGCGATGCCGGCATGTCGGCCAGCATCCGCAGCAGCGGCTGCGCCGCTTCCTGCAACGGATTCTGCGCGGCCAGCACGCGCGCGAGCCGCGCCTGGATGTCTTCCGGCGGATCGAACGGACCGCCCTCGGAGTCCGGCTCGAAACTGAAATCCGGCTGCATGCGCCCCGAGCGCGGCGCGGCGACGGCGCCGCCGCCCGGCCCATCGGAATCCGATAGAAAATCGAATGCGTTGTCGCCGTGAGAATGGTTCATTTCTGGCGCACGCCCCACAGTTCGAGCTTCAGTTCAGGGAAATGGCCGGCGATGTGCATCGCGAGGCCGCCCTGCCGCGCAATCTGCTCCCAGAACGGACCGCTGCGCGACAGCTCGAAATAGATGAAACCGGAATTGAACGGAATCTGCCGCGGCGGCACCGGCAGCGGCACCATCGTGAGGCCGGGCAGGTGCGAGCGGATCAGTTCGGGCAGCCGCTGCGGCTGGCTGATCTTCGTCTGCGCGGCGAACTGCTGTTGCAGCACCTCCGGCGACATCTGCGCGCCGACCGCGAGCACGAGGCTCGAATACGCGGCGAGTTCGGCCGGCAGCATGCTCGCGGTGCGGATGCCGTGCGCCTGCTCGGTAAGCGGAATCGGCTGCGCGCCGCGTATCAGCACCTGGTTCAGCAGGTAATGGATCTCGTCGACGAGCGGCTTGATGCTGTCGTACAACCGCGCGTGGTCGTAGCCGGGCGCGGCGATCGGCCGGCGCGTCTGCGGCCGCACGAACGTCGACAGCTCGCCGGCCAGCATCGCGAACTCGCGATACAGATCGACCGGCGCGGTCTCGCCGATCTGGCACAGGTGGTCGAGCAGCGGCTCGTAACGGTTCAGCACCTGGAGCAGCAGATAGTCGGCAACCTCGGCCGCCGCGCCGACCCGGCCGTCGCTGCCGGACAGACGCGCGGCGAGCGCGTCCGCGCGCAGCCGCGCGAGTCCGTGCAACTGCAATGTCCAGTCGCGCAGCAGCGGATTCGCACCGTAACCGGTGACGGGCGGAATATGGTCGTCGGTGTGCAGCGACACCGCGCCGTCCGCGTGCAGCGACTTCACGCGCGTCAGCGCGACGCCGATCCACGACTGCGTCAGTTCCTTTTCCGGCAACAGGCGCAGCCGCAGGTTCGCCAGTTGCACCGGCTTCGGCCCCTGGCCGATTGCGTTGCTGTCGCGCAGCTCGTCGTCGAACGACAGATAGCGGGCCAGCGACCCGTTTCGCTCGGCAAACGTGGTTTCCTCGGTATTCGGCAGGCGCAGCGGCACCGCGACGTAGATCACCTGGTTCTGGTGCTCGGGCGCGATCGTCAGCGGTTGCGGCGGCGGCGTGTGGCCGGGCACGTCGAACGGCGTGCCGTCAGGGAAGATGCCCGCACCGCTCTTGAATACGAGCTTGCCGAACGCGAGCGATTCGCGGTCGATCTCGTAATGGCTGAAGCCCCAGAAAAACGGGCTCAATACCGCGCTACGCTTGTGCGCGAAATATTCGAGGTAGCGCTCCTGCTGCTGAAACAGCTGCGGGCGCAGGAACAGCCCCTCACTCCAGACGACCTTGTTATACCAGCTCATCGCAATTCGCCCGACCTGAATCCGAAACGGCACGTCAATCGAACCAGCCGGTCAGCCTCGGCTTCCGGTCTGGAATATCCACTTGTCACCCCGCCGCGCCGAGATCGAAACGGCCTGTTTGTCCACGTTGACCGTCAGCGTTTCCTTCCGCTCCCGCGTGAACATCCGCCGATACCACGGCGCCTTCTGCGGCTGCCGTAGCTGATAGACGTCGCGCCACACCGACTTGCCGAGATTCCGGTAACCGGCGAGCACGCCGATCGCGTTCGTCGACGCATTCGCCTTGCGGCTGATTTCCTTCGTGTCGCCGGGACGCAGGATGAACTCGTCGACGACCAGCACGTCGTCGCCAGTCGCTTTCCGGTCGTCGTCCTGCAGCGTGAAGTAGTCGGCGCTGCGGAACGCGGTGGCCGACTTCAGTTCGTACACGCGGACCATGATCGGCGCGGGACGCCCCTTGTCGTCCGGGTTGATGTTCTCGCTCGCGATCACCTGAATCCGCAGATCGGCCGCCTGCTCTTTCGGAGCGGGCGGACTGCTGCTGCACGCGGCCAGCCAGAAGCACAGGCCGCCGGTCACAAGACGACGCAACCCGCGAGACCCGGCGAAAAAGCGAAGAAAAGAAAAAGTCGGAGCCATCGAAAGTGAGCCGTGATGTGAGCCGTGATCGTCGGATACGCATGGGTCTGTCGCGAGGCCGACCCGCGTGACGAAGCCGCTTCGCGCGAATGACGCGAACACACGCGCCAGTCCGCACAAAGACGCGCAACATCGTCGCGACCTCGCCGGAACGCCGGCAAGGTCGCGACCGTCGAGCCGGGTCGCGAGATCAGGCGACGTTCTTCTTGATGTCGAACGTCGCGGTGATCGCACCGCCGCTGCCGCCTTGCGCGTTTTGCACCACGTATTCCTGCTTCATCCGCGAGAACGACAGGCGCACGACCTCACGCGGACGCTGCTCGCTCGCGCTCACGCCCGACGGGCTGACCGACGTCACCAGCACGTCGTTCATCGTGAACTTGATGTATTCGAGCGGATTACCGCCGGCCTTGCGCACGACGAGCTTCGCCTCGTCGATATGCTTGCCGGTCAGGCAGTACTGCGTCAGATTCGGCGTCGCGCGGTCGACCAGGTGTTCGAAGGTCAGGTCCTCGACCGTCGCCCGGCCCGCGCCGCCGCCGGAACCCGCGTGCATGCTCGACTGCTGCGACACGTTCCACGACCAGCTCAACACTTCGATCTCGTCCTTGTGGCTCGCGTCTTCGGATTCGCCGTCGATGCCGTTGATCTTCAGGAAGATGTCTTGCGCCATGAAAAGCTACTCCTTAGTGCGTGGTTGGTTCGGGCAGGAAAAGTCGGTGAGCGCCTGCCCGTCGCTCATTCGCCTGGCGGAGCGCGCGTGCGCGTTCCGTCAGGCTGCTTCCTTCACGAGAGGCAGCTTGGCGACGAGACGCAGCGACACCGTCAGGCCTTCAAGCTGAAAGTGCGGACGCAGAAAAAATTTCGCCTGGTAGTAGCCGGGATTGCCCTCGACGTCCTCGACAACGACCTCCGCCGCCGCGAGCGGCCGGCGCGCCTTCGTCTCCTGCGACGAGTTCGCCGGGTCCGCGTCGACGTAGTTCATCACCCATTCGTTGAGCCACTGCTGCATGTCCTCGCGCTCCTTGAACGAGCCGATCTTGTCGCGGACGATGCACTTCAGGTAATGCGCGAAGCGCGAGCACGCGAACAGATACGGCAGCCGCGCGGACAGGTTCGCATTCGCGGTGGCATCCGGGTCGTAGTATTCGGCCGGCTTCTGCAACGACTGCGCGCCGATGAACGCCGCGTAGTCGGTGTTCTTCCGGTGGATCAGCGGGATGAAGCCGTTCTTCGCGAGTTCCGCCTCGCGGCGGTCCGAAATCGCGATCTCGGTCGGACACTTCATGTCGACGCCGCCGTCGTCGGTCGGGAACGTGTGGCACGGCAGGTTTTCGACCACGCCGCCGCTCTCGACGCCGCGAATCAGCGTGCACCAGCCGTATTGCTTGAACGAGCGGTTGATGTTCACCGCCATCGCATACGCGGCGTTCGACCACACGTAGCGGCGATGATCGGAGCCGTCGGTCGCTTCCTCGAAGTCGAACTCGTCCACCGGGTTCGTCTTGACGCCATACGGCAGCCGCGACAGGAAACGCGGCATCGCCAGCCCGATGTAGCGCGCGTCCTCCGACGCGCGCAGCGAGTTCCACGGCGCGTATTCGAGGTTCTGCGTGAAAATCTTCGTCAGATCGCGCGGATTCGCGAGTTCCTGCCACGAATCCATCTGGAGCACCGACGGCGCCGCGCCCGCGATGAACGGCGAATGCGACGCGGCGGCGACCTTCGCGATCGACGCGAGCAGATCGACGTCGGGCGGCGTGTGGTCGAAGTAATAGTCCGCGACGAGGCAGCCATACGGCTCGCCGCCCAACTGCCCGTATTCCTCTTCATAGATCTGCTTGAAGAACGGGCTCTGGTCCCACGCGATGCCCTTGTAACGCTTCATCGTGCGGCGCAGATCGTCCTTCGACACGTCCATGAAGCGGATCTTCAGCTTCTCGTCCGTTTCGGTGTTCGTCACGAGGTGGTGCAGGCCGCGCCATGCGCTTTCCAGCTTCTGGAAGTCGTCGTGATGCAGGATCAGGTTGATCTGCTCGGACAGCTTGCGGTCGATCTCGCCGATGACCGCCTCGATGTTCTTGTACGCATCGTCCGACACCGTGACCGACGTCAGCAGCGCCTGCTGCGCGAGCGTCTTGACCGCGTTCTCGACGGCCTCGCGCGCACGCTCGGTCTTCGGCTTGAACTCGCGCGACAGCAGCGCGTTGAAATCGGATTCGGCGATGCCGGCCGCTGCTTCGGACCGGGCTTGCGATAGACGTTCGGCCATCATTTCCCCACTGTTTCGAGCCATTCACGCGCGGCGCGCGCAGTTCATTCCGCAGTTCATTCGTTCGTCGCGGATTCGTCGGCGGCTTTCGCGCCGTCGGACTTCGGCGCGCGCGCGAGCGCGTTCAGCAGCGCCGGGTCCTTCAGCACCTGGCTCACGAGGCCTTCCGCGCCCGCCTTGCCGTCCATGTATGTCTGCAAGTTCGCGAGCTGCGTGCGCGCTTCGAGCAGTTGCGCGAGCGCATCGACCTTCTTCGCGATCGCAGCCGGCGAAAAATCGTCCATGCTTTCGAACGTGATATCGACCATCAACTGGCCTTCGCCCGTCAGCGTGTTCGGCACCGAAAACGCGACGCGCGGCTTCATCGCCTTCATCCGCTCGTCGAAATTGTCGATGTCGATGTTCAGGAACCGGCGGTCGCCGACCGGCGGCAGTGCTTCGAGCGGCTTGCCGGACAGGTCCGCGAGCACGCCCATCACGAACGGCAGCTCGACCTTCTTCTCCGAGCCGTAAATCTCGACGTCGTATTCGATCTGCACGCGGGGCGCGCGATTGCGCGCAATGAATTTCTGGGAGCTGTTCGAGACTGACATAGGTGATCCGACCATTGTTTCGTGTTGCCAACCGTCGGCCGCCGCTCATCGAACGACGACGCGACGCCGACCCTGCACGCGCATCCACAACGTATCGGATGGTACGTCGCCGTTCGCCGGCGACATATGGGCGATCACCCAAAATGCATCCAGGCGGACGCCGATGTCGAACCGGGCCGGTCCGGGTCAAGAAACGGACGCGATGCGCGTCCGTGTAGCGGGAAACTCAATGCGGCAAACTCGTGCCGGCGGCCGTCGCATCGGGTATCAGCGTGATTTCGACACGGCGGTTCTTCGCGCGACCGCGTTCGTCGCGATTGCTCGCGAGCGGGCGCGTGTCGCCGTAACCCTGGATCGCGAAACGCGTCGGCGGCAGCTTCGCCGTTGCGACGAACCAGTCGCGGATCGCGCGGGCGCGCGCTTCCGACAACGTCTGGTTGACGTCGCCCGATCCGACGTCGTCCGTATGGCCGGCGATCAGCACGCGCTTGTCGGGATTGAGCAGGATCAGATGGAGGACCGTCTGCAACGCGTCGGTCGCGCCGGGTTTCAGCGTGGTCCGGCCGCTGTCGAACAGCGCGACGCTGTCGAGCGTCACGCCGTCCGGTATCGCGCCTTCGGCCTCGATCGTCCGCGCCAGCGCCGACTGGAGCGGCGTGCCGCGGTAGAGGCCCCAGCCGAGCGACGTCGGCTCGCCGGATTGCGCGTACCGCTCAAGCTCCGCGTAACGTTGCTGCAACGTGTCGAGCCGGTCGCGCCTCGCATCGAACTGCTCGCGCGGCGTCGCGCGCGACGCGTCGATCTCGCCGGTCACGCGCTCGATCAGATTCCCGTTTCGCCAACCCGACACCGCGAACGATGCGGCCAGCGTGACCGCAACCGCGCCGGCGACGTGCCAGCCGGGTCGTGTCAGCGCATGGCCGTGAACCATCAGCGCCGTCGAACCCGGCTGCGTCGCGACGATGGCCGGCAGCGGCAACGGCTGCGCGGGCAGCGTGCCGGCCAGTGGTTGCAGGCCGGTTTTCGCGACCAGCCAGCGCGTCCACGCGCCGGCGCGGCTGACGGGATAACCGACGTCGGCCAGCAGCAGCCCGCGCAGTTCGAACGGCGCGGTGCTCGTGAGCGGCGCGAGCGCCGACAACAGCGACGCGTCCTGCAGCCAGTCGAGCACCGACTGGCCGAGCGCCGCGCGGACGATGTGACCCGCGCCGTCCGACGTGAGCGCCGCGCGGTCCAGTTGATCGCGGATCGTCTGCACCCGTTGCCGCAGATGATCGATGCCCGGCATCGCGACCGTCGCGTCGATGAAGTCGCCGAACCACACCGGCTGCGGCGCGGCTTCGTCATGCGCGCCGAGGCACGCATAAACCGCGATGTAACACGGCAGCACGGACGCGCGTTTATCGAATGTTGCATCGAGCGCGCGACGCCACTGCGAAAACTCGCGGCGCAACACGCCGTCGTCGTCGTTCCCTTCCGGGATCACCGGCAACAGCGCCGCGACCGGCGGCCGGCCGTGAGATTTCGCGACGATGTCGATGGCCCGCGCAAGATCGCCGGGCGTCTTGACGTACAGCCATGCGGCGGCGCCGTCGCGGCGAAGCGTCAGCGACTGCGCGCCGCGCGAAAACGCGGCGGACGCGTAAGGACCGACGACCAGCACGACCGGCAACTCGCGCGCGCCGCCAGCCGGCATGTCGTCTCCCGCAGCCGTCGAGTCCGGAAGCCGCCGATGCCGCCAAACGAGCAAGCCTGCGAGGCCGAGCGCGGTCGCCAGCACGAAGCCGAGCACGACCGGCCAGCCCGGCTGCCGGTCGAGCGGCAAGCCGAGCCACGCTAACCCCGCCGCGAGCACCGCGATCCAGATTGCAGGCGCGATCAGACGATCGGTCCGCTTCATCGGCTTTCTCCTGCGGCTGGATCGGCGTCGATCGACGCGGCGGCCGTCATGCGCTTCATGGCCTCACCGACGTGACGGTCCGACATGAACCAGATCGCCGCCGCAACAAGCACAAGCACGGCCGCACCCGCTGCGAACCGGCGGCGATTATCGTTGCGTCCGCTCCCGAATGTCCTCACCGTTCGATCGCTTGTCGTGGCCGACGGCTCGTCGCGCCACATCGCGGCCAGCGCATCGGCGATCCGCTTCCGCTGCATCTGCCGATCGCCTTGCGTGCCTTCGGCAAAGCCGGGTTCGAGCACGATCCGGTAGAGTTCGAGCCAGTCACGCGACGGCTCCGGGTTGCGCAGGACGCGCCCGATCCGCTCCGTCACGGCCGCGACACCGTCACGCGACGGATGAAACCGCGTCAACAACAGCTCGCGCGTCCATTCGTTGCGCCGCGTGGGCGGCAGCGCGCGCAGCGTGACGTCGTCGAGCAGCACGCATTGCGCGAGGCTCGCTTCGTCGATCTCCGCGTCACGATAACCGGTATCGCGCATCGCCTGCATCAAGTCCTCGACCAGCGTGATGCAGCGCGCGCGCCAGAAATGAAGCGCGGGCATCTGCGCGCCGCCGGCCAGCAGCGCGACGTGCAGCACCGTATCGCGCAGCAGCGCGCGCAATGGCGTGGTCGATCGGTCACGCATCGCGGGTTGCCCGGTTCCGGAACGTGGCGGTCGCCGTCATGGCAATTCGAGCACGTACGTGACGAACGCGCGGACCACGCCCGGCGATGCCATCCCGGTCGCGTAGTACGTCGCGATGAAACTGATCGTCGTTGGCGTGGTCGCCGCGACCGGGATCACCTTGACCGTGCTGCGGTCGCCGATCCGGATCGGCGACCCGTCAATGTTCTGCAGTGCGACTTGCACGTTCTGCGCCGAACTCTGCCCGTCCACCGCCTGTAGACTGAGGTTGCCGGTGGCCGGGTCGGTTGCCGGACCGTTCTCGAAATACGCGCGCACGCCGGTCGTTTCGCTGTCGCACTGGATCGGAATCGAAAAGACCGTCGAGCCAGCGGTCTGACCGGCCGTCGCGAGCGACTGCGCGGACATCGTCGGCAGCGTCACCGTCATGTCGGACGCGCCGATCACGTTGCACGTCGAGCCGATGTAGGTGCCCGTGAAATTCAGCGTGACCGACGCCGACGTCGCGGCGCGCGCGTCGTCGCCGCGCACGAGCGCGACGGCGGTCACGAACGCGAGCGTCAGCGCCGCAAGCCTCGTTGCCCCGGTCTTTGCCCCGGTCTTTGCCGCTGTCATTACCCCTTTCATGCCGCGCCCTCCTCGTCTGGCGCGATCCGCCCGATTGTCGAACTCATCATGTTCCGGCTCGTGATTGTTGGTCATCGGAAGCCTGTCAGTGGAATCGCGCGGAAAGTGCCGTGACCCGAGCGGTATCCGGCGTCGTGCCAGGCGTTGCACCACCCGGCTCCGGCTTCGCGGGAGGCGCCCAGATCAGCGCGGGATCGCAACTGATCCGGATGCGCGCGACGATGTGCGCTTGACCGTCCGCGTCGTTCTCCTCAGCCGGAATCCGGTACGGCAACACGCACTGGTCTTGCGGGCCGGTGCCCCACTTCGCGAGCAGCCGCCCGTCGTTTTCGAGGCCGCGCAGATACGCGAGGCCGCCCTGGCCGACGATGCCGACCGACTTGCCCGATTCGTCGAACAGTTCCGAGCCCATCGGCAACAGCCGGTCGTGCGCGTCCGACACCGCCGCGAACGTCGGCCGGCCGCGCACCGTGGCGATCCTGACCAGCACCATCGAGTCCGCGCGCGGCACGACCTCCTCGCTCGTGTTGTTCAGCCCGACGTCCATCGGGACCGCGCTCGGATCGAGCGCGACCGTGTTCACGCGATACGGCCGCAGCGACGTGACCACCGCATACCCGTTGCCGTCGATCTTCGCGCCCTGGCCGTTGACGATCGTGCCGCCCTTCGCGCCCTTCGCCTCGACGAGCGCGAACGCCTGGCCGAGCGGCGGACCGAGCGTGACGCCGCCGCCGTGCACGACGATCGCGCCGCCGACGTTCAGCGCCGCCTGGCGCGTCTTGTTGCCGATCGACGCATTACCGCTGTAGGTGCCGACCGGCGACCGGTACATGCCGTAACCGCCGGCCGACACGTTCTTCTGGTCGCCGCTGACGACACGCGAAGCCGTCACGCCGTAATTGATCGGCGTCACGCCGCTCGTATTGCCGGACGCGGTGGCCTGGATCGTGCTGTCGCCGTTCGAGTTGCGCGTGAGGTTCGTCGTCAGATAGTCGAACGCGCCGCGTTTGGTGGACTCCGCCCGGCCGAGCGGGATCGTCAGGTTCACGCCGATCTGCGTGTCGAGCGCCGCGTTCTGCAAACGCGTGCGCTGCGCATACGCGGAGTACGACACCCGCTTGAACGTGCTGCTGAAACCGACCTGGTACTGCAGGTCGTACCCCCTCGCGCTGCCCCAGTAGTTCTGCGAGCTGCCCGAGATGAACACCGAACTGCGTTCGCCGATCGGCTGATTGATGTTGACCTGGATGCGGTTGCGGGTCCGGTAGTCGTACATCGACGTGCGGCCGCCCCACTGGTTGCGCGCATAGATCGCGTCGCGCAGCGTGTAGAAGTGCGACGTCGAATAACGGTACGCGGCCACCGAAATGTTCGTGTTCGCGCCCGGCACCAGCTTGCTGTAGCTGACGCGGCCGCTGTAGCCCGGGCCGCCGCCGGTCGGCAGGCTCGTTTTCGCGAACGTCATGTCGAACGCGAACGCGCCGGCCGGCGTGTTCAGCGCGAGACCGAGCAGCCCGGCCCAGTAGCCCTCGGACGCCTGGCCGCCGGTGTACGCGGTCACGACGTTCGTGAGGCCGCGCTGGTAGACCGCCTGCGCGACCCACGGATGCGCGTCCAGTATCGTGTCGCGATACACGCCGGTCGTCACGTTGAAGCGGGAAATGCCCGGCCGCAGCAGTTGCGGCACCGATGCGAACGGCACGTGATAGGTGCGCTCCCGGCCGTCCGACTCGGTGACCGTGACGTCGAAGTCGCCGCCGTAGCCGGTTGCCGGCAGGTCCGAGATTTCGAACGGCCCCGGCGACACGCTCGTCTCGGTCAGGATGATGTTGTTCTGGCGGACCGTCACGCGCGCATTCGTTTCCGCGACGCCGCGCACGACCGGCGCGAACGCGCGCATCGAGTCGGGCAGCATCCGGTCGTCGCTCGACAACTGCACGCCGCGCACGTTGAACGAATCGAACACGTCGCCGCTCGTCAGGCTGTCGCCGATCGTGAACTGGCTGCGCAGGCTCGTCACGTCGTGCTGCGCGAACAGCGCGACGCTCTGCCAGTGCGTGCCGGCCGACCGGTTCTGCCACGTCGCGGTCGACCATTGGCGCAGCCGCCAGCCGCCGACGTTGATCCCGCTCTGCAACCCGAGGTACGCGCTGTTCAGGTCCGCGCCGATGTTCTGATGGCTCGAATAGGTCGCAAGGCTGTACTGCACGATCCCCGCGTTGACGCCGTCGTCCCAGCGCGACGGATCGACGTAGCCGCTGGCCTCGCGGCGCATGTCGAGCTGCGGCACGCTCAGGTCGAGCTTCAGGTCCGCGGTGTCGAAATACGCGAGGCCGTCCGGGACCGCCTGCGCGAACGGCATGCAGACCGGCGGCGACGGCTCCGCGCCGGAAGCGGTTGACGGCGGCGCGGACCCGGTTGAGTGCGCGGCGTCCTGCGCGGGATCTTGAGCGAGATCTTGAGCGGTGTCCTGCGTAGCATCCTTCGGAGTTTCCGTCGGCGCTTCCTTGTACCGCGCCGCGACGCGATCGATGTCGATGCCGATCCGGTCGAGGCCCGCCATCGTGAAGCAAGGCGCGGCGATGTCCGAACCCGGCACCGACTGGAACTGCACGTCGAACCGGCCACGCCGACGGCCGTTGACGATCACGTCGATCGAATAGACGCCCGGCGCGACCGGATTGCCGCGCGAGTAGCGCGACAGGTCCGCGACGTTGCCGGTGAAAAACGCCGGGTTGAACTCGACTTCCTCGGCGGACGCGACCTGCATCCGGTCGCGCGACGCGCCCGGCTCCACCGGCGCATGCTGCGCGAGCGGAACGGCAGGCACGAGCGACCCAGGCGGCCCGGCCGAAGCCGGCGTGCGTTCCGGCGCGGACAGCACGTTCGTCGCGCCGGCATCCGGCATCGCCGCCGCTGCATGGGTGACCGCACCCGTCATCGCACCCGAAGAAGCGGCGCAATCGTCGCCGCGATTCTCACGCGAGATCGCCGGCACGCAAGGCGCTTCGGTCATGTCGGCCGCATCGGCGGCGAACGGCCAGTACCCGGACGCCACGACCGCCGCCCATGCCAGCGGCCGATAGCGCAGCGGGCTCCGCATGCCGCCACGCGGCATGGCCCTCTTGTTCAGTGGTTGCATCGGACAGTCCGCTTACTGGATTTCTTTTACTTTTTCGACGTCGGCCGGCTGCGGCGCACGCTTGTCGCCGATCTGGGCCGTGTCCTTGATCTCGGTGCCGAAGTCGTTCAGCACCGTGTACGAAGCGGTCGCCGGCAGCTTCGCCTCCAGCCGCCCCTTCTCCGGCGTGAAGTCCACGTGCCCGAACGGCGGCGCCATGTCGGGCTTCAGCGCGACCTTCTTGCCGGCCGCTTCGAGCACGACGCTGCCGACGGACACGTAATACGGCGACGGATTCTCGACGCGCAGCACGCGTTCGCCGCTGTCGTTCGACGCGAACGTCCACTTCAGTTGCGAGCGCACCGACGTCGGGTCGTCATACAGGCCGGTTGGGCGATAGAACAGCTTGATCCGCGTGCGGAACGCGAGCTGGATCATGTTCCGGTCTTCCGCATGCGCGGGCTTCGGCGGAATCTCCAGCACGTTCAGCCAGTACACCGACTCGCGGTCCTGCGGCAGGTCCGCGCCGGTGAACATGATCCGCAGCGACTGCCCGCGGCGCGGCTCGACGCGAAACACCGACGGCAGCAGCACGAACGGCACCTGGATCTGGTCCGGCGACGCGGCCGGGTTGCCTTCGTCGAGCCACGCCTGAACCAGCACCGGCCGGTTCTCGACGTTGCTCAGGCGCACGTTGACCTCGCGGCTTTCCGCCGGGTAGATCACGCGGGTGCCGGTGATGACGATGGCGGCATGCGCAGTGAACGCCGCCATACAGCAAACGACCGCAACAACACACGACTGACTGAAACGCATCCGACCCATCTCCCATCCACCGAATTTCCGGACCGTTCCCGCAACGCGGGAACGGTGTTACGCAACAAACCGCCGGAAACCGGTCAGTTATAGGACAGCGTGTAGCGCACGATCGCGGTCACGTTGCCCTGGCCCGCCTGGCCGGTCGCGTAGTACTGGCCGCCGTAGCTCATCGTGGCGCCGCGGGTGTCGCCGGTGCCGGTGATCGGCTCGAACGAGCCCGAGCTGCCGAGCAGGATCGGCGTGGTGCCGTCCTTGTCGAGCAGCTGCACGACGACGTTGCTGGCCGGGTTGGTGGTGGCCTGGTTGACCGCGTTGCGCGTGGCCGGGTCCATGTTCGTGGTCTCGAAATGCGCGGCGACGTTGCTGAGCGACGTCGGGCATTTCGCGACCGTGATCGTGAACATCGTCGAGCCCGCGGTCTGGCCGGCCTCGGCCAGCGACTGCGCGGAAAGCGTCGGCAGCGTCACCGTCTTGTCCACGTCACCGGGGCTGATCTCGCAGGTATCCGCGAGCAGCATCCCGTTGAACGTGATCGTTCCCGTGCCGGGGGGGGCGCTTTGTGCGAACGCCATCGGTGCGGCCATCACACCTGCCAGCACGATCATCAGCCGCGTTTTCTTCAATTTGAATCTCCCTCAATGAACGGAATGAATCGACGAACGTTTGCAGAACCCGGACCGATTCCGGATCTTGTCGTCGAGCCAAGAGAATGGATCTAGCCTGAGCGGTTGTTAATGGGCGAGCGCCCAAAACGAGGCTCGGCCGAACGGCCAGGCCCACGCCTGCTGATGAGGGAAATACAGAACGGATCGATCGACGCGCAACGCAACGTCGAAACGGCCATACGCAAAGGAACAAAATCGCGCGGTCGGGCTAGCGGACGGCGGATGCCGGACGATGGCCGAAGCCATCGGCGAAGGACGGTCCTCGACAGGCGGGAATCAACAGACAGGAAAGCTGATCGAATGAGGCTGGGACCGAGACGGCAAGCGGCGGGAAACGACGTGGCGCATCGAAGGCGATGACGCGAATCAACTCTCCGCTTCGCGCATCACCTTCGCCAGCTCGACGTCGTTGCGCGCGCCGAGCTTCTTCATGCCGGCGTTCTTCTGGTTGCTGACGGTCTTCGGGCTGCGGTTCAGCCGGCCCGCGATGTCGCTGATCGACAACCCCTCGCAGATCATCCGCACGACGGTCGCTTCCTTCTCGGACAGCCGGTTCAGCCAGCCGGCGCGGTTCGAGCCGTTCGCCGACGCGGACATCATCCGGCTTCGCAGCGAGTCCGGCACGTAGACGTTGCGGTTGTTCACGCTGCGGATCGCGGCGGCGAGATTCGCGAACTCCTCGTGCCGCTTGCCGATGAAGCCAGCCGCGCCCGCGTCGAGCGCCGCGGATACGATGTACGCGGAAGAGTGCGAACTGAGGAACAGCACGCGCGTGTGCGGCACCGTGCGGCGAATGCGGTTCAGCAGGTTCAGGCCGTCCGCGTGCCGGTCCATCTCGAATTCGTAGTCGCAGACGAGCACGTCCACCGGATCGTCGAGCAGCAATTCGAGCAGTTCGCCGATGCGCCCGGTCGCGAAGCGGATGTCGATGTCGGCCTGCGTGCGCAGCAGCGACGACACGCCTTGCAGCACGACCGGGTGATCGTCGGCGATGCCGACGCGGATCATGCTCATCGCGACGCCCCCGCGCGTGGCCTATGCGGTATATGCCGCGCGTACGGCATGCGCGGCGCGCGCGAACGCCGGCCGCTGCGCAGCACGCGTGCCGCGCAGCAAAACGCCATGGCGGCGGCGCAGCGCGCCGCATGGGCAACGTCGTTGAACCCTATGTTGTCCACATCATGCATCTTCGCCGTGTCTCTGCTTCGTTCGACGGGCATGCCGCGTACGCCGCAAACGTACGCATGCCCCTGCGTTGCGTCGGGCTGCGGGTGAAAATGTACGCCGGTCCCCGCCGTCCGTCATCGACGAAACGCAGAAGGACATTCAGGATGTCCGCATAAAATCCCACGGATGTGACCGAACCCGGGAACGATGCGCAGCACTGGGAAAGAATGGAGTCGAACCGGAGCGTTGTTAATGGGCCGATGCCCAAATTGAACGGCCGCGGTGCGCGCCAAACGCGCGCACCGCGGCCGGAAACTGCTCAGGGACACTGCCGCCGAAACGATCCGCTTCTGTCAGGGCGCGCCGCACTCGCGCAGCAGCGCGCGCAACTCGCGGATCACCGGAAACACTTCGTGGTTGCGGTCCTCGCCCTGCTGGTCGTGCGCTTCCTGCTCGCGCTCGACGATCCACCGGTCCTCGGCGAAGATCCGCTCGGTGAACCACACGAGCAGCGGCCACGCCGCATCGAGCGCGAACGGCAGCGACGGCCGGCGCACCGACAGCAGCCCGAACGTGCGGTTCGTCCGCTGCTCCGCGTCGAGCGGCACGTAGGCGATCCACAGGCTCATCACGACCGTCTGCTCGGCGTTGACGATCCGCAGCGTCTGATACGGGTACTCGGTGCGCACGGTCATGATGCTCTTGCCTTCGCCGACCGACTCCTTGCGGGTCTGCCCGAAGATGATCGACTCGCCGGCCGGCCGCCGCCCTTCGGTGCGCGCGAACGAATAATCGACCTCCAGCCAGTGGTCGCCGCGCCGGCGCCCGAGCGCGCGCGCCTTCATCTGCCCCATCTGGCGGCGATGCAGGAACTGATGGTTCATGTCCATCAGGTTCTCGTGCATGAACGAGTAATGGCACGCGACCTCGCGGCCGAACCGCCGGGTCTTGTATGCACGGTCGTCGGCCGCGCTCAGGTCCGGCAGCGGCCGCGCGTCCGCGAGCGCCGGGTCGCCGGTGAACACGAACACCAGTCCGCCCAGTTCGCGGCACGGGTACGAACGCACGCCGTTCGGCAGCCGCTCGCGGCCGAGGTACGGAATGTCGGTGCAGCGGCCGGTGCAGTCGTAGGTCCAGCCGTGATAGCAGCAGCGGATCGCCTCGCCGGCGACCACGCCCGCGTGCAGCGGCACCTGGCGGTGCGCGCAGCGGTCCTCCAGCGCGAACACCGCGCCCGATTCGGTGCGCACGACGACGATCGGCTCGCCGGCGAAGCGCACGCCGAGCGTCTTGCCGCGCTTCACGTCGCGCGACCACGCGACCGGATACCAGAAGTCCGGATGAATGCTGACGCGCCGCAGATCGCGCTCGGGTCCGGCGTCGGGGGGGAAATCATCGTCAAGCAACGTAGCGGCATGAACGGGCGACTGCACCTGCGGTACCTCCGTGAAATAGGCCGGAAATTCGGATGTCGGTTCGGCGTGCGGCAACGGCGTTCGTCAGTCTAACCTGGTCGCCGACGGCAAGGGGGGCCGCAGCCGGGTTTACGGGAATGGGGCTTTCGCGCGACGCGCCATGGGACAAAGCACCGCGCAAGGCGCGGCGGACGCCGCCGACGGCAGACGGCGCCGGGCCGCATAAGCGCGGGCGCGTTACCCGTTCGGACGACTGTCGGACGCCGGCTGGTCGAACATCGCCTTGCACCCGGGCGATAGCTGATCGTAATGCTGCTTCATGCAGGCGGTGATCTTCGCCTTGTTCGGGACGTCGGCCGCGCACAGATGCAGCGCGTCGCCCCGGCACGCATGCGCCTGCTCGTCGCGCGACGCGGCGTGGCCTGCGCCCGCGCCAAACGTCCATGCGGCCAGCGCGACGGCGGCGGCCACGGCGGCCCTGATGCGAGGAAGTCGAGTCATGTTTCGCGGTCCGATGCCGTTCCGGTTCGTTTTCGTTCCGCGGACCTCAGCAAGCGCCATGCCCGCGTCACCGCCTTATAACCGGCCACGCATATGCTTCCGACTATAAATTGGTTGCCAGCAGGCGGCCGCGGCTTAAGGTGAGGGCCTGCGCGCCGCCCCGGCACGCGTCCTTCCGTACCGATCATGCAACATCACGCAGACAAGATAGCCGACTGGCTGCTCAACGGCCTCGAACTGAAAAGCACGCTGTTCCACGTCGGCCAGTATTGCGGCACGTGGCAGGCGTCGACCGCCGGCCGGCACTGCGCGAGTTTCCATATCGTGCTGCACGGCGAATGCTGGCTGCATCTGCCGCCCGCGGACGGCCGCGACGCGCGCAGCGTGCGGCTCGGACAAGGCGACGCGGTGTTCCTGCTGCGCGACGTCCCGCACTGCGTGTCGCCGGACCCGCAGCCGCCCGCACACGGCCGCGAAAGCGCGCGCGCCGGCACGATGACGCCGCTCGCGGACGCCGGCCGCCCCGGCGACGCGCCGCCGGCCGGCAGCACCGGCATCGCGTGCGGTTTCTTCGAGTTCCGCTCGGGCCTCGACAACCTGCTGCTCGGCCTGCTGCCGGACCACGTCGTCGCGCGCCGCGATCATCCGTCGCTCGGCGGCGCCCGCGCGATCTTCGAACTGATCCGCGCGGAGGCGCTGCGCGACCCGCACGCGCTGTCGCCGCTGATCGCGCGGCTGACCGATCTGCTGTTCGTCTACGCGCTGCGCGCGCTCGACGGCCACGACCACGTCGCGCCGTGCTTCTGGGCGCTGCTGCGCGACGCGGAGTTCGCACCGCTCGTCGCCGCGATCGTCGAGGCGCCCAGCGAGCGCTGGACCACCCAGGCGATGGCCGACTTCGTGCACATGTCCCGCGCGCGCTTCTGCAAGCAGTTCGTCGAGATCGCCGGCCAGCCGCCCGCGCAGTTCGTCACGCTGATCCGGATGAAGCTCGCCGCCGCGATCCTCGGCGCGGGCGCGCGCACGCCGGACGCGGCCGAGCGCGTCGGCTACCAGTCCGAATCCGCGTTCGCGCATGCGTTCAAGCGCGTGACCGGCGTGCAGCCCGGCGCATGGCGGCGCGCGCGCGGCCCGCAGGACGACGACGGCAATGCCGACGTCAACGGCGACGGCGACGATAGCATCAACGGCGATGCCCGCGCGTCACGGCGCGCGAACGCGGCTGCGCTACACTAGCCCGCAAACTCGCAAACCCGCCTGCGGACGGGTTGCAGACAGATCCGCAGAAATCGCAGACAGCCGCGCATTGTCCGGCCCCGGGTCGAGCCAACACAATGAAAACCTCTCTTCAAGAGGATCCGACATGAGCCGTCTCCCGTTGCAAACCATCGAAAGCGCGCCCGAAGCAAGCCGCCCGTGGCTCGAACGCTCGCAGGCCGCGAACGGCTTTCTGCCGAACCTGGTGGCATCGCTCGCGAACGCGCCGACCGCGCTCGAAACCTATCTGACCGTCGCCGAGATCAACGGCCGCAGCGGCCTCACGCTCGCCGAGCGCGAGACCGTGCAGATCACCGCCGCCGCGATCCACGGCTGCGGCTTCTGCGTCGCCGGCCACACGGCCGTCGCGCTGAAGAAGGCGCAACTCGATCCGCAACTGGTCGACGCGATCCGCGAGCAGCGCCCGCTCGCCGACGCGCGGCTGAACGCGGTCGCGGTCTTCACGCGCGACGTAATCGCGACGCGCGGCGCGGTGGCGGACGACGCGCTCGCCGCGTTCCGCGCGGCGGGTTTCAGCGACGCGAACGCGCTCGAAGTCGTGCTCGGCGTGAGCCTCGCGACGCTGTGCAATTTCGCGAACAACCTGTCGCAGAACGAGCTGAATCCGCAGTTGGCCGCCTACCGGTGGGAAGCCGGCGCGCGCGCGGCATGACGGCGCGCACCCCCGTCCCGTTCGCGCTCGACGCGGCAGCCCCGACGCTCGCCGCGTGGCTCGACGCGCACGCCGAAACGATCGACACGACCCAGGACCTCGCGGCCGACATCCTGCCGCGTCTCGGCGCGGCGGACCTGCTGCGCATCGGCGTGCCGGCGCAATACGGCGGCGCGGGCGGCTCGACCGTCGACGCGATCGAGGCGATCGCCGCGGTCGCGCGCCGCTCGCTCGCGGCGGCGTTCGTGTTCTGGGGGCAGCGCGCGTTCATCGAATACCTGCTGCAAAGCCCGAACGGCGCGCTGCGCGAACGCTGGCTGCCCGCGCTCGTCGCGGGCGAGCGCGCGGGCGCGACCGGCCTGTCGAACGCGATGAAGTACCTGTCGAACATCGAGCCGCTGCAGATGAGCGCGACGCCGGTCGAAGGCGCGGCCGCGCGCTGGACGCTGAACGGCCAGTTGCCGTGGATCACGAACCTGCGCCGCGAGGGTTTCATCGTCGCGGCCGCGTTCGACAACGCCGACGGCCGCGCGCCGTCGATCTTCGCGGTGCCGCACGACGCGAACGGCGTGTCGCGCAGCGACGACCTCGACCTGATCGCGCTGCGTTCGAGCAACACCGCCGCGCTGCGGCTCGACGGCACCGTGCTCGACGCCGACTGGCTGATCGCCGCGGACGCGGCCGCGTTCCTCGCGCATGCGCGTCCCGCGTTCCTCGGCCTGCAATGCGGGATGTCCATCGGGCTCGCGCGGCGCGCGCTCGAAGCGGTCGCCGCCAGCAGCCCGCCGGTGCGCGCGGCGACCGGCGACGAAGCGGCCGGCCTCGCGCGCGAACTCGATGCGCTGACCCAGCGCCTGTACGCAGGCATCGACAGCGGCGCGTTCGTGTCCGCGCCGGCTTCGCAGTTCGGCGTGCGAATCGGGCTCGCGTCGGTCGTCGGCGCGGCGTCGCAACTCGAAGTGCAGGCCGCCGGCGGGCGCGGTTATCTGCGCGGCACGGGCGGCGTCGCCCGCCGCGCGCGCGAGGCCGCGTTCGTGCCGATCGTCACGCCGAGCATCGTGCAGTTGAAGAACCAGCTCGCGCAGCATTCCTCGTCCCGACAGACGAACGCAGCATGACCCAGCCGGCCGTCACCGATCTCGACGCGCCGCGCGTCGAGCTGCGCGACATCGCGCTCCGCTATCCGGAGCGTTCGGTGCTGAACGGCGTGCGGCTCGCGGTGCGGCCCGGCGAACTGGTGTCGGTGCTCGGCGCGAGCGGCTCGGGTAAATCGACGCTGCTGCGCATCGTCGCCGGGCTGCTGAAGCCGACGTCCGGCGACGTGCTCGTCGACGGCGCGGCGCTCGACGGCCCCCGGCCGGACGTCGCGCTCGCGTTCCAGGACCCGTGCCTGCTGCCGTGGCTGTCGGTCGAGCGCAACGTCGCGTTCGGCCTCGGTTTCGCGCGCCAGCCGAAGCTGCCGCGCGGCGAACGCAACCGGCGCGTCACCGCCGCGCTCGACGAAGTCGGGCTCGCGCACGCGCGCCATTACGCGCCGCGCCAGTTGTCCGGCGGCATGGCGCAGCGCGCGGCGCTCGCGCGCTGCCTCGCGCGCCAGCCGCGCACGCTGCTGCTCGACGAGCCGTTCGGCGCGCTCGACGAAGTCACGCGCGCGGACATGCAGCGGCTGCTCGTGAAGGTGGTCCGCGACACCGGCGCGGCGACGATCCTCGTCACCCACGACATCGACGAGGCGCTGCGGGTGTCCGACCGCATCGTGCTGCTCGGCCGCGAAGGCAAGCTGCTGCTGCATCTGCCGGTGGACGTGCCGGCCCCGCGCGACGCGCACGTCGCGGCGCTCGGCGCGCTGCGCGTGCGCATCCTCGCCGCGCTCCACGCGTCGATGGCGCGCGCAGAACCCGCGCCGGCGCCATCCGTCTATCCGTCTCCCGCCCGACCCTGAAAGGAACCCTCTGCATGTGCCAGCTTCCGATGTCCCGCCGCGAATGGCTGAAACTCGCGTCGATGTTCACCGTTGCGGGCGCCGCGCCGTTGCTCGGCGCGCTGAACGCGCGCGCGGCGGCCGAGCCCGACGCGCCGGTCCGCATCGGCTATCTGCCGATCACCGACGCGACGCCGCTGCTCGTCGCGCACAACAACGGCTATTTCGACGCAGCCGGCATCGCGGCCGAGAAACCGACGCTGCTGCGCAGCTGGGCGCAGGTGGTCGAGGCGTTCCTGTCCGGCCAGGTCAACGTCGTGCATCTGCTGTCGCCAATGACGGTGTGGGCGCGTTACGGCAGCCACGCGCCGGCGAAGGTCGTCGCGTGGAATCACGTGAACGGCTCGGCGGTGACCGTGTCCCCCGAGATCGACAGGCTGTCGGACCTCGGCGGCAAGACGGTCGCGGTGCCCTTCTGGTATTCGATTCACAACGTCGTGCTGCAGGACATGCTGCGCGCGCAGGGCCTGGCTCCGGTGCTGAAGAAGGATGGCGACCTGAAGCCGAACGAAGTGCGGCTGATCGTGATGTCACCGTCCGACATGCCGCCCGCGCTCGCGTCGAAGCAGATCGCCGGCTACATCGTCGCGGAGCCGTTCAACGCCGCCGCCGAAGCGCTGAAGGTCGGCAAGGTGCTGCGCTTCACCGGCGACGTGTGGAAGAACCACGCGTGCTGCGTGGTGTTCATGCACGAACGCGATCTGCAGACGCGGCCGGAATGGTCGCAGAAGGTCGTCGATGCGATCGTCAAGGCGCAGTTGTGGACCCGCGCGCATCCGCAGGAGGCCGCGCAACTGCTGTCGAAGAGCGGCGCGAACCACTACACGCCGCACGCGGCCGGACTGCTCGGCACCGTGCTCGCGCCGCCGCCCGGCGACGAGGCGCGTTATCTCGCGGACCGCGCGATCGTCCACGCGGACTGGCACGCGAAGCGGATCGACTTCCAGCCGTATCCGTATCCGAGCTACGTCGAGGAACTCGTGAAGCGGCTCAAGACGACCCAGGTCGAAGGCAACGCGCAGTTCGTCGGCCAGCTGGACCCGGCGTTCGTCGCGCGCGACCTCGTCGACGACCGCTTCGTGAAGAAGAGCATCGACGCAGCCGGCGGCCTGAAGGCGTTCGGCCTGCCGGACGGTTATGCGCGCACGGAGACGATCGTTGTCTAGCGTATCGACCTCGTCGTCTTCACCGGCATCGTCCGCCGGCGAGGACGCGGCGCACGCCGGCGGTCCGCGCCGGTCAGACGGCGCGCGAGGCTGGCTTGTGCATACCGCCCTAGGCATCGCCGGGCTCGCGGGCATCGTCGCGCTGTGGTGGCTCGCGGTGTTCGCGCTGGCGCGGCACAACCCGCTCGCCGCGCAGTTCTCGCCGCAGAGCGCGATCGCGACGCTGCCGTCGCTCGTCACCGACGACCGTCTGTTCCTGCATATCGGCACGAGCCTGCGGCGGATCGCGGTCGGGCTGGCGTGGGCGATGCTGGTCGGCGTGCCGCTCGGGTTCCTGATCGGGCGCATCCGCACGCTGGAGATCGCGCTGACGCCCGCGTTGCAGTTCCTGCGGATGGTCTCGCCGCTGTCGTGGATGCCGATCGCGGTGATGTCGCTCGGCGTCGGCGACGACGCGGTGTACTTCCTGCTCGCGTTCGCGGCCGTGTGGCCGCTCGTGATGAGCACCGCGACCGGCGTCGCGCAGATCGATCGGCGCTGGGTGCAGCTCGGCGAGAGCCTCGCCGCGACGCGCGCGGAAATGCTGTGGCACGTGTACGTGCCGGGCATCGCGGTGCATGTGCTGACCGGCGTGCGGCTCGCGATCGGCATCCTGTGGATCGTGCTGGTGCCGGCCGAAATGCTCGGCGTCAGCTCGGGGCTCGGTTATCTGATCCTCGACACGCGCGACCGCCTCGCGTACTCCGAACTGATGGCGGTGGTGCTCGTGATCGGCGCGCTCGGCTTCCTGCTCGACTACGCGGCGCGGCTCGCGTACCGGCGGTTCGGCGCGGGCAACGCGTAACGGCGGTTTTGTGCTGCGTTCGGGCTGCATTCGAGCGGCCTCGCCGCCGCCCGGCATCACGCGCCCGTCGCGCCCGCTCCCTCGGTGAACAGCGCATGCTGCTCGCCCGCCGCGTACCAGCGGGCGAACGCATCCGCCCGCATCGGCCGCGCATACAGGAAACCCTGCACGAACGACACGCCGCGCTCGCGCAGATAGTCGAACTGCGCGGGCGTCTCGACGCCCTCCGCGATCAGTTCCGCGCCGAGCCGGTGCGCAAGGCCGATCACGGTGTCGAGCACCGGCGCGTCGCCGTGTCCGGCCGGGTCGATCGTCTGCACGAACGCGCGGTCGATCTTGAGAAGGTCGAACGGCAGCGATTGCAGGTACGACAGCGAGCAGTAGCCGGTGCCGAAGTCGTCGATCGACACCCGCACGCCGCGCGCGCGCAGCGCGGTCAGGTTCGCGTGCGCCTGCTGCGCGTTCGCGATCAGGCTGTGCTCGGTCACTTCGAGCACGACCTGAAGCTGCTGCCCGGCCAGTTGCTCGATGAACGCGTGCATGTCCCCCTGCAGATGCTCGCTCGACAGATGCTCGGACGCGACATTGACCGCGACGTGGAATCCCGGCTCGACGAACCACTCGCGGGAGTCGCGCGCGACGAGCGCGAGCAGGTGCCGCGTCAGCGGCACGATCACGCGCGACGCCTCGGCCTGCGGAATGAACAGCTCCGGGCTGACCGTCCGGCCGCCCGCGCGGTCCCAGCGCAGCAGCGCCTCGACGCCCTCGCAGCGCCCGGACGCGACGCCGTACACCGGCTGATACTCGACGTGGAACTCGCCCGCATCGATCGCGCGCAGCAGCTGCTCGCGCGCGGACCGGCCGCTGCGCAGGCTGCGGTACGACAGCCACACGAGCACGCCGGCCAGCAGCACCGCGAACGGCAGCAGATGCACGAGCCGCTGCGCCCATGCGTGATTCAGCCGCCCCTGGGTGCCGATGATCTCGACGTCGATCTGCGCCGGCGCCGCGCCGGTCTCCTCGTCGAACAGCAGCAGCGCGTCGTCCGACGCGGAAGGCGCGACGCCGCTGCGCAGCGTGATGCCGTCGCCGACGCGCAATTCGATCTGATACGCGGTGAGCGGCGTGATCGCGCCGAGCAGGTCGAGCAGATACTGGCCGTCGACGACCGCGACCACGCTGCGCCCGTCCACGCCCGGCCGGCCGATCAGCAGCGCGGGACTCTGCGGCCGCAGCGGCGTGCCGGATACGATCCGCACCCACGGGGCTTGCGGCAGTCCGGTGGGAAACTCCACGAAATGCGACAGCGGGACGTTCGCGCTGCCGAGCACCGACGAGCAGTACACGCGCCCCGGCTCCACCAGCAGCAGCGACCGGAAGTAAGGCTCGGCGTCGCGGCGGCGGCGCAGGTCGGCGGCGACGTCCTCGCACGGCGCATTCGTCAGCGGCACCAGTTCGTTCGCGACCCGCTGGCCTTGCGCGAGGATCGTCGCCACCTGATTGCGGACCACGTGAGCGGCCAGTTCCGCGTCGCGCCGCTCGTGCTGGCGCGCATCGGTCCAGCTGAACAGCACGCTCGCGACGAGCGGCAGCACCGCGGCGAGCACGAGCAGGATGCCCGCGCGCCTGAAGCGTCGGCGGGTGTCCGGATCGACGGTGTCGGCGGTGAAAAAGGTACGCATTCGCGATCGGAGTTCTGTTCTGTGGGCCGGCGACCGGCGGCGCGTCGCGAAGGCGCGTCCATCGTAATGCCCGCGAAGCCGTTTGGCGACCGATTCTTTAAGGCCTGCGTCGGCCCGCGCACAGCGCGTGGCAAGGCTGCGAACGCGCGGCGACGGCAACGTTAGCATACCTTTTCGGGCGATTGCGACTGCCCGCGTGCGGGGCGGGTGGCGGGACTCCGAATGCGTCAACGGCAGTCCGCGCCGGCCGTCCGGTCGTCGTGGCTCATGGACAGAACACCAGCCGTCGCCACCGCGACGCGACGGCCTGTGGTCCCAGCGGCCCGAGCCCGCGTCAAGGCGGGGGCGGCGCGCCGTCTCCGTCCGGCAGTTCCTTCGGCGGCAGCGGCTGGTCGAGGCCCGGCTCCGGCGGCGTCGGAATCGCGTCGCCTATCGGCTTCGAGGTCTCGCGCGGCGGCTCGGTCGCGGGATCGCGCGACTCGCCGGGCGCTCGCGTGGCGGCGTGCTGATCGGTGGATGCAGTCATTTTGTGTCCCTCCCCAGGCGAATGAATTCGCAAACGGGTTGCGAGCAGGTTGCGTGCCGGGTGGGGTGGATGACGAGCGCCGCGTTGTGTGTTTCGCCGGCGGCGCGAGAGCGCTGCTGCGGGAGAAAATGCGCGCCGGAGCGGTAAAAGCCGCGGTGCCGGCACACCTGATCGCATACGTGCGAACGACGCCGCGCGATGAAGAAGAGAAAAAGAACCTGCCGCGCACCGCCCGCGAGCCAACTACGTCGCGATGCGCCAAACCAGACCAGGAGGCAACCGACGAAGCAGAAACAAACGCCCCGCCTCGAACCATCGTAACGTCGTAACGTCGCTACTCCATCACGCCGCCACGAACCCCACTGCCGCCGGCCGCCCCTTCGCGAACCCGCGCTGCGCGGACTCCGTCCCGCCGAGCCTGAACACCTCGACCGCCGTGCTCAACCGCTGCGCCTGCTCGTTCAGCGACACCGCCGCCGCAGCCGCCTGCTCGACCAGCGCCGCGTTCTGCTGCGTGACCTGGTCCATCTGCGTGATCGCGATGTTGATCTGCTCGATGCCGGTCCGCTGTTCGGACGACGCGGTCTCGATGTCGGACATGATCGAACTCACGCGCGTGATCGATTCGAGTATCTCCTTCATCGCTTCGCCGGACTGGGTCACGAGGTCCGCGCCGGTCTCGATGCGCGCGCCCGACGCCTGGATCACGTCCTTGATCTCGCGCGCGGCCGCCGCGCTGCGCTGCGACAGCGAACGCACCTCGCCCGCGACGACCGCGAAGCCGCGCCCATGCTCGCCCGCGCGCGCCGACTCCACCGCCGCGTTCAACGCGAGGATGTTGGTCTGGAACGCGATGCCCTCGATCATCCCGACGATCTCGCCGATGCGCCGCGAATCGCCGACGATCCCGGTCATCGCGCTGCTCACCTGCCCGGTCAGCTCGCCGCCCTGGCTCGCGAGCGACGACGCGTTCGCCGCGAGCGAACTCGCGAGCTTCGCGTTATCGGCGGTCTGCGTCAGCGTGCTCGCCAGTTCCTCGATGCTCGCGACGGTCTCTTCGAGCGACGCCGCCTGCTGCTCGGTGCGCTCCGACAGGTCCGAGTTGCCGGCCGCGATCTCCGCCACGCCGGTGTTGATCGTATCGACGCCGCCGCGCACGTCGCGCACCGTCGCGGTCAGCGACGCCTGCATCTTCGCAAGCGAACGCATCAGCCGGCCCATTTCATTCGAACTGTCCGCGACGATGCGCCCGCCGAGGTCGCCGGCCGCGATCCGCTCGAAATGCTCGACCGCCTCGTCGGCCGGCCGCACGATCGCCTGCACGAGCCACAGGCGCATCGCCAGCGCGACCAGCAGCGCGAGCACGAGGCCGATCGCCACCGCCGTCGTCACGATCGAGAAGCGCTGCTGCGCGTCGTTGTAACGCTGCGCGCCGCGATCCATCTGCACCTTCTCGACCGCGAGCATTGCCTTCTCGTACGCGCTGTACAGCTTCGGCAACTGATAGGCCTGGAGCTTCAGGAACGCGTCGCGGTCGCCGGCCTTCAGCGCGGCCAGCGCGGGCTGCACGCCGTCGTGCAGGAACGCGTCGCGCTGCGTCTGCATGTCCTGCACCATCTGGCGCTCGCTGTCGTCGTTGCCGAGCATCGCCGTAAATGCGGCGAGTCTCTCGCTGGAATTCTTCAGGTATTGATCGGAACGCTTGAGCACGGCCTGCGCGCCGTCCGCATCATGCAGTTCGTCGAGCGACGCATAGGTCGCGAGCGCGAGACGCAGGCGCAGCAACTGGCCCGCGCTGTTCTCCAGGTTCGCGACGGCAGGGGTGTCGATGGTGTAGGTCTGTCGGAGGGCTTCGTTGCCCTGTCGCAGCGACAGCAGCCCGACGGCCGCGCCGATGATGAGGGTGATCGCGAACGCCGCGACCATCAAGGTAAGACAAGCTCGGATCGACAGATTTTTTATCATGACTACGATCGTGCAAAGTAAAGCAGAAAAAGCAGAAAAACGTCAGGCAAACGATTGCTCAACGCCCCTCCTTGTTTACGGCGATGAATGCCGGATCTAAAGTCCTCGACGGGTTCGGGTATTCCAGCATTCGTGCATGCGCGCACATCGTTATGCACGGTGCATTGACAACGTTGCTATCGCGCCTTTCCCTTCAGGCAAGCGGATGCGCGCGCCGTCCCGCACTCGCCGATAGGGCTGCCCTGCCCGAATGCCTTCTCTTGCGCGCCACGCCGCACGAATGCGGCGCGGCGTTTCGCCTCGCCCGACGTCGATGGGCGATTGACGGCGAACGCGCCGCGGCCCGCGAGCGACTTCGTCAAACGTAGGTCCGCGCGGGCGCGCCGCCGACGCTGTCCGTCTCGGCATCGAGCTTGCGGTCCGGCCGCATCGCGAACGACAGCAGCACGCCCGCCGCCATGATCGCCATCGACACGGTGAACGGCAGGTTCCAGTTGCCGGTCGTGTCGATCAGCCAGCCGCCGACCACCGGGCTCACGATCGCCGCGCCGGCCGAACCGGTATTCATGATCCCGCTCGCGGTGCCCGCGTGCCGCGGCGCGATGTCCATCGGCACCGCCCACATCGGCCCGATCGTCATTTCGTTGAAGAAGAAACCGGCGCTCAGGCACAGCGCCGCGAGCGTGACCGTCACGTTCTGCGCGAGCAGGATCGGCGCGAGCGACAGCAGCGTGCACAGCATGCACACGCCGACCATCACGTTGCGCGCGAGCCGCAGGTTGCCGCTGCGGCGCAGGATGCGGTCGGTCACGAGGCCGCCGAGCCAGTCGCCGATCACGCCCGCGAAGAACACGCCGGACGCGAACAGCGCGGACTTGCTCAACTCCATGTGGTAGTTGTGCAGGAAGTACTGGGGAATCCAGCCGAGGAACAGCCACAGCACCCAGCCGTAACAGAAGTACACGGCGGTGACCGGCGACATCCGCGCGGTCAGCCGCCGCCACGGCACCTTCACGCGCTCCTTCGCGCCGCTGTACGTTTCGAGGGCGTCGCATTCGCCGCCGGTGATGCGCGGATGCTGGCGCGGGTCGTCGCGGAAGTACCAGACCCAGACGACCGCCCACAGGCAGCTCGCGATGCCGGTCACGAAAAACGCGCCGCGCCAGCCGAACGACAGCATCAGCCACACGATCAGCGGCGGCGCGACCGCGTTGCCGATCCGCGACGCCGCGTGCGTCGTCCCCTGCGCGAAGCCGCGCTGATGCGCGGGCATCCAGTTCGACATCGCGCGCGTCGCGGTCGGGAACGTCGCGCCTTCGCCGAGACCGAGCAGCAGCCGCGCGACGACGAGCGACAGGAAGCCGCCCGCGAGACCGGTCAGGATCGTTGCGCCGGCCCAGATCACCGCGCAGATGGTCAGCGTGCGGCGCGGCCCGAAGCGGTCGCCGACCCAGCCGCCGATGATCTGGAAGATCAGATACGGATATGCGAACGCGGAGAACACGAAACCGACCTGCGTATGCGACAGCTTCAGTTCGGCGCCGAACGCGCCGGCGGCGGTGCTGACGTTGACGCGGTCAACGTAGGTGATCAGGTACATCGCGCATAACAGCAGCAGCACGCGCGTGGTGGCTCGACGGAACATCATCGTCTCCTTGAAGAAGGATGCACGACGCCCGGACGCGACGATGCGTCCCGAACGCCCGGCAACGGGTACTTCGAAAGGCGGATGGCTGGCGGCGGCTCGCGGCGGAAACGCTACGCGGGTCGGCCGGGATGCTGCGAAACGAAGGCGTCGAAGAAGAGCAGAGGTCGGTTCATGGCGATGCGATGTCTCCTTGAACGCGCGTCGTGCGCGCTCTTTATGGTTGACGGGACGCGTTGCCCGTTTCTTTAACGTAGGCGCTTACTTTATGCGTAATGCCTGTTCCGGCATCTGTGCGACGCGGCGTTCGGCTGACCAGCAGCGCGGCGCGTGTATCGCGCGCCGCGCTGCGGCCTTCGCGTTGCCGGAATATTCCAGCGTGAGAAACATGCGCCCGCAACAGAGTGCCTATAGCCTGGCGTCCGCATCGAAACGAGCGGCGCAGCCGGTCCGCGAGCGGCGGCGGCGCGGCGCATGCCGACACAGGAGCAACACGGATCAGCAGGTTCAACGTGGACGCCGGCATCGACACCCCCGGGAGCGGGTTCAGACGAGCTTCACCGCTACCGGCGGCAGCCCGTCGATCTCGCCATGAGCAACGCCCGGCGACGACAACACGAAAAGGCCGGTGTACGACCCGGCGGTCAGCACGGTGCCGGGCTCGACCGCGACGCCGCGCGCGACGCTGTGGTTCACGACCCACGCGAGCAGCCGCCGCGGATCGCCGGCCGGGTTCGCGGGCGTGCCGCCGAACGCGCTCGCGCCGTCGAACGTGAAGCGCATCGACGGCGCGACGAACGGATACGCGGCGTCATAAGGAACGCCTTCGCCGACCACCAGCGCGCCGTGGTTCTGCAGGTCCGCAAGCTGCCACAGCTTGTCCACGTCCGGCCATGCGCGAAAGCGGGTCGCGACGACTTCGATCGCCGCATGCACGGACTCGATCGCGGCGATCACCGTTGCGTCGTCATAGGGTCCGCTGTGCGGCTCGAAGCGCCGCCCGAGCGTGAACGCGATCTCCAGTTCGAGGCCCGGCTTCACGAACGACGCGCGCGGCAACGTCACCGGCTCGCGGAACACGCCGGCCGCCGGCAGCGGCGCGCCCTGAATCGGACCGTCGAGCGACTTCGAGCCGACCTTCCAGCCGCCGATCCGGCCGCCGAGCGCGCGCACCGTCGCGTGCTGCACGTCGTACGCGTCGTCGCTGTTCGCGGGGCGCAGCGCCGGCTCGACCGTATCGAGCGCGCTCGCGACGCCGTTCGCGGTGCGCGCGGCGACGAACTGCGCGGCGAGCGCGTCGGCGTCATACGTGCGCTGGCGGGCAACGGCCGCGCCGGGTTCGTTCACTACCGTGCTCATGCAGCCACCTTCAATGCGGGTTTCGCAACGTGGGTCGTCAGGTAGTCCATCGCGGCGGTGACGCCGCTCGCCTTCAGCCCGACGCCGGACAGCTTCAGCCCCATCTCGCAGCCGGCGAGCGCGGCCATCAGCGTGAGGTCGTTGCAGTCGCCCAGGTGGCCGATGCGGAACATGCGCCCCTTCACCTTGCCGAGCCCGGTGCCGAGCGATAGATCGAAGTGCTCGTAGATGGTCTTGCGCACCGCGTCCGCGTCGACGCCCTCGGGCATCACGACGCCGGTCAGCACCGGCGAATACACGGCCGGATCGACGCACTGGATTTCGAGGCCCCATGCTTCGACCGCCGCGCGGCACGCGGCCGCGAGCCGCTGGTGACGCGCGAACACGCGATCGAGTCCTTCACCGAGGATCATGTCGAGCGATTCCGCGAGCCCGTACAGCAGGTTCGTGTTCGGCGTGTACGGCCAGTAACCCTGGCGGTTCATCTCGATGATCTCGTCCCAGCCCCAGAACGCGCGCGGCAGCGTCGCCTGTTTGCTCGCCGCGAGCGCCTTCTGCGACACCGCGTTGAAGCTGATGCCCGGCGGCAGCATCAAGCCCTTCTGCGAGCCGGACACGGTCACGTCCACGCCCCATTCGTCATGCCGGTAGTCGGCGGACGCCAGGCCGGAGATCGTATCGACGAGCAGCAGCGCCGGATGCCCGGCCGCGTCGATCGCGCGGCGCACCGCGGCGATGTCCGACGTGACGCCGGTGGACGTCTCGTTGTGCACGACGCACACCGCCTTGATCGCGTGGCCGGTGTCCGCGCGCAGACGCGCCTCGATCAGGTCCGGCTGCACGCCGCGCCGCCAGCCCTCGACGCCGGGCAGCCCGAGAAACTCCGGCTTCAGCCCGAGGTTTTCCGCGAGCTTCTTCCACAGCGTCGCGAAGTGGCCGGTCTCGTACATCAGCACGGCGTCGCCCTGGCTCAGCGTGTTCACGAGCGCCGCCTCCCACGCGCCGGTGCCCGACGCCGGATAGATGACGACCGGCTGCGCGGTCTTGAAGATCTTGCGGATGCCGTCGAGCACCTTGAGGCCCAGCGCGCCGAACTCGGGGCCGCGATGGTCGATCGTCGGGTAGCTCATCGCCCGCAGGATGCGGTCGGGAACCGGGCTCGGCCCCGGAATCTGCAGGAAATGACGGCCCGCCGGATGAAAGTCCAGTTTCAGCATCAAACGCCCCTCGAATTGCGGTCGAATGGAATGTCGGTGACAGTAAAGCAAATGGAATTTTGCATGCAAAATACTCTAATCCACGGTCCCCGGGTTGAAAAGCGGAGAATGGCCCGGACGGACCAGGGGAAACCCGCCTGTGCAGCGCCATGGCGGGCTTACGCTAAAATTGCCGCGAACGGAACGACCGAGGTTTCGAATGCAAAATGCTGACATTCCGGCGGCCCAGCTCGCGCCCGCGCTGCCGAAAGTCGAGCGGCTGCGGCTGCACGACACGGTGGTCGATCATCTGCGCAACTTCATCGTCGAGGGGCTGCTCGCGCCCGGCGTGAAGCTGAACGAGCGCAAGCTGTGCGAGATGCTCGGCATTTCGCGCACGCCGCTGCGCGAGGCGCTGAAGGTGCTCGCGGCGGAGGGGTTGATCGACATTTCGCCGAATCGCGGCGCGAGCGTCGCGCAATTGAGCGAGGCCGAGATCCGCGACATGTTCGAGCTGATGAGCGGCCTCGAAGCGTTTGCCGGCGAACTCGCGTGCGAGCGGATCAACGCGGCCGAACTTGCGGAGATCAAGGCGCTGCATGCGGCGATGCTGATGTGCCGCGAGCAGAACGACCTGTCCGGCTACTACGCGCGCAATCGCGCGATCCACGACCGCATCAACGCGGCCGCGCGCAATGCGACGCTGCGGCAGACCTACGTGACGCTGAACCGGCGGCTGCAGGCGCTGCGGTTCCGGTCGAACTTCCAGACCGCGAAGTGGGACAGCGCGATCCGCGACCACGAAGCGATGATCCGCGCGCTGGAGACACGCGACGGTCGGCAACTGTCAGCGATCCTGCGTTCGCACCTGCTCGCGAAGCGCGACGCGGTGCTCGCGGAACGCACGCTGACGACCGTCGACATGGCGAAGCCGATGCCGCCCGACGGCGCGGACGCGCCGTAAGCGGCCCGATGCGGAAAGCGTCGTGCGCGGCCTCGCGCGACGCCGTTTTGCCGCGATGGCTCACGGCTGGTACGCCGGCTCCACGATCGCCCAGAACGCGGCCTTCGGCTTCAGGTCCGCGTCGAACAGCAGCGGCTGGTTCGTCCGCTTCGCCGGCACGGTGCTGAGCCATGTGTGCCCGTCCGTGTAGCCCCAGAACGTGACCGCGCGAATGCTCGGCTCTCGCTCGAACAGATCGAACAACTCGCGATAACGCAGCGCCTGCGCGCGTTGCACATGGTTCGGCACCGGCGCGCCGAGGTCCGGCAGACACGTCTTCGCGTCGCTCCAGCAACTGCCCGGATCGTTGTAGAAGCTCACGTCCAGTTCCGTCACCTGGTTTTCGAGGCCGAGCGCGACGACGTCCGCGAACGCCTGCTGGATGTTCGCAAGCGGCGGCCACGCGACGTTCACGTGCATCTGGTGGCCCACACCGTCGATCGGCACGTGCTGCGCCTGAAGCTCGCGGATCACCGACAGCAGCCGCGCGCGTTTGCCCGGATCGTCGGTGTTGTAATCGTTGATGTACAGCTTCACGTCCGGGTCCGCCGCGCGCGCGGCGCGCAGCGCGATCGCGATGTAGTCCTTGCCGAGCGCCTTGAACCACGGACTGTCCTGCCGGTACACGTAGGCCGGGTCGTCGCTGATGACCTCGTTGACGACGTCCCACGCGTAGACCTTGCCGCGGAAATGCGCGACCACGTCAGTCACGTAGCGATGCAGCCGCGCGGCGACCTGGTCGCGATAGCCGGGGGCGTTGCGGTCGCCGGCGAAGAACCAGTCCGGCGCTTCCTTCCAGTCTCCCGCCTGAAAGTGCCATACGAGCGTATGCCCGCGCATCGCGATGCCGTTCGCCTGCGCGAACGCGACGATCTCATCGGCGGGGCCGAAGTTGTAGCGCCCTTCCGCGATGCCGATCGTGCCCGGCTTCATCTTGTTTTCGGCGGTGAGGCTGGAGAACTGTTGTGCGATCAGCGCGGCGTCCGCGGGCTGGCGCAGCGCGTCCGGCTCGACCGCCGCGCCGACCTTGAAGTGCGCGGCCATCACGGTCTTCAGCGCCGGCACGTCCGCGCGCGGGGCCGGCGCGAGCGGCGTGTCGCCGGGGCGAGCGCCGCCGGCCACGCCGCCGCTCGCGCATCCGGCAACCCAGGTGACCGGAAGCAATGCGGCGGCAATGCAGATCTGGCGGCGGCGGAATCGTGGCGTGGGCATGGATATCCTTTTTGTGTCGATTAATGCGGTGACGGTCTAATCCAGTTAAAAAAAATCCAGTATGGCCATCAGGGTAATGACCATACTGGAACCCGAGATACGCGGGTAATGGAGAAGCCTTGTTCACCTGCGGGATCGCTCCGGCGTCCCGGCGATTGCGGCGCAATCGTGCGAAACGCGGAGCGGCAAGCATTCCGGCGCGGATTTGATCCGGCTAATAAAGCCGTTAAAACGCGTCGCAACGATGGAACGATGTTAATTCGGCCGCCGTTTTAAAACGACGATTGGCGGCCTATGGAAAATACCGGCCGCCGTGCATATTGCCCGGCATCGGCGCGCGTGATAGCGGCGTTTGGATAGCCACCGGCGCTGGCCATCAACCGGCGCGCCGCTCGCCGTTTCATGCGGACGATGCAGCGCGCGAGGAGCACAAAGCGCAACCGGCGGCGCGCGTTCGCGTGCGCCGCTCGCGTCGGGTATCCCGCAGTGTTGGTTATCCGCAACTCGCGAGCGCCGAGCGCGGACCTTCGATGCATTGACGGCCGTAGTCCTCGCCGGCCACCAGAACGCCGTCACGGCGCGACGCGCGGTGAGGTACGATCGTCGCTGGCCGCGTTTTCGCTGTCGGTACAGGACGCGCCACAACACAACAAGAGACGAACGCCGAACGGCACGATCGGGCCGCACGCCGGCGCAGTCGCAGCACCCCTCTTGCAGGGGATCGGAGACGAAACGATGGAACAAGGACGGATCGCAGCCGGCGCGCGGGGCCGCTGGTACGACGGGCTCACGCCGATGCACTGGCGCGTGCTGCGCGCGAGTTTTCTCGGCTGGATCTTCGACGGTTACGAGGCGCTCGTGCTCGTGGTCGTGCTCGCGCCGATGCTGCACTCGGTGCTGTCCGCGACGCAGGCGGCATCGACGCCGATCTATGCGGGCCTCGTGATCGGCATCACGCTGCTCGGCTGGGGCATCGGCGGGCTGGTCGGCGGCATTCTCGCGGACTACGTCGGGCGCAAGCGGATGATGCTGTGGTCCGTGTTCCTGTACGCGGTGTTCTCCGGCTTCACCGCGTTCTCGACCGATGTCTGGATGCTGTGCGCGCTGCGCTTCGTGACGGGTCTCGCGATGGGCAGCGAATGGAGCACCGGCATCGCGCTCGTGTCCGAGACGTGGCCCGAACAGGCGCGCGCGAAAGGCGCGGGTTTCCTGCAATCGGGTTTCGGCTGGGGCACGCTGACGGCCGCGGTGATCTGGTACGGGCTGTCGTCCGTGCATCCGTTCGGCGCGGATACGTGGCGGCTGATGTTCGTGCTCGGCGCGGTGCCCGCGCTGTTCGTGCTGTACATCCGGCGCGGCGTCAACGAATCGGAGAAATGGCAGCGCGCGGTGCGCGAGAAACGCTGGAACGCGACGAACGCCGAACCCGCCGCAGCGTCGGCCGCGCCCGCATCCGGCCGACGCCCGTTCACGCTCGCGCAACTGTTCGTCGAGCGCGAGGCCGCGCGCCGCACGCTGATCCTCGTCGTGCTGTCGATCGTCACGACGGTCGGCTGGTGGGCGATCTCAAGCTGGCTGCCGACGTTCACGGTCGCGCTCGCGAAGGCCGAAGGGCTCGCGGACCCGGTCGCGTGGGGCTCGCGCGTGTCGATCGTCTATACGGTCGGCGCGATCGTCGCGTACATGATCGCGGGTTTCGTGATCGACGCGATCGGCCGCAAGACGTTCCTGTCGCTGACGTTCGTCGGCTCGCTCGCGGCGACGTTCGTCACCTACCGCCTGACGACGAGCGTCGAAACGATGATGATCGTCGCGCCGATCAACGGTTTCTTCACGCTCGGCTGCGCGTACGTGTGGATGGCGATCTATCCGTGCGAACTGTTCACGAGCACCGTGCGTTCGACGGCGATCAGCTTCGTGTTCAACGCGGCCCGGCTGATCGCGTGGGTGTTCCCGATCCTCGCGGGCACGATGATCAAGTCGTTCGGCGGCGTGCCGCAGGCTGCGATGGCGCTCGGTTCGGTGTACGTGCTTGGGATCGTGCTGCCGTGGTTCCTGCCGGAAACGCGCGGCCATGGAATGCCGGACTGAACGAAACGGGTTGGCGAGCGCGCGCGCCGGGCAGTCCGGCGCGGCTCCATGACCACCGCCCTCGCGGATCGCGACGCTTCAAAAAAGTCAGGAACCGAACATCCGCTCGATCGCGCGTTCGAGGTGCTCGCGCATCGCGCGCGCCGCGCGCTCGGGGTCGCGCTGCTGGATCGCGTCGAGCACTTCGAGATGCTCGCGCTGCACGAGCCGCTGGCGCTCGACCGACTTCACGAGCGACAGGTTGCGCGACAGGTTCATGCTGAACACCATCTGCTCGTGGATCGACGACAGCGCGGACACGAAGAACTGGTTCTTCGACGCGCGCGTCACCGCGAGGTGGAACGCGAAATCGTCCTTCGCGCCGATGCCCGCCGTCTCGACGATCCGCTCCAGGTTCTCCCACTCGTCGCGGATCGCGGCAATGTCGGCGTCGTCCGCCTTCTGCGCGGCGAGCGCCGCCGCCCCCGACTCGACGACCACGCGGTATTCGTAGCAGCGCCGGATGTCGGACAGCGTCTCCAGCGGCGCGAAGCGGCGCACGTCCGGGTCGGGACGGCGGATCACCGTGGTGCCGGAGCCGTGGCGCGTCGCGATGATGCCGTCCGCGCGCAGTTGCGCGAGCGCCTCGCGCACGGTCGGCCGCGACGTCGCGAACTGTTCCGCGAGCGCGTGCTCGGTCGGCAGGCGCGCCCCTTCCTTGTATTCGCCTTCGATGATGCGGTTCAGAATATCGCTGTAAATCCGCGCCGGCATGCTAGGCGCTTTCTGGTCAGCCATATTGGAAAAGGTGCGCTGAGGGTTGTCCGGGGGTGTCCGCCATTGTAAGGCATCGGCACCGCGCATCAGCAACGCGGACGGCCCGGACGGCCGCACGCGGCGCGCGGCGGCGCAGCCGGAAGCGCCTCGCCGGCAGTCCCCGGCAACGAGGTTCGCGCGGGACTTTCGTTCGCGTGCGTCATCGTCCGAGGCCGTCCAGCGCGCCCGCGAATTCCGGCTCCGGCAGCCCGCATACGCCGGGCCTCGCCGCGAACAGATGTCCGTCGTGCTCCGTCGCGTTCGCGGCCGGCCGGATCGTCGTGATGAACAGCGTGTCCAGATCGCGACCGCCGAACGCGCACATCGCCGGCTTCGCGGCCGGCAATTCGATCTGCCGGTCGAGCCGGCCATCCGGCGCGAAACGCAGCACGCGGCCCGCGTCGTTCGCGCAGATCCAGTAGCCGCCGTCCGCATCGACGGCCGCGCCGTCGGGACGGCCGACGTGCGCGTGCAGATCCGCGAACAGACGCCGGTTGCGCGGCCAGCCCGCATCGACGTCGTAGTCGTAGACCCACACCAGCCGCCGGCTCGCATGCGAATCGGACAGATACATCGTCCGGCCGTCGGGCGACCACGACAGCCCGTTCTGCACGATCAGCCCATCGACGACCGGCAGCGACAGTCCGCCCTTCGCGTCGTAGCGAAACAGCGAGCCGACCGCCTGCGCGGCGGCCGTGTCCTGCACCATCGTGCCGGCCCAGAAGCGGCCCTGGCGGTCGCAGCGGCCGTCGTTGAAGCGCATGTCCGCGAGCGGAAACGCAGGCGCCGCGATGCGGCGCGCGGCCACCTCGCCGCCGTGCGGCGCGGCGCGCAGGTCCACCGCGAACAGGCCGCTCTCCATGCCGGCCAGCAGCGCGCCGTCGCGATCGAACGCGAAACACGCGATGCGTTCCGGCAGCCGCCACGCGGTGCGCCGGCCGCTGTCGAGATGCAGCCGGTTCAACCTGTTCGCGACGATGTCGACCCAATACAGCGCGCCTTCCGCCGCGCGCCACACCGGGCATTCGCCGACTTCGGCCGGCGCGTCGCCTGCCGCCGCGACGCGCTCCGCGCGCATCGAACCCACACCGTTCATCGCCCTGCTCCTCATCCGTTTCGAATGCGCGCGCCGCCAATGCGAAACCGCGCGCAAAAAAGCCTCAAACCAGAACCTCAAACGAAAGAGGCCCGCCGTCGCGAGCCTCTTTCTATCCCACCCGCCGCCGCCGCGTCAGAACACCGGATGCCCGTTGATGAGGCTCGGCAGCCACGTCGAGAACGACGGGAAATACGTGACGATGTTGATCGCGCTGAAGATCGCGAGGTAATACGGCCACGCGATCCGCGTCGTCTCGCCGATCGACACCTCGCCGATCGCGCAGCCGATGAACTGCACCGAGCCGATCGGCGGATGCACGAGGCCGAGCGAGCAGTTCAGCAGGATCATGATGCCGAACTGCACCGGCCCGACGCCGAAGTGCATCGCCATCGGCAGGAACAGCGGCGTCGTGATCAGGATGTGCGCGGCCATGTCGACGAACGTGCCGAGGAACACCTGGATCATGTTGACGTACAGCAGCATCAGCCACGGGATCGTGGTCGCGTGTTCGAGCGCGCGCTCGATCGCGTCCGGAATCTCCAGGTACGCCATCTGGAAGCGCAGCATGTTCGACACGCCGATCAGCAGCAGCACGACGCCGGTCGTGCGCGCCGCGCGCGCGAGCGACTTGAACAGCTTGTCGCGCGTCATGCTGCGATAGACGAACACCGTCAGCACCAGCGAATAACCGACCGCGATCGCCGCCGCCTCGGTCGCCGTCGCGATCCCCTTCGCGACACAGCCGAGAATGATCAGAATCACGAACAAACCGGGCAGCGCGCCGAAGAACGTCCTGCCGACCGTCGCCCAGCCGGGAAAGCGCGGCAGTTCGGTCGAGCCGTCCGGCCGGCGCGGGAAGCTGTAGCGCACCGCCTGCCAGTACGCGGTCAGCAGCACGAAGCCCATCACCCATAGCACCGGAATCAGCCCGGAGAACAGCAGGTCGCCGATCGACACGCCGTTCACCGCGTTGCCGGCCACCATCCCGGTGATGCCCTGCGCGGCGAGCGCGTAGATGATCATGTTGGTCGAGGTCGGCATCAGCGCGCCGGCGAGCGACGAGTGCGTCGTCACGTTGACCGCGTACGCGGCGCTGTAACCCTCGCGCTTCATCAGCGGGATCACGACGCCGCCCATCGCGGACGTGTCCGCGGTCGGCGAGCCGGACACGCCGCCGAACAGCGTGCACGCGACCACGTTCGCCATGCCGAGACCGCCGCGGAAATGGCCGACGAGCGCCTGCGCGAAGCGCAGGATGCGGTCCGCGATGCCGCCGTGCAGCATCAGCTCGCCCGAGAAGATGAAGAACGGCACCGCGAGGAACGAAAACGCGTTGATGCCCGACACCATCGACTGCATCGCGGTCGCGACCGGCAGCCCTTCGTACAGGTAGGTCAGCACGCACGACAGCCCGAGCGCGAACGACACCGGCACCCCGAGCACGAGGAAAACGAGAAAACTTATCGTGAGAATGGCGAGTTCCATGATCCATCAGGTCCGCTGGCGCGCGAACATGTTCAGCAGATGTTCGAAAGAGAAAAGCACGATGCACACGCTCGCCGCCATCGGAATGTAGTAGCGGGTGGCCTCGGGCAGACCGATGATCGGGATCGGGTCGTCGCTGGTCGTCGACGCCATCTCCTGGCAGCCGAAGAACATCGCCACCGCGAACGCGATCAGGCACAGATGCTGGAACGCGACGGCCGCGAGACGCGCGCGCGGCGGCAGTTTCGTGACCAGCGAGTCGAGGCCGATGTGGCCGCCGTCGCGCACCTTCAGCGCGGCGCCGAAGAACGCGATCACGATCACCATCAGCAGCGCGACCGGCTCGACGAAATCGGGCGCATCGTCGAACACGTAGCGCATCACGACGCCGTACAGCACCATCGCGCACAGCACGACGAGGCAGATCGCCGCCACGACCGTCAGCACGCCGGAAACGACATCGTTCGGGCGCTTCATGAAACTCATCTGGGCATCCTCATACGGTGCGCGGGCGCCTTGCGCGGGCAGGGCTCGCGGCCCGCCGCGCTCCCGCGCGAAAAACGGCCAGCCGGAACGCGCGCCCGGCGCTTCGGTCCGGGCTGCGCATTCCGGCGCGATCCGCGCGCGGCGCGCTCAGTGGACCGCCTGGATCTCGTCGACGAGCTGCTTCATCTGCGGCGTCGACTCGTACTTCGCCCACACCGGCTGCATCGCCTTCACGAACGCGGCGCGGTCGATCTGCGACGCCGGCACGACGGTTGCGCCGCCCTTCACGACGGTCTTCATCGCGTTGTCTTCCTGGGCGGTCCACAGCTTCACGTAATACGGCACCGAGTCGGTCGCCGCCTTCTTGACCGTCGCCTGTTCCTGCGGCGTCAGCGTGTCCCAGATCTTCTTCGAGAACACCAGCACTTCCGGAATCATCACGTGCTGCGTTTCCGAAAAGACCGGCGCCACTTCGTAGTGCTTCGTCTCCGCATACGACGACACGTTGTTCTCCGCCGAATCGACGAGCCCGGTCTTGAGTCCCGTGTAGACCTCGGCATACGGCATCGGCGTCGGCGTGCCGCCCATCGCCTTGATCTCGTCCACCATCAGGTCGGACGGCTGCACGCGCACCTTCAGCCCCTTCAGGTCGGCCGGCGAGTGGATCGCCTTCTTCGCGTAGATCGAGCGCGCGCCGCTCTCGTAGAACGCGAGCGCGACCATCCCCTTCGCGGAGAACGCGTCGAGGATCTTCTGGCCTTCGGGGCCGTACATCACCTTGCGGAAATGATCGATGTCGCGAAACAGGAACGGCAGCGACGGGATCACCGATTCCGGCACGATCTCGTTGAAGAGCGAGCCGTTGGCCCACACCATGTCGAGCGCGCCGACGCGCACCTGCGAGATGGTGTCGCCTTCGGAGCCGAGCGCGCTGTTGCCGAAGACTTTCATCGTGTCCTTGCCGCCGGTCTCCTTCGCCACTTCGTCGCCCATGTACTTGAGGGCCTGCACGGTCGGAAACGTGTCGGCGTGCACGTTGGCCGCGCGGAACACGCGGGCCTGCGCGCCGCCCGCGCCGAGCGCGAGCGCCGACGCGGCAACCATCATCGAAAGGCGGGACAGCGAAAATTTCTTCATTGTGCTTTCCTTGTAATAGACGTCGTCAGCCGACCGGGGCGCGCACCACGCGGCGGGAAACCCCGTTCGCCGCCTGCACTCGGTTGTTGTTTGACAACATCGGATTGTATAGACCTTGCCCCCGGTTGCGCCCTGGTGGATACCCGGATGAAATTGGGCGTGGCAAGCCCTGTCTCCGGCGACGGTTTCCACGCTGCGGCGTCCGCGCGGCGCGAACCAGCGTAAATGCGCGCTGGCGGCCGAGGCTTTTCCGCGCCAATGCCGGCGCGCCGAAGGCCGCGAACGGATGCCGCACTGTGCGGAGCAGCCGAACGATGCCGTGTCCGGCATCAGCGAATGGTCATCGAATCCGAATATTTGATTGACAACTTTGCGACGATTCCGCACGATGTCCGCCACCGGAGACCGTGCGGCGACCGCCATGCAGGCCGCCCGCGTTCCCGTTCAGCCGCGCGCGGCGCGCGTTATTCCGTTTTGCTCAAGAGGGTTTTCCAACGTGACCAAAGTTGCTTTGAGCGGCGCAGGCGGCCAGTTGGGCCGCGTGCTGCGTCCCGCGCTGCTTGCGCGCGGCTTCGACCTGCGCTCCGCCGCCGGCTCGAAACCGCTCGAACCGATCGTGCCGGGCGAGGACGTGATGCACGGCGATCTGCGCGACCCGGAAGTCGTCGACCGGTTGATGCGGGGCATCGACGTGCTGATCCACATGGCCGGCACGAGCGTCGAGCGGCCGCTGCCGGAGATCATCGAGAACAACCTGCGCGGACTCGTTGCGGTGTACGAAGGGGCGCGCCGCCATCGCGTGCGGCGCATCGTGTTCGCGAGTTCGAACCACGCGATCGGCATGTATCCGGTCGAACAGAAGCTCGACCTCGACTGCGCGTTCCGGCCCGACGGGTTCTACGGGCTCAGCAAGGCGTGGGGCGAATCGCTCGCGCGGATGTACTGGGACAAGCACGGGATCGAGAGCGTGTGCATCCGGATCGGCAGTTGCGTCGAGAAGCCGACCGAGTTCCGCCATCTGGGCACGTGGCTCGGCCATGACGATCTGCTGCAATTGATCGAACAGTCGATCAACGTGCCGGACATCGGCTTTCAGGTCGTGTGGGGGGTGTCGAACAACACGCGAAGCTATTGGGACAACAGCGGCGCGGAACGGCTAGGCTATGCGCCGCGCCAGAACGCGGAAGACTACGCAACCGATATCGTCGGCAAGCCGAATCCGCTCGACGAAACCGCGCAGCGTTACCAGGGCGGCGGGTTCGCGAGCATCGACTTCACGCCGGCGGATCAGCGGGTCGGCTCGCGGTAATCGAGGGAATCGCAGAACACGCTTCGCGCGACGGATCGGCCGCACGAAGCGTCACAGCGCGCGGGCTACGCACGGTTCACGAGCGAAGCCCCGCGCACACGGCCTTCACGCGGACTTCGCTTTCCTGCGCGGATTGACGATCCTTTCGACAGCGGCATCGGTCACGTCCTTGAAGAGCGTAGCGTTGCCATACGCGCGCGCGGCCAGCATCGCGCCGTACACCACCGACACCAGCGTCGCTGCCTCCGCCTGCACCGATCCGCCGAGCCTGAACAGCCGGCTCTTCACACCCGCTTCGAGCACCTGTTCGAGCCACGCGGCCAGGTTCTCGAAATGCGCCCTCACCTCCTGCGCGACTTCATCGGGCAGCGCCGGCAATTCCGCGCCGAGCATCCCGGCCACGCAGAACGGCGCGCTGTCGTCCGCGATGCAACGCTCCCAGTAGCCGACGTACGCGCGCAACTGCGCGAGCGGATCGGCGCCGCCCGCCTGTAGCGACGCCATGTCGGCGTCGAACGTGTCGCGCGACTGCCTGACTACCGCGATCACCAGATCCGCCTTCGCCGGAAAGTGGTGGTGAATGCTCGCCTTGCGGATGTCGATCGCGTCGGCGACGTCGGCGTAGCTGAAGCCGCTGTAGCCGCGCCGCATGATCAACTGCCGCCCCGCCTCGACGATCCTGCCTAACGTCACTTCGCCGGTTGCTGTCATTTTCCCTACCATCTAGTCGGATGAATACCGCGTCAGTGTACCCGTAGCAGGTCAAAAGCTCCAGCCCCGAAAAAAGAACTTGAGGTTTAGCCACCCTACTAGTAGGATGGCTAAACCGATGAGACGAAACTCGTCGTGAACCTCTTGTCACTCAACCCTTTTTTGGAGCCTCAAATGAAATCGCCTCTTACCCGCCTCGCCGCCGCTTTTGCGTTCGCCTTCGCCTCGCTCGGCGCTCACGCCGCCACGGCAACCACGCCAACCCCGGCGGCCGCGCCGGTCAAGAACGTCGTCCTCGTGCACGGCTTCTTCGCGGACGGCTCGGGCTGGCAAGCCGTGTCGAAAATCCTCACGCGCGACGGCTACAAGGTGTCCGTCGTTCAGGAGCCTGAAACGTCGTTCGACGACGACGTGAAGGCGACCAGGCGCGTGATCGACGCGCAGGACGGCCCGAGCATCCTCGTCGGCCACAGCTACGGCGGCGCGGTCGTGACCGAGGCGGGCAACGACGCGAAGGTGGCCGGCCTCGTGTATGTCGCGGCATTCCAGCCGGACACCGGCGAAAGCCCGCTGGACCTGACGAAGAAGATGCCGCCCGCGACGAAGGCGATCAAGGCGACCGCCGACGGCTACCTGTATTTCGATCCGGCCCAGTTCCGCGCGGACTTCGCGGCGGATGTCCCCGCGGCCGAAGCGCAGTTCATGGCGGCCTCGCAGGTGATGCCGGCGGCCCAGTCGTTCGGCGTGCCGATCACGCAGGCCGCGTGGAGGACAAAACCCAGCTGGGCGGTCGTCGCGACGGCGGACCGCGCAATCAATCCCGATCTCGAACGCTTCATGACGAAGCGCGCCGGCAGCACGACCGTCGAAATCCCGTCGAGCCACGCGGCGTATATCTCGCATCCGGTCGAAGTCGCGAAGCTGATCGAACAGGCAGCCCGGCATGCAGGCGCGCAATGACGGTGGGCGATGCGCCGCGTGAGGCCGCGGCGGTCGCGGTGAATGCCGCCGTTGCGGCCGTCATCGCGATGCCGTTGCGCTCCGCGCCGCGCTTCTCCCCCAGCGCCGCCCGCATCACCCGCGCAGTTCGCCCGGCCCCTTCCCCGTCCATCGCTTGAGCGCGCGGCGAAAGTTCGCCGTGTCGCTGAAGCCGAGCAGCATCGCGACGTCGTCGGTGCTCATCCGCGTCGTCTTCAGATATTCGAGCGCGAGCGAGCGGCGCACGTCGTCGACGATCGCGACGAACGACGTGCCTTCCGCCAGCAGACGCCGGCGCAGCGTGCGGGTCGTCAGATGCATCGCGTCCGCCACTTCGTCCATGCCCGGAAAGACGCCGGGTTGGCCCATCAGGATCTGATAGACCTCGCCCGCCACGCCGGCCGACGTCTTCGCCTGCCCGATCAGCCGGTCGCAGGTTTCCTGAAGCAGCGCAGCCGTCAGCTTGTGCGCGAGCTGCGGCTTCTGGTCGAGGATCGCGCTGTCGTACACCAGCTCGCACTGCGGCTCGTCGAAGAAACACGGGCAGCCGAGATAATCCGCGTAACGCTCGGCATGCGCGGGCGCGGCATAGGAAAAACACGCGCGCACCGGCGGGCAGCGGCGGCCCGCGACGTCCTCCAGATGCGTGACGTGCTGCATGTACTGCTGCTCGATGATGAACTCGCGCAACTCGCGCGACGGACTGGACACGAACGCGTCCGGGAACGTCCACACCATCCGGTCCGGATACTCGGTCCATTCGATCATCACGGTCGGCGTCGCGAGGCGGTGGTATTTCACGCCGAGCTTGAAGTAGTCGCGCAGCGACAGGCACGACATCAGCGCATAACCGTACATCCCGTACGCGGACAGATGCAGTCGGCGGCCGACCCTGAACGGCGTGTCCGGCGCGCACGACAGCGACACCGCGTTCCGGCACACGGTCGCGTACTGGCCGACCGACGTCATCACCGACGCGTCATACAGTTCGTCGGCCCGCAAGTCCGTGCCCTTCAGGCTGTCCTCCGGCGCGATGCCCTGCTCCGCGAGCACTTCGACCAGCGCGGCGATCTTGTACGGCGCGTAGATGCGCTCGTTCAGCGGGGGGCGAGTGGATGCCACGTGACGACCTCAATTTGTCCTCGCGGGACGCCCGCGTGTCCGAAAATGACCTTAACGGCGCGATGCTACCTGACTAACATCGGTATCACAACACGTCCGCCGGCCAGCCCGGCCGAACCGCGGACGACCATCCCAAATCATGGAGACAACGCCGATGCCCGTTCACGCCCGCATCCCGACCCCGCGCCGCGCCGGCCTTCACGCACGCGCGGCACGGCGGCTCCATCCGCTCCCCTGACCGCCGCCGTATGGCGCGCACGCGCGCCGTGCAAAGCAATGCGAACCGCACCGAACGAGGAAACCGCAATGAGCCAACCGGGCCGAAAAGTCATCATTTCATGCGCCGTGACGGGCGCGACGCACGTACCGTCGATGTCCGAACATCTGCCGCTCACGCCGGCCGACATCCGCGACCAGGCGATCGACGCGGCGCGCGCCGGCGCGGCGATCATCCATCTGCATGCGCGCCATCCCGACGACGGCCGGCCGACGCCGAGCCCCGACGTGTTCGCCCAATTCGTGCCGGCGATCGCCGACGCGACCGACGCGGTCATCAACATCACGACCGGCGGCAGCACGCGAATGACGCTGGACGAGCGCCTCGCGTATCCGCGCCTGCTGAAGCCCGAGATGTGCTCGCTGAACATGGGGTCGATGAACTTCTCGATTCACCCGCTCGCGGCGAAGATGCCGTCGTGGCGCTACGGCTGGGAGAAGGACTACGTGGAAGGGATGGAGGACATGATCTTCCGGAACACGTTCCGCGACATCAAACGCATCATGCTCGAACTCGGCGGCCACGGCACGCGCTTCGAGTTCGAGTGCTACGACCTCGGCCATCTGTACAACCTCGCGTACTTCGTCGACGAAGGGCTCGTGAGGCCGCCGTTCTTCATCCAGTCGGTGTTCGGCATTCTCGGCGGCATGGGTCCGGACCCGGAGAACATGGCCGTGATGCGCTCGACCGCGGACCGCCTGTTCGGCCGCGACAACTATCTGTTCTCGGTGCTCGGCGCGGGCCGCCACCAGATGCCGCTCGTGACGATGGCCGCGATCATGGGCGGCAACGTCCGCGTGGGGCTGGAGGACAGCGTCTATCTCGCGAAGGGCGTGAAGGCCGAATCCAACGCGCAGCAGGTCGCGAAGATCCGCAGGATTCTCGAAGAACTGTCGTTCGAGATCGCGACGCCCGCCGACGTGCGCACGATGCTCGGCCTGAAGGGCGCGGACAACGTCGCGTTCGCCGCCGCGACCGCCTGAGCGGGCGGCCGCTCGACCGCATCGCCTGACCCGCAGCACGACGACGACAACAACAACAAAACAACCCATTACCAGGAGACACCATGACGACCGAATCCGGCAACGATGACGCCAGCGCGCTGCACCGGCTCGCGACGCGCAAGGCGATGGCGAAGCTGATCCCGCTGATGTGCGCGATCTACTTCATGTCGTTTCTCGACCGCACGAACGTCGCGCTCGCGAAGACCCAGCTCGCGCTCGACGTCGGCATCGACGCGGCCGCCTACGGGCTCGGCGCGGGCATCTTCTTCATCGGCTACGCGCTGCTCGAAGTGCCGAGCAATCTCGCCGCGCACCGTTTCGGCCCGCGTCTGTGGATCGCGCGGATCGCGGTGACGTGGGGCGTGCTGTCGACGCTGATGATGTTCGTGCAGGGCGTGTGGTCGTTCTACGTGCTGCGCGTGTTGCTCGGCATCGCCGAAGCGGGCCTCTTTCCCGCGCTGATGTACATGGTGACGCTGTGGTTCGCGCCGAAGGACCGGCCGGTCGCGGTCGGCTGGATCTACACCGCGCCGGCGCTCGCGCTCGTGATCGGCAGTCCGGTCGGCGGCGCGCTGATGCAGATGAACGGTCTCGGCGGCCTGCACGGCTGGCAATGGATGTTCATGCTCGAAGGGCTGCCGAGCGTGATCGTCGGCGTGCTGCTGTATTTCATGCTGCCGGACCGGCCGCGCGACGCGCGCTGGCTGTCGCCCGCGCAGGCGGCGGTGCTGGAGGAGCGCGCGGTGATCGACGCGCACGGCCATCCGGAACTGACGTCCGCCGACTGGATCGCCGCGCTGAAGCGGCACAGCACGGTGCTGATCGGCCTGATCTATTTCCTGAACCAGGTGGCGTTCGTCGGCCTGTACTTCTTCGCGCCCGCGATGATCCACCAGATGAACGTCACGTCGCCGTTCGTGATCGGCCTGCTGGCGGGCAGCGTCGGCATCGGCTTCCTGCTCGGCGTGCTGATCCTGCCGCGCATCCATCGCCGCCTCGACAACGACTGCGTGTATCTCGGCTGGCTGACCGTCGGCATGCTCGCCGGCGCGTGCGCGTACATCGCGACGCACGGGCCGATGGCGCGGATCGTCTGGCTCGCGGTCACGTCGTTCTTCGGCGGCGGCGTGCTGCCGTCGTACTGGGCGATCGCGATGAAGCGGCTGCAAGGCATCCAGGCCGCGGCCGGCCTCGCGTTCATCAACACGCTCGGGCTGCTCGGCGGATTCGCGGGACCGTATCTGTTCGGGATGACGGAAACGCTGTCCGGCCGCAGCGATTCGGGCTTCACGGTCATCCTCGCCGCGTCGGTGTTAGGCCTCGCGCTCGTGCCGCTGCTCGCGAAGGCGATCCGCCGCGAGGAAGGCGCCGGCTCGATCGGGATGCCCGCGCCCGGCATTCACCATTGAACCTCCGCACCCGAAAGGACCCAGAAATGAGACTGAAAAACAAGGTGGCCATCATCACCGGCGCCGGCCAGGGGATCGGCGCGGCGACCGCGCTGAAGTTCGCGCGCGAAGGCGCGACCGTCGCCATGTGCGACCTGAACGCGGACGCCCTCGCCGCCGTGACCGACGCGTGCCGCGAAGCGGGCGCGCAGGCGTCGGCGTTCGCGCTCGACGTCGCGGACCGCGAGGCCGTCGGCGCGATGGTGGCGACCGTGCTCGCCCGCCATGGCCGGATCGACGTGCTGGTGAACAACGCCGGCATCACGCGCGACGCGCGCCTGCAGAAGATGACGCTCAAGCAGTTCGACGACGTGATCGACGTGAACCTGCGCGCGGTGTTCAATACGACGCAGGCGGTCGTGGACATCATGGTCGAGCAGCGTTCGGGCGTCGTGCTCAATGCCAGTTCGGTCGTCGGCCTGTACGGCAACTACGGGCAGACGAACTACGCGGCCGCCAAGTTCGGCGTGATCGGCTTCACCAGGACGTGGAGCCGCGAACTCGGGCCGAAGGGCATCCGGGTCAACGCGGTGGCGCCCGGTTTCGTCGATACGCCGATTCTTTCGACGGTGCCGGACGACGTGCTCGCGAAGATGCGCGCCCAGGTGCCGCTCGGCCGTCTCGGACGGCCGGACGAAATCGCGAGCGTCTATGCGTTCCTCGCGAGCGACGAGGCGAGCTACATCAACGGCGCGGTGATCGAGGCGTCGGGCGGCATGACACTGTGACCGCGCGCCTCGATCACGCGCGCAACGATCGGATGAGGGAATCGATGAACACGCTGGATCTTCTGAAACCGGTGCCCGGCCTGCGGGTGCTTATCTCGGGCGCAGCCTCCGGCATCGGCGCCGCGATGGCCGACGCGTTCCTGCACGCGCAGGCGCAGGTCTTCGTCTGCGACGTCGACCCGGCCGCCGTCGAACGCGCGAAGGCGGAGCAGCCGGCGCTGCACGCGCGCGTGGCCGACGTCGCGCAGCCGGAGCAGGTCGACCGGGTTTTCGACGACGTGCGCCGCGAGCTGGGCGGCCTCGACATACTCGTGAACAACGCGGGCATCGCCGGCCCGACCGGCGCGGTGGAAGACCTCGACCCCGAGCTGTGGCGGCGCACGATCGCGACGAACCTCGACAGCCAGTTCTACTTTCTGCGCCGCGCGGTGCCGCTGCTGAAGGAGACGTCCACCTGCGCGGGCATCATCGCGATGTCGTCGGTAGCCGGCCGGCTCGGCTACGCGTTTCGCACGCCGTACGCGGCCACCAAGTGGGCGATCGTCGGCCTCGTCAAGTCGCTCGCGATCGAACTCGGGCCGGACGACATCCGCGTCAACGCGATCCTGCCGGGCGTCGTGGAAGGCGAGCGGATGAGCCGCGTGATCGCCGCCCGCGCGGACGCGCTCGGCATCCCGTTCGACGCGATGCGCGACGAGTATCTGAAGAAGATTTCGCTGCGCCGGATGGTCACGGTGGACGACGTCGCGGCGCTCGCGCTGTTCCTCGCGTCGCCGGCCGGGCGCAACATCAGCGGCCAGGCGATCAGCGTGGACGGGAACGTCGAGTATCTGTGACGGCGGAAGGCGGTCCGGGGAGGCTCCGGGGCGCGGCGGGAAATCGGCGGTGTTCGCCGACCCGCGCCGCGTGTGCTCCCGCCGTCGAACGTCAGGCAATCGAATAACCACCGTCGGCGACCAGCGCGTGGCCCGACACGTAGCTGGCATCGTCCGACGCGAGGAACGCGACGATCGTCGCCATCTCTTCGGCCGAACCCCAGCGGCCCGCCGGCGTGCCGGCCGCGAAGGCCTGCTGCACCTCCACGGACGGCCAGATGCCGCGATGGTGGAACGGCGTCTCGATCAGCCCCGGGCACAACGCGTTCACCCGCACGCCGCGCCGGAACCATTCGATCGACGCGGTTTTCGTCATGCCGACCACCGCGTGTTTGCTCGCGATATACACCGACGCGTTCTCGAAGCCGATCAGCCCGCCCATCGACGCGTTGTTGACGATGCTGCCCGAGCCCTGGCGCAGCATCACTTCGGCCTCGTACCTCATCGAGTTGAACACACCGCGCACGTTCGGCTCGAACACCTGGTCGAAGCGTTCCGCGTTCTGTTCGAGCAGCGGCGCGAACACGCCTTCGGTGCCGGCGTTGTTGAACGCGATGTCGAGGCGGCCGTAGCTCGCCACCGTGAAATCGACGATCGCCTTGATGTCCGCTTCGTTCGCGACGTCCGCGACGAACGCCTTCGCGTCGCCGCCGGCGGCCGCGATCTCGCTGACCAGCCGCTCCAGTTCTTCGCTGCGCCGCGCGGCGACCACCACCTTCGCGCCGCGGCGCGCCAGTTCGAGCGCCGATGCGCGGCCGATACCCGAACTGGCGCCGGTCACCAGCGCGATGCGGCCTTCCAGCTGCGTTTGTTGGGTGCTTGCATTCATGTTCATGCTCTCCATCCGGACATTGCGACATAGGGGAAATGAGCGCGGCGCAGTGCGCGCTTCACGCCTGCCGCGAAGTATGGGCGTCCGCCAGATGCAAATGAATGGAATAATCACGCATTCAGAATTCCCCGCCTGGGAACGGTTTTCAGGGTGCCGTTCGAACGCTGGAATCCTCGAAGCCCGTCATTCCCTTCAGCGGAACTACACTCGCAGGCTCGCATGCTGAATCGACTGGAAATCCTCAAGATCTTCGCGGTGACGGCCGCCTCTCCCACGTTCCGGGAAGCCGCGAAACGGCTCGGCGTGTCCCCGCAGGTCGTCACGCGCGCGATCCGCGAACTGGAACAGACGCTCGGCGAAACGCTGTTTCATCGCAGCACGCGGCGCATCCAGATCACGACGTTCGGACAGTCGTTCGTCCCGAAGGCGCAGGACGCGCTGGCCGCGGTCGACGACCTGTTCGGACCGGCGGCAAGCCGTACCGACGAAGCCGTCGGCACGGTGCGGATCACCGCGCCGTCTGTGCTCGGACGCCGCTTCGTGCAGCCGGTGCTGCTCGACCTGATGACACGGCATCCCGGCCTCGTGCCGGACCTCCGGCTGTCGGACTCGCCGTCGCCGGTCGTCGACGAGCAGATCGACATCGGCGTGCGCGCGGGCGCGATCGGCGACAACCGCTTCATCGCGAGGATGATCGGGCCGCTGCCGGTGTGGGTGGTCGGCGCGCCGTCGCTGATCGGTCGCGTCGGGGAGCCAACGCATCTGAAGGAACTCGAAACGATGCCGGTCACGAGTCTGATCGATCGGTCGACCGGCCGGCCGTGGCCGTGGATGTTTCGCGACGAGCGGCAATTCCAGCCGTCGTCGCCGGTTTTCGTGACCGACGACACCGAGGCCGAAATCGCGGCCGCGTGCGCGGGGCTGGGCTTCAGCCAGTGCACCGAGTATCTGGTCCGGCCGTGCATCGCGGACGGCCGCCTCGTGCGGCTGCTGCCGCGGCTCGAACCGAGCCCGTGGAAGCTGTACGTCTATCGCCCGCAGCGAGGCCCGGTGCCGACGCGCATACGCGTCGTCTACGACGAACTGGTGGCGAAACTCGGCCAGGCGACGTTGCGCGACTAGACGCCAGCCGGCGCATGGAAGCGGCGCTGCGTTACGCTGCTTACGCTAGTTGCCCGGCCGCGCCGCGCCCGTGTTTCATCGCGGTCCGGCAGCGGGTGTCGGGCGCTGCCCCGGCTCGCCGAGTTCGTTCGCGGGCCGCGACGACGCGCGCGCGGCAGCGCCGGGCATGCCCAGTTCATGCAGAGGAATGCGATGCGTCTCGCGCGCGGTCCACGCCGCAATCGCGGCAACGGCGGTAATCGCGAGCGTCGCGGAGCCGATCAGGAACGGAATGTCCTTCGTGCCGGGCGGCGCGATCGCGGCGAACAGCGAAGGCAGCAGCGCGGTCAGCGACATGCCGATGTTCTGCCCGATCGACATCGCGGACACGCGGGTCCGCGTCGGAAACAGCTCGGGCATGAAGCTCGGAAAGACCGCGTTGAAGCCCTGATAGACGACGCCCCACATCAGCACCGACGTGACGATCGCGAGCGGCGCGTTCCTCGCGCTGATCGCGTACAGATACACGTACGACAACAGCCCCGCGCCGAGCGAGCCGACGACGACCGGAATGCGGCGGCCGATCCGGTCGGACAGCTTGCCGACGAATGGAATCACGATGACCGCGACGATGTTGCCGATCAGCGGAATCGCGAGGTACGTATCCGGATGGAACCCGATCCCGTACGACGGCTGCACCGCGTAGGCCGCGCCGAAGATGGTCGCGACCATCGCGATCACGGCGGCCGTCGCCATCACCGCGATGCGCACGATCTCGCGCCAGCTTTCGCGGAACGCGACCGTGATCGGCGACGCCGGCACCGAACCGTTCGTATCCTCGCTGATGAACGCGGGCGACTCCGATACGTTGCGGCGTATGACGACGCCGGCGGCAAGCACGAGCGCGCTCAACAGGAACGGAATGCGCCAGCCCCACGACACGAACGACGCGTTCGGCATGTACCACGCGAGCGGCATGAAGATCGCGGCCGCGAAAATCTGGCCGGCCTGCGTGCCCTGCAACGCGAAACTCGCGTAATAACCGCGCCGGCCGAACGGCGCCTGTTCGAGGATCATCGAACTCGCGCCGGAAATTTCGCCGGCGACCGCGAAGCCCTGAACGAGGCGCAGCGTGACCAGCAGAATCGGCGCGAGCATGCCGACCTGGTGATAGGTCGGCAGCAGCCCGACCGCGAACGTCGACGCGCCCATCAGGAACATGCACAGCAGCAGCAGATGCTTGCGCCCGTGCGTGTCGCCGCGCCGCCCGAGCACGAAGCCGCCGATCGGCCGCGCGACGTAACCGACGCCGTAGGTCGCGAGCGACGCGACGATCGCGAGCTTCGGATTGCCGGCCGGAAAGAACAGTTGCGGAAAGACCATCGCCGCGGCCTGCGCGTAGATGAAGAAGTCGTAGTATTCGAGCGCCGATCCGATCCAGCCACTGGCGGTCGCGCGCGTCGTCTGGGTCCGCGCCGGATCGATGCGGTTGTCGCTGGTCTGCATGAGTGGTGTCTCCTGTCTGGTTTTGGTATTGCGTGGATTGCCGGTCTTGCGGGTCTCGCTCGCGGTACGGACGCGACACGAGGCCGCGCCGGCCGTCAGATGTCCAGCGGCGTGACGTGCATGAACGCGCCGAGATTGCCGAGTTGCGCGAGCGCCATCTCCGCGCCGGTCTGGACCCGGCAGCCGGCCTGCCGCGCAAGTTCAAGGAAGCGGGTCGCCTCGGGCGACGTCACGACGTCCGCGACGAGCGTGTCCGCCCGCAGCGTCGCAAGGCCATCGGGCGACACCGGCAGTTCGTCGTACCCGGCCATCCCGGCCGGCGACGCGTTCACCACGAGATCGAACGGCGCAAGCGAACCGAGTCGTGCACCGGCACGCGTACCGGTGTCGGTCGCCGCATGATGCGTCGCGAGCAGCGCGCGCAACCGCTCCACGCGCGACGCATCGAGGTCCGTCAGCACGATCGACGCCGCGCCGTGCTCGCACAGCGACCACGCGATCGCGCTGCCGACGCCGCCCGCGCCGATCAGCAGCACGCGCGCGCCCTTCGGCACGAACCCGTGCCGGCGCGCGGCGTTCATGAAGCCGTCGCCGTCGACGATGTCGCCGGTCAGCGTGCCGTCCGCTTCCCGGCGGATCACGTTCACGCAGCCGAGCGCCTGCGAGCGCGGACTCAACGTATCCACACGCGTCGCGATCGCCTGCTTGTACGGCACGGTCACGACGCAACCGCGCAGATTGCGCCACGCGCGCAACGCATCGACGAAGCCGTCCAGCGACTGGCCGTCGAGGTCGATCGGGATCATCGCGAGGTCCTTGCCGTGACGCTCGAACCATGCGTTGAAGTTGCGCGGCGATTTCACCTGCGCAATGGGAGAACCGACGATGGCAACCAGTTCCGTCGTGCCGCGGATCATCGAAGTGCACCCGATATCGTTTTGAACATCATCCGATGGTGCAATCGCGGCCGTGCGCGGGCAATACTCGAATCGGGTAAAGGCCACGATGAACGGCGCATCGATGCGATAATCGCACTCCTTTCCCGCATTCGACGCCCCCGCGATGAAATCCTCCCCCGCGATTCACGAGCGCGACCTGATTGTCGGCTTGCAGAAAGGCCTGGCGTTGATCCAGTTGTTCACCGACGACTGCCCGCGTCTGAGCGTCCCCGACGCGGCGCGGCTGGCGGGTCTCACGCGCAGCGCCGCGCGGCGTTTCCTGCTGACGCTGGTGCACGACGGTTATGCGGAAACCGATGGCCGCCATTACTGGCTGACCGCAAAAACGCTGCGCATCGGGCAGGCGTATGTGGATTCGGCGCGGCTGCCGCGCATGCTGCGGCCGATCGTCGAGAAGGTCGCGGGCGAGACCCGCGAGCACGTATCGGTCGCGGTGCGCGACGGCGACGAAGTCGTGCATATCGTGCGCAGCCGCGTGACGAACGTGTCGTCGCTGTCGATACGGCAAGGTTCGCGGCTGCCGATGTATTGCACGGGCAGCGGCCGCCTCTGGCTCGCGTCGCTGCCCGACGCCGAGATCGACGCGTACCTGCGGCGGATCGACCGGCAGCCGCTGACGCCGTTCACGAAAACCGCGATCGCTGACATCGACGCGGCAATCGCCGCGATCCGCAAGCAGGGTTACGTGGAACTGGACCAGGAGTACGAGGTGGGCATGCGCATCCTCGGCGTGCCGGTCGTGAACCGGCAAGGCCAGATGCGCGCGAGCCTGACGATCACGACCCAGGTTTCGTCGATGACGCAGGCGGACCTGCGCGAACGTTATCTGCGCTGCCTGTACGAAGGCCAGGCGCTGCTTCGGCCGATCATCGAGATCTAGCGCGTCGGCATACACCCGCGATCCGCCTAGATGAAACTCACGCCGCCATTGACCGGAATCGTCTGGCCGGTGATGAACGCGTTGCCGACCACCATCAGCACGACTTCCGCGACCTCGTCCGCTTCGCCGAGCCGGCCGACCGGCAGCTTGTTCGCGATGTTCGCGGCCTTCAGCGGCCCCGCCATCTCGGTGTCGATCGGTCCCGGCGCAACGGCGTTGACGGTGACGCCTTCGCGCGCGACACGCGCCGCGTAACCGCGCGTGAGTCCTTCGAGACCGGCCTTCGACGCGTTGTAGTGAACGCCGATGAGACCGGGCCCACGCGCGGCGGCCGACGACAGATTGACGACGCGCCCCCAGCGTTTCGCGCGCATCGCGGGCAGCACGGCCTGGGTGCACAGGAACGCCGATTTCAGGTTGACGGCCAGCGTCCGGTCGAATTCGTCCTCGGTGAGCGTGTCGATATCGAAGACGTTGCCGGTGCCGGCGTTGTTCACGAGCACGTCGACGGAACCGAAGCGGCCCGTCACTTCGTCGATCATCGTCTTCACGTCGGCCGCGACCGACACGTCGGCGCGCACCGCGAACGCGCGGCCGCCCGCCTGTTCGATCGCCGCGACGACGTCGGCGGCTTCGCGCTCGCGCTGCCGGTAATTGACGGCGACCGCCGCGCCGGCCGCCGCCAGCGCAAGCGCGATGGCGCGGCCGATGCCGCGCGAGCCGCCGGTCACGAGGGCGACGCGATCGTTCAGGCTGGGCGAATGGTCAGGCATGGTGGAACTCCTCTTGTCGTGGGTGAGCAGGGTGCTGCCGGATACGCGCCAGTTTGCCTGCTTCGTCGCGGTTTCGCCCGCAGGCCGCGGTTGCGCTTTCGCCGGACTTTCAGGTAACGCGCACGCGATCCGCCGGGGACCAGCTGTGTCGTCGCGCCGCGTCATGCGAGAAAACACGCTCGCCTCGCGACCGTTTGCATCGCGAATCAATCTCTCCGACCGTTGCCGCGCCGGGCGGATTCAGCCGAACCGGACGGCGCAACCCGGCACCGCGAGCGCGGGAAATACGCCGACGGCCTCTCTCCCGTTGTCACGGACCTGCAAAAGTCGGTAGCGAGAATCGAAGGCAAACGAACGGGTCGTCGCAAAGGCTCGTCGCAAACATACGGGGTGGTTCGATGAGCAGGAAATGCAACGTGCTGTTCCTTTGCCGGGCGAACTCCGCCCGCAGCATCATGGCCGAGGCGCTGCTCCGGCAACTGGCGCCCGGCAAGTTCGACGCGTTCAGCGCCGGCGTCGAGCCGGCGGAAGACGTCCACCCGCTGGCGCTCGCGCAACTGCGCCCGACCATCGGCGACCTCGGCAAGCTCAGGCCGAAAAGCTGGGACCTCTATGCGGCCCCCGACGCGCCGCGGATGGACATCGTGATCGCGATGTGCCCCGAAGTCGCCGAACAGCACGCGCCCGCGTTCCCCGGCACGCCGGTGTTCTGCCAGTGGAGCTTCCCCGACCCGCTCGCCGGCGAAGGCGCCGAATCGGAGCGCAAGCCGATTTTCGAACAGGTGTTCCGCCAGATCCTGCGCCGCGTGAGCGTCTTTATCGCGCTGCCGCTCGATTCGATGCGGCGCGCCGATCAGCTGGTCGCGGTCAATGCGGTCGATGAGCCGTCCGCTTCGTCGGTCGAGGAAAACTGATCGTCGGGCATTCCGGCAAACGGCCCGCCTGGCCGGAATCGGGCGAAGAACCCGACTCGCCGGGCGCGCGAAATCCGGCGGAAACCGCCGTCCCCGCCGCCGATAAAACCTGCCCTCGTCGCGCCGGCCGACGCGGACCCGCAGGTATAATCGGCCGCATTCGTTCATCCCAGTCTGTCGTGATTGCAGGTCTGCATGCGACAGGTTGCCGGCGCGGATGGCCTCGCCTCAGCGAGCCCGCCCAAGCTCCCGCAGCCCACGCGCCGTTTGCTCCCCTGCTGCCCCGATCCCGCCGCCGCGCCACGCGGCAGGGTCGCGCACGACGCAGCCCATCGCGGAGCCCTCGCCATCCATGAATGTCCTTCAGACGCTCGAACCCATCGTGCGCGACGTGATCGCGCCCGCGGCGGCCGACACCGATCAGCACGCGCGTTATCCGCGCGCCGCGCTGCGCGCGCTCGGCCAGGCCGGGCTGCTCGGCCTCGTGAGCGCACGCGCGGTCGGCGGCCTGGGCGGCGGGCTGCCCGAGGCCGTGCAGGCGGTCGAGCGGATCGCGCGCGACTGTCCGTGTACCGCGATGGTGCTGACCATGCATTACTGCGGCGTCGCCCTGATCGAGCCGTTCGCCGGCGACGCGGTGCGCCGCGCGATCGCGGACGGCCGCCACGTGACGACGCTGGCCGTGTCGGAAGCGGCCTCGCGCAGCCACATCTGGGCGCCCGCCGGCACGGCGAGCGAGGGCGACGGACCTGACGACGCCGGCACGGTGCGCCTGAACGCGCTCAAAAGCATGATTACGTCGGCGGGCGAGGCCGACTCGTACGTGTGGATCTCGCGCGCGACGCACGGCGAAGGCAACACGCTGTGGCTCGTCGACAGCCGCCTGCCCGGCCTCGCGATTCCGTCGCGCTTCGACGGCATGGGGTTGCGCGGCAACGCGTCGTCGCCGATCGAGGCGACCGACGTGCGCGTGCCGCGCGACTGCATGCTCGGCGCCGACGGCGAAGGCGAGCCGATCAAGGCGCGTTACCTGATGCCGTTCTTTCCGACGCTGATCGCGACGACGTCGATCGGGCTGATGCAGGGCGCGCTGCAACGCGCGGTGGCCCACGTGAGCGCGACGCGTTTTTCGGACACCGGCTCGACGCTCGGCGACCTGCCGACGATCCGCGCATGGCTCGCCCGCGCGTGGCTCCAGGCCGAGCAGGCCCGGCTGCTGCGCGACGCGACCGTCGCGTCGGTCGTCGCCGGCGACGCCGATACGCGCGTGCGGCTGTTGCAGGTCAAGGCCGCGGCGGCGGAAGCCGCGCTGTCGGTCACCGAAATCGCGATGCGCGTGTGCGGCGGCGCGGCGTTCCGCAAGGAAGCCGGCATCGAGCGGCTGTTCCGCGACGCGCGCGCCGCGAGCGTGATGGCGCCGACCACCGACGTGCTGTACGACATGCTCGGCAAGGCGCTCGGCGAAGGCGCGGCGATCGCGCCGGGTGTGCCGGGTGTGCCTGGCATCGAACCCGCCGCCGCCTGATCCCCCATCGCATTGCCGTCCATTCCGCATTCCCCAGCACCAGCAAGGAGATCCACCATGACCGCTTCCCCGCTGCGCCTCGGCGCCGTCGCTTACGCGCCCAAAGTCGTCACCATCTGGGAGGGCTTCAAGGCGTACTTCAGCGAGCGCGGGCTGTACTTCGACTATGTGCTGTATTCGAACTACGAAACGCTCACCGAGGCGCTGCTCGCGAACGACGTGCAGCTCGCGTGGAATTCGCCGCTCGCGTTCGTGCGCGCGGACCGCGCCGCGCGCGCACGCGGCCAGCGCGTGCGCTCGATCGCGATGCGCGACACCGATCTCGACCTGCACTCGCTGCTCGTCGCGCCGGCCGGCAGCGACGTCCGCGAACTCGACGACCTGCGCGGCAAGACAGTGGGCTTCGGCGCGATCGACTCGCCGCAGGCCACGCTGATCCCGCTCGACCATCTGCGCCAGCACGGCCTCGTCGGCGGCGACGACTACACCGCGCGCCGCTTCGACGTGCTCGGCGGCAAGCACGGCGACCACATCGGCGGCGAACGCGACGCGGCGCGCGCGATGCTCGCGGGCGAGGTCGCCGCGTCGTGGATGGTGGGCAAGAACTACCAGGCGTTCGCGCAGGAAGGCACGCTGCCGGCCGGCGGCACGCGCGTGATCGCGACGACCGGCGCGTTCGACCACTGCAACATGACGAGCGGGCCGACGCTCGATCCGCAGACCGCCGATGCGTTCCGCGACATGCTGCTCGGGATGTCGTGGGACGATCCGCAGGTGCGGCCGCTGCTCGAACTCGAAGGGCTGAAGGTATGGCAGCCGGGACGCGAAAGCGGTTACGCGCTGCTCGAACGCGCGGTGACCGACGAGCATTTCTACGACGCCGACGGCAACATCACCGCCGCAGGTTATCGCTACTGAAACCCGCGCCGGCCGCTTCCCGCCGCCCGTGCGAAGAAGCCGCCGGCGCGTCCACTCCGACTTTCGCCTGCCTCACCGGGAGACTGCCATGTCGTATCTCGCCGCGCTCGAACCGATCGTGCTGGACGTCATCGCGCCCGCCGCCACCGAAACCGACCGCGCCGCGCGGTTCCCGCGCGCGGCGCTCGACAGACTCGGCGCCGCCGGCCTGCTGGGCCTCGTCAGCGCCGCCGAAGTCGGCGGCCTGGGCCACGGCCTCGCGGAAGCGGCGCGCGTCGTCGAGCGCATCGCACAGGATTGCCCGTCGACGGCCATGGTCGTGACGATGCACTACGCGGGCGCGGTGCTGATCGAGAAGTACGGCCCCGAACGGGTGCGCCGCGAGATCGCCGCCGGCCGCCACCTGACCACGCTCGCGTGGTCCGAAACCGGCTCGCGCAGCCACTTCTGGGCGCCGTCCGGCACCGCGCGGCGCGACGGCGACGACGTCGTGCTGGATGCGAGCAAAAGCATGGTGACGTCCGCGCAGCACGCCGACTCGTACGTGTGGTCGTCGCGGCCGCTCGCCGGCGACGAGGCCGCCACGCTCTGGCTCGTCGACAGCCGGCTGCCCGGCCTGCAAAGCCCGCAGCCGTTCGACGGGCTCGGGCTGCGCGGCAACGCATCCGCGCCGGTGCTCGCGCACAGCGTGCGCCTCCGCGCCGACGCGCGCCTCGGCGGCGACGGCGCAGGCGGCGCGATCATGAACGGCGACGAACTGCCGGTGTTCTGCACGCTCATCGCGTCGGCGTCGATCGGGCTGATGGACGGCGCGCTGCGGCGCGCGATCGCGCATGTGACCGCGAACCGCTTCTCGGACAGCGGCGGCACGCTCGCGGATTTGCCGACGCTGCGCGCGTACCTTGCGCGGGCGCGCATCCGCGCCGACGAGGCGCGCGCGCTGCGCGACGACACGCTCGCGGCGCTGGCCGCCGGCCGCGACGACGCGCTGCTGCGCGTGCTCGAAGTGAAGGCGAGCGCGGCGGAAGCGGCGCTCGACGTCACCGAGACGGCGATGCGGGTCTGCGGCGGCTCGGCGTTCCGCAAGGAAGCGGGCATCGAGCGGCTGTTCCGCGACGCGCGCGCGGCCGCCGTCATGGCGCCGACGTCGGACGTACTGTTCGACTTCATCGGCCGCACCCTGTGCGGCCTGCCGCTCGCGTGACGAAGCGGATCGCGGCAACACGGAGCGCACGCATGGAACAGCACGCCAACAACGACACACCGAACGCACGCGTCCGCGCGGACCTGGAGCACCTCGGCTTCGATGCCGGCGCGCACCTGCTGGTGAAGCTGGCGCTCGGCCAGGTGGAAGTCGGGCAATGCATCGCGGTGCGCGGACAGGCGCCGGGATGGCAGGCGCAACTGGCATCGTGGTGCCGCGCGCAGGGGCATGCGGTGCTGCCTGCGCCCGATCGCGAACCAGCGACCGGCACCGGCACGGCATCGACGAACCACGCGAACGACACCGTCCTGGTCCGCAAGGGTTCCGCGCAAGCCGGGCGCTGGCGCGGCGCGGCTCACACCGGCCACAGCGACCCGCGCGACGAGCATGCGGTCGCCGCGCAGGCGCTGCCTGCGTGGGGGCTGGCGGCGCGCGGCGCCGCCGTCGAGGCCGGCTCGCCCGCGTTCGACTTCCGCCTCGCGGACAAGGCGCAGCTCTGGACCGACAGCGCCGCCGACCTCTACGCGCAGGCGGTGGCCGCGCAATGGAGCGCGGACCGCGACATCGACTGGGACGACGCGCCGGCGCTGCCCGGCGCGATCGAGGATGCGATCGTCCAGATCATGACCTACATGGTCGAGAACGAGAACGCGGCTCTTATCGTGCCGGCGCGCTTTCTCGGCCAGTTGCATCCGCACTACCGCGAATTGCAGGCGGCGCTCGCGATCCAGGTGGCCGACGAGGCGCGCCACATCGACGTGTTCACGCGCCGCATCCGCCGCCACGGCCGCGAGCCCGCGCTATCGACGGCCGGCGGCCAGGCGTCGCTGAAGAGCCTGCTGGACGAGCCCGATTTTTCGGTGGCGGGTTTCCTGCTGTCGGTGCTCGGCGAAGGCACGTTCGTGAACTTGCTGCAATTCCTGCAGACCGAGGCCCCCGACCCGCTGACCCGCCAGATCGCGCGGCTGGCGGCGCGCGACGAGGCCCGCCACGTCGCGCTCGGCATGTCGCATCTGCTGTACCGGCTGGAGCGCGAGCCGGACTTCCGCCATCGCCTCGCGCGCGCGGTGGAGCAGCGTCACGACGCGCTGGCCGGCACGGCCGGCCTCAACGAGGAAGTCTTCGACGCGCTGATCCTCGTTGCGGCCGGCGACCCGAACCCCGCCGCGATCGCGCGCGGCGCGGCGCGCGTGCAGCAACTGATGCGCGACATGGCCGCCGGACGTTATGCGAAGCTGATCCGGCTCGGCTTCGGCCGCGACGAAGCCGGGCAGCTGGCGGCGCTGCATACGCGCAATTTCATGTAGCCGGCGCGCGGGGCGCATCGAATCCATTCCAGTGCTTGACATCACAATACGCACGACTGTATTTTCTATCAATACGCACGACTGTATTGGAGGCTCCATGGGTAAGGCATCGTTTCGCGAGGACATCCTCGCCGCCGGCGTCCGCGTAATGCTGCGGTCCGGTTACGAAGCGGCGAGCGTGCGCGACATCTGCGCCGCCGCCGGCGCGCCGCACGGCTCGTTCACGAACCACTTCCGCTCGAAGGAGGCATTCGCCGCCGAAGTGCTGGACCGCTATTTCGCGCACACGAAGGAGTACGTCAGACAGGCGCTGGACGACGCGTCGCTGACGCCGCGGGCGCGGCTGAAGCGTTATCTGGACATCATCAGCGGCGTGCTGGCGGACGACGAATGGAGCCGCGGCTGCATGATCGGCGACTTCAGCCTGGAAATCGCGCCGCACAGCGCGCTGCTGCGCGAACGGCTGGAGGCGATCTTTCAGGAGTGGCGCGCGCTGTTCGCGTCGTGCATCGCGGACGCCCAGGCCGCCGGCGAAATCGATTCGGCGTTCGATCCGGTGGAACTCGCCGAATTCCTGCTCGCGTCGTGGGAAGGCGCGATCCTGCGCATGAAGGTCGAACGCGGCCCCGCCGCGCTCGACCGCTTCAAGCACATCGTTTTCCAGACCTTGTTCAAGGAGCAGCAATGACTGTCCCTTTCGACGTGGTGTTGCCCCGCCTGGAGGTCCTCGGGTCCGCGATGGCCTATCGCGAAGCAGGCGATCCCGACGCGCCGGTCGTGCTGTTTCTGCATGGAAATCCGACGTCGTCGTACATCTGGCGCAACGTGATTCCGCTCGTCGCGCCGGTCGCGCATTGCCTCGCGCCGGACCTGATCGGGTTCGGCCAGTCGGGAAAACCGGACCTCGAATACCGGTTCTTCGACCACGCGCGTTATCTCGACGCGTTTCTCGCCAATGCCGGCATTTCGTCGGCGTTCGTCGTCGCGCAGGACTGGGGAACCGCACTGGCGTTCCATCTGGCGGCGCGCCGGCCCGGGTTCGTCCGCGGCCTTGCGTTCATGGAGTTCACGTGGCCGATGCCCGACTGGAACGACTTCCACGCGGACGCGCGCGAAACTTTCCAGCAGTTCAGGACGCCCGGCATCGGGGAACAACTGATTCTGGAGCGCAATGCGTTCGTCGAGCAGGTGCTTCCCGCATCGACGATCCGCAAGCTGACGGACGAGGAAATGGCCGTGTACCGGGCGCCGTTTCCGACCCCGGCATCGCGCCGGCCGACATGGCGTTTCCCGAACGATCTGCCGATCGCCGGCGAGCCCGCGGATGTCTACGCCGCCATGGAACACGCGCATCACGCGCTCGCGCAGTCGTCTTATCCGAAGCTGCTGTTCACGGCGACGCCGGGGGCGCTGGTGTCGCCGGCCGTCGCCCGGCGTTTCGTGGAAAAACTCAAGGATTGCCAGGTGGTCGAGCTGGGCGCCGGCATTCATTACCTTCAGGAAGATCATCCGGAAGCGATCGGCGGCGCCGTCAACGAATGGCTGGTCCGGCTCGGCATCCGCTCAAGCCCGAAGCAGACGCTGACGCTATAAACCCGCGCGACGCGGGTGGCCGGAGCCGCGACCCGCGTTAGAACCGCTCCGTCCACGGCCGCAGATCGACCTCGTGCGACCACGCGCTGCGCGGCTGCGCAAGCACGCTGACGTAGGTCTGCGCGATGGCGTCGGGGTCCAGCGTGCTGTCGGCGGCATCGGCCGGGTCCGGGCGGCGCGCCGAGCGAACCGCGCCGTCGATGTTGAAGTGCGCGACGTGAATCCCCTTCGGACCCAGTTCGCGCGCGGCGCTTTGAGCGAGTCCGCGCAGCGCGAACTTGCCCATCGCGAACGCGGCCGACTGCGCAAAACCTTTTACGCCTGCGGTCGCGCCCGTCAGCAATATCGCGCCATGGCCGCGCGGCTCCATGCGCTTCGCGGCCTGCTGCACGACGAGGAACGCGCCGAACGCGGTGACGGCGAGCGACTGCTCGACGGCGGCGGGATCGACGGCGGCCAGCGGGCCGGACGCGCGCAGGCTCGCGTTGTAGATCACAATGTCCGGCTCTCCGAGCTGCGCATCGACCTGGGCGAACAGCGCGTCGACGTCGCGCGGCTTCGACGCATCGGCGGCGAAGGCCAACGCGCCGGTCGCTTCGACGAGCGGCGCGAGCTTGTCCACGTTGCGCGCGGCGACGCCGACCTTGACGCCCGACTGCGCGAGTTGCCGCGCGACCGACGCGCTGATGCCCGTCCCTGCTCCGACGATCAGTGCGCAACGGTAAGGTAATGCAGTCATATGATTCTCCGGGTTAGGCGTTCTGGACTTCGTATAAGCATCCGTACAGGCGGACTCACGACGGTCGAATCTGCCCGAACGGACGCAGGCGGTCAATCAGGCCACCGGCTCGACGGGCAGACGAACTGCTCGGCCCGGCCGCCCGCGTACCCTTGCCAGGTCTCCGGAACGTCGAGCATCGCGTGCGGGAAGATCGGCGCGACCGCGCCCACTTCGTCGAGGCGTGCGATCTGTTCGACCGACAACGCGACCTTGATCGAAGCAAGATTGCTTTCGAGCGGCGCGACCTTGCGCGGCCCGATGATCGGCAGTGAACCCTTCGCCGCGACCCACGCGATCGCGACTTCGCCGGGCGTCGCGCCGACCTCGTTCGCCACCGCGATCAGCGTAGCGAGAATCGCGGTGCGCTGCGCGGAGTTTTCCGCCTGTCGAACCCTCCGCGACGACCTGTTCCGCCCTGCCGGTACCTGCCGGGCTGCGACCACGCGACGAGGCCGACGCCGCCGCCGAAGCCGAGCGCGGCCGGCATCACGCGCGCTCGTACCAGCGCCGCGACCGGTTGACGACGCCGACCACCAGCAGCATCACCGGCACCTCGATCAGCACGCCGACGACCGTCGCGAGCGCCGCCCCCGAGTGAAAGCCGAACAGGCCGATCGCCGTCGCCACCGCCAGCTCGAAAAAATTGCTCGCGCCGATCAGGCTCGACGGACCCGCGACGCAATGCGCGACGCCGAGCCGGCGGTTCAGCAGATACGCGAGTCCCGAGTTGAACAGCACCTGGATCAGAATCGGCACCGCGAGCATCGCGATCACGAGCGGCTCGCCGACGATGGCCTGCCCCTGGAACGCGAACAGCAGCACGAGCGTCGCCAGCAGCGCGCCGATCGACCACGGGCCGAACCGCGAGACGGTCCGCTGCAAATGCGCGACGCCGCGCGCGAGCAGGCGGCGACGCAGCCATTGCGCGAGCGCGACCGGAATCAGGATGTACAGCGCGACGGAAATCAGCAGCGTGTCCCACGGCACCGCGATCGACGACAAGCCGAGCAGCAGCGCGACCAGCGGCGCGAACGCGACGACCATCACCGCATCGTTCAGCGCGACCTGCGACAGCGTGAAATGCGGATCGCCGCGGCATAACTGCGACCACACGAACACCATCGCGGTACACGGCGCGGCGGCCAGCAGGATCAGCCCCGCGATGTAGCTGTCGAGCTGCGCGGCCGGCAGCCACGGCGCAAACACATGGCGGATGAACACCCAGCCGAGCAGCGCCATCGAGAACGGCTTCACGAGCCAGTTCACGAACAGCGTGACGCCGATCCCGCGCCACTGACGGCCGACCTGCGCCATGGCCGCGAAGTCGATCTTCACCAGCATCGGCACGATCATTACCCAGATCAGCACGCCGACCGGCAGGTTCACGTGCGCGACCTCGATCCGGCCGATGCGCTGGAACAGCGCCGGCAGCGCCTGCCCGAGCACGATGCCGGCGACGATGCACAGCGCGACCCAGACCGTCAGATAACGCTCGAAGAAGCCGATGGCCGGGCCGGCGGCCGGCGTCGCCGTGTCAATGCCGCCCATCCGCCGCCTCCGGCGCGCGTTCGCCGATCGCGCGCATCTCGCGCTGGATCGCGTTGTGGTCGAGCACGTGCAGCGGCAGGTTCACGAACTGCTGCACGCGGCTCATGATCTGGCGAAACACCTTGTCGAACACCTTGCGCCTGTCGTCGTCGGAACCGTCGAACGCGGCCGGGTCCTCGAAACCCCAGTGCGCGGTCAGCGGCGCGCCCGGCCAGAACGGGCAGGTTTCGCCCGCCGCCTGATCGCACACGGTAATCACGAAGTCCATTCGCGGCGCATCGGGCGTCGCGAATTCGTCCCAGCTCTTGCTGCGTAGCGCGGACGTGTCGTAGCCGAATGCGGCGCAACGCTCCGCCGCGAACGGATTCACGCGACCGGCCGGATGGCTGCCCGCGCTGTACGCGCGGAACCGCCCTTTGCCGAGAAGGTTGAACAGCGCCTCCGCCATGATGCTGCGCGCGCTGTTGCCGGTGCAAAGGATCAGCACCGAATACACCCTGTTGCTGTCGCTCATGCGCGGCTCCGCAGCGTGACGACCGATTCGACCGGCGAGCAGCACGCGACCGACGCCACCGCCGCTTCGTGCGACGTGCCGAAGACCGGCGCGGCTTCGAGCGTCCTGAACGTCTCCCACGCGACGCCCTGCGGATCGATGGTCCATGCCTTGTCCGACTTCGCGTAGCAGCAGGTCGTGCCGGTCTGCTCCGCGACCGGCAACTGCGCGGCGGCGAAACGCGCGTTCATCTCCGCCAGTTCGGCGTCGCTTTCGACCTGGATGCCGATGTGATCGACGCCCGGCCGCGCGCCGCGCTGCGAGATCGCGAAGTTGACCGCGGGGTCGGTCAGCTCCCATTTGCAGTAGTCGGGCTTCAGCACGGCCGGCTCCGCGTTGCCGAACATCGCGCGGTAAAACCGGATGCTGTCGTCGAGGTTCTCGACCGACACGTGTATGTGCATACGCTTCATCGCTTGCCTCCGCAGGCGGTGGGGAGATCGATCGCCGCGCAGGACGCGCCGGCGCAGCAGTTCTCGGTGAGAAAGCCGATCAGGTCCGTCATCGCATCGAAGTTCGCCGTGTAGATGACGAAACGGCCGTCCTGCCGCGACGTCAGCAGCCCCGCATGGGACAGGTCTTTCAGATGAAACGACAGGCTCGACGGCGCGAGGCCCAGTTGCTGCGCGATTTCACCGGCCGGCAAACCGTCCTGTCCTGCGACGACGAGCGCGCGAAAGATCGCGAGCCGGGATTCATGAGCAAGCGCGCCGAGTGCGCGTACGACGAGGTTCGAGTCCATGCGTGCAAGCGTACACGCAACCATTCCATATTTCAATGATTGTGGAAATATAGCCGGCGGATCAGCCGACGCAAACAAACCCGCCCGCCCAAACGCAAAGGCCGCGCGCATCCCCTGTCCTCGATGCGCGCGGCCTTCAAACCCGGAACAACGGCGCCCCGTTCCGTCCTTCCGTACAGCGTTACGTCACTACGACGTGCACGCGTTTAGAACGCGTGGTTGATACCGATCGTCACCGCAACCTGGCTGCGGCCGCCCGATGCGTTCGCCTCGGCGATGTTCGCGACCGCGTCGATCACCTTGCCGTTCGCGTCCAGCGTCTGGCCGTTCGCGCGCTGGAATGCTTCGAGCACGTAGATCCGCGTGCGCTTCGACAGGCTGTACAACTGCGTCAGGTTGATCTGGTTGTAGCTCGCCGGCGTCGAGATGCCGTTCGCGCGCGTCGCGCGGGTGTACGCGTAACCCGCGGCCAGATCCCACGCCGATGCCGGGTGGTAGTGCAGCACGATACCCGCCGTATTGAAGATCGCAGTCGACGCGAACAGCGACATCGGTCCCGCGATGTACTGCACGTTCGAGTACGACGCCGACACGTCGAACTGGCTGCTGAACTGGTATCCGCCCGTCACCGCGAAGCGGTTCTGCGCGGCGGCGGTCTGATAACCGGCCGTGATCCCGGTGTTGCCCTGCTCGCCGGTGCCCGAATACGCGGTCGAACTCGAACTCCATGCGCCGCCGCCCGGCGTCGCGTTGTTGAAGCGTTCGAAGCCGACGCCGATGCCCGCCGGACCCGCCTGATACTGCGCGGCGACGCTCCACGACTGGCCGAGGCTCAGGCTGCCCGGCTGGCCGCCGAACGCATACAGCGCGCCGACCGTGAAGCCGCGATACGTCGGCGACTTGTACGACACCGAGTTGCTCACGCGATAGTCGGTGTCGAGGTTGTCGAGGTCGCCGGCGTGGGCGCCGAGCGCGCCGGTCAGCCAGTTGGTCGGGCTCCACGGCGCGAGCAGCGTGTAGTACGGCGTGTACTGGCGGCCGGCCGTCATCGTGCCATAGTGGTCGTTCGTCAGGCCGACCCACGCGGCGCGGTTGAACAGCACGCCGCTCTTCTGCATCGCGCCGTTGTCGACGTTGAAGCCGTTCTCGACCTGGAAGATCGCCGCGGTGCCGCCGCCGAGATCCTCGCGTCCCCTGAAGCCGAACCGCTCGCCGCCCCAGATGCCCTCGTTCAGACCGACGAACGAATGCCCCTTGCTGTTGCTCAGATATTCGACGCCGGTGTCGACGATCCCGTACAGCGTCACGCTGCTCTGCGCATGCGCGCCCATCGCCGCGAGACCGAAGGGCAACGCGGCCCATAATGTGACACAGGTCTTCCTCGTATTCATTTTCTACTCCTTAATTATTGATATGGAACCTCAACTTCTGCTTCTTCGAGCCTGTCAGTCGCGCTCTGGTCGATGCACGAGCATCCCCGTGGTCAGTGGATCTCCGGCTCGCCCCCCGTGCTCGCGCCGGCACCCGCGCCGTCGCGCTGCATGAAGTCGAAATCGCAGCCCTTGTCCGCCTGCATCACGTGGACCTGGTGCATCGCGCCGTAGCCGCGCGTAAAACGCGGCTCGGGCGCGACCCACGCGGCCTTGCGGCGCGCCAGTTCTTCGTCGGAGATCAGCACGTTCAGCTTGCGTTCCGGCACGTTCAGTTCGATCAGATCGCCGTCCTGCACGAGCGCGAGCGGACCGCCGATGAACGATTCCGGCGCGACGTGCAGCACGCATGCGCCGTAGCTGGTGCCGCTCATCCGCGCGTCCGAGATGCGGACCATGTCGCGCACGCCCTGCATCAGCAGCTTCTGCGGAATCGGCAGTTGACCCCACTCGGGCATCCCGGGCGCGCCGATCGGGCCGGCATGCTGCAGCACGATCACGCTGTTCGCGTCGACGGCCAGGTCGTCGCTGTCGATCCGCGCGGCCATGTCGTTGTAGTCCTTGAACACGACGGCCGGGCCGGTGTGCACGTGCAGTTGCGCCTCGGCGGCGCCCGGCTTGATGACCGCGCCGTCCGGCGCGAGATTGCCGCGCAGCACCGCGAGGCCAGTGTCCGGAATCAGCGGGTTGTCGCGGCGGCGGATCACGTCGTCGTTGAAGATCCGCGCGTCGGCGATGTTCTCGCCGAGCGTCTTGCCGTTCACCGTCAACTGCGTGCCGTCGATCAGGTCGCCGAGTTCCTTCAGCATCGCCTGCAGGCCGCCCGCATAGTAGAAATCTTCCATCAGGTACTGGCCGGTCGGGCGGATGTTCGCGAGCACCGGAATGCGCCGCGAGATCGCGTCGTAGCGGTCGAGCGTCAGCTCGATGCCGGCGCGGCGCGCAAGCGCGATCATGTGCACGATCGCGTTGGTCGAGCCGGACAGCGCGAGGCAGGTCGTCACCGCGTTGTCGACCGCCCCGGCGGTGACAATGTCCGACGGCTTCAGGTCCTGCCACACCATCTCGACGATGCGCATGCCGGTGCGCGCCGACATCTGCGCGTGGCGCGAGTCCGGCGCCGGGATCGACGCGAAACCCGGCAGCGTGAAGCCGAGCGCCTCGGCCGCGCTCGTCATCGTCGACGCGGTGCCCATCGTCATGCAGTGGCCCGGCGAGCGCGCGATGCCGCCTTCGACGCCCTTCCAGTCGTCCTCGGTGATCTTGCCCGCGCGCAGGTCCGCCCAGTATTTCCACGTGTCGGAGCCGGAGCCGAGCGTCGCGCCGTTCCAGTTGCCGCGCAGCATCGGGCCGGCCGGCAGGAAGATCGCCGGCAGGTCCATCGAGATCGCGCCCATCAGCATCGCCGGCGTGGTCTTGTCGCAGCCGCCCATCAGCACGACGCCGTCGGCCGGATACGAGCGCAGCGTCTCTTCCACTTCCATCGCGAGGAAGTTGCGATACAGCATCGTGGTCGGCTTCTGGAACGGCTCGGACAGCGTCTGCACCGGCAGTTCGACCGGGAAGCCGCCCGCCTGCCAGATGCCGCGCTTCACTTCCTCGACGCGCTGCTTGAAGTGCGTGTGGCACGGGTTGATGTCGCTCCACGTGTTCAGGATCGCGATCACCGGCTTGCCCGCGTACTCCTCGCGGCTGTAGCCCATCTGCGAGGTCCGCGAACGGTGGCCGAACGAACGCAGATCGTTGACGCCGTACCAGCGGTGGCTGCGCAGCTCTTCGGGGGTCTTTTTCTTGCTCACGCCTGTCTTGCTCCTGCGAAATCCGGTGATCCGGTTGAGGCCGCGCATGCGGCGCGCCGCCCGCGCGAAACGCCGCCGGTGCGCATGGCCAATGAAATGGGAGTGATTTGCCTGACAACGATCCGTGTCACACCGCGTCTCCGTTCCGCTTGCCGACGAACCGCGCTGCAAAAAGCGGGTTCGTCGCGGATGATTCTGTTCGGGTTATCGTCTTTGTGTTTAACCGTCAGAGCAAGAATGCCTAACTATGGTTAAAGTTGTCAAGCGACTTTGCGTGTTGTTCGATTGATGTTGTACAACGCCCCGACGGGGCCGGCCGCGCCCGCCGCGCAGCGGCGCGGGCGCGGCCGAAACGGCGGGATTAACCGCGCACCAGCTCGCCGTCGCGCAGACGCCACAACCCGAGCGGGTTGCCGTCCTGCACCGCGGCCGGCAGCAGTTCCGCCGGCAGGTCCTGATAGCAGACCGGCCGCAGGAACCGCTCGATCGCCATCGTGCCGACCGAGGTCGTGCGCGAGTCGGACGTCGCCGGGAACGGGCCGCCGTGGACCATCGCGTGACAGACCTCGACGCCGGTCGGGAAGCCGTTCGCGAGAATCCGCCCAGCCTTGCGTTCGAGGATCGGCAGCAGCCGGCCGGCCAGCGGATAGTCGGCCGGGTCGATCAGCAGCGTCGCGGTCAGTTGCCCTTCCAGATGTTCGAGCACGCGCGCGAGTTCGGCTTCGTCGCGGCACGCGACGATCAGCGACGTCGGCCCGAAGATTTCGTCTTCGAGCGACGGCGTGCCGATCAGCAGTTCGGCGGCCGCGCGAAACAGCACCGGACGCGCGCCGCCAGGCGCGGCGCTTGCCGCGCCCTGCGCGATCTGCTCGACGCCCGCGGTCTGCGCGCGCGTGTTCACGCCGTCGTCATACGCGGCGGCGATGCCGGCCGTCAGCATGGTCTGCGACTGCTTCTGCGCGAGCGCGGCGGCGGCCGTTTCGGCGAAACGCTTCAGGTCCGGCCCGTCGATCGCGAGCACGAGGCCCGGGTTCGTGCAGAACTGGCCCACGCCGAGCGTCAGCGAATCGACGAAGGCGGTCGCGAGCGCGTCGCCGCGCGCGGCGAGCGCCGCCGGCAGCACCAGCGTCGGGTTGATGCTGCTCATTTCCGCGTAGACCGGAATCGGCTCCCGGCGGCGCGCGGAGATCGCGGACAGCGCGAGGCCGCCGCGCCGCGAGCCGGTGAAGCCGACCGCCTTGATCGCCGGATGCGCGACGAGCGCCTCGCCGACCGCGTTGCCTTCGCCGATCACCAGCGAGAACACGCCTTCGGGCAGGCCGACGTCCGCGACCGCCTTCTGGATCGCGCGGCCGACCAGTTCGGACGTGCCGAGGTGCGCCGGGTGCGCCTTCACGACGACCGGGCAGCCGGCCGCGAGCGCGGACGCGGTGTCGCCGCCCGCAACCGAGAACGCGAGCGGGAAGTTGCTCGCGCCGAACACGGCGACCGGGCCGAGCGGAATACGCTGCGCGCGCAGGTCCGAGCGCGGCAGCGGCTTGCGCTCCGGCAGCGCCGGATCGAGCACCGCGCCGAGCCAGCGGCCGTCGCGCACCAGCGACGCGAACAGCTTCAACTGGCCGGTCGTGCGGCCGCGCTCGCCTTCGAGACGCGCCTTCGGCAGCGCGGACTCCAGGTGCGCGCGCTCGATCAGCGCGTCGCCGAGCGCCGTGATGTTGTCGGCGATCGCTTCGAGCAGACGCGCGCGCGTGTCGAGCGGCGCGGCGCGAAACGCGTCGAACGCCTGCCCGGCGAGCACGCACGCGCGCTCCACTTCCGCCACGCCGCCGACGCCGAACGCCGGCTCCAGTTCTTCGTTCAGCGCGGGCGCGAACGCGCGCACGCTGCCTTGCGTGCCGCGCACGGCGGCCGCGCCCAGCAACATCTCTCCGGTAATCTGCATACCTGCTCCATCAGAATTGCGTAGGCCCGCTCAGGCACCCTGCCCGAGCGAGCGATCGAACGCGAGCAACCCGCGCGCCGCGTCCGCGATCTCCGCGTGGCTTGCAGCCGGCGACTCGCTCAACAGCGGCAAGTGCGGCCCCATGTCGGCGATGCCCGTGAAGGTCACGGCATCGTGCAGCACGCGGATCAGCGAGATGTTATCGCGCAAGGTTTCCAATGGCATGAATCTGTCGTACAAACGCTGGGCGTCGTCCGCGCGGCCTTCCTTCGCGGCCTTCAGCAGCGCCATCACCGCGTTCGTCGCGATGCAGCCGGAGCCGGTCGTCCACGCGGCCATCCCGAAGTCGCGCACGTGCACGAGCGCCGGGCGCTCGCCCATCCCGGAGATCACCTTCGACGGGCTCACGCTCTGCAGCAGCCGGCGCAGATACGCGTCGTCGGCCGGGTTCCCGCGCACGATCGCGTACTTCACCGCGATCAGCGTGCCGCCGTCGACGAGCCGCGCGAGCGTGTCGACGTCCACGTATTCCTCGCTCTTGATGTACAGCGTGAGCGGAATGCCGGCGAGGTCGACGATCCGCTTCAGCCCCGTCTCGACGCCGGCCGACGTCGTGAAGCCCGCGAGCGGCAACACCATGGCGGTCCGGTACGAGGTCTGCGCGAGCACGCGCGCCTGGTCCTGCATCTTGCCGAAGTCCGGGCCGATCGCCGGAATCACGCGCGTGGTCGGCGCGGTGTTCTCCGCGAGCATGTCGAGCAGTTCGCGATACTCGCTCGGCGCGACGTGATACAGGTTCGCGTTGCCGCCGTACAGCAGCGTGCGCACGCCGCCCGCTTCCATGTGCTGGATCAGCTTGCGGTTTTCGGCGACGTTCAGCGTCAGGTCGGCGTGGCGCGCAAGCGGCGGCACCGCCATCACGGTCGAGGCGAATTCGCTCTCGACGATTGGGGTCACGTTCATGAGAACTCGAATGGAATGAGGGTGGGTCGATAGCCCAGACAGTAGCACCCCGCCGGCGATGTTGTCAAACAACATAACAAAAATACGGATAGGGGGCGCGCTTCGTTTGACAACTAATCACCCTACCCTTCGGCCCCATGCGCGGCGCGCGCGGCGGCCCGGCGCGGGCTGGCCCGGACCGCCGCGCGTTGCGTCAGGTTGTAAAGGAAAGATCGAACCGTGCGCGTCAGAGGCCGAACATGCGCTCGGTCGCCTGTTCGAGGTGCTCGCGCATCGCGTGCGCGGCGCGCTCCGGGTCGCGCAACTGGATCGCGCGGAGCACGGCGAGGTGTTCCTGCTGCACGAGCCGCTGCCGCTCGACCGACTTCACGAGCGACAGGCTGCGCGAGAGGTTCATGCTGAACGCCATCTGTTCGTGGATCGACGACAGCGACGTGATGAAAAACGGATTGCGCGACGCGCGCGCGACGGCCAGATGGAACGCGAAATCGTCCTGCACGCCGATGCCGGCCGCACCGATCACCGCTTCGAGGTTGTCCCATTCGAGCTGGATCGCGGCGACGTCCGCGTCGCCCGCATGGCGCGCGGCGAGCGCCGCCGCGCCGGATTCGATGACGATCCGGAATTCGTAGCAGCGCCGGATGTCGGACAGCGTCTCCAGCGGCGCGAAGCGGCGCACGTCCGGGTCCGGCCGGCGGATCACCGTGGTGCCGGAGCCGTGGCGCGTCGCGATGATGCCGTCCGCGCGCAGTTGCGCGAGCGCCTCGCGCACGGTCGGCCGCGACGTCGCGAACCGCTCCGCGAGCGCGTGCTCGGTCGGCAGCCGCGAGCCCTCCCGATACTCGCCTTCGAGGATGCGGTTCAGGATGTCGCTATAGATGCGCGCCGGCATCTTGGGCGCCTTCGGCTCGGCCATGTCGGAATCGGGTTGTCAAATCGACGTCGATTGTAAGTCATCGTGACAACCCGAAAACAACCTGGCGCGGCGTGCCGGCGCGGGGATCAGTACACGTCGCGCAGATACCGCTTTTCGCGCGCGAGTCCGCTCACGTATTCGTCGGCCCGTTCGGCGCTCATCGCGCCGTGCTGCGCGACGATCGACTTCAGCGCCGCGTCGACGTCCTTCGCCATCCGGCTCGCGTCGCCGCACACGTACAGATGCGCGCCATCCTGCAGCCATGCCCACAGTTCCGCGCCGTGCTCGCGCATCCGGTCCTGCACGTACACCTTGCCGCCCTGGTCGCGCGAGAACGCGAGGTCGAGACGCGTGAGCAGTCCGCCCGCGCGCATCGCGTCGAGTTCGTCGCGGTAGTAGAAGTCGGTGTCCGCGTGACGCTCGCCGAAGAACAGCCAGTTGCGGCCGGCGTCGCCGCGCGCGCCGCGCTCGTGCAGGAAGCCGCGGAACGGCGCGACGCCGGTGCCCGGCCCGATCATCACGATCGGCGTGTCGCCCGCGCGCGGCGGCCGGAAATGCGACGACTTCTGCACGAACACCGGCACGTCGGCGTCGAGCGCGCGGTCCGCGAGGAACGTGGACGCGACGCCCTTGCGCCAGCGCCGGCCGTTGCTGTAGCGCACCGTCGAAACGGTCAGGTGCACTTCGCCGCGATGCGCGCTCGGGCTCGATGCAATCGAATAGAGCCGCGGCTGAAGGCGCTTGAGCATGCCGACCAGTTCCTGCGCGGACAACGACACCGGGAACTCGTGCAGCACGTCGGCCAGTTGCTGGCCCCACAGCCATTTCTTCAGGTCCGCCTTGCGCTCTTCCACGAGCAGTTCGCGCAGCGCGCTGTCATGGGTGCGCGACGCGATCAGCGCGAGCGCGTCCGGCATCGGGCGCGCGATCTCGCAGTGGCGGCTCAACGCATCGGCGAGCCGCATTTCGCCGACGCCTTCGATGCGCACCGGCGCGTCCGCGCTGACGCCCGCGAGGCCGACCAGTTCATCCACGAGTTCCGGACAGTTGACCGGCCACACGCCGAGCGCGTCGCCCGATTCGTATTCGAGGCCGGCGTCCGCGATCGAGAACGCGACGTGGCGCGTCTCCTTCGTCGCGCCGTCGCGGTTCAGCCGCTGGTTCGACAGCAGGCGCACAGGCGCGGGCCGCGCCTTGGTCGGCACAAGCCCCGGCAGCACTGCAGGCAACGCACCGGCCGCCGGCTCCGCGTGGCGGGCCGCGTCGTCCGCCGCGATGCTCGCGACCACGCTCGCGAGCCAGCCGTCCGCCGCCGCGCCGAACTCGGCGTCGCAATCGACGCGTTCGACAAGACGCGATGCGCCGAGCGCGTTCATCCGCTCGTCGAGGTTGCGCGCGTGCGCGCAGAACTGGTCGAAGCTGCGGTCGCCCAGACCGAGCACCGCGTAACGCACGCCGTCGATGCGCGGCGCGGACGCGGCCGACAGCGCGGCCCAGAAGTCGCGCCCGTTGTCGGGCGCATCGCCGTCGCCGAACGTGCTCGACAGCAGCAGCACGTACTGCGAGCGGCCGAGCGTATCGACTGCGCAATCGGCCATGCACGCGGTGCGCATTTCGAAGCCCGCCTCCATCAGCCGCGTCGCGTAACGGTCGACCAGCGATTCGACGTTGCCGGTCTGCGACGCCCACAGCAGCGCGACCTTCGGCCGGGCGCGCACGATCTGCGGCGCGGGCGCGGCAGCCTCCGCCGCATTACCCGCGATGCGCAGCGCTTCGCCGTCGGCCGCGCGGCGGCCGTACAGCCCGGCGAACATGCCGTCGAGCCACAGCCGCGTCGCGGGCTGCAACGGCGCGGACACCGGCAGCGCCGGCACGCCGTCGCCGGCCGGCTCGCCGATCCGCAGCGCGTGCAGGAAGCCGGATACGTACGCGCGCTCGTCGTCGCCCAGCACGGGCGGCGACGGCGGCAACTGAAGCAACGCGCCGAGCGCGTCGAGGCGGGACATAGGCGGCTCCGCGAGTGAGGTGAGCGCGTCGTCGGATACGTCGACGTTGCCGTCGTGGCCGTCCTGCGGCGCGGCGGCCACGCGTGTCAGCGCGACCGCGCAGAATTTCAGTTCCGGCTGCAACGACACCGGATCGGTCGCGTCGTGCGTGACGGCGTTGATGCACAGGTCGTCGCCGAACAGGTCGTTCCAGTGCATCGGCGCGAAACACGCGCCCGCGCGCACGCGATCGGTGACGATCGCCGGCAGCACCGCGCGGCCGCGCCGCGAGCGGATCTCGACGCTGTCGCCCGCGCCGACGCCGAGCGAGCGCGCATCGTCCGGATGCAGTTCGACGAACGGCGCGGCGTTCAGCCGGTTGAGGGTCGCGACCTTGCCGGTCTTGGTCATCGTGTGCCATTGATGCTGCACGCGGCCGGTGTTCAGCACGAACGGAAAATCGGCGTCCGGCAGTTCGGCCGGCATCGCATGCGGCCGCGCGAAAAACACCGCGCGGCCATCGGGCGTCGGGAACACGAGACGCGGACGGCTGCCGTCGTCGCGCGTCTGCAACGGCTGGCTCACGCCGTCGTTCAGATAACGGACCGGGTTGCGATCCGCTGCGGCGTCCGGCGCGCACGGCCATTGCAGCGGCGTCGCGCGCAGCTTCGCGTAGCTGACGCCGCGCAGGTCGTAGCCGGTCGCCGGATTCGACGCGCGCACGATCTCGTCGAACACTTCCTCCGCCGACGCGTAGCCGAACGCCTCGGCAAAACCCATCTCGCACGCGACGCGCGCGACGATCTGCCAGTCGGGCAGCGCGTCGCCGGGCGGCGTCACCGCGCGCTGCATCAGCGTCAGGTTGCGTTCGGAGTTCACCATCACGCCTTCGGCCTCGGCCCACAGCGCGCCGGGCAGCAGGATGTCCGCGTGACGGTTCGTCTCGGTGTCGAGGAACGCGTCCTGCGCGATCACGAGATCCGTCGCGCGCAGGCCGTCCAGCACGGTCTGCCGGTTCGGCACGGTCGCGACCGGATTCGTGCAGACGATCCAGCACGCCTTGATCTCGCCGGCCGCCATCCGGCCAAACAGGTCGATCGTGCCGTTGCCGGCGTCGGCCCGCAGCGTGCCGCGCGGAATGCGCCACAGGTCCTCGACGAACGCGCGGTCCTCCGCGACCAGCAGCGAACGCTGGCCCGGCAGCCCCGCGCCCATGTAGCCGACTTCGCGGCCGCCCATCGCGTTCGGCTGGCCGGTCAGCGAGAACGGGCCGCTGCCCGGCCGGCAGATCGCGCCGGTCGCGAGATGCAGGTTGCAGATCGCGTTCGTGCACCACGTACCGTGCGTGCTCTGGTTGATGCCCATCGTCCACAGGCTCATCCAGTTCTGCGCGTCGCCGATCCACTGGGCGGCCTTCAGCAGATCCGCCTCGGCGATCCCGGTGATCCCGGCGACCTTCTGTGGCGAGTAGTCGGCGAGGAACGCCGGCATCCCGTCCCAGCCGCTCGTGTGCTCGCGGATGAACGCGTCGTCGATGCGGCCGTCGCGAACCAGCAGATGCAGCAGTCCGTTCAGCAGCGCGAGGTCCGTGCCGGGCGCGACCTGCAAAAAGAGGCTCGCCTTGTCGGCGGTCGCGGTGCGGCGCGGATCGACGACGATCAGCTTCGCGCCGGCCTTCACGCGATCCATCATCCGCAGGTACAGCACCGGATGGCAGTCGGCCATGTTCGCGCCGGTCACGAAGAACAGATCGGCGTGCTCGAAGTCCTGGTACGAACCCGGCGGCCCGTCCGCGCCGAGCGACAGCTTGTAGCCGCTCGCCGCGCTCGCCATGCACAGCCGCGAGTTCGCCTCGACGTGGCGCGTGCCGATGAAACCCTTCGCGAGCTTGTTCACGAGGTACTGCGCCTCGATCGACATCTGCCCGGACACGTAGAACGCGAGCGCGTCCGGGCCGTGTTCGTCGAGCACGCCGCGCAGCCGGCGCGCGGCCGCGGAGATCGCATCCGCGAGCGGCGTCGGCACCGGGTCCTGGCCGCGCTGCGTGCGCACGAACGCGGTTTCGAGACGCCCCGAGCGGCGCAGCGGCACGTGCGCGGACAGCCCTTTCGTGCAGAGCCGTCCGAAGTTCGCCGGATGCTCCTTGTTGCCGGACACGCGCACGACCTCGTTGCCTTCGACGTGCAGCGTCATCCCGCAGCCGACGCCGCAATACGGGCACGCGGTATCGACGCGGCGGCTCGTGGTCATGCGTCGCCGCGCGCGCCGACGCGCACCATCACGTCGTCGCCCGCCACGCGCGCGTCGAACGCATCGACCGACCAGCGCGGCTCTTCGAGGCACTCGCCGGTCCGCAGATCGTAGTGCTGCTTGTAGAGCGGCGACGCGACCACCACGCGCCCGCCGAGGCTGCCGGTCAGCCCGCGCGACAGCACCGACGCGCGCGCGCGCGGATCGACGTTGTCGATCGCGAACACCCGCGCGTCGTCGCCGTCGACGCGGAACACCGCGACGTGGCGGCCGTGCACGAGCGCGCAGACGCCGGTGTCCGGCACCATGTCGTCATAACGGCAGACGGCAATCCAGCCGTCGTCGTCCGGCGCCGACGATGCAGTTGTACGTTCGTTCATGATTCGGATTCCTTGCGCGGAGAGCGGGGGTCAGTCGATTTCGGCGAGCGTCGGCGCGACGGTATCGGCCGATCGCGGTTCTGTTGCGATCGCCGCCGCGTCGCGCTCTTCGGGCGTCGCCGGGCGGATCTGCCCGCGCTCCTCGACGAACGTCACGCCTTCATCGCGCGCGTCGCTGTTCACGAAGTGGCGGAAACGCCGGCGCGTATCGGGATCGTTGACCGCGCGCTTCCACTCGCATTCGTACGTGTCGATCACCTGCTGCATCTCGCGTTCGAGTTCGGCCGCGAGGCCGAGCCGGTCGTTCACGACCACGTCGATCAGATAAGCGAGGCCGCCTTCGAGGTTGTCGCGCCACACGCTCGTGCGTTGCAGACGGTCGGCGGTGCGCACGTAGAACATCAGGAAACGGTCGATGTAGCGCACGAGCGTCGCGTCGTCGAGATCGGACGCGATCAGTTCCGCGTGGCGCGGCTTCATCCCGCCGTTGCCGCACACGTACAGGTTCCAGCCCTTGTCGGTCGCGATCACGCCGACGTCCTTGCCCTGCGCCTCCGCGCATTCGCGCGTGCAGCCCGACACGCCGAACTTGATCTTGTGCGGCGCGCGCAGACCCTTGTAGCGGTTCTCCAGATCGATCGCCATCCGCACCGAATCGCCGACGCCGTAACGGCACCATGTCGAGCCGACGCACGACTTCACGGTGCGCAGCGCCTTGCCGTAGGCATGACCCGATTCGAAGCCGGCCGCGATCAGCTCCTCCCAGATCGACGGCAGCTGATCGACGCGCGCGCCGAACAGATCGACGCGCTGCCCGCCGGTGATCTTCGTGTAGAGGCCGTATTTCTTCGCGACCTGGCCGACCGCGATCAGCCCTTCGGGCGTCACCTCGCCGCCCGGCATCCGCGGCACGACCGAATAGGTGCCGTCGCGCTGGATGTTCGCGAGGTAGTAGTCGTTGGAATCCTGCAGGCTCGCGTGTTCCTTCTTCAGCACGAACTCGTTCCAGCACGACGCGAGAATGCCCGCGACCGCCGGCTTGCAGATATCGCAGCCGAGGCCGCTGCCGTGTTTCTCCAGCAATGCGCCGAAGGTCCTGATCTGGCCGACGCGCACGAGGTGATACAGCTCCTGGCGCGAATACGCGAAGTGCTCGCACAGATGCGCGTTGACCGCGAGCCCCTGCTTCTTCATCTCCGCGTTCATCACCTGCGTCGCGAGCGGCACGCAGCCGCCGCACGACGTGCCCGCGCAGGTCGCCTTCTTCACCGCGCCGATGCTCGTCGCGCCGGCGCGCACCGCCGCGCAGATGTCGCCCTTCGACACGTTGTTGCACGAACAGATCTGCGCGCCGTCGGGCAGCGCATCGACGCCGAGCGCGGGTTTCGCCGCGCCGTCGGTCGGCGGCAGGATCAGCGCCTCCGGCGCGTCGGGCAGTTCGATGCCGTTCAGCATCATCTGCAGCAGCGTGCCGTATTCGGCGGTGTCGCCGACCATCACCGCGCCGAGCAGATGCTTGCCGCAGTCGGACACGACGAGTTTCTTGTACACCTGGCGGCGGCCGTCGCTGAACTGATACGTGCGGCTGCCGGGCGTCTTGCCGTGCGCGTCGCCGATGCTGCCGACGTCCACGCCCATCAGCTTCAGCTTCGTGCTCAGGTCCGCGCCCGCGAACGCGGCCGGCTCGCCGAGCAACTGCTTCGCGACCGTGCGCGCCATCTCGTAGCCGGGCGCGACGAGGCCGAAGGTCTGGCCGCGCCACGCCGCGCATTCGCCGATCGCGTAGATGTGCGGGTCGCTCGTCACGCAGGCGTCGTCGATCGCGATGCCGCCGCGCGGGCCAATTTCGAGGCCGCACGCGCGCGCGAGTTCGTCGCGCGGCCGGATGCCGGCGGAGAACACGATCATGTCCGTGTCGAGATGCGTGCCGTCCGCGAAGTTCATCCGGTGCGCGCCGTCGTCGCCGTCGACGATCGCGAGCGTCTGCTTGCCGGTATGCACGCGCACGCCGAGTTCCTCGATCTTCGCGCGCAGCATCTGGCCGCCGCCTTCGTCGATCTGCACCGCCATCAGGCGCGGCGCGAATTCGACGACGTGCGTGTCGAGGCCCATGTCGCGCAGCGCCTTCGCGCATTCGAGGCCGAGCAGCCCGCCGCCGATCACGACGCCGCGCTTCGAGCGCGCGCCGCGCGCCTGCATCGCTTCGAGATCCCCGATGGTCCGGTACACGAAACAGCCGTCGCGCTCGCGGCCTTCGACCGGCGGCACGAACGGCGTCGAGCCGGTCGCGAACACGAGTTTGTCGTAGCCCATCGCGTCGCCGTTCGACAGCGTGACGGTGCGCGCCGCGCGGTCGATCGCGACCGCCTTCGTGTCGAGCAGCAGTTGCACGCCGTCGCGCGCGAAGAAACCCGGCTCGACGAGCGACAGGTCGTCCGCGCTGCGCCCCGAGAAGAATTCGGACAGATGCACGCGGTCATACGCGGGCCGCGGCTCTTCGCACAGCACGGTGATCCGCAATGCGCCGCCGATCTGCGCGGCGACGCTTTCGAGGAACTTGTGGCCCACCATGCCGTGGCCGATGACGATGACGTTCATGACTGAGGTTCGTCCCATTCTGTTGCGGTTCGCGACGTCGATTCCCCGGACCAATAAAAAAAGCGTCCCGCGAACGAGGTCCGAAGACCGGTTCGGGGGACGCCACTGTCCAGAAAGCCGTGATCAAGAAAAACTGCTGACGCGTGCAGCGTGCAGCGCAAATCGTCGTTGATTCGCCGCAGCGGGTTATGCAATGGCTGTGCCAGTTCGTCCGCGACGCGTCGTATCCGTTGATGGGCAAGGCGCGGAGCGTATCGAGGCGACACGCGTTTGCGTTGACGGCGTGCCGCTTCGCGAAGCGCGGGCGCACATGCACGGTGCAGTGCGGCACAGTGTTCGTGCGGATGCGATGCGCGCGGGGGGTCGTTGCCGTACCGGCTGGAGGCGCGCTTCGTTCGTATCCGGCCATGCCGGTACGCGACGGCCCGTTGGCGTGCGTCCGCGCAAGCGGCACGCCGCCACTCGCGCGCAACCGGATGCGCGGGGTTCGTTGCCGTGTGTTCACGGATGCACGCGCTTCGTTCGCATTCGGGCAAGGCCCATTGGCGCCGAACAGCAAGCCGGCACTGGCGCGCATATTGCGTATTGATGGACATGCGCTCGGCAACGACGTCTTGCGCACTCCCCACCCCATTCATTCTTCCGTCGGCATCGCACGAAGCGGCGCGCGACGGTCAACCTGGACAACGGCGTCCCCCTGTCGAGCGCGACGGGCGGACGCCGTTTTCGTCTGCATGCGCGCCGACATTGGGGGCGTTCGACAGAAGCGAAAGGACATCGCGATGACAACCGGCAAGGTCACTCTTCTAGGCGCAGGCCCCGGCGACCCCGATCTGCTGACGATACGCGCGGCGCGCGTGCTCGCGAGCGCGGACGTCGTGCTGCTCGACGACCTCGCGAACCCGGCGCTAGCCGACCTCGCGCCGAACGCGCGCGTGATCCACGTCGGCAAGCGCGGCGGCTGCCGCTCGACGCCGCAGGCATTCATCGAGCGGCTGATGCTGCGTTATGCGCGCGCGGGCCGTCACGTGGTCCGCGTGAAGGGCGGCGACGCGCTGCTGTTCGGCCGCGCGGGCGAGGAACTCGCCGCGCTGCGGCGCGCGCAGGTTCCGTATGAAATCGTCAATGGCATTTCGTCCGGCTTCGCGGCCGCGGCGGCGCTCGGCGTGTCGCTCACGCATCGCGATCACTGCCAGGGCGTCACGTTCGTGACCGCGCACCGGCGCGACCACAGCGAGCCGGACTGGGCCGCGCTCGCGGCAACCGGTACCACGCTCGCGATCTACATGGGCATGAGCCGGATCGACAGCCTGTGCGATGCGTTGCTGCGCGTGATGCGCGCGGACACGCCGGCGGCGGTCGTGCAGTCCGCGAGCGCGCACGACGAACGCTGCGTCTGCGCGCCGCTCGACCGGCTCGCGGAAACCGCGCGCGACGCGGGCCTCGGCAGCCCGGCGGTGATTCTCGTCGGCGACGCGATCGGCGAAGCGGCGCTGCTGCATGCAACGACGGAACAGCGGGAGCCGGTGTTGCGGCAGGCGTAATGGACACAACAACGGCGGTACGCAGCAACGACAGCGGCCCGGTCGCTTGAAACCGGGCCGCCGTTTTACAGACCTGAGAAAACCCGCTGGATCAGCCGGTCCGGCGATACAGCCGCTGCCGAACCGCCCGCGTCAGAACCCCGGCGCGATCGGATAGGGTTCCGTATGGTCCTGCACGCTGCGCACGCCCGGAATGCGCTCCGCCGCGACGCGCACCGCCTGCACCGCCTCCATCGACCGGAACACGCCCCACAGATGCACGACGCCGTCGGTCACGACGATGTTGCGCCCCGCGAACGACCACGGCCGTCCTTCGAGTTCCTCCACCAGCTTCTCGCGAATCTCGCGGTCGCTCGCCGACACTTCCGCCGGCGCGCCGCCGCTGCTGCTCGCGATCGCCTGCAGCAGATTCGCACGGCTGACGATTCCCGCGAGGCGGCCTTCGCGCAGCACCGGCACGCGCTTGATGCCGCGCGACTCCAGCAGCTTCGCGATGTCGGCCAGCGACGTGTCGACGTCGACGCTGACCACGTCGCGGCTCATCACGTCGTCGACGCGCAGCGCATGCGACTTCACGTACGCCTGCGCGTTGCCATCGGCCGACAGGAACTCCAGCCACGACGAGCGGCGCGGCCCGTCGGTGCCGATCTCGACGCGGCGCAGCAGGTCGCCTTCGCTGATCACGCCGACGAGCGTGCCGTCCGCCGCCAGGACCGGCGCGCCGCTGATGCGGTTCTCGACGAACAGCTTCGCGGTGTCCAGCACGGTGGTGTCGGGCGAGACGGTGACGACGTTGGTGGTCATGACATCCTGGGCGCGCATGATGGGTCTCCCGGTAAGCCTGTCTGGTCAGGCCGTGTTGAATGAACGATGAACGAATATGAACGCGTTCAGCGTACGTCCCCGCGGCCGGCCGCGCTTGATACAGGTCAAGCGCATCCGCCGCTACGGAACGCCTGCGACGCAGGCGTTCCGTCCACGATGCGGCGCTGTCGCGCGGCATCGCAAAACGTCGTTCGCAACACGGAAACCCTAGCAAAAAAGCGCCCGCCGCGGTCGCAACGTGCGCTGTTTCGCCCGACGCGCAGGCGGCGAGCGGCCGCCCGTTGCCGCCCGCCCGCCGTATCAGACGCTGCCGTCCGCGCGCACCGCCGTGCCCGGCACCGCGTCCGCGACCAGCGCCGCGCGCTCCGGCATCGCCCATTCGAGCCAGCGCGTGCGCAGCGCGACGACCAGCGCGAACGCGAGCGCCGCAATCGCGCCGAACGTCGCGAAGCCCATCTGATAGCTGCCGGTGGTCTCGCGCGCGATGCCCATCACGACCGGCAGATAAAACCCGCCGATGCCGCCCGCCGCGCCGATGATCCCCGACATCAGGCCGGTCCGGCCTTTCCACCGCTGCGGCACGAGCTGGAACGTCGCGCCGTTGCCGAGCCCGAAGCACAGGTAAGTGACGACCAGCAGCACGATGCCGGCCGGCAGCGGCGGCATCCACGCGGCGAACGCGAAGTCGCACGCCGAGATGCCCGCGAGCAGCAGCACCAGCGCCCGCACGCCGGAGATCCGGTCCGCGACGAGCCCGCCGAGCGGACGCACCAGCGCGCCGATGAACGCGAGCAGCGACATGAAGAGGCCCGCTTCGAGCTTCGGCACCTGGTACAGCGAAATGAGCAGCGTCGACACGTACGACGACATCCCGACGAAGCCGCCGAACGTGATGCTGTAGACGAGCATCACGACCCACGTGTCGCCTTCCGCGAGCACCGATCGATAGTGGCGCGGCAGCACCGCGATCGCGAGCAGCGCGCCGAGCACCGGCAGCAGCAGCACGCCGGTCTTGCCCGCGCCGAACAGACCGCCGTGCACCGCAAGCACCAGCGCGACGAGACCGACGAGCGTCACGCTGAAGCCCGCGAACGCGCGCGGCGCGCTGCCCGCCTTCGGCGTCAGGTCCTTCGCGAAGAAGAACAGCGCGAGCGCCGCGACCCCGAGCAGCGGCAAGGCCGCGCCGGCCGCGCGCATCCAGCCGAAGTTATCGGCGAGCGACGGGAACATGAAGCCGTCGAGCACCGCGCCGATGTTGCCGGCCGCCGCGAGACCGAGCACGAGGCCCTGCACCTTCGGCGGATAGTTGCTGCCGGCCATCGGCAGCGCGACCGCGAAGCTCGCGCCGCCGACGCCGAGGAACACGCCGAGCACGAGCAGCAGCGTGTACGACGGCGCGGCCGGCGACAGCAGCAGCACGACCGACGGCACCGCCGACAGCGCGACGCCGAACAGCGCGATGCGGCGGCCGTCGAACGCCTGATACAGATTGCCGAGCGTCACGCGCAGCACGGCCGCGCCGAGCACCGGCACCGCGACCAGAAAACCCTGCTCGGCCGGCGACATCGCAATGTCTTTCTGGATGAACGGCGCAAGCGGACCGAACATCACCCATACCGTGAAGCCGGTGTCGAAGTACAGAAAGCATGCGAGCAATGCGCGCCAGTTGCCGCTCGCCAGTGTGTTCAGGAGGTTTTTCATGGTCCTCTCGCCGATGCAAAAAAAAAGCGTCCCGGAACGGGACCCGCGCCGATCGCTGTCGATCGACGCCGGTTCCGTTCCGGGACGCCGTTGCCCCTGGAGCCGCCCGCTAGTGCAGGCAGCAGAAAAAATCGGGTGTATCGGGGCCGCCGTTGGCCCCGGCGCGATGCAAGGCAATAGCCGTGCCATCTCCCCATTCGTCGGTGATCCGAATGGATTTCGCGGAGCCTCCCTCGGTCCGCAAACGCACGCGGGACGCGGCTCTCGCGTCGTCGGCCGCTGGCTCGCGCCGCGCGAGCCGGCGCGTGTATCATGCGCATCCGGCCGGCTGCTCGACGCCCGGCGCGCGAAACGCTTTGGCGCAGCGCGGCACCGCGTTAGTGCGTTGCAGCACTGTCGTCGTGCGATGCTGGGGCGCGCGGCTCGCGCATCGCGCGCTGACGCCTGGCCCGGATATTGCGAGACACCGGGCCGTGTCCGGCAACGAAGCCGGCGCGGTTTCGCCATTGACGACCAGGCAGGACCCACGACAACGGTGTCAGCTCGCGCACGGCGCGGGCCGATGCCGTTTTTGTTTTTGAGCCCCCGATTGACCGCACCAAAGCCCCTTTCTCCGCCGCAACGCCGATGACATCGCCTCCCAACCGACTGCGCGTGCTGCTCGTGACCGATACGGCGAAACCGATCGGCGAGCTGCGCGACGCGCTCGCACGGCTCGGTTATGACATGCTGAGCGAAGTCGCGACGCCCGGCGCGCTGCCTCGCACCGTCGAGGAACAGCGCCCGGACGTCGTGATCATCGACACCGATTCGCCGTCGCGCGACACGCTCGAACAGCTCGCGGTGATGAACGAGCACGCGCCCCGCCCGGTGCTGATGTTCAGCAGCGACGCCGACCAGCAGCGCATTCGCGACGCGGTGCGCGCGGGCGTCAGCGCGTATCTGGTCGAAGGGCTGGACGCCGCGCGGCTCGCGCCGATCCTCGAAGTCGCGCTCGCGCGCTTCTCGCATGAGGAGCAGTTGCGCAAGCGGCTCGCGGCCGCCGAGACCGAACTCGCGAACCGCAAGCTGATCGACCAGGCGAAGCGCCTGCTGATGGAGCGCCGCCAGCTGCCCGAACAGGATGCGTATGCGCTGCTGCGCAAACACGCAATGGACCATGGAATGAAGATCGTCGACGTCGCGCGCCAGCTCGTGCTGCTCGCCGACCTGTGACGAGCCGCCCATCATGAACAGCCCCGCCCTCGCCCCGTCCGGCCCGACGCCGGAACTCTCCCATCTCCGCCTCGGCTTCGTGTCGCTGACCGACGCCGCGCCGCTCGTCGTCGCGAAGACGCTCGAATTCGGCCATCGCCACGGGCTCACGCTCGAACTGTGCCGGCAGCCGTCGTGGGCCGGCATCCGCGACAAGCTGCTGTGGGGCGAGATCGACGCCGCGCACGCGCTGTACGGGCTCGTGTACGGCGTGCAGCTCGGCATCGGCGGGCCGCGCGCGGACCTGTCGGTGCTGATGGTGCTGAACCGCAACGGCCAGGCGATCACGCTGTCGCCGCGGCTCGCGGACCTGATCGCGGCCGGCCACAGCGTGAAGGACGCGTTCGCGTCGCTCGGCCGGCCGCCGGTGCTCGCGCAGACGTTCCCGACCGGCACCCATGCGATGTGGCTGTACTACTGGCTCGCGGCGAACGGCGTGCATCCGCTGCGCGACGTGAAGAGCGTCGTGCTGCCGCCGCCGGACATGGCGGCCGCGCTCGCGTCCGGCGAACTGGACGGCTTCTGCGCGGGCGAACCGTGGCACGCCGTAGCCGAATCGCTCGGCGTCGGCCGCACCGTCGTGTTCACGAGCGAGATCTGGCCGAACCATCCGGAGAAGGTGCTCGCGTGCCGCCGCGATTTTGCGACGCGTTATCCGCACACCGCGCGCGCGCTGGTGCAGACGATGCTCGAAGCGTGCCGCTGGCTCGACGAGGACCCGCTGCATCGCGCGAGCGCCGCGAAATGGCTCGCCGCGCAGGACGTGATCGGCGTCGCGCCGGAGCGGATCGCGCCGCGCCTGCTCGGCGACACCGGACGCGCGGGCGCGCTGCCGGTGTCGTTCTTCGACCACGGCGCGGTGAACTATCCGCGCGCATCCGACGGCGCGTGGTTCATTTCGCAATACCGTCGCTGGGGACTCTTCGACGGCCCGCCGGACGACGACGCGGCGATCGCGGACGCAGTCAACCAGACGCGGCTCTATCGCGACGCGGCCGCCGCGCTCGACATTCCGGTTCCGCCGGACGCCGACACCCGCATCGACCGGTTGTGCGACGGCGCGACGTGGCCCGCGCCGCCGTCGAACGATGACGGCGTCAACCCATGACGTCGCAACCCGCCAGTCATCGCCCTCGCGCGTCGGGTCGTCGAACCCGGCGCGCATGCCGAAGAACGTTGCTCCTGTCATCCATCCCGCCCCTCTGAAGGGAAGCCGAAAGCGCCCCTCCCCCTGCTTCATGCACGGACCATGCAACGCAACCCGCTGCGTCCGCATCGAATTTCCGATTAAAAACATACGTGTAAATTCTCGTTGCGCGAGCGGGGTTCAGACCGGCCGCCGATCGGCCGTTAAGCCCGATGAACCCGGCGCTGTCGAGCGCGCCGGTTCGCGAACCCCCAATCCGTGGCCGGTCTGAAGAATGAAAAGAATGTCATTGAATCGAAAGGCATGGAGCATCGTCGTGCTGCTCTGGGTATCCCTCATCGCGATGGTCGTTGCGAATGCAATCATGGCGCGACGATCGACGCTCGACGACCGCAAGAGCGTGCTGGTCCAGCAGACCCAGGTGGCGGTCGGGATCGTCGCGTTCTACCAGAAAAAAGCCGCCGCGAACGAACTGTCGACCGACGAGGCGAAGCGTCTGGCGATCGCGGCGCTGCGCAACCTCCGCTACGGCGACGACCAGAGCGGCTACTTCGGCATCTTCGATTCGTCGGTCGTCGCGCTGCTGCTGCCGTCGAAGCCGTCGCTCGAATCGAAGAACCAGAGCGACCTCGTCGATCCGCACGGCACGCATCTGGCCGTCGACATCGTCAGGAGTTCGTCGCCGGGCGGCGATCATTTCAGCCGCTACGTGTGGGTGAAACCGGGCAAGCCCGAGCCAGTCGCGAAGCTGACCTATAGCGCGCTCGTCCCCGAATGGGACTGGCACGTGTACACGGGCGTCTATCTCGACGACGTCGAAGACGCGTTCATCGCGGCGCTGCTGCGCAACCTGACGGTCGTCGGGCTGATCGGCATCGCGATGACGGCGGGGATGCTGTGGCTGATCCGCAGCATCCGCACGAGCCTCGGCGGCGACCCGGATTACGCGGCGGACCTGTGCCGGCGCATCGCGGCGGGCGACCTCAGTGCGCGCGTCGAACTCGCGGACGACGACGGCGGCAGCCTGCTGCATGCGATGAACCAGATGCAGCAGCAACTGATCGACACGGTGCAGCACATCCAGACGTCGTCGGCGCTGATCGCGACCGGCGCCACCGAAATCGCCAGCGGCAACATGGACCTGTCGTCGCGCACGGAACAGCAGGCCGCGTCTTTGCAGCAGACGGCGGCGAGCATGGAGGAACTGACCGCGACGGTGAAGCACAACACCGACAACGCGCGCCAGGGCAACACGCTCGCGGTGAACGCATCGCAGATCGCGGAGCGCGGCGGCAGCGTGGTCCGGCGCGTCGTGGACACGATGCACGGCATCTCCGGCACGTCGGAGCGCGTCGAGCAGATCATCGGCGTGATCGACAGCATCGCGTTTCAGAACAACATTCTCGCGTTGAACGCGGCGGTCGAGGCCGCGCGCGCGGGCGAACACGGGCGCGGGTTCGCGGTGGTCGCCTCCGAGGTCCGCAGTCTCGCGCAACGCTGCGCGAGCGCCGCGAAGGAGATCAAGGAACTGATCAGCCAGTCGGTCGCGCAGGTCGACGAAGGCTCGAAACTTGTGAACGAGGCGGGCGGCACGATCGCGGAGGTCGTCGCGTCGGCGAAGCGCGTCGCGGATCTGATGGGCGAAATCGCGGCGGCGTCGGAAGAGCAGCACACCGGCATCGAGCAGGTGAGCCGGGCCGTCTCGCAGATGGACGAAGTCACGCAGCAGAACGCCGCGCTCGTCGAGCAGGCGTCGGCGGCCGCGCAGTCGATGGCCGCGCAGTCGAGCGGCTTGCGTGAAGTCGCGTCGAGATTCAGGCTCGCGGCGGGCGCGCGGCAGGGTCACGCGCTCGCATAACGAAGCCGGCGTTGTCGAACGACCCATCGAACGGCTTCGACGACCTCGCTTCGAAACGGCCGCGTCGTCTCATGCGACGGCGCGTGCCGGCATCACGATTCTGGTGACGACTCCGGACCGGACGGCCTGCCCGCGCGGCGGCGCTCCAGCTCCGCATGCGTGCGTTCAAGCTCCTTCGCGACGAGCGCCTCGTCGGGCAGCACCATCTGATACTCGGCGGCCAGCACCTTGTTCGGCAGGTTTTCGAGCGCGTAATGCGCCTCGGCCGCGCCTTTCTCCGCGCACAGGATCAGGCCGACTGGCGGATTTTCGCCGGGCTTCATCCAGTGCTCGCGCGCGTAGTTCAGGTACAGGTGCATCTGCCCGGCATCCGCATAACTGAAGCGGCCGACCTTCAGGTCGATCACGACGAGACAGCGAAGCTGGCGATGGAAGAACAGCAGGTCGATCCTGAACCACGCATCGTCGATCCGCAGACGGCGCTGCCGGCCGACGAACGCGAAGTCGTCGCCGAGTTCGAGCAGGAAGTCGGTCAGATGCTGGATCAGCGCCTCTTCGAGATCCGACTCCGAGTATTCGTCCTTCAGGTCGAGGAATTCGAGTACGAACGGATCGCGGATCGCCTCTTCGGGCGTCGGCGCATCGCCGGGCTGCGGTTCGGCCGCTTTCTTCAGCAGCGCGGCCTTGTTGCGTGAGAGTGCGATGCGCTCGTAAAGCTGGCTGCCGATCTGGCGGTCGAGCTGGCGCACCGACCACCCTTCGCGCAACGCCTCCGCTTCGTAGAACGAACGCGCGGCCGCGGTCCTGACCGACAGCAGGCGCACGTAAGCGGACCACGGCAACGGAAAGCGCGCAGCCAGCGTTCTGTAATCGGGAATGGCGCCGGCGGGATCGGCCGGCAGCGAAGATTTGCCAGACGCTGTCTGGCGTTTTGCGGTCGCGACGGATTGACCAGACGCTGTCTGGCCAATCTCGCCGGCCGGCCATGCGAGATAAAACGCCCGCATGTTCACGAGATTGGCGCGGCTGAAGCCGCGCCCGAAGCGCCCGGTGAGATCGTCGGCAAGCCGCGTGAGCAGCGCCTCGCCATACGCGGCGCGCTGCTCACCACCCTGCTCGACCGTCACGATGCGGCGGCCGATCTCCCAGTACGCAGCCGTCATCACGGCGTTGACGCTGCGGGCCGCGGCGAGCCTCGCGGACTCCACCACGCTGACGATGCCGCCATGCAATCCCGCGTAAGCGTCCGCCGCGATGACGGACTTCGTCGTCATGACGCGTTGACGGCGTCCTTGAAAGCCTTGCCGGCGGTGAACTTCACCGTCTTCGCGGCAGCGATCTGGATTTCTGCGCCGGTCGCCGGATTGCGGCCGACACGCGCCGCGCGCTGGCCCGTCGAGAACGAGCCGAAGCCGACGAGTTGCACGGAGTCGCCGGACGTGACCGCGCGCGTGACCGCTTCCAGAATCGCGTCGATCGCTGCGCCGGTGGCAGCCTTGGTATCGCCCGTGCTGGCGGCGACGGCGTCAATCAGTTCCTGTTTGTTCATCTGCTACCCATGTGAAGTTGACGAAACCCGCATACCCTACCGCACAAGGGCGAAACAGGCAAATCGGCGTGCACCGGCGCGGAAAGCCGGGAAGCGCGCCGGATCGCGGTTTGCGGTCGTTTGCCCCCGTTGTGGAGCGGTCCGAAGCGTTGGACTGGCGTCGTTTTACGCGGGTTTGTCGTTGCCGGAAGCAGCGTGTCCGGGTCCGCACGGCCTGCGCCCTCGATGCCGCCCAATGCGCATCGTGCATCGAACTCGCGCGATGTTGCGCCTAGCTGGCCGGCATCTCCCTCGATTGGCCGTTGCGTTCGCACCGTGGATTCGTGCGTGGGTGCACGTGGCGCGTGTTCGTCCTTCGCGCAGTGCGAACGATGCGTAACACGATCCTTGCCGTCGCCACGACCCATGTCGACATGCTCGCGAACTTTCCGATGCCCGGCAGCGCGATCGGATCAGAACAGTTGATCCTGGATCGCCACGAGGCTCACCCACTTCACCGTGCTGACGAATGTCCGCCCGTTGCCGTCGATCGATTCGATCATCACGCGTTGTCCGCGCGCTTCCGCGAGCACGCGCACGATCCGTTCGCGATAGCGCATCAGCGCGCCGATGTCCGGGCACGCGAGCTTCATGCGCGCGCGCCCCACGACGCGGATGCGCCGCATTGCATTGCCGTTCGCCATCGTGTCAGCTCCCCGAACGCGGCCTGGACACGCCGCTCCTGGTCTTGCGCGGCGCCGTCGCCTTGCCGGATTTTGCGCTTTGGGTAGCCGGCTCGACATCGGGCGGCCGTGCCCGCGTCGCGCCACGCGGGTTCTTTGCCGGCGCCGCATTCTCGCGCCACGCGTTCAACTCGCGCGTATAACCAGCGCTCGCTTCGCGCATCGCCGCGAGTTGCCCTTCGAGCGTGCCGTTCCGATGCCGAAGCTCGTCGAGTTGCTGGCGCAACGCGACGATCTCCGCGCGCGCGTCATGTTCCGCCCGCGCGGCCCGGCTCGCCGCCGCATCGGCGTCGCGTTGCAAACGGGTGTTCTCGGTGCGCTCGCGTTCGATTTCGAGCGCCGCCCGCTTTTCGGCCGCCTGCAAACGCGTATCGGCCAGTTCGACGCTCGCCCGCAGCCGGTCCGTTTCCGATGCGTATTCGGTCCGTGTCTGCGTAAAAACGGCATCGCGTTCGCGCGCCTGCTGCTGAAGCTGCGCGACCTCTTCGTCCCGTGCGCCGCGCGCCGCCAGCGACTGTTCCAGTTCGTGGATGCGCACCTGCGCGGACAACAGCGCCGACGTCCGTTGTTCGAGCGCGGTCTCCGTTCGCGCGAGATCGGCCTGCAACGTCGCGACCGACTGCTGTGCGTCCAGCCTCGCCGCTTCGACATCCGCGCGCAATCCGTCGAGCGCGGCGCTCGCGGCGGCGCTCGCGCGCGACCACAGCGTCGCGACGAGTTCGCCGGCCGCGCCCTGCAACTCGGCCGGCAGATCCGGATGCTCGATGCGCACGCGGCTCTTTTCGCGCAGGTCGCTCCAGAACTCGGACAACACCGCCGTCGGCGTGCCCATGCTGCCGCGATGCACGAGTTGATAAAGACGGTTGGCGGTCGGCGTGATGCCGAAACGGAAGAACAGCAACGCGCAGACTTCGCGGTACAACTCGCGCGTTTTCGGAAATTCCGCCTTCAGCCGCTCGATTTCGGCGGCAAGACGGGTTTCGTCGGAAACGGGATCGGCCATCGGAGAGGTGCGCTGTGGAAGGACCGGCCAATAATACTACGTAAAGCGTTAAATTCCAGGCCTTGATGGAGGGCGTCGCGTTCTGTCACACCGGCGTTTTCGTGACACCCCGAGACGAATGCAGCATTGGGAACACGCGTTGCGGCAACGCGATGCGCTTCGCGCCGCAACGAAAGCGAAACCCGTATCGCGCGTGCAGACGTCGCGCCCCAACCGACAGGAGCCGAACATGATCCAGCTTGAGCTTGCGTTCTCCGAATCGTCACGGATTCGCGCGCATTCGAACGACTTCGACGATACCGATACGCCGCAGATTCCGGCCGAGCCCGAAACGCCCGACGAAGAAAACCCGCCGGGCCTGCCCGATCCGACCGAAGTGGGCGAGGATGGTTGAAAGGCCGAACGAAGAACGCGGAACACTGCGTCATCGCGCGGCCGGCTGCGGGCGGGACGATTGCAGGTCCGTATCGCGCTCCGCGCCCCGGGCGAGCGAACGATAGACGCGCAGATAGTCGCGCGCCATCCGTTCAGCGGTAAACCGTACGTCGAACGCCGCCCGACAGCGCCTGCGATCGAGTTCATCGATCCGTTCGACCGCACGCACTGCGCCGTCGAGATCGTCGACGACCAAACCGCTGACGCCGTCCTCCACGACCTCGGGCACCGCGCCGCGCCGGAACGCGACGACCGGCGTGCCGCACGCGAACGCCTCGATCATCACCATCCCGAACGGCTCGTCCCAGTCGATCGGAAACAGCAGCGCCCGCGCATGGCGCAGCAGTTCCGTGCGCGCATCGCCGCCGACTTCGCCGAGGTAGTCGACGAAACCCGCTGACGACTCGATCAATGGCGCGATCTCGTCCGCAAAATACGCGCGCTCGCCCGGGTGCACGGCGGCGGCCATCTTCAGCGGCAGTCCCGCCCGCCGCGCGATTTCGATCGCGAGATCGGGACGCTTGCCGCGCATCATCCGCCCCATCCACAGCAGATAATCGCCGGGCGACGTGCAGAGGCCGAACGCGTCAGCAGGCAGACCATGATGGATCGTCGCGCGCCAGTTCGCGAACGGCATCGCTCGACGCTGGCTAGCGGAGATCGACACGAGCGGCGCATCGGAGAACGCGCGCAGCAGCGCGCCCACGTCGGGCTCGCGCAGCAATCCGTGCATCGTCGTGACGCAATGCGTATCCAGACGCCGCGCCAACGGCAGATGCAGCGGCTCGCAGTGGAAATGCAGCACGTCGAATTCCGCCGCGCGCTGCGCCACCCGTTCGAGCAGATGGACGTGATGGCCTAGCGTGTCCTCGACGCGTTCGTCGCGCCACAACGCGGACTCGCAGCACGCGACGAGCCGCGCCGACGTAACAGAATCGCCGCTCGCGAACAGCGTGACGTCATGGCCGCTGGCGACCAGCGCCTCGGTCAGATAGTGGACGATGCGCTCGGTTGCGCCATAGGCGAGCGGCGGTACGCGTTCGTAGAGCGGGGCGATCTGGGCAATGCGCATGATGGGCGAAGGAATCGCGAAGCGGTCACGGGGCATCGCACAGGCTGTTCCCGGCGCGCACTCACCCCACCCGGCCCCGTCGCCCGCTCACCTAGTCATGCGCATAACTGAACGTCGGCATCGCCTTCAACGCATCCTTGTCGGCCGGCAGCACGATCTGCCGGCTGCTGATCTGCAACTGGCCGAGCGGCACCGCGACGAGATGCTTGCCCATCCCGAGAAACCCGCCGACCGACAGGATCGCGAACGCGCCCTGGTCCTGCGGCATCAGCACGAGGTCGTCGATCGTGCCGATCTTGCCGCCGTTGCCGTCGTACACGTCCGCCCCGGTCAGCTTCGACGCGCGGTAGCCGCTGCCCGACTGAACGGTCGCCGTGCGCTGCACGGTGACCGACTGCGGCGCGCCCTGCGCGTGCGCGAAACCGCCCGCCCCGAAACCGGCCAGCGCCAGCACGGCCGCCAGCATCGCAGCATGTGTGGTCATCGTCGTCCCTCCTTGTACGCCGCCACTCGCGCGGCTCGCCGGCGAACGCGCAAGCCGCGTGCCGCTGCACCGCCACATTCCGCCGCCTTCCGTCGCGGCCGGATCGAAACAGCCCGCGCGCCGCGCCCCCGTGCAACAACATGGTGCATCGCGCGTAAAACCACGCACTGCGTCAATCCATTCCGGCCTCCGAACGGTGATTTCGCACGCGCCGCTAAAGTCAAAATTAAGTGCACCGATAACATGTGATGGCTGGTAAAACGGCGAGTCCCGCGACCCGCGTTTCTTTTTCTTCGTTGGAGCCAATGTGAATCACTCGATGCCGTTCCCGGCGCGCGCGCGATGAGGCGCAACCTGTTCTTCCGGCTGCTCGCCCGGCTGCGTGTGGGCCGCAAGCTGCTGCTGATCTATCTGCTCGACCTGAGCGCGGTGGTGTACATCAGCGGCATCCTCATTCACGAGAAGTACCTGTCGATCGATTTCTCGGACAAGGAGATCGTTGGCAATGCGTACGTCCGCGTCGTGCGCGAGGCGCTCGCCGACGTCGCGCTCGCGGGCGCGGAGCAGAAACCGGCCGCGCAAACGCTTGCGGATGCGCAAAACACCCTCGCGGACGCCGAAAAGCAATACGGCGCGCAAATGCAGAGCGCCGCGCTGAACGCGCGCGTGCGCACGGCGCTCGCGGTGCTCGCGCGGCAGACCGGCTCGCTGACCGCCGCGGCCGACGACGCGCTCGACGCGTGCCGCGAACTGATCACGCGGGTCGGCAACCAGTCGAACCTGATTCTCGACCCGGACCTCGACAGCTACTATTCGATGTCGCTGTCGATCCTGCGTTACCCGGCGCTGCTCAGTTCGGTCAACGACATCGGCCGGCTGCTGCGCGAGGGCCGCCGCACCGCTCATTCGCACGACGAACTGCGCACGCGCTACCTCGTGCTCGAAGGCCAGCTCGACGGCGTGATGCAGGGGCTGCGCTCGGACTTCTCGGAAGCCGGCGCCGCGAATCCGCAGGTGAACGACGCGCTGGCGCAGTCGATCGGGCAGTTGACCGCCTCGGTCAGCGCGTTTCGCGACACCGCGCACCGGGTCGTGGACACGACCGGCGACATCGACGCGTCGATGATCGCGGTCACCGACGACACGCAGCAGAAGCTCGTCGTGCACGTGCGCGACGCATGGCGGGCGACCGACGCGGAACTCGAACAGCTCTTACGGGCGCGCGTGCGCGGCCTGTTCGCGCGGATGTGGCTGCACCTCGGCACCGCCCTCTTCCTGTTGTGCAGCATCCTGTGCATGGTGTACTTCGTCGCGCAGCAGATTTCGCGGCCGCTGCGGCAGCTCGCGCGCGTGATGGACACGGTGCGCCGCACCGGCGACCACTCGCTGCGCGCGAAGTGGGACAGCCAGGACGAGATCGGCAAGCTCGTGACCGGCTTCAACGAAATGCTCGAACAGCTGGACCGCGAACGCGACCTGCAAAAGGAGATGGCCGCGACCGCGCGCGCGTCGGCGGCGCAGCACGCGCTCGTCGAGGCGACGCCGGTGCCGATGATGGTGACCGCCGTGCCGGGCCACGAAGTGCTGCACGCGAACCAGCCGGCGCTCGCGTGGCTGAACGGCTGCACCGTCGATCCGTGGGCGTTCGGGCTCGACTCGTCGGTGCGCGCGCGCTTCTTCCAGCAGTTGTCGGACCGCGAGGCGGTCGACGAATTCGAGGTGCGCTGGAAGGCCGGCGTCGAGCCGACGTGGGCGATGCTGTCCGCGCGGCGGCTGAACTTCCAGGGACGCGAGGCGGTGCTCACCGCGTTCACGCCGATCAACCAGATCAAGCTGATGGAGCAGCGGCTGGAACTGTGGGCGCGCGTGTTCGAGGCGTCGTCCGAGGCGATCCTGATCCTCGACCACGAGCGGCGCCTGCTGAGCGCGAACGCGTCGTTCTATCGCGCGACCGGCTACAGCCCCGAGGACATCGTCGGCCGCGCGCCGAACTTCGTGGTCGCCGGGCCACACGGCGACACGACGATCGCGGGCCTCGCGGCGCGCGTCGACCGGTCGAGCGCGTGGAGCGGCGAGGCGCACATCCGCCGCCGCCACGGCGGCGACTATCCGGCGTGGCTGATGCTGAGCGCGGTGCGCGACGAGCGCACGAACATCTCGCACTACATCTGCACGGTGATCGACATCACCGACCGCAAGAAGAGCGAGGCGCGCATCCGCTTCCTCGCGGAGCACGACGTGCTGACCGAACTGCCGAATCGCGCGCGCTTCACGAAACGCGTCGGCGCGGTGATGGAGCACGCGCGCGAAACGGGCCAGCGCTTCGCGGTGCTGTTCATCGACCTCGACTGCTTCAAGGACATCAACGACTCGCTCGGCCACCACGTCGGCGACGGGCTGCTGCAGTCGATCTCGCGCCGGCTGCTGCAGGCGGTGCGCAGCGGCGACACCGTGAGCCGCCTCGGCGGCGACGAATTCACGGTGCTGCTTGCCGACGTGAGCAGCGCGGCGGACGTCGCGCGGATCATCGACCAGCGGCTGCTGCCGCTCGTGCGGCAGTCGCACCAGATCGGCGGCGTCACGTTGCAGGTGTTGTGCAGCGTCGGCGTCGCGCTGTATCCGGACGACGGCGACGACATCGAAACGCTGATGCAGAACGCCGATACCGCGATGTACCAGGCGAAGGCCGCGGGCCGCAACCTCGTGAAGTTCTTCTCGCCGGAGATGGCCGAACGCACGCGCCGGCGGCTCGCGCTCGAAGTGGGGCTGCGCATGGCGATCGAGCGCGGCGAACTGCGGCTCGCGTTCCAGCCGTGCCTCGACGCGGAGACCGGCGCGCTCGCGAGCGCCGAGGCGCTGCTGCGCTGGACCAATGCGCAACTGGGCGTCGTCGCGCCGGTGGAGTTCATCCCGATCGCGGAGGACACGCGGCTCATCGTGCCGATCGGCGCATGGGTGATCGACGAGGCGTGCCGCCAGATCGCGCGCTGGCGCGCGCAGTCGTTGCCGGACATGCGCGTGTCGATCAACCTGTCCGCGATCCAGCTCGTCGACCCGTCGCTGATCGACACGCTGCGCGACGCGATGACGAAGCATCGCGTCATGCCGGCGCAGCTCGAACTGGAGATCACCGAGACGGTGCTGATGGACAGCGCGGCCGCGCGCCTCGAAACGATCAACGCGATCCGCGCGCTCGGCGTGAAGCTGTCGCTCGATGACTTCGGCACCGGTTATTCGAGCCTCAGCTACCTGAACCGCTTCCCGCTCGACCGGCTGAAGATCGACCGCGCGTTCGTGCACGACATGCTCGACGCGCCGGCCGACCTCGCGGTGATCCGCACGATCGTCGAACTCGGGCACAAGCTCGGGCTGCGCGTGGTCGCGGAAGGCGTGGAGAGCGAACAGGAAGCCGAGACGCTGCGCGGCATCGGCTGCGACGAGCTACAGGGGTTCCTGTATGCGCACGCGCTGTCCGGCGACGAACTGCTCGCGTGGACGCACGAGCGGCGGCAACTGACGGACGCGTGACGCGGCCGGGCGGAACCCGCCGTCCGTGTCGCGCGCGGCGGGTCCGGCAGCTATCGGTTTATCGGTCGGTTGGTTTATCGGCTGCCGGCGGGTTTGCCGAGGTTGCCGCCCGCCGCGAAGAACCGCCCCAGTTCGCGCGCGAGGCCGTTCAGCGAGCGCATCTCGGACTGCTCGATGCGCCGCCCCTTCTGCCGGATCGACCAGTCGCCGTACAGCAGCGCGCACGTATGCTGGTCGCGGTCGACCACCGGCAGCAGCACGAACGAGCGGACGTCGTCGAACGCGCGCCGGAACCAGGCGGGCTGCCGCGCGATCATCTTCGGCGCACGCGCATGCTCGACGAAGATGCCGACCGGATTCGCGATCGCGAGATGGAACACGTCCGGCTGGAACGCCGCGTCGAACGACAGCGTCGGCAGCAGCGCGTCGACGTGCGGGCCGAAGCCGATATGCGCGTTGAAGCTGCCGTCCGCGTGGCGCACGAACGCGATCGTGCGCGCGAGGCCGAGCCCTTCGTGCAGGATCTCGCATGCGAGCGCGAGCGCCTGGCCAGGCGGCGTGGTCGCCGGCAGCGCGGCCAGTTCGGCAGCGCCCGCGCCGATGCGCGCCTGCGGATCGAGCCGGATCGCCTCCGCGTCGCCGCGCAGCACGTCGATTTCGTGCATCGTCGTCGCGCCCGCCGTCTCGTTCGCGAATTCGAGGCTGCCCGCCACCACGTCGTGCGGCTCGATGCCGAGCGCGTCCGCGTAACGGCCGGCCAGCGCCTCGATCTGCGCCTCGCGCTGGCCGTCGGCCGGATACGCCTGGGTGAGCACGCCGGCCGCCTCGGTCGAATAACTCGCGATCGCGCGCAGCCAGTGGCCGGTCGATGATTGATCGACGCCGGGATCGAACGGCCCCATCCCGAAGCGGATGCGGTCCGGCAGCCGCCAGCGCGACGCGGCTTCGAGCCCGATGTCTTCGAGCGTCGCGCCGAGCACCTCGCGGCTCGCGGCCGTTTCGTCCACGCCCGCTTCGATGCGCTCGCGAATCCGGTCCCATTCCGCGTCGAGGTAAAACACGACGACCAGCTTGCCGATCTGCCGCATCAGCGTGCAGACGACCGCCTCTTCGGCCGCGAGCGCGTTGCCGCGCGCCGCGAGCTTGCGCGCGACGCCGCTCGCGAGAATCGAGCGGTTCAGTTCCAGTTCCGCGTCGATGCGGCGCGCGTCGCTATGGTGGAAATGCTCGACGATCTTGAGCCCGATCGTCAGATGCACGACCGCATCGACGCCGAGCACCATCAGCGCGTGCGAGATCGTCGTGATGTTGCCGCCGAACGCGCGATACATCGCCGAGTTCGCGAGACGCAGCACCTTCTGCGTGAGCGCGAAATCGGCGAGCACCAGTTGCACGAGCGCCGCGAAGTCGCAGTCCTCGTGGCTCATCGCGGCGATCGCGCTGCGCACCGACTCGGACAGGATCGGGAAGTCCCCGCGTTCGCTCATGCGCATCCACAGCCGGTTGAGCGCCTGCGCTTTCAGGCGCGCTCCGCCGTCGTCCTGCGGTGACGGCGAGGCTGCTGCGGTGGGTACGTCTGTCACTCCGGGCTCCGTGGCTGACTGTTCGATGACCGGCCGGCAAATGCCGCACGGGCGTGCGCGTCGCACACGAGCCGAAGCATGAAATTCCCGCCTCGAACAAGGCCCGCAAAAGCGGCCAGCCGGATTGAAGTCGGGCCGGGTGAAACAACGTGACTGGAAACCCCGTATGCACTGCGCATGCCTCGCGTCGCGCGCGGTCGGACCGTCTTCGGGCCTCGCGCGTGCCGCCGAGTCAGCAGCGATTCTACCCGCACTCCGGGTCACTCACCTGACACCGGCCCGACAGCCGGACAGTTGATGCCGGATGCGTCGGATTTGTCCACGCGGCGCCACAAGTCGTTACAGACCGGACGGAAACAGCGCGTCCTGATCGCCTGCTGGCGAGACGTCGGGCGGCTCGATGGCCGGGTCGGCACGGTATGCTGCTGCGAACGCGCGGCGGCCGCCGCGCGCCCCTGTCGTCCGCCCCGAAGCGGGAGCCCCAACCGATGAACAACGTCGCATTCTTCCACTCGCTGCTGTGGCTCGTCGGCGGCGCCGGCGCGCTCACGTGGGTCGCCGCGCGGCTCGCGATTCCGCCGGCCGTCGTGCTGCTGCTCGGCGGCTCCGCGATCGCGCTGCTCGGCGGCCGCACCAGCGTCGACATGGACCCGAACCTCATACTCGCCGCGGTGATGCCGCCGCTGCTGATGTCGAGTTCGTTCTATACCGCGTGGCAGGACTTCCGCCGCGAGGTCGCGACGATCACGTCGCTCGTGCTCGGCGCGGTCGTGTTCACGACTGTCGCGGTCGCGGTCGTCGTGCACGCGGTCGAGCCGACGCTCGCGTGGCCGGCGTGTTTCGCGCTCGGCGCGATCGTGTCGCCGCCGGACGCGGTCGCCGCGAAGGCGATGCTGCAACGCGCGCCGCTGCCGGCGCGGCTCGTCACCGTGCTCGAAGGCGAAAGCCTCGTGAACGACGCGTCCGGCCTGCTGCTGTACCAGATGGCGATCGCGGCCGCGCTCGCCGGCCAGTTCACCGCGACGCACGCCGGTTCGGTGTTCGTGACGCTGACGGTGATCGGCGTCGCGGTCGGCGTGGTCTGCGGTTATCTGATGACGTGGCTGATCCAGCGGCTGCGCGAGCCGATGCTGTCGATCGTGCTGACCTTCCTCGTCGCGTGGGCCAGTTATGCGATCGCGGAGGAACTGCACGGCTCGGGCGTGCTGTCGGTCGTCGCGTGCGGGATGGTGCTCGGCATCCGCCAGCACGAGGCGTTCGACGCGCACACGCGGATCAAGGCGGAGGCGACCTGGGAAACGATCGTGTTCGTGCTCGACGCGCTGGTGTTCATCCTGATCGGCCTCGCGCTGCACGGGATCGTCGTGCGGATGGAGCATGCGGCGGCGATGCTCGACGCGGGCCTGCGCGTCGCGCTGCCGGCGACCGGCGCGGTGGTGCTCGCGCGGCTCGCGTGGGTCGGACTCGCGATCTGGCTGCCGTCGCAGCTTTCGGCCCGGCTCGGCAGGACCGACCGGCCGTGGCAGTTCGGCGAGGCGGTCGTGCTCGGCTGGGCCGGGATGCGCGGCGTCGTGAGCCTCGCGGCCGCGCTCGCGCTGCCGGCCGCGTTTCCGGGCCGCGACCTGATCGTGTTCAGCACCTTCGTCGTGATCTTCGCGACGCTCGTTTTGCAAGGCGGCAGCCTCGGCGCGGTGGTGCGGCTCGTGCGGCTGCGCCGCGCGCGCAGCACCACGATGTCGGAACTGGAGGCGCGCTCGCATACGTTCCGCGCGTCGCTGAAGGAGCTGGAGCGGATCCGCAAGGCGTCCGCCGCGGCGGACGCCGACATCGTGCAGCGGCTGATCGACGAATACCGGATTCGCGTGCACAACAACGAAAACGCGCACGCGGAAGGCGGAGAGCATGTCGAGCGGCGCGCGCGGCACCTGCGGCTCGAACTCGAACTCGTTGCGGTGTCGCGGCAGGAACTGCTGCGGCTGCATCGGGAGAGCCGCATCCGCGATGCGGTGCTGCACCGGATCGAAGCCGAACTGGATCTCGAAGAATTGCGGCTGCACCGGCTGCTCGAACCGTAAGCCGGCTTCAGGCCGCGCGCGCCGGCAAACGGCACGCGTCGTCATCGATGCGTCGAAAGACCGAACGGCACGCGTGGCCCGCGTGAGCCACCCCCTCCGCCGGCGCCGCTACAGCGCCCGTTCGATCCGCTGCGCGACCCGCCGCAGCACCGGCAGGAACGACTGCTCCAGCGTCTCGATGCTGACCCGTCCCGACAGCACGCTGACGCTGACCGCCGCCTCGATCATTCCGCCGCGGCCGCGCACCGGCACCGCCATCGCGCACATGCCGACCTCCAGTTCCTCGTTGCTCAGCGAATAACCGTCGGCCCGCGCGCGCCCGATCGCCGCGACGACGGCGTCGGCGTCCGCGAGCGTGCGCGCGGTCAGCCGCTTCATCGGCACGCCCGCCAGATGGCGGCGGATCTCGTCGTCGGTCAGGTCCGACAGCAGCACGCGCCCGGTCGCCGAGCAGTACGCGGGCAGCCGCCCGCCGAGCTTCACGCCGGTCGACACGATCCGCACCGCCTCCGCGCGCGCGACGAACACCGCATACCCGTCGTCGAGCACCGCGAGCGAGATGGACTCCTGCAACTCGTCGCGCGCATCGACCAGCAGCGGCTGCGCGATCTGCGGCAGCGACGACGTGCTCAGGTACGCGCTGCCGAGCCGCAGCATCCGCGGCAGCGGCATGAAGAACTTGCCGTCGTGCGCGAGATAACCGAGCTCGACGAGCGTCAGCAGGCAGCGGCGCGCGGCCGGCCGGCTCAGGTCCGCGAAACGCGCGGCATCGGCAACGGTCATCCGCGTCGTCGACGCGCCGAACGCCTCGATGATCGCGAGCCCCTTCGCGAGCCCCGCCATGCCCTCCTTCGCGCGGCCCTTCGCGGCCGACTCCAGGCCCGGATCGACTGCCGGGTCCATACCCTCTTCGGGCGACGAATCGCCCTCCCGTCCATTGACAGGAACTTTGACCGATGTCATATTTGATCTACAAATCGAACAACGTACGTTATTCGAACACATTCCAGCGACGCAGTCAAGCAGCGTCAATGCGGAAAGGACCCGAAGAACGAAGGCAAACCGGAGACCCCGGCGGCACGCCGCGGCTCCGACCAGCATGGAGCGCATCCCCGTGAACTACATCCCCATCAAGCCGGCGCCCCGCGCCAGCGTCGCGTGGCCGGCCGAAGGGCTAACACGCGTGCCGTACTCGGTATTCCAGGACAAAGACGTCTATGCGGACGAACAGGACGCGATCTTCCGCGGCCCGCACTGGAGCTATCTATGCCTCGAAGCCGAGGTGCCGAACCCCGGCGACTTCCGCGCGACGCACGTCGGCGACGCGCCGGTCGTCGTCACGCGCGACGCGGACGGCGATCTGTACGCGTTCGAAAACCGCTGCGCGCATCGCGGCGCGCTGGTGTGCCTTGAGGACGAAGGCAACGCGAAGGACTTCAGCTGCGTGTATCACGCGTGGACGTACAACCTTCAGGGCGACCTGGTCGGCGTCGCGTTCAAGGACGGCATCAACGGCCACGGCGGCATGAAGCCGGACTTCTGCATGGGCGACCATCATCTGCGCAAGCTGCGCGTCGCCACGCTGCACGGCCTCGTGTTCGGCAGCTTCTCCGACGACGTGCCGCCGCTCGACGAGTACCTCGGCGACGAGATCGTCGAGCGCATCGCGCGCGTGCTGGAGGACCGCCGGCCGGTCGTGCTCGGCCGCTTCACGCAGATGCTGCCGAACAACTGGAAGCTGTACGTCGAGAACGTGAAGGACTCGTACCACGCGAGCATCCTTCACCTGTTCTTCACGACGTTCCAGCTGAACCGGCTGTCGCAGCGCGGCGGCATTCTCGTGTCCGAGGGCGGCGGCAACCACGTCAGCTACTCGGCCGTCGATCACGCGGCCGCGGCCGCCGCCGAAAGCGCACCAACCTCGAACGACTACGCGCAGCAGAACATCCGCTCCGAAAGCGGCCACCGGCTCGAAGACACGTCGGTGCTCGCCGGCACCGACGAGTTCGGCGACGGCGTCACGCTGCAGATCCTGTCGGTGTTTCCCGGCTTCGTGCTCCAGCAGATCCAGAACGCGATCGCGGTGCGTCAGATCCTGCCGCGCGGCACCCAGCAGACCGAGCTGAACTGGACCTACCTCGGTTTCGAGGACGACACGCCGGAACTGCGCGAGATGCGCATGCGCCAGTCGAACCTCGTCGGGCCGGCCGGTTACGTGTCGATGGAGGACGGCTGCGTCGGCGGTTTCGTGCAGCGCGGGATCGACGGCGCGAGCGACCACCGCTCGGTGCTCGAAATGGGCGGCGACACCGCCGACAGCAGCGCGAGCCGCGTGACCGAAGCGTCGATCCGCGGCTTCTGGAAGGCTTACCGCAACGCAATGGGGTATTGACGAGATGGCGCAGGACATTCATCAACGGATCGCGCGCGCGCAGGCCGAATACGTGCGCTGCATCGACGACGGCGATCTCGCGCAGTGGCCGGACTTCTTCACCGAGCAGTGCGTATACCGCGTGACGACCGCGGACAACCATCGGCGCGGCCTCGCGGGCAGCATGATCTATGCGGCGTCGCGCGGGATGCTGGTCGATCGCATCGCGTCGCTGCGCGACGCGAACATCTACGAGCGCCACGCATACCGGCATCTGCTCGGCCAGCCGTTCGTCGTCGGCGAAAGCGACGGCGAGGCGCGCAGCGAAACGTCGTTCATGGTCGCGCGGATCATGCGCGACGGCACGACGAGCCTGTTCGCGACCGGCCGCTACTGCGACGTGTACGCGACCGGCGGCGGCGACGTGAAGCTGCGCGAGCGGGTCGTCGTCTGCGACAGCTCGCGGATCGACACGCTGCTGGCGCTGCCGCTATGACGGCGCGCGCGCTGACGATCGCGCTCGCGCCCGGCGACCCGAACGGCATCGGCCCGGAGATCGCGGTGAAGGCGGCCGCGCAGCTCGCGGGCGATCCGGCCGCGCCGCGCATCGTGCTGTTCGGCGATGCGTTCGTGCTGCGCTGGTACGCCGAACGCTGCTGCCCGCACGCGTCGCTGCGCGAAGTGACGGCCGCAACGCTGCCGCCGCCCGCGCCGCACACGCTCGATTTCGTGAACGTCGCGGCGCTCGCGGCCGACGCGTTCGTGCCGGGCGAAGTATCCGCGCGCGCCGGCGCGGCGACGCTCGCGTACGTGTCGGCGGCGCTCGCCGCCGCGCGCGCGGGTCTTGTGGACGCGGTGATCGCGTGCCCGCATTCGGAGACCGCGATCAACGCGGCGGGCGTGCGCTTCGCCGGCTACCCCGGCTTCGTCGCGTCGGAAATGGGCGTGCCCGCCGACGACGTCTATCTGCTGCTGGTCGGCGGCGGCCTGCGCATCGTGCACGTGACGTTGCACGAAGGGATCGTGTCCGCGCTCGCGCGGCTCGACCGGCCGCACGTCGAACGCGCGGCGCGCGCGGCCGTCGATGCGCTGCGGCGCATGGGCATCGCGCAGCCGGTCGTCGGGCTGATGGGCATCAATCCGCATGCGGGCGAAGGCGGGCTGTTCGGCCGCGAGGACATCGAGATCACCGAGCCGGCCGCGCGCGCGCTGCGCGACGAAGGAATCGACGTGGTCGGCCCGCAGGGCGCGGACCTGCTGCTCGCGAATCCGGACGTCGACGTGTTCGTCGCGATGTATCACGACCAGGGCCACATACCGGTGAAGCTGCGCGCGGGCCGTCACTCGGCCGCGCTGTCGATCGGCGCGGGCGTGATGTTTTCGAGCGTCGGCCACGGCAGCGGCTTCGACATCGCCGGCACCCTGCGCGCGGACCCCGCCGCGCTGCTCGGCGCGATCCGGCTCGTGTCGACCGGCACCGTGCTGCCCGCCGATTCCGCACCGCAGTCCTGAACCGACTTATCGAGGTTTCAACGTGGATTACCAGATTTCCATCACCGGCCGCGACATCGCATTCCGTTGCGACGAGAGCGAAACCGTGCTCGACGCGGCCGAACGCGCCGGTTACGCGGTGCCGTATTCGTGCCGCAAGGGCGTGTGCTCGACGTGCGAAGGCGGCGTCGTCGCCGGCGCGGGGCGTTCGACGGTGCAAGGCGGCGTCGAAGGGCCGGCCGAGCGCGTGCTGCTGTGCTGCCTGCGGCCGTCGTCCGACCTGACGATCGCGCCGCGCCGGATCGACAAGCGCGAGCCGGCCGCGCGCAAGACGGTCGACCTGACGGTCTATCGCGTCACGCAGCCGGCCGCCGACGTCAGCGTGCTGCAACTGCGCCTGCCGGCCGGCGTGCGCGCGAAGTTCCGCGCGGGTCAGTATTTACAGGTCGAACTCGACGACGGCAGTTGCCGCAACTACTCGATGGCGAACCCGCCGCACGAAAGCGACAGCGTGCAGCTGCACGTGCGCCACGTGCCGGGCGGCCGCTTCTCCGAAGGCGTGCTGCGCGGCCTCGACAAAGGCCACAAGCTGCGCGTCGAACTGCCGTTCGGCGAATTCTCGCTGCAGGAGGAGTCGCAGAAGCCGGCGATCCTGCTCGCGACCGGCACCGGCTTCGCGCCGGTCAAGTCGATCGTGGAAGACGCGCTCAAGCGCAAGCTCGACCGGCCGCTGTACCTGTACTGGGGCGCGCGCCGGCTCGAAGACCTGTACCTGTTCGATCTCGCCGACAAATGGGCGAAGAACGGCCGGCTGCGTTTCGTGCCGGTGCTGTCCGAGCCGCACGAAGGCTGGAGCGGGCGGCATGGCTTCGTGCACGAGGCCGTGCTCGAAGACTTCGGCTCGCTCGACGGCTATCAGGTCTACGCGTGCGGCAACCCGGCGATGACGAGCGCCGCGCACGCGGCGTTCACGCGAGCCGGCCTCGCCGACGACGACTTCTTCAGCGACGCGTTCGTCCATACCGGCGAAGCCGCGTAGCGGCACCCTCCGCCCCACGAACACAGACAACAGACAGACAACAACCAGGAGACACAATTGGCATCCCAAACCATCGACGCAGGCGAGGTGATCGAGCGGCAGCCGGCCGGCGCCGGCCAGTACCTCGTCGTGCTGCTGTGCGCGCTGCTGATGTTCCTCGACGGCTTCGACACGCAGGCCGTCAGCTACATCGTGCCGGCGCTTTCGAAGGAATGGCATCTGTCGCGCGAGATTCTCGGCTCGATCTTCTCGGCTGCGCTGGTCGGCCTGATGGTCGGTTATCTCGCGATCGCGCCGCTGTCCGCGCGTTTCGGCCACAAGCGGATGATGGTGACGAGCACCCTGCTGTTCGCGGTGTTCACGATGCTCACCGTGTGCGCGACCAACGTGACCGAACTGATCGGCCTGCGTTTTCTGACCGGCATCGGCCTCGGCGCGGCCGCGCCGAGCGCGGTCGCGCTGACCTGCGAGTTCGCGCCGAAGCGGCTGCGCTCGACGTTCGTGCTGCTCGTGTACTGCGGCTTCTCGCTCGGCTTCGTCGTCGCGGGCCTCGCGTCCGGCGCGCTGATGCCGACCCACGGCTGGAAATCGCTGATGCTGGTCGGCGCGGTCGCGCCGCTCGCGCTCGCCGCGCCGCTCGCATGGCTGCTGCCCGAATCGCTCGCGTTCCTGCAACGGCGCACGGATGGCGCAGAGCGAATGCGCGCGGTGCTGATGCGGCTCTTTCCGCGCGTCGGGTTTCCGCCCGGCTGCACGTTCCGCCTCGAAGACGAAACCGACCAGCGCGCGAGCGTGACGGCGCTCGTGCGCGGCCGCGCGGCGGCCGGCACGTTCCTGTTGTGGATCGTGTTCTTCCTGAACCTCGCCGAGTTCTACTTCATGCAGAGCTGGCTGCCGACGATGCTGACCGGCCTGCAATACGCGCCGTCGACCGTCGTCTGGGTGACCGCGCTGCCGACCATCGCCGGCGTGCTGTCCGCGGTGCCGCTCGGGCTCGCGATGGACCGCGTCGGCCCGTACGCGACGCTGACGACGCTGTACGTCGTGGGCGGCGTGTTCATGTGGCTCGTCGCCGGCGCGTTCTCGGGCAGCGTCGCGTGGCTGATGGTCACCGTGTTCTGCGCGGGCTTCTGCATCAGCGGCGGGCAGAAAAGCGTGATCGCGCTCGCGGCCGTCTATTACCCGCAGAGCCTGCGTTCGACCGGCGTCGGCTGGGCGCTCGGCCTCGGCCGGCTCGGCGGCATCGCCGGCCCGCTCGTCGCCGGGATGCTGTACGCCGCGCACTGGACGCCCGCCGAAATCTTCGCGTTCTCCGCATGGCCGGTGCTCGCGGCGGCCGTCGGCGTGTTCGCGATGGGGCGCGTGTACGGCGCACGCCCGGTCGCCGCGGAAGCGCGCGCGACGCAATAGGCGCGCTTCCATCGTTTTACGTCGTTCCCGTAGTTCGCTGTCGTTCCCCGCAGTTCCATTCAACCGATCACAAAGCAACCGACGCGCAACCCGTCCCGCCGCCCGCGGGCGCGGGTCGCAGCGTCACGTCGGAGACACCATGAAAAAAACCACTCTCGCCGCCGCGCTTGCGCTCGCGGCAGGCGCCGCGCACGCGCAAAGTTCCGTCACGCTGTACGGCCTCGTCGATGCCGGCCTCGTCTACGTGAACAACCAATCCGGTCATGCGAACCTCGAATCGGTGACCGGGCCGACGAGCGGCAGCCGCGTCGGCCTGCGCGGCGCCGAAGACCTCGGCGGCGGGCTGAGCGCGATCTTCACGCTGGAAAACGGCTTCGACACATCGAACGGCAAGCTGCTGCAAGGCAACCGGCTGTTCGGCCGGCAGGCGTTCGTCGGCCTGTCCAGCAAACAGTACGGCACGCTGACGCTCGGCCGCCAGTACGACACGATGACCGACCTCATCGGCGCGTTCGCCGGCACCTCGATGTGGGCGTGGCTCGGCACCCACCCCGGCGACTTCGACGACCTGAACTCGACGTTCCGCGTGAACAACGCGATCAAGTACCAGTCGCCGGCCATCGCCGGGCTTCAGTTCACCGGTCTGTTCGCGCCGGGCGGCGTCGCCGGCGACTTCGCGTCGAACCGCATCTACTCGCTCGGCCTGCGTTACGCGCACGGCCCGTTCAGCGCGGCGCTCGCGTACGACTCGATCGACGATCCGTCGACATCGGTGCTCGACAGCGCGCTCGCGCCGGGAGCCGCCGGTTACGCGTCGCCGTCGAAAACGCCGCAGTTCGGCGGTTATGCGTCCGCGAGCGCGTGGAAGATCTTCGGCGCGGCGCTCGGCTACCGGATCGGCAACGGCAGCGTCAATTTCGTGTACACGAACACGCGCTTCGAGGACATCGTGCCGACCGCGTCGACGCCGAACAGCGGCACCGCCGTGTTCAACAGCTACGAGATCAACGGCCGTTATTCGATCACGCCCGCTCTGTTCGTCGGGCTGTCGTACGACTACACGAAGGCGCGCGACGCGAAGTACCAGCAGATCGACTTCGGGCCGAACTACGCGCTGTCGAGGCGCACCGACATCAACCTCGTCGGCGTGTGGCAGCACGCATCCGGCGTCGATTCGACCGGCCATCCGGCCGTCGCGTCGATCAGCACGCTCGGGCAGTCGTCCACGCCGACCCAGGTCGCGGTGAAGCTGTCGCTGCGGCACCGGTTCTGACCGGCGCTTCGGAAACACGCGGGCGGGCGGCGGCGCAATGGCGCCCGCCCGGCTCCGGCGGCATCATGCGCCGACCGCGCGGGCGGCAGTACAACGAAGGTTCGAGAAATTCACCGGACGGTGATACGCTGCGAAAAAACTCGCACTGGAGACCGTCAACGATGTCCACTCCCGCAGCAGTGACCGGCACGACCGGCTCGGCGCCGGATGCGTCCGCCGACATGGCGACGATTCTGCGCCTGCAAAAACTCGAACAGACGATCGCGAAGGAAATCAAGGCCGCCGGCGAAGAGGCCGCGAAGGACCCGACCGATCCGACGATGCAGCTGCTCGTATCGCAACTGACCGCCCAGCTGACCGCGATCCAGGGGGAAATCACCGTGCTGACCGGCGCGTCGTCGCTGCATACGACGCGGCCGAACGTCGACAGCACGAAGGTCGATACCCGCGCGATCGACGTGCAAAGCTCGCGCGGACACATCGCGCCGCAGGACCCGAACGGCGTCACCGCGCCGTCGGAGAGCGACAAGACCCGCGAGCGCCGGACGCGGCCGTTCCGCTTCGACCTGACCGGCTCGCAGATCGACGACGAAGCGTGAGGGCGTCATAGCGGCGTGGCGCAAGATGCCGCCTCCGGTCAATACTCGACCACGATGCTGACGCTGTCGCTATAGGCGCCCGCCGGCTGCTCCGGCTGCGCGGCGTTCACCCGTGCGGTGTACGGCAGGCTCTGCGGCTGCCCGGTGCCGGTGCCGCCCTGCCGGTTGCGGCTGTCCCACGGCGTGCCGGTGCCGGGCACGTACAGGTTGTACTGCAACGACGCGCCGCCCTGCGTCATCCGCTTCCACGCGCCGTCGTAGCTGTTGCCGTCGCTGAAGTACGTGCGGTACGGCTGCGCGCGCGTGCAGGTCAGCGTGACGCTCTGCATGACCGGCTCGAAGTTCGCGACGAGCGCGCACCGGCCGAAATCGACGTCCGGCGCGCGGCCGATCTGGCAGGCTTTCGTGACGACGAGTTCGACGCGGATCGCCGTCGTGGCGTTGCCGTATTCGTAGTCGAGGCAGATGAGCGTCGACAGTTTGCAGATGCGCCAGTCCCACCGGACGTTGATCGTGTCCCGATACACGCCGGCCGGCACGTTCGCGCCCGCCGCCGTTCGAAAAAACAGCCTGAACGAGCCGGACTTGTCGTCGGTCCGGCTCAGCCGGTCGAAAAAATCCATCTGCCCGTTCTGCGTGAGCACGACCGTGTAGCTCGCGTCCGCATAAACGCGATACGGAATGCCATAACCGCCGCTGCCGTTCAGCATGAAATTGTTCGTCGAGGTCGGCGTCAGCATCACCTGGTTGTTCGCGATCGAGATCGCGGGCCACAGGTTGAAGGCGCTCTTGAACGTGTTGGTGGACGTCGTCGCCAATGCGGCCGACTGCACCGCGATCGAATCGCGGCTTCCGAAACTCGCATCGCCACTGCCGGGCGTCGAATCGTAGGCGCACAGCAAAACCGGAAATCCGCCGAGCACGGCACACGCAACGAGGAAACGCAGGGCGATCACGTTCGGAATCCGCGGGGCCGGCATCAATACTCGACCACGATGCTGACGCTGTCGCCATACGCGCCCGCCGGCTGCTCCGGCTGCGCGGCGTTCACCTGCGCGGTGTACGGCAGGCTCTGCGGCTGCCCGGTGCCGGTGCCGCCCTGCTTGTTGCGGCTGTCCCACGGCGTGCCGGTGCCCGGCACGTACAGGTTGTACTGCAACGACGCACTGCCCTGCACCATGCGCTTCCACGCGCCGTCATAGTGGTCGCCGTCGGTGAAATACGTGCGGTAGGCCTGCCCCGGCCCGCAGGTCAGCGTCACGCTCTGCGTGACCGGCGTGAAGCTCGCGACCAGCGCGCGGGTGCCGAAATTCACGTCCGGCGCGCTGCTGATCTGGCAGCCCTTCGCGACGACGAGTTCGACGTTGACGACCGTGGTGCCGGAACCCGCATCGTTGTAGTTGCACCAGTAATAGACGACGGCCGTGCAAAGCTTGTAGTCCCATCTGACGTTGATCGTGTCCCGGTACACGCCGACCGGCACGTTGGCGCCGGCGGTCGTCTGAAAGTACAGATTGAACGTGGCGGAGTACCGGTCCTTCGAAACGAGCCGGCCGTAGAACTCGGTCTGCACGCCGCCGTTGAGCACGGTCGAATAACTTGCGTCGGCATAGACCCGGTACGGGATGCCGTAACCGGCGTTGCTCAACGTGAAACCGTTCGCGGACGAAAGCGTCAGCGCGACAGACGACGTGTTCTCCGTCACGAGGTTCGTCGGCGGAAAAATATAGCCGTTGGGGAATGACGAAGAGGACATCCCGATCTGGTTGCTGGACGACGTCCTCAACGCCGTCTTCTGGACCGTCACCGAATCGGAATTGCCGAAGCTCGCATTGCCGGTCGACAGCGTCGCCGCCCACGCCGCCGCGGGCAGCCAGCCCATGACGACGCCCAGCACGAACACGCGCAGCAGGTTCACGTCGGCCTCCGTCAACGGCAATCGAGCGGACCGATCCGCGCGACGTCGTCCGCGCGCGGGTCCATGTCGAAGGCGGCCGTGCACGCGCGGCCGTCCGGCAGCGCCGCCTCGATCCGGTTGTGCGCACCCAGTTCCTCCAGATAAACGACGCCGTCCCAGCCGACGAAACCCTGCTGCCCATTGTCGAGTTGCTTCACGATGCTTCCCTTCGGTAACGGACGGCCTTCGCCGTCCACGAGACGGACGTTGGCCGCCACGATGCGCTGCACCGGGAACCGCAGCAGCGCGCCGCTGTTCTGGCGCACGGTCAGATAGTCCTCGACCTTCGGCGTCTGCACGCTCGCCGGCAGTTCGAGCGGATCGATCGCGAACCTGCCGCGATACCACGACGCGACGGACGGCACCATCAGATGGCCGCCGCCATCGGTGACGCCGCGCATCTGGTTCTCGTAGTACACGGGGACGCCCGCGTGGCCGTCGGTGCTGACGAGCACGAACGCGTCGCTGACCCGGTTCGCGGCGAACAGCGCGCGATCCATCATCACCAGCGAGCCGCTCAGTTCGCCCCAGCGCGTATAGCGGCCCGACTCGCCGTACACGCCGCCCTGGGTCTGGAAGTGCTGGCCGCGCCAGCCGAGGTCCGCCTGACGATAGCGGCTCGCGCCGCCCGCATACGCGAGGTTCCAGTCGAAGCCGCCTTCGGTCGGACCCGCGCGGCTGTACGTGACCCGCTCGGTGTAACGGCCGCCGCGGTCGCGCGTCGCGTCGGCCGTCACGTTGCCGCTTGTACGGCCGAGCGGCAGCATCACCTGCACCTGCGCCGCGTAACCGGCGTCGCCGAGCGAGCGGTTGGCCGACGCATACAGGCTCGCGCCGCGCCACAGCGGGCGCGTATAGGACAGGTTCACGAGCCGCACGCGCCCGCCGTCGTAGCGCGACACGTCGAAGTACCCGGCGCCGATCGAGCCTTGCCGGCCGAACGTCAGCGAGCCGGTCAACTGGCTCGAATGGCGGATCTGCGCGGCGTCGAGGATCGTCACGTCGTCGCGCCGCGCGCGGCCGTCGAGCGTCGCGTAACGGGCGAGATCCATGTAGCGGCGCGAACGCGCGACGTGCTGCGCGGCGACGCCGAACAGGCCCGAGTAATACGTGTAGCCCGCCGAATGCTGATGGCCGCTGTCCGCGCGATGACGGCTCAGCGCGGACGCGACGTTCAGCGTGCCCCAGCGTCCCGGCGCGAGGTTTGCGCCGATACCGAGCTGCCGGAACGGACCCGCGCCCTCCGCATGCGTCTCCAGCGTGAACCCGTTGCTGACGCCGTAGCGCAGCGAACCGCTCGCGGCCGGGCGGCCATAGTCCGCCGACGCGATGCCGTATTGCCGGCGCAGCGCGCCGACCGACAGCGAGAAGTCCGCAAGCCCTGGCTTCAGCATGGTGCTCGTCACGTAGAACGGCACGCTGACCGTCGTCTGACGGCCGAGCGCATCGGTCGTGACGACCGTCGCCTGGCCCGCGCCGTTGATGAACGGCACGTTGTTGATCGTGTACGGGCCGGGCTGCACGTCGGTCGTGCTCGCCTTGAAGCCGTTGATGAACAGGTCCACCGCGGACGGCACCGCGGCCTCGCCCGAATACTGCGGCAGCGGCCACGTGACGAGGTCCGGACGCAGCCCGAAGTTGCGCGCGATCTGCACGCCGCCGAGGCGCACCGCGCTCGTCCACGCGAGCGCGCCGGTCACGAGGTCGCCCGCGCCGTAGCTGAGCAGGCGGTCCTCGTCGTCGTAGCGCCATACGGTGTCGTAACGCACGTACCGGTTGCCGAGCGGATCGTAGCCGCCGCCTTTCCAGTAGCGCCGGTAGCTGCCGGTGTTCGACACGAAGCCGAAGCCGTCGAACACGCGCTGTTCGAGCCAGGCCGCCACATACGAGCCGCCGCCGTGCGGCGAGTCGGTCGCGAGCGCGTCGTAGTTGAACAGCGCGCCGAGCGAGCTGACCGCGCGCTGATGCTCGTACACCGCTTCGGTGCCGTAGACGCGCGTCGGCAGCCAGTCGGCCGGCACATCGAACTGCAACTGCTGCGCGTTCTCGTCGTAGACCGCGCTCACGCGGTCGATCGCGTCGGCGGCGATCTGCGGGCCGGCCGTGTCCGGCACGCGCACGCCGCTCGCCACGAGTTCGGCGGTCGGCACGTAGTAGCGGCCGTTGCGGTAATCGACCGGCACCACCCGGCCGCTCGGCACATGGTTGACGACCAGTTCGAGATACAGCGTCGCGCGATCCGCGACCGGCATCGCGTGCGGCGGTTCCGGCATCGATCGCCCGTTGGCCGCGAGCGCGACGTCGGCGCAACACGCGACGCAAACCGTGATCGCCAGCCGCGCGGCGAACGCGGACCGGTTCGTCGTCCGGCGTACCGGTGCGGACAGCATGGCCATGAGCGCGCTACGGACGGATCGGCAGCAGCCACGGCTGCGGTTCGTCGTTCACCTTCGCGCGAAGCCGCGACGCGGCGTCGACAGCGAGGTCGTCGGGCAGCGGCCAGCGCATCGCCGCGCCGGGCAGCACGTAACCGAGCAGCCCCTTCGCGACGTCGCGTGCGTGGCCGCCGCCGTCGATCATCTGGACTGCGGCGAGCCGCGCATGAACCGGGCCGTCGTTGCGCAGGTTCAGAAAACGCCTGCCGCCATGCTGGACGACCGTCGCGACGAGCGACGGCACCGCCGGCTCGCCGCTGCCGTCCTTCAGCACCGGATCGCGAATCCACAGCCCGCTGCCGTACACGAACAGCGGCACCGAATAACGCATCTGGAAGCGGATGCCGGTGGTCGGCCCGGCCGGCGCGTCGTCGTGCCCGTCATGCGCCACCGGAATGTCGTCCACCAGCACGCGCAACGGCAGTTCGGTGCCGGGCGGAACCGGCTGCGTGCGGATCAGCCGGACCAGCTGCTTTTTGCCCGGCGCGATCGTCGCGACCGGCGGACTCGCGACCACCTGGTCCTGCTCCGGATAGTCGTCGGCGAAATTCCGCTGCTCCCAGCCGAACACGCGGATCTGCAACGACACCGACGCATCGCCGCGATTCTCCAGCCACAGCGCGACCGAACGGCTCTCCGCCGCGAGCTTCGGATCGACCGGCGCGATCAGCACCGAACTCGCGGCCTGCGCCACCCCGCACGTCGCGAACGCGACCAGCAGCGCCAGCGCGGCGCGTTTTGCTGACTTCATCGAAACCACGACATATCCCTTATCGTTCTTTACGCCGCCTCGCGCGGCGACCAACGCGGCGCCGCCGGCCGAACCGGTCAATAGCTGACCGTGACCGTCACCGTGTCGCTGTATGCGCCGGAACCCGGCATCGGGTTCACCGCGAAGAGCCGCGCGTACACGACGAATTCCTGGTTCGTGCCATCCGTCGCCACCGAAAACGCCTGGCCGCCGTTCGCGCCGTCGCCCCACGGCGTCGCGCGCGACACGGCCGGATAAAGCTGATAGCGAAGCTGTCCGCTGCCCGCGGCGTTGCGCATGTAGCGGCCGCCGGCTATCGAGCCGGCGGCGTTCTGCCCGGCACCCATCGAAATCGTCACGTTGATGCCCGGCGTACAGCGCAGCACGATCGAACCCGCGCCACGGCTGCTCGCTGCATCGACGTTGCCGGACAGCAGCGTGACCTGGCCGAAGTCGATCGTGCCGACGCTCGTCGCGCTGGACGTGCCGCCGCCGATCACGCAGCCGCGCTCGATCGTCGCCTTGACCGCGAAGCGGCTCGACACGCTCGTGTCGAACTGCGCGAACGCGGGCGTCGAACCGGTCAGCAACGCAGCGGCGACCCCATAGAAGCCACATATCGGAAAGAGCCTTTTCACCACGACACCGTCACCGTTACGACGTCGGCATAACTGCCGGCCTGCGGCGTCGGCTGCGCGGGCACGCGGCCGAACACCGGCGTCCACTGCTCGCTGCCGTTCGCGGCCACCGACACGCCGGACACGTCGTCCCAGATCGTCGAATAACCCGCGTCGGTATAGAGGTTGTACGCGATCGGCTGCATTGCCGTGCCGCCCCGCATCCGGCGCTGTGCAACGGAGCCGCTGCCGCCGCCGTTCATCAGGATCCGGTAGCCGACGCCGCTCGCGCACTTCACGCGAATCGCGCCCGCATGCGGCTGGCCGGTCACGGCGATGCCGTTGTTCAGCGCGTAATGTGTGCCGAAGTCGAGCGTGCCGAAATCCAGCTTGCCGCTGCCGTCGGCCGCGCCCGCCTCGCACGCGGGCAGCACGGTGACCGCCACGCCTAGCTGGGTGGTCGCCGTCTGCGCGAAGCATTCGACGGCGACCGGCAGCAGGAGCAGGGCGATCAGCGGCGGCCGGAGAAACGCAGCGCGGTCCATCGCCGGCTAACGTGTCGGCAGCGGCGGCACCGCCCGAACCGGCACGCGCGCGCCTACCACGCGACGGTCACCAGAACGACGTCGTTATAGGTGCCGGCCGTCGGCGTAGATTGCGGCGGCACGAGACCGTACACGGTGATGTCCTGCGGGATGCCGCTGCCGGTCTTCGACAGCAGTTGGCCGAAGTTGGCGCCGTCGCCCCACTGCGTGGTGCGCGCCGCGTCCTGGAACAACTGATACCTGACCGGATTGCCGCCGCCGCTCATCTGCCGCTCGCTGCCGCCCGGATTCTGGCCGCTGCCGAGCGCGACCGTATAACCGGTGTCGTTCGAGCATTGCACGGCCATCGGCCCCATCGAGCCGTTCGACTGCGCGGACACGTTGTTGTTCAGTTCGTAGTGCGTGCCGAAGTCGAGTGTGCCGAACGCATTCAGCGTGCCGTCCTGACCGCCGTTGACGACCGTGCAGCCGCTGCCGACCGTGATCGTCACGCCTAGTTGCCCCTGCAACTGATCCGCTGACGCCGGCCCCGCTCCGACAACGAACATCGCCGACGCTGCAAGAAAATACTTTCCGATAGCCATCTCTTTCCCCTTCTCGTTTCGTTGAATGTGAGAGGAATTTAAGGTTTGTCCGATCGGACAGAGAGGAGGGTAAACCCGAAAAAATCGCCCAATCGGGTGATTTTTTGGCCTTCCGCAAACGCCTGTTTTTTGATTATTCGTTATCCCGAATTAACGGAAACGGCGTATCCGTTGAATCCATTGGCTTTGCGCGAAGCACTGTCAGCCAAATTCCTATTTACGAGACTGAATCATCCTGCTTGACAACGGACTGGCGTCCGGTCAGCACGCGAACCAGTTCGTCGCGCGCCGCGCCGTATTCCGCGCTGATCATTCCATGACCGGCCGCCGCATCGACGAGCGCCTGCTGCACCGCCGGCTCGACCGACTGGAACGGCAGCCCCGGCCGCGGGCGATCGCACGGCGCGTCCGGCCGCAAACGATTCACCGCCTGCAGCGGGAGCGTCGTGCAGGCGGACGGCGAGCACCCGGGCACGGAAGCCTCGGCGAAATACAGATACAGCCGCTCCTCCCACAGCAGCAGCCGCGCGAGCATCACGAGCGGACTGAGCGCGCCGACATGATCGGGCAGACGGAACGGCCGGTACTGCGCGATCCACCGTTCGAGATCCGCGGCCGGCATCGGCCGCGCGATCACGTAACCCTGCACCGCATCGACGCCGAGCGTCGCGATCGCTTCGAGCAGCCCGTAGCTCTCGACGCCCTCGACGATCACCTGCTTGCCGAGCGAATGTCCGAGCCGGGTCAACTGGTACACGAAACGCAGCACGTCCGACGAGTCGTCGTCGGCGAGCGTGACGATGCTGCGGTCGATCTTCACGACGTCGAACGGCAGTTCGCGCAGCCGCGTCAGGCTGCTATGCCCGGAGCCGAGATCGTCCTCCGCGAGACGGATGCCGAGCGCCTTGAAACGCGCGAGTTCCTGATTGACGTGCGCGCCGGACGCGATCTCGTCGGTCTCCAGCACTTCGAGCGTCAGCCGGTCCGCGGAACAGCCGTATTCGCGCAACATCCGCTGCGTGATGTCGAAGTAGCGGTTGTCGTTGAACGCGCCCGAGGGCAGGTTCACGGACACGCCGAGATCGAAGCCCGCGCGCAGCCATCCTGCGCGCTGCGCGAGCGCCTGCCGCAAGCCGTGCGCATACAGCGCGACGAAGTCGTCCGACGACAGCGCCGGAAAGAACACCGCCGGCGTCAGCAGCCGGTCGCCGTCGCGCAGCCGCGCGAGCGCCTCCACCTTCGTCACGCAGCCGCTCTTCAGATCGACCAGCGGCTGGTAATGCATTTCGAGCGCGTCCGAGCGCAGCAGTTCGGCCCAGTGCCGCCGCGTCTCGAACTGCACCGTATGCGTGAGGCCGTCCTGGCTCTCCATGCGCCGGATCGCGGACACGAGCAGCGTCTGCAACTGCGCGATGAAGTTCACCTGGTCGTCGGACGCGAAGCCGCCCGGCAGCGCGCCGTACAGGATCAGCACCGCGAGCGGCCGGCCGCCCGGTTCCGCGAGCGGCACCGATACGCTGCTGCGAAACCCCGCTTCGCGAGCCGCGGGACGCCACCACATCATCCGCGGATCGGTCGAGAAGTTCAGGCAGCGTTCGATCTGCTCGCTGCGCCACGCGCGGCCGGTCGGCCCCGTGCTCATCGCGGTGATCGCGCCGCCCACCGAACGTTCGAGCGCCGCGAAATACGTCTCCGTGTTCGGACCGGCGATCGATTCGAACCGGAACTTGCCCTGCGCATCGGGACGCCCAAACGCGCAGCCGGCGATCTCGTCATGCGCGCCGAGCGTCTGCGCGACCTCGACGATCAGGTCGGTGTAACTGTTCGCCCCCCACGCAAGTTGCGTGATCTGCTGGATCGTCTCGTAGCGCGACGCCTTCAGCGTCAGATACGACTCGATCTGCCACGCGAGATCACGGATCAGCCGCCGGCCGAGCAGCGCGAGCGCCTCGCCGTGCACGGTCGTGTCCAGCGATTCGCGGACCGCGACGTGCAGGACCTCCTGGCCGAGAATCACTTCGTCGGCCGGCAGCCCGACGATCGCGTGAATGCGCCCGACGTGCAGCGACACCGCGCGATGGCGCTCCAGCGTCAGGTCCGGCGCGACGAGCATCAGCAGGTTCTGCAACTGCTGCGCCTTCAGGTTGGCGAGTTCGTCCGCCGACAGCACGCCGAGGAACTGGCTCGAACGCGGCAGCGCCGCGATGCCCCGGTAGAACCGCTCGACGACGGCGCCGCCGCAGCGCCGCAGTTCCGCCTCCAGGTCTGCGAGCACCGGTCGCCAGGCCGGGCCATAGAGGTGCAGCGCGCCATCCGCCGCCTCGCGATCAGGATTGCCCGAAGGACGATGTGTCATGGTTCAACGAATGTCGTAATCGAGGTTACCCGTTGAAGGATTACCAGACTGCCTGCGAATCCGCGTGATTTCCGTACGAAGATACCTTTTTACGTCAACGGCACGCGAATTCCCTAGAACGTTTCGTCGGGCGGTAAATACCGTTTCCCGCTTGACAACAAAAACGGCCAATACGTCAAAACATAAACCGGACATAACGCACTCATTCTGTGCAAAGCCGTTATGCAAACGCTTCAAATGGTTAATATCGGTGCGCGGCGGCGGACTTGTCATTTCTGTGCCGCTTTTTGCAGTTTGCGCGTCGCGTCCATCAGGCCGTACATCGGCACCGTCGCCAGTTGCCGGTCGTGCAGCGTCAGGACCTCGCACAGCAGATCGAATGCGTCGTCATCGATCCGCCATATGCCGGTCTGCTCGCTCGACGCATGGCACCGCGTGATCGCATCGTCCGTTTCGCGGAAGAGCCCCGGCCGCGCGTCGCCGTAACCCGCCGCGTTGAGCAGCATCGCGAAATACGTCGCCTGTCTCAGGCTCGCGAGATGAAACGATTCGGCCGCGCCGCGGCGCAAGACTTCCAGCGTCAGGTGATTGTCGATCGACACCTGCATCGCCAGCGACTGCGCCATCGGCAGCAGCAGCGATTTGCCCTGCGTTCGCGGCGGCCGCGCCGGACCCGGCCGGCGCTCGCGCGTTTTCCTGCTCATAGGCGCTGCCTCATTCGATCGCGTCGCGAGCCGGCGTGTGCGGCCCGCGCCGTCAACGTTACCGGCCGGACACTTCCGGCAGGCTCGAATCCGTGATCCCGTAGCCGTCGGCGAGAATCAGCAGGATTTCATCGATGATCAGCAATTCGTCGGATTTGAGGTTGTCGCGATGCCAGCGCCGCAACTCGCTCAGCACGTAGAAGAGGCGCTGCCGCGCTTCGCCGGACTGGTCGACGAGCGGCCAGCCGTGCATCAGATGCGCGAGCGGCAATACGCTTCGACGCTCGCACAAACGGTCGAACAGCGCGAGACATTCCTTGTCGAGTTCGCCCAGCGTTCCCTGCTTTTCGTTATTCATCGAGATGCCCCCGTACACGTGTATTGCCCTGGCTCCGACAACGACGAGCCCACCTGCCTGTTTACGGCCTGTTCACAGCTTGTTGTCGTTCCGACACGGCGCGCGCGCGAGCGCATCGACCTGTCACGGCATCACGTATCGGCGGCCTCGCGCATTGTTTTGCCCCTGTGTTCACGGCAAAAACGCGCGGCGTCGCATTCCGGATTGCCCGGCGATGCGACGGCCCCTCCTGTTCGCGGCGACGAACTGCGCGCCGGCTCGAATGCAGGATGTGCGTGACTGAGACAGGCCCGTTGGCGTTCCCGCATCGGATACCCGAATTAACGTCCCATGCTAGCGCTTATTGAGTCGGGATAAGTGCCTCTTGCGCGAATTCGTTGATGCAATCAGAATCGCAGAATATCTCGATCAAGGCTAGTGAATGACGGGCGAAAGAATCGTCAAATAACGTCAAGCCTGATTTCCTTATATTTTTTCAGGTTTTATGTCCTGATTCCAACGGCAAACGTTTTCGATATCGGGAAAATCTCGATCGATAGCGATAAAGATAAAGCCGTTCATGCGGATGCCCCGGAAAATATCCGCCGCCGCCCGGCCTGAACACCCCGCGGACGCACAGCGTTAGCCAACTTCGCGTTGTCGCTATACTGGACGCCCGACTCCAGGAGGGCGCATCCCGTGGGCATGGCCTCGTTCCTGCAGTTCTTCGCGCGGCTGGACCAGGACCTCGAAGCACTGCTCGTGCATCAGGGGCCGCTCGCGTACGCGATCCTCGCCGCGATCATCTTCTGCAGCGTCGGCGTGCTGCCGCTCTTCTTCCTGCCGGCCGACATGCTGCTGTTCCTCGCCGGCGCGCTGTCCGCGATCGGCGTGCTGCGGCCCGCATGGCTCGCGCCGCTGCTCGTCGCCGCCGCGATCGCCGGAAACGTGTTCAACTACGCGCTGTCGCGCGCGGTCGCGTCCGTCTGGAAGCCGTCCAGGGTCCGATGGTTCGACGCCGCCGCGTCGCGCACGCGCGCGCTGTACGCACGCCACGGCGCCGCGCTATTGCTGTTCTCGCCGTTCATCGCGATCGTGCGGACCGGCGCGCCCGCGATCGCCGGCGCGACCGCGATGCCGTTCCGCCGGTTCCTGCGCTTCGTATCGGGCGGCGCGGTGATCTGGATTTTCTCGCTGGCGCTGCCGGGTTTTTTCTTCGGCAACGTGCCGTGGGTGCGAACCCACCTGCCGACCGCGATGGCGATCGTGATCGGCGCGGGCGTCGTCGTGGTCGCCGTCCGCGCGCTGTGGAGCAGACGGGGCGGCCGCGCGGGCGGCGACCCGCCGCTGCGCGAGCACGAGTCCCGCTGCGACTGACGCGGCATGCGTTTTCTTCGAGCGAATGAAAAGCATGAACCAGGGCCTGCTGAAATGTACGTGCGCCATCGTTCTCGCCACCCTGATCGGATGGATTCTCCACGTCGGGCGCTCGGTGCTGGTGCCGATCGCGTTCGGCATCATCGCGACCTATGTGATCTTCGGGCTCGCGGGCCTGCTGCGGCGCATTCCGTATGCCGGCGAACGGCTGAAGGCCGGCTTGCGCTACACGATCGCGGCCACGCTGATGGTCTTCATCGTCTATCTGTCCGTCGATCTGCTGCTGTCCGATAAGGACCGGCTGATGGCGCTCGCGCCGAAGTACGAGGCGACGCTGCTGGCGCTGCTGACGAAATTCGCCGCGTTCCTGCACATCGAGACCGAGGCGAGCTGGACCGCGATCCGCCGCGACCTGCTCGCGACCGTCGACGTGCAGGCGATCATCACCGCGACGCTGTCGTCGGTGTCGTCGCTGATCGCGACGATCGTCGTCGTGACGCTGTATGCGGCGTTTTTTCTCGTCGAGCACGCGAAGTTCCGCCGCAAGCTCGTGACCTTCGCGGGCGGCACCACGCAGATCGTGTCGGTGATCGACGAGGTCAACGCGAAGATCGGCACCTATCTCGCGCTGAAGGCGCTGCTCGGCGTGATTCTCGGCATCGCGAGCTGGGTATGCATGTACTTCATCGGTCTGGAATTCGCGGAGCTGTGGGCGGTGCTGATCGGCCTCCTGAACTTCATTCCGTATGCCGGCTCGCTGGTCTCGGTCGCACTGCCGACGCTGCTCGCCGCGTTGCAGTTCGGCCAGCTGAGCGAGGCGTTTGCGATCTTCGTTGCGCTCACGGTAATCAATTTCGTGGTCGGCCACATCCTCGATCCGTGGCTGATGGGCGGCTCGCTGAACCTGAGCCCCACGGTGATCCTGATCAGCCTCGCGGCATGGTCGTCGGTGTGGGGCATCGCGGGTGCATTCCTTGCGGTGCCGATCACGGTCGGGCTGATCATTGCGTTTTCCGCGTTCGATTCGACGCGGCGTTTCGCGATGCTGCTGACCAACGACGGCTAACGTCCCGCGCCGTCCCCCCACGTTCACAAACGTGAACGACAACGCCTTCGCTATCGGCGCTCATCCCTGAAAAGCTATGCGCAGCGCGGCTTGAAGTCGAAAACGGCTTCACTATAATGGGGACCACAGCGAACCCCGATCGCCATTTCGTTCATCTGCACCATCGCGCCGCTCGTTTCGCATTACGTATCTATCCGCATCGGCGAGCGAAGCAGGCGAACGAATCGACAGGCGCGCCCATCGTGTGCGCCGCCAGCGCGAATTCCGGCGGACAGACTATCCTGCTTGTGTATGCATCCGCAACGACATACGGCTGCAATTTCCGTATCCGAAAGACGCGTGGAGACTGCTTGACAGTGTGGCACCGAAGAGGCCTCAACTCCGTGACCCAACCGTCCTTTCATCGTAAAAAGGATCGACCATGAAGAACCGGACCTTAGCGCGACTCCTTGCCATCATGCTCGCCGGCGCATCGTTTGCCGCCATCGCCGCCGGACCGCCCGACGCCGGCCCCGGCCGGCATCAGGTGAGACCATCGATGCCGTATCACGACTGGCACAAGGGGCAACGTGTGCCGACCGAATACCGCCACCACAACTTCATGATCAGCGACTGGCGCAGCCACGGCCTGCGTGCGCCGCCGCGCGGTTATCAGTGGCTCGGCGTGAACGGCGACTACGTGCTGGTCGCAAACCGCAACTGGACGATCTCGGACATCGTGTCCGGGCATCCGTAACACGGTCCGCGCGCGACGGCGACGCGTTGCTGCGCGGTCGCGCGACGCCGGACGAAAAAGGCCTGGCCGACGCCACCCCGTCTTTCGGGCCGATCCACTCGTGCGCCGTGCCGTGTACCGTGCCGCGTGACCGTCCGCCCGGCACATCATCCCGCCGCATTCGCCGACGCCGGTTGTTCCGGCCGAAGGGGTACGCAACATGATCGAGCCAGGACGCAACCCGCCACCGATGAACAGCGGCTCGACGAAGCGCTCCGTCTGGCCGCTGTCGACGTCCGCGATACTCGTCGTCGCGGGGATCTTCTGCATCCTGATCCCGTTCGTGTCGCCGATCGCCGGGCCGCTCTTCATCGGCCGGATACTGATCTTCTGCGGCTTCGCGCATCTGCTGCGGCTCTTCGCGACGCGCGGCGCGCGCAACATCGTGCGGCGCATTCCGCCCGTCGTCGTGCCGGTGCTGATCGGCATACTCGTGCTCGTGAACGAAGGGCCGCACGCGCGCAGCCTCGCGGTGCTGCTGATGATCTTCTTCGTGCTCGACGGCTTCTTCAAGATGGTGTCGTCGATCGAATCGGATCCCGCGCGAATCGACAACCTGTCGCTCGTCAGCGCAGGGCTGTCGCTGTTCCTCGCGGTCTTCCTCGCCGCGACTTTTCCCGGCACGCCAACGTGGATGCTGTCGCTGTTCCTCGGGCTCGACCTGATCTCGATGGGAATCGTCACCGCGTCGAAGGGCACGCGCGTCGGCGCATGATGGTCCGCCATCCAGACTATTCGAACGATCCAGACACCGCTCACATCGCGACAAAGGCGACAGTCCGCCGCGGAAGATTCCGCCCGGAACAGAGGCGCTTTGCGCTACCCTCGCTATCGTTCTGAAAACGAGTCGCCGTGCACGCGAACGGCGCCACAGCGTCCGGCGCACGCCGCGGCGATGGAGTCCAGTGTCGATGTCCGATCTCAAGATCCCGGAGTTGGTGTGTCCCGCGGGAAGCCCGCCGGCGCTGCGCGCCGCCGTCGATGGCGGCGCCGATTGCATCTATGTCGGCCTCAAGAACGATACGAATGCGCGCGCGTTTCCCGGCCTCAATTTCGACGAGCGCGCGCTGGGCGACGGCGTGCAGTACGCGCATCGCGCCGGCGCGAAGGTCCTGCTCGCGATCAACACCTATGCGCACGGCGGCGATCTATCGCGATGGACCAACGCGATCGACATCGCCGCGCGGGTCGGCGTCGATGCGATCATCGTCGCCGATGTCGTATTGATGGCGTATGCGGCAAGGGTCCATCCGTCGCTGCGGCTGCATCTGTCGGTCCAGGCATCGGTCACCAGCTACGAAGGCATCAACTTCCTCGCGCGCGAGTTCGGCATCCGCCGCGCGGTGCTGCCGCGCGTGCTGTCCGTCGAGCAGATCGAGAACACGATCGCGCATACGGCGGTCGAGATCGAGGTGTTCGGCTTCGGCAGCCTGTGCGTGATGGTCGAGGGCCGCTGCGCGCTGTCCGCGCATGCGAGCGGCGAGGCACCGAACCTGAGCGGCGTCTGCTCGCCCGCGCGTCACGTGCAGTGGATCGAGCGGATCGACGCGGGCCGCCGGCGGCTCGATGCCAAGCTCGGACCGGTGCTCGTCGACAGCTACGATCCGGACGAACGCGCAAGTTATCCGACCATCTGCAAGGGCCGTTTCGACGCGGGCGGCAAACGTTATTACACGATGGAAGAGCCCGCGAGCCTGAACGCGCTCGAACTGCTGCCGACGCTCGCGCGCATCGGCGTCGCGGCGGTGAAGGTCGAAGGACGGCAACGCGGCCCCGCGTACACGGCCGCGGTCACGCGCGTGTGGCGCGCGGCGCTCGACGCGCTCGCGCAGCGCGGCGATGCGATGCAGCCGCAGGCCGCGTGGCTCGCGACGTTGGCCGGCTTGTCCGAAGGACAACAGGACACGCTCGGCGCCTATTCCCGTCCGTGGAAATGAACCCGATGAAAACCTCGCTCGGCCCGATCCTTTACTACTGGCCGCGTCGCGACGTGATGCGGTTCTACGATGCGATCGCGCGGTCGCGCGTCGACGTCGTGTATCTCCGCGAAGTCGTCTGCTCGCGCCGGCATGAGTTGCGCGGTGACGACTGGCTCGGCCTCGCGCGCGATCTCGCGTCGCACGGCAAGGAAGTGGTGCTGTCGACGCTCGCGTTGACCGAAACCGAAGCGGACCTGCGGCGGCTGCGCCGGATCGCGGACAACGGCGAATTCGCGGTCGAGGCGAACGACATGTCGGCGGTCGGCCTGCTCGCGCGCGGCACGCCGTTCGTGATCGGGCCGCACGTGAACTGCTACAGCGCGCCGATGCTCGACTGGCTCGCGGAACTCGGCGCGCGCCGCTGGGCCGCGCCGATCGACTGCGACGCGGACGTGTTGCGCGCCGTGCATGCAGAGCGCCGTGCGCCGTGCGAAACCGAATACCTCGTGTACGGACGCGCGCCGCTCGCGTTTTCCGCGCGCTGCTTCACCGCGCGGCATCACAATCTGCAGAAGGACTGCTGCGAACGCCGCTGCGAGGACGACGCCGACGGCATCGCGGTGGCCGCGCAGGACGGCACGCCGTTCGTCGCGCTGAACGGCGTGCAGGTTCAGACCGCGCAGATCGTGAACCTGACGCGTCACGTCGATGCGCTGCGCGACGCCGGCGTATCGGTGCTGCGCGTGAGTCCGCAATCGCAGCACACGCCGGAGATCGTCGACATCGTCGCGGCCGCCGCGCGCGGCGAACTCGATCCGCAGGATGCGTACGACCGGTCGCGCGGCCTCCAGCACGCGCCGCCGTGCGACGGCTTCTGGTTCGGGCGGCCCGGCATCACATCGGCGGCCGGCGGACGCGGCGGCATCGAATGGACCCGCGCAACAAACGGAGGACACGCGTAATGGCGATCATTCATCCGCTTCGCCTGCCGTCGCTGCGCGCGGTGTTCGGCGGGCTGCCGGCCAGGCCGCCCGCCATCGCGCTCGCCGCGCTGCTGAACCTGCATTTGCTGCCGCTGCTCGACGCCGAGACGCGCGAGAGGCTCGAACGCCGCCGTTATGTGATCGACGTGACCGATGTCGGCATCGCCATCGGGCTCACATTGACGGCCGGCCGTTTCGCGGCGTCGCCGACTGGCGGCGAAGCCGACCTGTGCATCGCCGCGGGCAGCCGCGACTTCCTGCGGCTCGCCGCCCGCGAGATCGACGCGGATACGCTGTTTTTCGCGCGCCGCCTGACGATGCAGGGCGACACCGAACTCGGGCTCATCGTGCGCAACGCGATCGACGCGGTGGACTTCGACGCGACGCGCGACGGCCGCATCGTGCAGTCGGCGGTTCGGCGCGTCGCGCAGTTCGTGTCGCTGCTCGAAAAACGGTTCGGCGGCGAACCCCGCGCGGGCGACTGAACGCCGTCGCGTCAAACGCTTCGCCGCGACCGCTCATGCCGCGCCGCGCGGCGCAACGAACACGTCCGTCGCGGGCGCCGTCCCGCGATACTTCTCGACGTCGGCCGGGCAGCCTCGACGTGTTGTCGATCACCTCTTTCATCTTGCCCGGCGATCCGGCGAAATATTCGGCATCCGGAACGTTCCGGATGCGGAGGCCAGTTCGCGTCCGCCGCCGAGCCGCGTTTCGTCGTTCTGCCCGACCGACGCGTGACAGGTCGCGCCATGGGTGTTGTTGATGATCCGCCCTGAGGCGCACACAAATTTTCGAAAGAATGACCTCCAATCTCGAAAATCAAAATGCAATGCATCGACGCGTAAAACGCGCGGCGAAATCGATGAAGTGCTTGCTGCATAAGCGTTTTGCGCCGATGTTCGATTAATCGGCATCGCACTATCTAACGCTAAAGTCCAAATGGCCGCACTGCCGTTGAATAACGCAGCGGGGTAATTCCGCCTAATGACCGGATCAAGGAATCGCGTATTGCCGGATTTTTTCCGCTTTTTCGAATTCAGTCCACCGCGCCGCGCGGCACATCCCCGCGCCGCACCGCCGCCTTGACGAACGCGACAAAACGTTCGACGACCGCATCGTCGCGGTCGGCGCGCCATGCGAGTCCGACGCGCCACTGCGCAGCCGCATCGCGCAGCGGCAACACGCGCGCGTCGCGCAGCAGGTATTGCGCGCGCGACGGCAGGAACGCCGCGCCGACGCCCGCGGCCACCGACGCGAGCACGGTCTGGATGTCGTCCGCATGCTGGATCACGCGCGGCGCGAAACCATGCGCCGCGCACCAGCGATCCACCTGCGCGGCAAGGCCGGGGCCGCGGCTGCGGGTCAGCGCGACGAAACCCGGTTCGTTGAGCCGCGCGGCGTCCGCCGGCACGCGCCGCCACCGCACGTGCTGCGGCAGCGCGAGCGCCAGCGACTCGTCGAGCACCGCGAACGCGGACAACCCGTCGGCCGCCGGCAGCCGCACGAAACCGACGTCGAGCTTGTCCGCGAGCAGCCGCTCGGTCTGCCCCGCCGACGACAGGTCGTGCAGCGTCACGTTCACGTCCGGATGCTGCTCGCGAAACCCGGCGATCAGGCGCGGCGCGAACGTCAACGTGGACAGTCCGAGCCCGACGCGCAGATGGCCGCGCCGGCCGCTGCTCGCGGCGCGCGCGCGGGCCAGCACCTCGTCGGCGTCGCGGACCAGCGCGCGCGCATCCGCCACGAAGGCCGCGCCGAACGTCGTCAGTTCCGCGCCGTGCCGGCCGCGTTCGAACAGCTTCGCGCCGAGCTGCGCTTCGAGCACGGCGATCTGCTTGCTCAGCGCCGGCTGGCTCAGATGCAGCGCGTCGCTCGCGCGCCCGTAGTGCCGCAGCTCGGCGATCGCGAGAAACGCGCGAAGCAGTCTAAGTTCCATTCCAGAGAGTGATCGAATCGGGAAGAAGATTCATTTTACTGATTGAACGATCGCGCATTCAATAGCGGTGTTCCTCGTCTTTTGCCCGTCATCCATCATGCGCTCTTCGTCCCCAACTCCACTGCGGGTCGCTTCGATTCCGCTCGCGCCGCGACACGGCGATCCGATGCACAACGCGATGCTCGTCGCGTCGTCGCTCGAACGGGCCGCGCGCGCCGGCGTGGCGCTCGCGATTTTTCCGGAGCGATGCCTGACCGGCGGCGACCTCGCGAATGCGCGCACCGCCCGTCGTGGCGCGCCGGATACCGTGGTGGAAACGTCCGACAGTCCCGCGTTTCGAACGGTTAGGGATGCCGTCGCGCAAACCGGCGTCGCAGCCGGCGTCGGGTTGATCGAACGCGCAGCCGATGGGCGGCTGTTCAACAGCTACGCGATCTGCCTGCCGGACGGCCAGCGTCATTGGCAGCGGCAAGCGCTTTCGCGCGACGGCCGGCACGCCCGCCACGGCGGCGAGATCGCGGCGTTCGACACGCATTGGGGCACGAGGATCGGCGTGCTGATCGGCCGCGACAACGACCTGGCCGAGAACGCGCGGACCCTGGCGTTGATGGACGCGCATCTGCTGATCGCGCCGCATCTGACGCCGTCACCGCATCCGCGCGACGACGGCTGGCTGCCACGCGTGCTCGCCGCGCGCGCGCTCGAAAACGGTTTCTACGTCGCGTTCTGCGATTCAGCGGACAGCGAAAACCCGTCGCGCATCGCGAACGCCGCAACGATCGTCGATCCGTCCGGCCAGCCGATCGGCATCGAGCGCGACGACATGCAGGGGCTCCTCGCGGCCGACGTCGAACCGTCCCGCGTCGCCGCCAGCGCAGGACGGCAGCGGCTCGCCGCGCGCCGGCCGGAACTGTCCGGCCGCGCCGCGTCGCTACCCGCCGCGCGCGAACCGCAGCGGGCGGCGGCGCGTGGCTCGGTCCCGCTGTCGTTCGCGGTCGTCGCGCGCACGCGCATCGGACGCTGACGCCCGCGCGGAAAGCCGCGCTGCTCGCCGTCCTCGACCGCCCGCCGCCGTCCGCCGCCGTCCGCCACCGCCCACGAAACGCCGCGAAACCCCGCGACGCGACCGCCCAACACCGCCGCAATCCGCACCGCGGCGCGCACGGGTACGTTAGTATCCCGGTAAGCGCCGTTGGCGCAGGACCGCTGCAACCCTCTTACAGTCACCATACGATGCAACAAGGCATTCCGGCCACCCCGGCAAGCTTCGCGAACATGGGCGTGGCGCTGTTCGATTTCTTCGACGTGACCCCCACCGCGCTCTGGCTCGAAGACTATAGCCAGTTGCGCGCGCTGTTCGACCGCTGGCGCGCCGAAGGCGTCGCCGACCTGCGCCGCTTCCTGCTCGACGACCCGCGCCGCGTCGCCGAGTGTTCCGCGTGCATCCGCGTGCTGCGCGTGAACCAGCAGACGCTCGCGCTGTACGGCGCGAAGAGCTTCGACGAACTGTCCGCGCATCTCGGCGACGTGCTGCGCGACGACATGTTCGATGCGCACGTCGAGGAACTGGAACAGATGTGGTCCGGGCAGACGTCGTTTCGCAGCAAGAGCGTGAACTACACGCTCGACGGCCGGCGCATGGACATCCTGCTGAAGGGCGTGATCCTGCCGGGCCACGAGGCGCAGTGGGACCGCGTGCTGGTCGCGATCGACGACATCACGCCGCTGGAGGACGCGCGCCGCCGTGCGCACGCGAGCGAGCAATATGCGCGCGGGCTGTTCGAGCATGCGCCGGTGTCGCTGTGGATCGAGAACTTCTCGACCATCAAGGAACTGCTCGAAGAACTGCGGATGCAGGGCATCGTCGATTTCCGCACGTTCACCGACGTGCATCCGGAATTCGTCGAACGCTGCATGAGCGAGATCGACGTGCTGGACGTGAACCACTACACGCTCGACATGTTCCGCGCGCCGGACAAACCCACGCTGCTCGGCCGCCTGCCCGACGTGTTCCGCGACAACATGCGCGGGCATTTCCGCGAACAGTTGCTCGACCTGTGGGACGGCCGGCTGTTCCAGCAGCGCGAGGTCGTCAACTACGCGCTCGACGGCAACGAACTGAACGTGCATATGCAGTTCTCGGTGTTCCCCGGCCATGAGGAGAAGTGGGACCTCGTGCTGCTCGCGCTCACCGACATCACCGCGCGCAAGAAGGCCGAGGCGTACCTCGAATATCTCGGCAAGCACGACGTGCTGACGAAGCTGAAGAACCGCTCGTTCTACGTCGACGAGTTGAACCGCCTCGCGCGCAAGGGGCCGTTTCCGGTCAGCGCGATCATCGCGGACCTCGACCAGTTGAAGCAGGTGAACGACCAGCTCGGCCATGCGGCTGGCGACGCGCTGCTGCGACGCGCGGGCGAAGTCCTCGCGAAGGCGACGCAGAAGCCGCACCAGACCGCGCGCATCGGCGGCGACGAGTTCGTGGTGCTGATGCCCGGCTCCGACGAGCGCGACGCGGAGATCGTGATCGACAGCATCGCGAAGCTGACCGAACTGAACAACCAGTTCTACTCCGGTCCCACGCTCAGCTTCTCGCTCGGTTATGCGACCTGCCGCGAAGGCAGCCGCATCGAAGAGATGCTGCGCGAAGCAGACGCGGCGATGTACGAAGCGAAGCGCCGCCGCAACGAGCACGGCGACAGTTCGGCGGCGACGGCTGTGCGTTGAGTCGTGGGGTCGGGTGCGGTGTAGCCGGTTTTTCGCCGGCGCGCCGCGCGCGTTCGCGATCGCTTCGGCCGCGACAGCATGCATGCGCCGTGCTGCCGGTCCTGTTTCTGTCCTTCTCCAGACACGAGCCGTTCGTCTCCATACGGCGGCATACTCGCGCCGGGAGTCGCGGTGCGCGCAGCCCCTCCATCGCCCCGCCGACAAATCTTCGTTGAATTTCATAGACGATCGGTCTAAAATCCGCCGCATGGAAACGCCGATCGTCAAACCTCGCCGCGGCCGCCCGCCCGGACCGTCCCGCGACTATACGGACGCCCGCGACACGCTGCTCCGCTCCGGCATGGAACTGCTGACCGAACAGGGCTTCACGGCCACCGGTCTCGACACGATGCTCAAACGCGTGAACGTGCCGAAGGGCTCGTTCTATCACTACTTCGCGAACAAGGAGACGTTCGGCCGCGAGGTGATCGACGCCTACGACGCGTACTTCTGCGCGAAACTCGACCGCTGGCTGCACGACGACAGCCGCGCGCCGCTGACGCGTCTGCGCGATTTCGTCGACGACGCGAAGGCCGGGATGGCGCGCCACGCATACACGCGCGGCTGCCTCGTCGGCAATCTCGGTCAGGAACTGGGCGCGCTGCCCGCCGACTATCGCGAGCGGCTCGCGCGCGTGCTGCAAGGCTGGCAGGATCGCGTCGCCGACTGCCTGCGCGCCGCGCAGCATCACGGCGAACTGTCGAAGCGCGCGGACTGCGGCACGCTCGCCGCATTCTTCTGGATCGGCTGGGAAGGCGCGGTGCTGCGCGCGCGGCTGACCGCGAGCGCGGCGCCGCTCGATATCTTCTTCGAAGGCTTTCTTGCGGGGCTGCCGCGCTGACCGGCGCGGCCGGCCGCCCCGCGTTCATTCGCATCTGTCGCAACGGAGTCGACCATGTTCAATGCCATTCTGATCGAGAAGGATAACGAAGTGTCTCGCGCGCGGCTCGCGTCGCTCGACGAGTCGCAATTGCCGGAAGGCGACGTGCTCGTGAACGTCGAATACAGCACGCTCAACTACAAGGACGGCCTCGCGATCACCGGCAAGGGTCCGGTGGTTCGCCGTTTTCCGATGGTGCCGGGCATCGACTTCGCGGGCACCGTCGCCGCGAGTTCGCATCCGGGTTACGCGGCCGGCGACCGCGTGGTGCTGAACGGCTGGGGCGTCGGCGAAGCGCATTGGGGCGGCCTCGCGCAGAAGGCGCGCGTCAGCGGCGACTGGCTGATCCCGCTGCCGGACGGCCTCACGCCGAAACAGACGATGGCAGTCGGGACCGCCGGTTATACCGCGATGCTGTGCATCCTCGCGCTCGAACGCCACGGGCTGAAGCCCGCGAGCGGCGACGTGCTGGTGACCGGCGCGAACGGCGGCGTCGGCAGCTTCGCGATCGCGCTGCTCGCGAAGCGCGGTTATCGCGTGGTCGCATCGACCGGGCGGCCGCAGGAGTCCGCCTACCTGACCGGCCTCGGCGCTGCTGAAATCGTAGATCGGCATACGCTGTCCGAGCCCGGCAAGCCATTGCAGAAGGAACGCTGGGCCGCCGCGATCGACTCGGTCGGCAGCCATACGCTCGCGAATGTGTGTGCAGGCATTCGCGCGGACGGCGCAGTTGCCGCGTGCGGCCTCGCGCAAGGGATGGATTTGCCGGCAACCGTTGCGCCGTTCATCCTGCGCGGCGTGAGCCTGCTCGGCGTCAACAGCGTGACGCGGCCGATCGCGGAGCGCAACGTCGCGTGGCAGCGGCTCGCGCAGGAACTCGATCATCAGCGGCTCGATGCGATGACGCGCGAAATCGGACTCGGCGAGGCGATCGACGCGGCGAGTGAACTGCTGCAAGGGCAGGTGCGTGGGCGGCTTGTCGTCGATGTGAATCGTTGATGATGGGCGCGGGGCGGTTGCTGCGCTTCGCCCCGCTTCTCATCGCTTCTCCCCGCTTCTCATCGTAGACGTGGTATGCCCCGCGTTCTGCCGGGCATGGTTGTTTTTGCGCGATGGAGCGTTGTCGGGTGTGTCGTGCGGGGTTGACCGTTAGTTGCGAACACTTCTACGCCCGGATCGTCCGCGAAGGCACCACGTCCGTCACCGTGAACGTCGAGGTATTCGCGCAGCGGATGGGGCTCAACGAGGTGATCGTGAAGGTCACGGAAGCGACGCTGACGTTCGTCGCGACGGGTGAGGATCGCGCGCCGCGCAAGCTGCCGGCAACGGGAGTCGCGCAGCCCGCATAGGCGTTGCGCGCCGCGAGCCCGCCGCCGGGAAGCGGGCCTCGCGTTTCCGCTCCGCGCCGCGTCCTGCACTCAGAACTTGTGGCGAATCCCGACGATGGCCGCCGTCTGCACGCGCGAACTGGACGGCGTCAGCGCATTGATCGCCGCCACCGCGTCCGCCCCGGTCGAATCGATGCCCGACGCGCGCTGGAACAGCCCCACGAGATACAGGTCCGTCGTCTTCGACAGGAAATAGTTGCTGCCGACGTTCACCTGGTTGTACGACGCGGCCGAAGTCGAATCGCTCGACGCGCCATGCGTATAGGTCCACGCGACGCCGACCTGCCATTCCGGCCTCACGAGCCACGCCGCGCTCAGTTCCGCGACGTTGAACGTCGCATGGCCGCTCAGCCCTCGCGGGTTGAGCCCCGCGCCGGCCGTCGCGCCGAGATCGAGAAACTTGACGTTGCTGTAGACCGCGCCCAGCGTCACGTCGCCGATCTGATACGCGCCGCCCGCCGCCAGCACCTGCCACGTTCCGGCCGACGCATAACCGCTGTAGACCGGGCTCGTCATGTTCGACGCGTTGGCCGACGCCGGCGAACTGGCGTTCGGATTCACGCCCCACACCGCATAGTTCGGATTCTGCGCGCGCTCGAACGCGACGCCCGCGCTCAGCGGCCCGCGATCGTATCGCGCGCCGATGCCGTACAACTGGTTCTGCCTGAAATTGCCCGCGATGCCGCCGAACGTGTACATGCCGCCGACGACGAGGCCGTTGAGGGAATTGCTGGTGTACTTGACCGAGTTGTTGATGTGGAACGTGTTGTCGAGATTGTCGAGGTCGCCAGGGTGCGCGCCCGGAATGCTGCCCCACTCGCCGGCCTTCACGTGAGACTCCGTATTCGCCGACTCGAAGCCGCCGACGAAATCGCCAACCGGGTCATTCAGCCGGCCGATCGTCACCGTGCCGTACGGGCTCGTCACGCCGACGAACGCCCTGCGCCCGAACTCGGCGCCCCCTTGTCCCAATGCGCCGGTATCGACGTTGAAGCCGTTTTCCAGTTGAAAGACCGCGCCGAAGCCGTCGCCCAGGTCCTCGTAACCGCGCAAACCCCAACGGTCTCCCTGCAGGTTGCTCGTGCTGACCGAATACTGGCGCGCGCCATGCGCGTTGGACACGTATGCAAGGCCGTTGTCCAGCAGACCATAGAGCGTCACCGAACTCTGCGCATGCGCGCAAAGCGACACGGGAAAAACCAGCAGCGTGCAGATCGTCTTTTTGTTCATCTTTTCCATCTCCTTTATTTTTTTACTGCCCGTCATACGGGCTACGGACGAGCAGGATCCCGCCGTCGCATCGGGCGACGAGCGCAAACAACGAAAGGGGATACCTGCTGAAGCGTCTGTACTGAACAGACGCGAAAGTTAAGGGCGTGGCCCCGGTTGAATGTCGAAGACCTTGATCGTCATCGATATGAACGTGTAATAACCGACGATGCCGGTCAGGTCGATCAGGCCGTCGCGGCCCAGTCCTTCCAGCACGCGGCGGAACAGCGGTTCGGTTACGTCGCGCCCGACCGACAGCGCGGTCACGAAGTCATAGACCAGTTGCTCGTCCTCGCGCTCGAAGCGCGGCGTTTCCTTGCGCCCGATCGCATCGACGACTTCCGGCGCGACGCCGGCCGCGAGCGCGAGCGGCTTGTGCGCGGACCATTCGTAGCCGGCGTCCCACAGGCTGCCGAGCGTGATGATCGCCAGTTCGGACAGCCGCGCGTCCAGCGACGAACCGTACCGGCAATACGCGCCGAGTTCCTGGGCTGGAGCCGCCAGGCCCGGCCGATGCAGCCAGATCGCGAGCGGGCCGCGCACGCCGCCTCGCGGGCCGCTGCTGATCGAGTCGTAGAGCCTGCGTTGCTCGTCGGACATCCGTTCCGGCGTCACCGGATCGATTCTGCTCATCGTTCTGTGTCTCCGTCTGCCGCTTCGCCCGATCCGAGATAGCGGGCGAGCAGCGCATTGATGGTTTCCGGCCGGTCGACCGGCGGCAGGTGGCCGGCCTCCGGAATGACGTCGTAGGTCGAACCCGGCGTCGCGGCGTGCATGTCGAGCATCGTCGCGGGCAGCGCGCCGTCGCAGGCCCCGACGACGAAATGCACCGGCAACGCGAAGCGCGGACAGTCGCCGCTGAAGTCGTAAGCCTGCATCGCCATCGCGCAATACGCGTAGCCGTCCACGGACGTGGCCCGGATCATCGCCTCCACGGCGGCGATCCGGCTCGCAGCATCGCGCAATGACTGCGCGGGAAACCAGCGCGCGACCGTCGCGGCCGCGAGCGGCGTCATGCCGGCCGTGCGCGCGGCGGCGATGCGGGTCTCCCACGCTTCGCGCGCGCCGGCCGGCGCCTTCCATTGACCGTCGCACGCAACGACACGGACTACGCGCTGCGGAAAGCGGGCCGCGACCCGCAGCACCGTCACCGCCCCCATCGACACGCCGACGAGCGTCGCCCGATCGATCGAAACGGCATCGCAGATATCCACCACGTCTTCCGCGAGACGGTCGAACGTCACGTCCGGCGTGACCGCGCTGCCGCCGTGCCCGCGCTGGTCGTAGCGCAGGATCGAAAAGCGGTCCTCCAGCGCGCGCACCTGTTCGTCCCACATCGACAGATTCGTCGCGTGCGAATTGCTGAACAGCACCCAGGGCGCGCCCGGCACGCCGTCGATCCGGCAGCGGATCGTCGCGCCGTCGCCGCACCGCACGTCGAACGGCGCACCGCGCCGCCAGTCCGTCCGCTGTCTTTGCATCTCATGCGCCATCGCTGTATTCGCTCCCGGCCCGCACGTACGGGACATAACGGTTCATCAAATGCACCCGCTCCGCTTCCAGCACGCGCGTGGCAGTGGCACGCGCCCGCTCGTCTTTCGCGGGCGATGCCGCGCCGATCAACGCCCACGCATGCAGCGCGCCGCGCGACGGCGCAACGAAGGCGCGAAAGGATTCGGCGGCCGCCGATTCCGCCAGCGAGTCCCGCAGCACCGATGCCACGCGACGGGCGGCGGCATCGTCGTCCGCCGACCAGCCGACGAGCGTCAGGAACGACAGCGCGTCGGAGCCCGCCCGAGGCGCATCGTGAGGCCCGATCGCGCTCGCGACGATGCGCCTGCGGCCCGTGGTCTTCGGCAACACGCGTTTGCTCCACGGCGTCCCGTTGCGTCCCGACACGGCCAGATACGCCGGACTGCGCAGCGCGGCCGGCGACGTCAGCTCGTACAGCGCGAGCCATTTCGGCCAGCCGTCCACGCACACCCAGCGGCTCGCCGAGACGAAGCCGGGCAGCGCCGCGCGCTGCGGGAAATGCTCGGTGTCGTACCAGTCGTTGAACTCGTCCTCCAGCGCCGCCGGCGGCTCCATCATCACCATCAGCAGGCCGGGTGAAGCGTCGGCCAAACCGGCCATCGGCGCATCGGGGCCGTGAGCGCTCATCGCGAACTCTCCGCGAGCGCGGCCGGGTCGGCCGCCGCGCCCGACGCGCCATTGCCCTCCACCGCATCCAGCCGCGCGCCGCGCGTTTCGGGCAGCAGCATCAGCGCGAAAACGGAGAGCGCATAACCCACGAGGCAGAAGAATCCGATCGACTGGCTCAGCGTGAAATACGCCGACACCACGCCGACCGCCGTCACCGCCAGCGCGCCCACCGACTTGCCCATGTTGTACGAGAACGCCATGCAGGTCGTGCGGATCTCGGTCGGAAAGAGTTCGGTCAGATAGGGGCCGACCGCCGCGAACATGCCGTTGACGAAGAAGCCGACCGGGAATCCCATCAGCGCGAGCAGCGTCGGGTTCAGCGGCACGAGCGTGTAGCAGACGGTCAGGATCCATGCGGCGACGCTGGATAGCAGCAGCGTCGGGCGACGCCCGATGCGGTCGCACAGCCATGCGTGGCCGAGAAAACCGACGAACGCGCCGCCGGTCATGATGAGCATCGTCACGACGATCTGCTGCGGCGCCAGATGCCGGACCTGCACCAGCAGCGTCGGCAGCCAGTTGATGATGGCGTAGCTGCTCGACTGGAAGCCGACCACCAGCAGGCTCGCGAGCACCGTGCGGCGCAGCACGTCCTTGCGGAAGATCGACATGAAGGTCGCTTTCTCCGCCGACGACGCCGTCTTGACGCGGCGCCGGAATATCTCGGGTTCCTCCAGCTTGCGGCTCACCAGCAGCGCGATAACGGCCGGCAGCACCGTGAACCACAGCGCGACCCGCCAGCTCAGCGCCTGCGGAAACCACGCGAGGATCGCCGTCGTGACCACCGACGCCAGTCCCCAGCCGATCGAGAACCCGCTCTGCACGAGGCCGACCGCGCGCCCACGATGCTCCGGCCGGATCACTTCGGCCATCAGGGTCGCGCCGACCGCCCACTCGCCGCCGAAACCGAGCCCCTGGAAGATGCGCACGACCAGCAGTTGCCCGAACTGATGCGTGAAACCCGCGACGATACTGAACAGCGTGAACCACGCGACCGTGAAGATCAGCACCCGCACCCGGCCGAGCCGGTCGCTCAACACGCCGGCAATCCAGCCGCCGATCGCCGACGCCAGCAGCGCCGCCGTCCCCAGCATCCCCGCCTGCCCCTTGTCGATGTGCCACACCGCCATCAGCGCCGGCACGAGGAAGCTGAACACCTGGGCGTCGAACGTGTCCAGCGTCCAGCCGGCAAAACACGCCCAGAAAGTCCTTCTCTCCTGTGCGGTACCGGTCCGGTACCACGAAAACATCGAGGTTTTTTTCACTTAAGTCTCCTTAGTTTTATCTGTGTTCCTGCACGGATTCGGACTGGAATGCCCTATCCGCGAATCGGCCGCACCGCGCGGGCCGCCGTCGACAGCGTCGTCATGACCTCACGCCTCCAGCTTGCGTTGCACCTGACCCGCGAAGGTCCGGATCAGCGTCGCGACCTCCAGCGGCGCCTGAACCTGCATGATGTGCCCGCAATCGAGCACCTCCAGCCGGCCCCCGGCCACCGCCGCCGCGACACTCTTCACCTGTTCCGGCGGCCGCAGCATGTCGAGCCGGCCTGCCGCGACGACGGCCGGACAGTCGACCGACGCCAGCAGATCCAGCGCCGGCGACGACGCCAGCGCCGCGTTCGCCAGTCCGTAACTGACCGGATCGTTGCTCAGGAAGCGGGCGCGATACTCGTGATAGGCCGCCGGCGACCGCACGGCCAGCGGCGGATACGAGCGCTCCAGCGACCGCTCGACCACCGCGCGCATGCCGGCGCGCGCGGCGTCGTTCGCGCGTTCGAGCAGATAGCCGCGCCGCGCCGGATCGACGCCGAGCGCCGGCGCGCAGAGGATCAGCCCTTCGCAGTCGGCGGGCCGGCTCGCCGCATAGATCACCGCGATCGCCGCGCCGGCCGCCACGCCGCCGACGAAACACGGGCCGCTGATGCCCGCCGCCGCGCGCACGGCCTCCAGGTCGTCGACGTGCGCGCGCATGTCGTACGGGGCCACCGTCTTTTCCGATAGTCCGCTGCCGCGTTGGTCCCAGCGCACGATCGTGAAGTCGTCGCCCAGTTCCGCGACGACGGCATCCCAGCTTCGCAGGCTGCCGCCGAGTTCGTGCGCCAGCAGCAGCGGACGGTCGCCCGACCCCGCCACCTCGTAGCGGATGCTCACGCCCGAAGCGTTACACCATGGCATAGGCGTCTCCGTTCAGCGGCGCGCCGCGCGCGGGAACGCGCGGCGTCGCATTCATCGATTGCGCGTTCATGCGGCCTCCTTCAGAAAAGCCGCCGCCCGTTCGCCGATCATGATGCACGCGGCGTTCGTATTGCCCGACACGATCGTCGGCATGATCGACGCATCCGCGATCATCAGCCGGCCGACTCCGCGGACACGCAGCCGTTCGTCCACCACCGCGTCCGCGTCGCTGCCCATCCGGCACGTTCCTGCCGGGTGGAACACCGAACCGGCGGTCGCCCGCACGTAGGCGAGCAGGTCCTCGTCGCTGTCCACGTTGACGCCGGGCCGCTCCTCCCGCTCCAGTTCCGCGCTGAGCGGACCCGCCCCGGCGATGCGCCGGCCGATCCGCAGCCCTTCGACCAGCGTGCGCCGGTCGGTCTCCGACGCGAGGAACTCCGGCGCGATCGCGGGCGCGACCGCCGCGTCGGGCGCGGTCACGCGCACGGTGCCGCGGCTCTCGGGACGAAGCTGGCACGCCGAGATGGTCATGCCGGAAAACTCGTCGAGCCCCTTGCGCAGATCCGCGCTGCTGAACGTCATCACGTGGAACTGCACGTCGGGCCGCCCGGACGACAACGCAGTCCGCACGAATCCGCCCGCCTGGCCGGCCGCGATCGTCAGCGGACCGCGACGCCGCAGCAGGTACGCGAGCCCCATCGCGACCTTGCCGGTCAGATGCCGCGCGCGATCGTTCAGCGTCACCGGATGGGCGCAGCGATAGACCAGTTTCGCCTGCAGATGGTCCTGCAGGTTCGCGCCGACGCCGGGCAACGCGTGCTTCACGTCGATGCCCGCGGCCTGAAGCCAGTCGGGCCGGCCGATGCCGGAACGCTGCAACAGCGACGGTGTGTTGATCGCGCCGGCCGCCAGCACCACGCAGCGCCGCGCGACGGCCTTGCGCCGCACGCCGCCGACGCGCCACGTGACGCCCCGCGCGACCAGTCCATCCAGGTCGATCGTCTCGACCATCGCGCCGGTCACGAGCGACACGTTCGGACGGCGCTCGGCCCGCCGCAGGAACGCGACAGCCGTGCTCATCCGGCGGCCGTCGCGGGCGGTGACCTGGTAGTAGCCAAGCCCCTCCTGGTCGCCGCGATTGAAGTCGTCCGTCGCCCGATAACCGGCGACGCGGCCGCTTTCGACGAACGCCTCGCACAACGCATGCCGCTCGACCTGGTCGGACACCGGGAGCGGTCCGCCGCTGCCGTGAAACGCGTCGCCGCCGTGCTGCTGGTCTTCCGAGCGGCGATAGAACGGCAGCACGTCGCTCCAGCTCCAGCCGCGGTTGCCGAGCCGCGCCCAGTCGTCGTAGTCCTGCTGCTGGCCGCGCACGTAAAGCAGGCCGTTGATCGAACTCGATCCGCCGAGCACGCGGCCGCACGGCATGTAGAGCCGCCGCTGGCCGAGTTCGGGCGACGGCTCCATGTCGAAGCACCAGTTCACGCGCGCGTCGAACAGCGTCTTTGCGTAGCCGATCGGCACGTGGATCCACGGATTGGAGTCGCGCCCGCCCGCTTCGAGCACGAGCACGCTCGCCGCGCCGTCCTCGCTCAGGCGATCGGCGAGCACGCACCCCGCCGAGCCCGCGCCGACGACGATGTAATCGTATGTCTCCTCCATCGACGGCTGGCTTACGCCCCTCCCAGTTCGGACTGGCGCCCGCCGATGCGAATCTCGCTGATGAGCTTCGTGGTGAGATACGACTCCATCCCTTCGATGCCGCCTTCGCTGCCGAAGCCGCTGTCCTTGATGCCGCCGAACGGCGTTTCCGGCGACGTGAGCAGCGCGCCGTTCACCGACAGCATGCCCGCCTCGATGCGCTCGGACAGCGCCGCGGTCGTTTCGAGCGAGCGCGTGAACGCATACGACGCGAGGCCGAACGGCAGCCGGTTCGAACGCGCGACCACTTCGTCGAAGGTCTTGAAGCGGGCCACCGGCACCACCGGGCCGAACGGCTCTTCGTTCATGATCGCCGCGTCCTCGGGCACGTCGACCAGCACCGTCGGCTCGTAGAAATAACCGTTGCCCGGCGGACGCTTGCCGCCCGCGACGACACGCGCGCCGCGCGACACCGCGTCGGCGACGAGACGCTCCATCGCCTGCACGCGGCGCGCGTTCGCGAGCGGTCCCATCTGCGTATCCGGCGACAGGCCGTCGCCGACGCGCAGCGACGACGCAATGGCGGCGAACCGCTCGACGAACGCGTCGTGAATGCTTTCGTGAATGTAGAAGCGGGTCGGCGAAATGCAGACCTGGCCGGCATTGCGGAACTTCACGGCCGCCGACACGTCGGCCACCCACACCGGATCGACGTCGCCGAACGCGATCAGCGGCGCGTGGCCGCCCAGTTCCATCGTGCAGCGTTTCATGTGCTCGGCCGCCAGCGCGGCGAGCTTCTTGCCGACCGGCACCGAGCCGGTGAACGACACCTTGCGGATGCCGGGCGCGGGGATCAGGAAGCTGGAGATGTCGGCCGGCACGCCGAACACGAGATTCAGCGCACCGCGCGGCACGCCCGCGTCCTCGAAGCAGCGCACGGCCTCCATGCACGACGCGGGCGTTTCTTCCGGCGCCTTGATGGTGATCGTGCAGCCCGTCGCGAGCGCGCCGGCGATCTTGCGGATCATCTGGCTGACCGGAAAATTCCACGGCGAGAACGCGGCGACCGGGCCGACCGGCTCGCGCACCACCAGCTGACGCACGTTCGGCGCGCGCCCCGGCACGATGCGGCCGTACAGCCGGCGGCTTTCGTCCGCGCACCAGTCGATGTGCTCGGGCGCGAACAGCAGTTCGGCGCGGGCCTCCGCGAGCGGCTTGCCCTGCTCCAGCGTCATCAGCTTCGCGATGCTGTCCGCGCGCTCGCGCAGCAGGTCGCCCGCCTTGCGCAGCACCTTCACGCGATCGTTCGCGGGCACGTGGCGCCATTGCCCGAATGCGCGCACGGACGCATCCACCGCGCGCTGAAGATCCGCTTTGGACGCGTGAGGCACCTGGCCGATCACGTCGCCGGTCGCCGGATTGAACACGTCGCTCGCGACGCCTTCGCTACCCTGGCACCACTCCCCGTCGATATACAGCGCTGTTTGATGGTACATCTTCAATCGTCCCTCCAAATGTCCCTGACCGGGTAGATGCGGAAGCCGCCGCGTAGCGCCGGCATGCCCGCCTGAGGACGCGTCCGGGTACGGCAATGAGCCGTCCGCAGTACGCGCCAGCCAATGCCATGCGGCATCGTCGAGTGCGTCAAGCTTATTGAGTTTCGTCTGGTTTGACAAAAACCATTTAGCTATGGGAAGGTATGCCGGTTCAGCATACCTCGATAATCGCCCATGTCAGTCGAACTCCGCGAGCTTCGCTCGTTCATTCACGTGGCCCGGGTCGGCAGTTTCAGCCGGGCCGCCGCCGAACTGTTCATCGCGCAGCCCGCGCTCAGCCGGCAGATCAGGAAGCTGGAAGAGGACCTCGGCACGCCGCTGCTGATCCGGCACGGACGCGGCGTGCGGTTGACGGCGGCCGGCGCGACGCTGCTCGAACGGGCCGAAGTCATCACGCACTACGTCGAGCAGACCGAAGCGCAGATCCGGGCCAACACGCACGAGGCGGTGACGCGGCTCGCGATCGGCGTGCCGCCGACGCTCGGGCTGCTGATCGCCCCGGACGTGCTCGCGCGCTACCGGCAGGCATTTCCGGGCGCGGAGATTTCCATGCGCGAGGGCGTCAGCAGTTCATTGCAGGAATGGCTGCTCGACCGCCGCGTCGATCTGGTGCTGGTCCACAACCAGATGCCGCTCGAAGGCGTGCACGTGCAGCCGGTGTTCAGCGAATCGATGGTGATCGCCGGGCCGCACGGCGAGCAGTCGCCGTTCACGATCAAGGACCTCGCGTGGCTGCCGCTCATCATGCCGGCGCTGCCGCACAGCAACCGCCGGCTCGTCGACGTGGCCGCCGCGCAGGCCGGCGTGTCGCCGAACGTGGTGCTGGAAGTCGACAGCGTGCCGATCACGAAGGAACTCGTGCGCCAGGGGGCCGGTTATACGATCCTCGCGTATTCGGCCATCCACGACGACCTGAAGAACCAGCGGCTGTCCGCGCATCCGATCCGGCGGCCGCAGATCCGCTCGACCGTGTCGATCGTGACCCGCAGCGAGCACCGGACCGCGCGGCACGTGCAGGCGCTGAAGGACATCGTCGTGAAAACGCTTCACGGGCTGCTGAAAGCGCGCGAATGGAAGGGCGAGTCGCAATGGCTGCTCAACGAATAGCAGACGCGTAATCCGCCAGTAAGCGGCGCGTAACGCGGCCGCAGCGACGCGTCGTTGTCCTGAGCCCGCGCAAGACGAGCGCGTCACAACGCGTCACCACGGCGCTCAAGCCACATCCGCCGTCGGCTTCCGCGTCCGCCGCCCTGCCGCTTTCATCTCGGCAATCGTTTCGTCGTGCTGTTCGCGCAGCACCTCGACGAACGCGGACGCCAGCCGCTCGCGCGGCCGATGCGGCGGAAACAGCAGATAGGTCGGAAACAGCACCGCCGGCGAGAACGGCCGGATCGCGATGTCCGGCCCGGCGAAATCGCGCGCGACGATCGGATGCGCGAGCGTCACGCCCATCCCGCACCGGACCATCTCGCAACAGATCGCCGTGTATTGCGCCTCGATCGCCAGCACCCGCTCGACGCCCGCGCGCTGGAACACCTCGTCCATCTGCACGCGCGTGCCGTCGCCGTGGCATAACGAGATGAACGACTCGCCCGCAAGATCCGCCGGCTTGATGACGGCCTTCTTCGCCAGCCGGTGCGCGGCCGGCAGCACGCAGACCGCCGCCACCTTCGACAGCAGTTCCACTTCGCAGTCCGATGCCTCGCTGATGTACACGGCCACGCCGAGGTCGCAGAACTGCGACGCCGTCCAGTGGTTCACGGTGCCCGACGTGTTGACGTGCAGCGACACGGTCACGCCCGGATAAAGACGCTGAAAGCGGTTGATCGCGTGCGGCACGAGCGTGAGCCCCGCCGACGGCATCGCCGCGATGCGCAGCCGCCCGCTGCCGAGATTGCGGATCTGCGCGGCGGCGTTCGCCAGTCCCTGAAGACCGACGTACGCGCGCTCGACCTCGCGGAAGAACGCGGTGCCGTCGCTCGTCGGCACCAGCCGCACGCCGAGGCGCTGGAACAGCTTGAGCCCGGTCTCGCGTTCGAGCTGGGCGATCAGGCGGCTGACGTTCGGCTGCGACGTGAACAGCGCGCGGGCGGCGGCCGTCATCGACCCCGCCACCATCACCGCGCGAAACGCTTCGACATGCTTGAGGTTCATTCGGGTCCTCCTGGGTCTAACCCTAACCCATATCATCCATGCATGGATCGGTATTTTATTCGTATTGGACGATATGAACGGCGAGCGCGAGACTGCGATGCATCGGCAAGCCTCCCCCCTTGCCGACACCCCCAATCGATTGGAGATCGCCGTCATGATGCAAGCGTTGTGTCGCCGTTCACGCGTCAAACCCTCCGCTGCGCTCGGCGTGCTCGCGCTCGCCGCCGCCAGCACGTTCGCCCACGCCGAAACCACGCTGTACGTCGCCAACGTCGGCGGCTCCAACGAGCAGCTGTACCGCCAGAAAATCATCCCGCCGTTCGAGAAGGCGCACGACGTGAAAGTGGTCTACGTCGCGGGCAATTCGAGCGACACGCTCGCGAAGCTTCAGGCGCAGAAGGGTCATCAGCAGATCAACGTCGCGGTGATGGACGACGGTCCGATGTACCAGGCGATGCAGCTCGGGCTGTGCGCGAAGGTCGACGACGCGCCGGTCATGAAGGACCTGTACCCGCTCGCGCGCCTCGGCCCGACGGCGGTCGGCGTCGGCATGGTCGCGACCGGCATCGGCTATAACGAGGACGCGTTCAAGAAGCTCGGCCTGCCCGCGCCCGATTCGTGGAAGGCGCTGTCCGACGCGCGCCTGAAAGGCAAGCTCGGCGTGCCGCCGATCACCAACACTTACGGCCTGCATACGCTCGTGATGCTCGCGCGCCTGAACGGCGGCGGCGAGAAGAACATCGACCCCGGCTTCACCGCGATGACGAAGCAGGTCGGTCCGAACGTGCTGTCGTGGGCGCCGACGCCCGGCGAAATGGACGGGCTGATGCAGGCGGGCGACGTGATCCTCGCGCCGTACGGCAGCGGCCGCGCGGTCGCGTTGCAGAACACCGGCTTCCCGCTGAAGTTCATCTACCCGAAGGAAGGCGGCGTCGCGCTCCAGGTGGCCGCCTGCTCGCTGGCCGAGAACGCGCAACCGCAACTGTCGCAACAGTTCGTCCAGTATCTGCTGAGCCCGGACGTGCAGGTAATGCAGGCGCAGGCGATCGGCCTCGGCCCGGTCAACCGGACGGTCAAGCTCGCGCCCGACGTCGCGGCGCGCGTGCCGTACGGCCCGGACCAGATCGCGAAGCTGACCGCGATGGACTGGACGACGATCAACCAGCATCGCACCGAATGGACGGAACGCTGGAACCGTTCGGTCGAACGCTGACCCGCATCCGGCACCCGTTGCGCGCACCGCGCGCCTTTTGTGAGGATGGACGCTGATGAGCTTCCTGACGCTGCACGGCATTTCGAAACGCTATGGCGACTTCACGGCGATCGAACAGATCGACCTCGCGGTCGAACGCGGCGAGTTCCTGTCGCTGCTCGGTCCGTCCGGCTGCGGCAAAACCACCACGTTGCAGATGATCGCCGGGTTCGTCACGCCGACGTCGGGCCGCATCGAACTCGACGGCCGCGACATCACGCGCGAGCGGCCCGAGAAACGCGGCATCGGCGTGGTGTTCCAGAGTTATGCGCTGTTTCCGCACATGACCGTCGCCGGCAACGTCGGGTTCGGGCTGGAGATGCGCAAGATGAAGCGCGAACAGCGCGCGGAACGCATCGCGGAGGCGCTCGAACTCGTGCGTCTGCGCGGCCTCGACGGACGGTATCCGAAGGAACTGTCCGGCGGCCAGCGGCAGCGCGTCGCGATCGCCCGCGCACTGGCGATGCGCCCCGAACTGCTGCTGCTCGACGAACCGATGTCGAACCTCGACGCGAAGCTGCGCGAAGAGATGCACATCGAACTGCGCGCGATCCAGAAGCGCCTCGGCATCACGACGATCCTCGTCACGCACGACCAGGTCGAGGCGATGACGATGAGCGACCGCATCGCGGTGATGCATCGCGGCGCGATCGCGCAGTTGAGCACGCCATTCGACGCCTACGAACGCCCCGCGACGCCGTTCGCGTCGACGTTCCTCGGCCGCACCAACGCGCTCGCCGGCGAGGTGCTGCGCCGCAATCCGCGCTGCGCGGAAGTGGCGGTCGCCGACACGACGCTGTACGTGCCGCACGAAGGCCGGCACGTGGCGGGTCCGGTGAACGTCTACATCCGCCCGGAGAAGGTCCGGCTCGCGAACGGCGACGCGCGCGTGCACGGCCGGGTCGCGACGCGCGTGTTCGTCGGCAACCAGTGGCTGCTGGTCGTCGACACCGTGCTCGGCCGGCTGCACGTCGCGCAGCCTAACTACGGCGCGCCGCCGCCGGACGAAGGCAGCGAAGTGGGCCTCACGTGGACCGACGACGACCTGCGCGTGCTCACCCAGGAGGGCGCCCATGGCCACGCTTGACGACTCGCCGCGCACCGCCGCGCCGTGGCTGCTGTCGGCGCCCGCGCTGCTGCTGTTTGTCGCGCTGCTGCTGGTGCCGCTGCTGCTGACGGTGATCCTGTCGTTTCACGCGTTCAGCGACGTGGCCGGCGTGCAGCGCACGTACACGCTCGCGAACTATCTGGAGGTCGTCAGCGATCCGTATTACGGGCTGATCTTCCTGCGCACCGCGGGCCTCGCATTCGCGGTGACGCTGCTGTCCGTCGTGCTCGGCGTGCCGGAGACGATCGTGCTCGCGCGGATGCGCAAGCCGTGGCAGTCCGTGTGCCTGCTGATCGTGCTCGGTCCGCTGCTGATCTCGGTCGTCGTGCGCACGCTCGGCTGGCAGATCCTGCTCGGCAACAACGGCGTGCTGAACAACGCGTTGCAGGCGCTGCACCTCACCGACGAGCCGGTCCGCCTCGTGTTCACGATGACCGGGATGATCATCGCGCTCACGCACGTGCTGGTGCCGTTCATGGTGATGTCGGTGTGGGCGACGCTGCAGAAGCTCGATCCGCAGGTGGAATGGGCCGGGCTGTCGCTCGGCGCGTCGCCGCTGCGCGTGTTCCGCCGCGTGGTGCTGCCGCAGATCATGCCGGGCGTGCTGTCCGGCTCGATCATCGTGTTCGCGCTGTCCGCGTCGGCGTTCGCGACGCCCGCGCTGATCGGCGGCCGGCGGCTGAAGGTCGTCGCGACGGCCGCCTACGACGAGTTTCTCGGCACGCTGAACTGGCCGCTCGGCGCGAGCATCGCGGTGCTGCTGCTGATCGCCAACGTGGCGATCGTGATGGGTTGCAGCCGCCTCGCCGAACGCCGCTTCCAGCACATCTTCGACTGACGGCGGAGCCGACCATGAGACACAACGGATTCCTCGGCGTGCTGTACAACGCGCTCTTTCTCACGTTCATCCTCGCGCCGCTCGTCGTCGTGATGCTGGTCGCGTTCACCGACAAGGGCTACCTCTCGATGCCGTTCGACGGCGCGTCGCTGCGCTGGTTTCGCGCGATCCTCGACAACGACGACATCGTGTCGGCGTTCTGGCTGTCGGTGCGGCTCGCGTTCGCGGCGGCGACGATCGGCGTCGCGCTCGCGGTGCCGGCCGCGCTGGCGATCGCGCGCTACCGTTTTCCGGGCCGCGGCGCGCTGACCGGCTTCTTCCTGTCGCCGATGATGATCCCCGCCGTCGTGCTCGGCATCGCGTTCCTGCGCTTCCTGTCGCTCGCGCACCTGGGCGGCTCGTTCTGGGCGCTCGTCGCCGCGCACGTCGTCATCGTGCTGCCGTATGCGCTGCGCCTCGCGCTGTCGTCGGCGGTCGGGCTGGACCGCGACGCCGAACGCGCGGCGCTGTCGTGCGGCGCGAGCCGTTTCACCGCGTTCCGCCGCGTCGTGCTGCCGATGATCCGCACCGGCGTCGCCGGCGGCTGGATGCTGTCGTTCATCCAGAGCTTCGACGAACTGACGATGACCGTGTTCGTCGCGACGCCCGGCACCACGACGCTGCCGGTCGCGATGTACAACCAGATCGCGCAGACGATCGATCCGCTCGTCACGTCGGTGTCGGCGGTGCTGATCGTCGGCACGGTCGCGCTGATGGTGCTGCTCGACCGCATGGTCGGACTGGACCGCATTCTGATTGGAGAAGCTCGATGACATCCAACCCTTCCGCGAGCCCCGACGTGCTCGTGATCGGCGGCGGGCTGGTCGGCTCCGCGCTCGCATACGGCCTCGCCCGCGAAGGCGCGCGCGTGACCGTGCTCGACGAGGGCGACGGCGGCCTGCGCGCGTCGCGCGGCAATTTCGGCCTGGTGTGGATCCAGGGCAAGGGTTACGGCCTCACGCCGTATGCGCGCTGGTCGCGCAGTTCGGCCGTGCGCTGGCCCGCGCTCGCCGCCGGCCTGCTCGACGACGCGGGCATCGACGTCGCGCTGCGCCAGCCCGGCGGTTTTCACATCTGCTTCTCGGACGACGAGATGGCCGAGCGGCAAAAACGCCTGTCCGCGCTGCAGGCGGAGATCGGCGACTACCCGTTCGAACTGCTCGATCACCGCGAACTGCGCGAGCGCCTGCCGGGCATCGGGCCGGCGGTGGCCGGCGCGAGTTATTCGCCGATGGACGGCCACGTCAATCCGCTGAAGCTGCTGCGCGCGCTGCACACCGCGATGCAGTCGCGCGGCGTGCAGCTCGTGTCCGGCGAGCGGGCCGAACGCATCGCCGCGGAGCGCGGGGGTTTCGCCGTACAGGGCCGCCGCGGCGCGTATCGCGCCGCGCGCGTCGTGCTCGCCGCGGGCCTCGGCAACCGCGCGCTCGCGCCGCTCGTCGGTCTCCACGCGCCGGTCGCGCCGAATCGCGGCCAGGTGCTGGTGAGCGAGCGCGTCGCGCCGTTTCTGCATTACCCGACCATCAACGTGCGGCAGACCGACGAAGGCACCGTGCAGTTCGGCGACTCGATGGAGAACGCCGGCTTCGACGACCTGACGACGACGCCGGTGCTGCGCGACATCGCGCGGCGCGGCGTGCGCGCGTTCCCGCTGCTCCAGCACGTGCGGCTCGTGCGGATGTGGGCGGCGCTGCGCGTGTACAGCGCCGACGGCTTTCCGATCTACGACCAGTCGGAAGCGCATCCGGGCGCGTTCGTCGTCACCTGCCACAGCGGCGTGACGCTCGCGGCCGCGCACGCGCTGCGGCTCGCGCCGTGGATCGCGGGCGCGCCGATGCCCGACGAACTGCCGGCCTTTTCCGCGCGCCGCTTCGTGTCTCACTCCGCGCCCGCGGCCGAACCGATTCCCGCTCACTGATTCCGCCATGACTGTTCAATCGCCCTCTTCGCCTCCTTCGCTGTTCAGGACGCTGCCCAGCGCCGACGCGTTCGTCGACATCTGGTTCAACGACCATCCGCTGTCGGTGCCGGGCGGCCGCTCGGTCGCCGCCGCGCTGCTCGCCGCGGGTGTCGCGCGGTTTCGCTCGACGCCGGTGTCCGGCGCGCCGCGCGCGCCGTACTGCATGATGGGCGCGTGCTTCGAATGCCTCGTCGAGATCGACGGCGTGCCGGGCCGCCAAAGCTGCATGGTGCAGGTGCGCGACGGCATGCGCATCCGCTCGCAGGAAGGCGCGCGCGACCTGCCTCCCGACAGTCCCACCGCGCTGGAGAATGCCCATGACCGCTGATTTCGCTGCCGAAGCCATCGACGTGGTCGTGGTCGGCGCCGGCCCCGCCGGGATGAGCGCGGCCACGCGCGCCGCGCAGGCGGGCCTGTCGGTGGCGCTGCTCGACGAACAGGACGCCGTCGGCGGCCAGATCTATCGCGCGATCGGCCGCGCAGATGCGCGCCGCAAGGAGATTCTCGGCCCCGACTACGCGGCGGGCGCGGCGATCGCCGACGCGTTCGCGCGCTCGGGCGCCCGCCACGTTGCGGGCGCATCGGTGTGGCAGGTCACCCGCGAACGTTCGGTGCACTACCTGAAGGACGGCCACGTCGGCCGTTTCGACGCGCAGCGCGTGATCCTCGCGAGCGGCGCGCTCGAACGGCCGTTCCCGATTCCCGGCTGGACGCTGCCCGGCGTGCTGACCGCGGGCGCCGCGCAGATCCTGCTGAAAAGCGCGGGCGAAGTGCCGTCGTCGCCGCCGGTGCTCGCGGGCTGCGGGCCGCTGCTGTACCTGCTCGGCTGGCAGTACGTGCGCGCGGGCGTGCCGATCCGCGCGCTCGTTGACACCACGCGCCACGAGGACCGCTGGCGCGCGAAGCGCCACCTGCTGTCCGCGCTGCGCGCGTGGCCGTTCCTCAGCAAGGGGCTGCATCTGATCCGCACGCTGCGCGAAGCCGGCGTGCCGATCTTCGAGGCCGCCGACGGCCTGAGCATCGAGGGCCGCCAGGACAGCGACGGCGTGCAGCGCGCCGCCGCGCTCGCCTTCACGACCCAGGGCCGCGCGCACCGGATCGAGAGCGACACGATCCTGCTGCATCAGGGCGTCGTGCCGAACACGCAGTTCACCCAGGCCCTACGCGCGACGCACCACTGGGACGACCAGCAACTGTGCTTCGCGCCGCAGGTGGACGCATGGGGCGAACTGGACGTGCCGGGCATCTTCGTCGCCGGCGACGGCGCGCGCATCGGCGGTGCGCAGGCGGCCGCCGAACAGGGATCGCTCGCGGCGCTGGCCGCTGCGTCGCAACTGGGCGCGCTCGACGCCGCCACGCGCGACCGCGAGGCCGCCGCGCATCGCGCGGCGCTCGATCGCGTGCTGCGCATCCGGCCGTTCCTCGACAGCCTCTATCGCCCGCGCGACGCGAACCGCATTCCGGCCGACGCGACCATCGTGTGCCGCTGCGAGGAAGTCACGGCCGGCGAATTGCGCGGCTTCGTCGCGCTAGGCTGCCACGGGCCGAATCAGGCGAAGTCGTTCGGACGCTGCGGCATGGGGCCGTGCCAGGGACGGATGTGCGGGCTGACCGTCACCGAGGTGATCGCGGACGCGCGCCGCGTGTCGCCGGCCGACGTCGGCTATTACCGGATCCGTCCGCCGATCAAGCCGCTCACGCTCGGAGAGCTTGCCGGTGACTGACACCCGACCCTCCCACGCGGACGCGGTGCAGGAAGCGGACGTGCTCGTGATCGGCGGCGGCCTGCACGGTTCGAGCAGCGCGTTTCATCTCGCGCGGCGCGGCGCGAGCGTGATCGTGCTCGAAGCCGATTACGTCGCGCGCCACTCGTCCGGCGTCAACGCGGGCGGCGTGCGCACGCTCGGCCGGCCGCTGCCCGAGATTCCGCTGGCGCTGATGTCGCGCGAAATCTGGCATGCGCTGCCCGAGACCATCGGCGACGACGGCGGGTTCGTCGCGTCGGGACAACTGAAGATCGCGGAAACCGACGCCGAACTGGACGAATGCCGCGCGCACGTCGCGCTGCTCGAAGCGCATGGCTTCACGCACGAGAAGCTGATCGACCGCGATACGGTGCGCGAACTCGAACCGGCGCTCGCGCGTCATGTCACGGGCGGCATCTGGGTCGAGCGCGACGGTTACGCGTTGCCGTTTCGCACGACCACCGCGTTCCGGCTCGCCGCGCAGCGGCACGGCGCGCGTTTTCACGAAGGCACGCCGGTCGCGCGCATCGAGCAGCGCGGAACGCGCTGGTATGCACACACGCCGCGCGGCATGTTCGCGGCGGAGAAGCTGCTGGTCGCGGCCGGCGCATGGTCGGGCGAACTGGCCCGCCAGGCCGGCGAGCCGGTGCCGGTGCATCCGGAAGGCCTGATGCTGATGGTCACGCAGCGCGTCGCGCCGTTCTGCAAGGCGACGCTCGGCGCGACAGGGCGACCGCTTTCGTTCAAGCAGTTCGACAACGGCACGGTCGTGATCGGCGGCAAGCTGATCGGGATCGCCGATCTGCCGGGCCGGCACGGCGAAGTCGATTTCATGCGCCTCGTGAAGAGCGCGCGGACGGTCGTCGATCTGTTCCCGCATCTGCGGCACCTCGGCATCAATCGCGCATGGGCCGGCGTCGAGGCGTTCACCGACGATTCGCTGCCGGTCATTTCCGCGAGCCGCACCGCGTCGAACCTGTACTACTCGTTCGGCTATTGCGGCAGCGGCTTTCAGCTCGGGCCGGGATGCGGGCGGCTCGTGTCCGAACTGATGCTCGACGGCGCGCCGTCGCTTGCGCTCGACGCATTCGCGATCGACCGCTTCGACCGCTTCGACCGCACGCCATCGACAGTGGCGACGCCCGCCGCGCTCGCCCATTGAATAAAATACGCGCGCGCCGCAATGCGGTGCGCGAACTTCCCGCCGCGCGCCGGCCGGCGCGGCTAATCCCTGCATGACCCCTCATTGCCGCAACGGCAAAGGAGCTTCCGTTCGTATGTCCGACATCGTTCGAATCGAAACCAGTCAACGCATGAGCCGCGTCGTCAAGGCGGCCGGGCTCGTGTTCATCGGCGGCCAGACCTCGGCCGACCCGACTCCCGACATCAGGATCCAGACCGCGAGCGTGCTGGAAAAGATCGACGGCTTTCTTGCGAAGGCCGGCATCGACCGCACGCGGCTCGTGTCCGCGCAGGTCTGGGTCGCCGACATCGCGCGCGACTTCGCGGGCATGAACGAGGTCTGGGACGCATGGGCGCCCGAAGGCTGCGCGCCCACGCGGGCGACCGTGGAAGCCCGGCTCGCGGCGCCGCATCTGCTCGTCGAGATCGCGGTGATCGCGCTCGCGTAACGTCACGCGACGCGACGCATCGCGTTCGATGCAAATGGCCGGATCGGCTCGCTGGTTTCGTTGAACAGAAGCACGCGAACGATCCGGCCGATCGCCAACCGACAGACAGCAGCGCACCAGCGCCGCCCACCGCCCGCACCACCTCAGCGCCCGCGCGCCACTCCCGTTCATTCCGGCATTCGATCAGTTCATCCGTTCTCCACATCAATCAGGCGGGCCAACGCCTGACGCTGGGCGTACCTCTCATCCGCGCCGCTCTGGCACGGATCTCGCTGTTTTCACGAACTGCGCTCCCGCGCACGACGCACGCGGGCGTGTTGTCCGCACCGCCCTCACGGAGAATTTCGATGACCTTACGCACCACCCCGTTCACCGGCGCGGCCGGCGAAACGGCCCGGACGTCGGCCCGTCTGCGCTGGATCCAGCTCGGCCTCGGCGTCGTCTGCATGATGACGATATCGAGCCCCCAGTACGTATGGACGCTGATGACGAAACCGCTGATGGCGAAGCTCGGCATCGCGCTGCCCGAAGTGCAGGTGACGTTCTCGATCCTCGTGTTCCTGCAGGCGTTCTGCGCGCCGTTCCAGGGCGCGCTGATCGACCGCTTCGGCGCGCGCACGCTGATCTCGATCGGCACGCTGCTCGCCGGCTTCAGCTGGGTGCTCGCCTCGCACGCGACCAGCACGACGATGCTGTACCTGACCTATGGCGGCGTCGGCGGCATCGGCACCGGCATCGTGTATGTCGGCGTGGTCGGCCTGATGGTCCGCTGGTTCCCGGACCGGCGCGGCCTCGCGGCCGGCGCGGTCGCGGCCGGCTACGGGATGGGCGCGATCCTGACGACGTTCCCGGTTTCGTCGTCGATCGCCGCGCGCGGCATCGAAGGCACGCTGCTGCTGTTCGGCCTCGTGTTCGCGGCGATCGGCTTCGTCGCCGCCCAGGGGCTGCGGATGCCGCCGCCGGCCGCGCAGCAGCGCGCCGCGACGGCGACCGCCGCGCGCGACGCGTCCCGCGACTATCGCCCGTCCGACATGATGCGCCAGCCGCTCTTCTGGCTGATGTTCGCGATGATGACGATGATGTCCACGTCCGGCCTGATGGTCACGTCGCAGATGGCGAGTTTCGCGGCGGACTTCGGCGTGAGCAAACTGCTCGTGTTCGGCCTCGCCGCGCTGCCGCTCGCGCTGACGATCGACCGCTTCACGAACGGCCTCACGCGGCCGCTGTTCGGCTGGATCTCGGACCGCATGGGCCGCGAAAACACGATGTTTTTCGCGTTCGCGCTCGAAGCGGTCGCGATGACCGCGTGGCTGCTGCTGCGCGACAACGCGGTGCTGTTCGTGCTGCTGTCCGGCGTCGTGTTCTTCGGCTGGGGCGAAATCTTCTCGCTGTTCCCCGCGACGCTGACCGACACGTTCGGCACCCGCCACGCCACCGCGAACTACGGCTGGCTGTATCTGTCGTTCGGGATCGGCTCGATCTTCGGCGGCCCGCTCGCCGCGCTGCTGCATCAGCACACCGGCAGCTGGGTGCCGGTGTTCGGCTGCGCGATCGCGCTCGATCTCATTAGCGCCGCGCTCGCGATCGCCGTGCTGAAGCCGGCGCGCGCGCGTTTCGTCGCGGCGCTGCGCGCGTAGGCGTTCTGTCCCGCTCCCTCACGCGCGCGCCGCAGCGGTCGGCGCGCGCGTTCGCCGCTCCTTCCTCCTTCGGTTCGCGGCCGTTCCCTTTGGCGGTATGATGGCCGCGCATCGCCTGCGCGGCGCGCGAACACGCCGCCGCCGTTTCGCCTTCCCCGCCTGCCTGTCCTTCACGCACCGACACGACCATGCCACGCTTCGCCGCCAATCTGACGATGATGTACCGGGAGCACGACTTCCTCGACCGCTTCAAGGCCGCGGCCGACGACGGCTTTCACGGCGTCGAGTACCTGTTCCCGTACGACTACGACGCGGGCGCGCTCGCCGCGCGCCTCGCGGACCACGGACTCGTGCAGGCGCTGTTCAACGGCCCGCCCGGCGACTGGGCGAAAGGCGAGCGCGGGCTCGCGTCGCTGCCCGGCCGCGAAGACGAGTTCCGGCGCGGCATCGACACGGCGCTGGGTTACGCGCAGACGCTCGGCAACGACACGATCCACGTGATGGCCGGCCTGATCGGCGCGGACGACGACCGCCCGCAACATCGCGACGTTTATCTGTCGAACCTCGCCTACGCGGCGTCGCAGGCCGCCGCGCACGGCAAGACGATCGTGATCGAGCCGATCAATCCGCGCGACATGCCCGGCTATTTCCTGAACCGCCAGCACGACGCGCACGCGATCTGCCGCGAAGTCGGCGCGCCGAACCTGAAGGTGCTGTTCGACCTGTACCACTGCCAGATCGTCGAAGGCGATCTCGCGGTGAAGCTGAACACGCTGATCGCGGGCGTCGGGCACGTCCAGATCGCGGGCGTGCCGGGACGGCACGAACCCGATGACGGCGAGGTCAACTATCCGTATCTGCTGAACCTGCTCGACTCGCTCGGTTATCGCGGCTGGGTCGGCTGCGAATACGTGCCGAACGGCGACACGTCGGCCGGCCTCGGCTGGATACGCGAATGGCTGCCGAAGAAATAAGCCTCTGATCGACCGCTTCCCGCCGCGCATCGCCATGCCGACGCGCGGCGGGACGCTCCTCCTCGAAGCTCCCCGTTTCCTTTTGCACGCGCGCTGATCGGGCCGCGTCGCGCCCTCCCGTCGCAACGACTTCGGCAACCGCCGCCGCGCAGCGCAACGGCGGCGCGCTCCCTCATTGTCTCCGCAAGTTCTCCAAAGTGTCTCCGCAACGCGGGTTTATCCGCGCAAAGCCGGTCGGCATACTGTCGCCCGGCATCGAAGGTTGCCGCGAAACAAGCGTGTGCGCTGCCCGTTCGAGACCGCCCCGCCCAACCCTAAACCACTTGCCCGGACAACGGAGGCGGCACCCCGCGAGGCGGCGACCATCATGGACAGACTTCAGGCGATGCAGGTGTTCACCCGCGTGGTGGACACGAACAGTTTCTCGAAGGCGGCGGCGACGCTGCGCATGACGCGCTCGTCGGTCACCACGATCATCCAGAACCTGGAGGCGTACCTGAAGGTCCGGCTGCTGAACCGCACGACGCGCCGCATCAGCCTGACGCCGGACGGCGCCGCGTATTACGAACGCTGCACGCGGATTCTCGCGGACGTGGACGACTCCGAAAGCGCGTTCTCCGCGGCCACGCGGGTGCCGCGCGGCAAGCTGAAGGTGGACATGCCGGGCACGCTCGGGCGGCTCGTCGTCGTGCCGTCGCTCGCGGACTTCCATGCGCGTTATCCGGACGTCGATCTGATGCTCGGCGTCGGCGACCGGAACGTCGATCTGGTGCGCGACGGCGTCGATTGCGCGATCCGCATGGGCGCGTTGCAGGACTCGACGCTCGTCGCGCGCCGCATCGGCGCGTCGGAGTTCGTCACCGCGGCCAGCCCCGACTATCTCGCGCGGCACGGCATGCCCGACACGCTCGACGCGCTGGAGCGCCACGTCGCGGTGAACTACTACTCCAGCCGCAACGGCCGCGTGCTCGACCTGGACTTCGTCGTCGACGGCAGGCCGGTGGACGTGCGGCTGCGTTCGCGGCTGACCGCGAACGACGGCGACGCGTACCTGCAATGCGGGCTGCGCGGCCTCGGCCTGATCCAGATTCCGTACTTCGTCGCGCAGCCGCATCTGCGCAGCGGCGAGCTGGTCGAGGTGTTCCCGCAGTGGCGGCCCGCGCCGTTCGCGATCTCGGCGGTCTATCCGCAGAACCGGCATCTGTCGCCGCAGGTTCGCGCGTTCGTCGACTGGATCGCGGAAATCGTCGCGCAATGCCCGCTGCTGCATCCGGACCTCGCCGCGCGCGCCGGCCAGCCGGCCGGCGTCGGGACGCGGCGCGCGATGCGGATCGGTCACGCGTCACCGCGCGCCACGACCGGCGCGGGGCTCGTCGCCGCGAGCGCCTGACGACGAAGCGCGCCGCACGCGTCCCGGCGGTTCAAAACCGGTGAAGGTGGGCCGCCGGCGCGGTCCGGGCGATCCGCGCCGCGCCCATGAGAATCACTCGGCCGAACTGTCGCTTCTGCGGATACAAAGAAACCACCTTTCTCGTCTTTATCACCCACGCGGCGACGACCATACTGCGATCCGACGACTGACCTTTACCGGTTCGCCGCACAGCACGAACGCGCACCCCGCGCTTCAACCTGACGAATCACTGCATATCACTTTGGATATCTAAGGAGTATCAGATGCGTACCCAACGCAAGCATCTTTCCCTCGCAGTCGGCGCACTGCTGTTCGTCGGCGCGGCAACCGGCGTCGGTGTGCTGCGCGGACACGAAGCCGGCGCACTGAGCGCCGCGCACGCCGCCGACGCGCCGCCGCCCGCCGCCGAAGTCGACGTCGCGACCGTGCTCAACCGCAGCGTCACCGACTGGCAGAGTTATTCCGGCCGCCTCGAAGCGGTCGATCGCGTCGACGTCCGGCCGCTGGTGTCCGGCACGATCGTCGCGGTGCATTTCGCGGACGGCGCGATCGTGAAGAAGGGCGACCCGCTGTTCACGATCGATCCGCGCCCGTACCGCGCCGAAGTCGATCGCGCGGCCGCGCAACTGGCCGCCGCGAACGCGCGCGCGCTGTACGCATCGACCGACGCCGCGCGCGCGGACCGCCTGCTCGCGGACAACGCGATCGCCAGGCGCGACTACGACGAAAAGCAGAACGCGTCGCGCGAGGCCGCCGCCGGCGTGAAGGCGGCCCAGGCCGCGCTCGAAGCCGCGCAGGTGAACCTCGGCTACACGAACGTCGTCGCGCCGGTCGCGGGCCGCGTGTCGCGCGCGGAGCTGACGCTCGGCAACGTCGTGTCCGCCGGCGCGAATGCGCCGCTGCTGACGACGCTGGTGTCGGTGTCGCCGATCTACGCGTCGTTCGACGTCGACGAACAGACCTATCTGCAATACCTCGGCCGCGACCGCAACACGAAGGTGCCGGTCGCGCTCGGCCTCGCGAACGAAAGCGGTTATTCGCGGCGCGGCGCGATCACGTCGGTGGACAACCGGCTCGACACGTCGTCCGGCACGATCCGCGTGCGCGCGACGATCGACAACGGCGACGGCGCGCTCGTGCCGGGCCTCTACGCACGCGTGAAGGTCGGCGGCGGCACCGCGCATCCGGCGATCCTGATCGACGACGCGGCGCTCGGCACCGACCAGGCAAAGAAATACGTGCTCGTGGTGGACGCCGCGAACAAGGTGCAGTACCGCGAAGTGCAACCCGGCCCGCTGCACGACGGCCTGCGCGAGATCACGTCCGGCCTCGCGGCCGGCGAGCGCATCGTCGTGAACGGCATCCAGCGCGCGCGGCCCGGCGACAGCGTCGCCCCGCACGCCGTCGACATGGCCGCCGCGAAGCCGGCGGCCTGACGAGACAGGAGCATCGACATGAACATCTCGAAGTTCTTCATCGACCGGCCGATCTTCGCCGGCGTGCTGTCGGTCGTGATCCTGCTCGCCGGGATCATTGCGCTGACGAAGCTGCCCACGGCCGAATATCCGGAAGTCGTGCCGCCGTCGGTGGTGGTGCGCGCGCAGTATCCGGGCGCGAATCCGAAGGTGATCGCCGAGACGGTCGCGTCGCCGATCGAGGAGCAGATCAACGGCGTCGAAAACATGCTGTACATGCAGTCGCAGGCGAACAGCGACGGCAACATGACGACGACCGTCACGTTCCGGCTCGGCACCGATCCGGACAAGGCCACCCAGCTCGTGCAGAACCGCGTGTCGCAGGCGCTGCCGCGGCTGCCGGAGGACGTCCAGCGGCTCGGCGTCACTACCATCAAGTCGTCGCCGACGCTGACGATGGGCGTGAACCTGGTGTCGCCGAACGGCCGCTACGACCTCACATATCTGCGCAACTACGCGCTCATCAACATCAAGGACCGTTTCGCGCAGGTGCCGGGCGTCGGCGAGGTCGCGCTGTGGGGCTCGGGCGACTACTCGATGCGCGTGTGGCTCGACCCGACCAAGGTCGCGCGCCAGAACCTGACCGCGACCGACGTCGTGAAGGCGATCCGCGAGCAGAACGTGCAGGTCGCGGCCGGCATCGTCGGCGGCGCGCCGATGACGACCAACGTGCCGCTGCAACTGAGCGTGAACGCGCAGGGCCGCCTGAAAACCGAAGGCGAGTTCCGCAACATCATCCTGAAGACGTCGCCGGACGGCGCGGTCACCCATCTCGGCGACGTCGCGCGCGTCGAGATGGGCGCGTCCGAATACGCGCTGCGCGCGGGCATCGACGGCAAGAAGGCGGTGCAGATCATCATCTTCCAGCAGCCGAACGCGAACTCGCTGCAGATCTCCGACGACATCCGCCGGATCACGGCCGAGTTGCAGCAGGACATGCCGGAAGGCGTGAAGGCGGAGATCGTGTACGACCCGACGCAGTTCGTGCGCGAGAGCATCGACGCGGTCGTGCATACGCTGTTCGAGGCGATCGTGCTGGTGGTGATCGTCGTGATCGTGTTCCTGCAGACGTGGCGCGCGTCGCTGATCCCGCTGCTCGCGGTGCCGGTATCGATCGTCGGCACGTTCTCGCTGATGCTCGCGTTCGGCTTCACGATCAACGCGCTGTCGCTGTTCGGGATGGTGCTCGCGATCGGGATCGTCGTCGACGATGCGATCGTCGTGGTCGAGAACGTCGAGCGCAACATCGCGGCGGGGCTGAGTCCGCTCGAAGCGTCATACGAGGCGATGCGCGAGGTCAGCGGGCCGATCATCGCGATCGCGCTGACGCTGGTCGCCGTGTTCGTGCCGCTCGCGTTCATGTCGGGCCTGACCGGCCAGTTCTACAAGCAGTTCGCGATGACGATCGCGATCTCGACGGTGATCTCCGCGTTCAACTCGCTGACGCTGTCGCCCGCGCTGTCCGCGCTGCTGCTGAAGGGCCACCATGCGCCGAAGGACCGCCTCACGCGCATCATGGACCGCGTGTTCGGACCGTTCTTCGGTCTGTTCAACAAGGTGTTCCACCGCGGCTCGGAAGCATACGGAAAGGGCGTCGGCGGCATCGTGAACCGCAAGCTCGCGATGATGGTCGTGTACGGCGTGCTGCTCGGCGGCACGGTGCTGCTCGACAGGATCGTCCCCGGCGGCTTCGTGCCCGCGCAGGACAAGGACTATCTGGTCAGCATCCTGCAACTGCCGGCCGGCGCGTCGCTCGACCGCACGGAGAAGGTCGTCGACGAAATGGGCGACATCGCGCGCAGCCAGCCGGGCGTCGTGCATACGACCGAGTTCCCGGGCCTGTCGGTGACCGGCCTGATGAACTCGTCGAGCAGCGGCCTCGTGTTCTCGGTGATGAGCCCGTCGAAGCAGCGCGGCCACGGCGAGACGGCCAACGACGTCGTCGGCAACCTGAACCGCGAATACGCGGGCATCAAGGACGCGGCGATCGCGACGTTCCCGCCGCCGCCGGTGCAGGGCCTCGGCACGATCGGCGGCTTCAAGCTGCAGATCGAGGACCGCGGCGCGCTCGGCTACGAGGCGTTGAACCGCGCGACCCAGGCGTTCCTCGCGGCCGCCGCGAAGGCGCCGGAACTCGGCCCGTCGTTTTCGAGCTACCAGATCAACGTGCCGCAGCTGAACGTCGAGCTGGACCGCGAGAAGGCGAAGCAGCTGGGCGTGTCGGTCACCGACGTGTTCGACACGATGCAGATCTATCTCGGCTCGCTGTACGTGAACGACTTCAACCAGTTCGGCCGCGTCTATCAGGTCCGCGCGCAGGCCGACGCGCCGTTCCGCGCGTCCGCCGACAGCATCCTGGAACTGAAGACCCGCAACGACCGGGGCGAGATGGTGCCGCTGTCGTCGCTCGTGAAGGTGACGCCGACCTACGGCCCGGAGATGGTGGTCCGCTACAACGGCTTTCTCGCGGCCGACATCAACGGCGGCCCCGCGCCCGGCTACTCGTCGGGCCAGGCGATGGCGGCCGTCGAGCGGATCGCCGCGCAGACGCTGCCGCGCGGGATCAGGTTCGAATGGACCGACCTCACGTACCAGCAGATCCTCGCGGGCAACGCGGCGTTCTGGGTGTTTCCGGTCAGCGTGCTGCTCGTGTTCCTCGTGCTCGCCGCGATGTACGAGAGCCTGACGCTGCCGCTCGCGATCCTGCTGATCGTGCCGATGAGCATCCTGTCCGCGCTGTTCGGCGTGTGGCTCACGCGCGGCGACAACAACATCTTCACGCAGATCGGGCTGATGGTGCTGGTCGGGTTGTCCGCGAAAAACGCGATCCTGATCGTCGAGTTCGCGCGCGAGCTGGAAATCCAGGGCCGCTCGATCGTGCAGGCCGCGATCGAGGCGTGCCGGCTGCGGCTGCGGCCGATCCTGATGACGTCGATCGCTTTCATCATGGGCGTCGTGCCGCTCGTCATGTCGACCGGCGCGGGCTCGGAAATGCGGCGCGCGATGGGGATCGCGGTGTTCTTCGGGATGCTCGGCGTGACGTTCTTCGGCCTGCTGCTGACGCCGGTGTTCTACGTGATCCTGCGCAAGCTGGCGGGCGGCAAGCCGCTGAAGGACCGGCACGGCCGCCATCCGCAGATTCATGGCGCGGACGAGCACGACGACGACGGCGACGACAACGGTAATGGCAATGGCAACGGCGATGGCCGGGCGCGCGACGCGAAGGTGTCCGAGCCGGCCTTCCAGGAATGAGGAGAGCGTGATGAAACGGATCCTGTCGATGAAAAACGGTTTTGCCGGCTCGCTGCTGCTCGGCGCGCTGCTGGTGCTCGCGGGCTGCTCGCTCGCGCCGAACTACCAGGTGCCCACGACGCCCGCGCTCGCGACGTTCAAGGAAGCGCCGCCGCCGTCGCAGGCGGAACGCGACGGCCTGGGTGCGTGGAAAACCGCGCAGCCGGCCGAGGACGCCGCGCGCGGCGAGTGGTGGAAGGTGTTCGGCGACCCGGCGCTCGACGACCTCGAACGCCAGGCGCTCGACGCGAACCAGAACCTGAAGGCGGCCGCCGCGCGCGTGAAGGAGGCGCGCGCGCTGAACCAGGCCGCGCGGGCCGGCCTGTTCCCGACGCTCGACGCCGGCTTCGGCCCGACGCGCGAGCGCGTGTCCGCCGCGTCGCTGTTCGAGCCGGACGGCGCGAACGTGCCGCAGCAGACGTTCTGGCGCGCGCAGGCGAGCGCGTCCTACGAGGTCGATCTGTTCGGCCGCGTCGCGTCCACCGTCGATGCGGCGAAGGCCGACGCGCAGCGCAGCGACGCGCTGTTCCGCTCGGTGCAGCTCGCGTTGCAGGCGGACGTCGCGCAGAACTACTTCGCGCTGCGCGAACTCGACGCGGAAGCAGCCGTGTTCGCGCAGGCGGTCGATCTGCGCGCGCAGGCGCTGAAGCTGGTCGAGCGCCGCCACGCGGAAGGCGACGTGACCGAACTGGACGTGTCGCGCGCCCGCGCCGAACTCGCGAGCGCGAAGTCCGACGCGATGACCGTCGCGCGGCTGCGCGCGTCGTCCGAGCATGGCCTTGCGGTGCTGCTCGGCAAGGCGCCGGCCGAATTCTCGATGGCGGCCGCGCCGCTGACGCCGGTGAGGCTGCGAGTCCCGCCGGGGCTGCCGTCGTCGCTGCTCGAACGCCGCCCGGACATCGCGGCCGCCGAGCGCGCGATGGCGGCGGCCAACGCGCGGATCGGCGTCGCGAAAGCGGCGTTCTTTCCGTCGCTGAGCCTCACCGGCACCGGCGGGTTCGAGTCGGCGACGATCGGCGACCTGTTCAAGTGGTCGAGCCGCGCGTTCCTGCTCGGGCCGCTGGCCGGCACCGCGCTCACGGTGCCGCTCTTCGACGGCGGCCGCCGCAAGGGCAATCTCGCGAACGCGCGCGCGGTCTACGAGGAGGATGTCGCGAACTACCGGCAACAGGTGCTCGTCGCGTTCCGCGAGGTCGAGGACAATCTCGCGGACCTGCGGATTCTCGACGACCAGACGAACACGCAGAACGACGCGGTGCAGGCGTCGCAGCGCGCGGCCGACCTGTCGCGCGTGCAGTACACGGAAGGCGCGGTGAACTATCTGGACGTGATCGACGCGGAGCGCACCGTGTTGCAGGCGCGGCGGACCGCCGTGCAGTTGCAGGGCGTGCAGGCCGCGGCGACCGTGAACCTGATCCGCGCGCTCGGCGGCGGCTGGGGCGACGCCGCGCCGCCTTCCGGCGAACCGCCGGTCGCGGGGAGCGGCGCGAAGTCCGGCGACGTTCGCGCGCTCGCGCAGCGGTAGCCGCTGCGCCGACGCAACCGCACGCGGGCCCGTTCGATCCGTCGAACGAGCCCGCTGCCGTGTCAGGCGCGACGGACGGTGAGCGGATACGGGAGCGTCGCCACGAGCGGCGCGCTCACGTCGGCACCCGCTCGCTCACCACCACGCGATTGCGGCCGCTGCGCTTCGCTTCGTAAAGCGCGCTGTCCGCCGCGCTCATCAACGCATCGAGATTGCCGTTCTCGTTCAGTTGCGCGAGCCCGATGCTGACCGTCAGGCTGAACGACAGGCGATCGGCGATCCGCACCGGAATCGACGCGATCCGCTCGCGCAGGCGCTCCGCGGCGAGACGGCCCGCTTCGAGCGTCGCGCCGGGCAGCAGCAGCGCGAACTCCTCGCCGCCGAGCCGGGCCGCCGCATCGGTGTTGCCGGCGATCTGCGCGCACGCGCCGGCGATCGCCTTCAGCGCCTCGTCGCCGGCCGCATGCCCGTAGCGATCGTTGATCTGCTTGAAGTTGTCCGCGTCGAGCATCATGAACACCATGCCGCGCTCGCCGGGCCGCGCCCGCGCGATCTCGCGCTCCGCCACCTCGATGAAATGCCGCCGGTTGCTGAGCTTGACGAGCGGATCGGTCGACGCCCACTCGGTCAGTTGCTGGATCAGGAAGCGCCGCTCTTCGAGCATCGCGAACAGCATCAGCGACAGCACGGCCACCGGCGCGACGACAAAGCCAACGTTGAAGAGCCGCTCCTGAAGCGGCGCCTGCTCGCCCAGTTCCATTCCGGCGATGCCGGACCACGTCATCGCCACCGCGATCAGCACGTTGGCCAGCGTGATGCCGCGCAGCCCGGCGCCCTGCCCGATCCAGATCAGCAGCAGGCAGATCATGCCGAGCAGCAGCAGCGGATGCGGCGGAAAACCGGTGAACGCGATCAGCGCGATCAACGACAGCGCGCCGCTCAGCAGGCACAGGTCGATCGTCCGCGACGAAGCCGACGCCTTGGTCCCCGGCGTGCACCACGACAGGATCAGCGGCGTGACGGTCAACTGGCCGAGCGCGTTGCCGATCCACCAGCGCAGCCACGCGGGCGGCGCCGTCGCGAATTCGTAGAAGAGCCGTTGACCGTCGATCCACGGCGCGGCCCATCCCGCCTGCCGGATGCCCGAGAACACGGCTCCCTGCAGGTAAAGGGCGAAGATGCCGCCCGTGCTGCTGATCGGCTGAAGCACGAAAAAGACCAGCACGACGAACAGCGCGACGTCGCGCGGCCGGTCGAAACGGCGCGAGATTTTCCAGCGTTCGAACAGCCGGCCGCCGATCGCGTTTTCGACGCAGTTGAACACGCCGATCAGCAGGCCGGTCAACGGCGACGAACCCGACCAGACGGACAGGAACGTCTGGCCGACCAGGATGCCCGGCCAGATCCGCGCGCCGAACAGGATGCGAAACGCAAGCGCGATGCCTTCCGGCATGAAGATCATGCAGGTGCCGTCGCCATACTGCCGCGACACCGCAAACGCCATCCGGCCGAGCAGGCTGTACGCCAATGCCAGGACGACGCAGAGCAGCCCTGTCTGTCCCAGCCGGTTTCGGGTCGTTGCGTGCATTGTCTGGCAGGCCGGTGAATGAGATGAAAGGAGCCGCGGCTTCGCCCCGCCGCTGGCACAGGGCAACCCGGCAAATGGCCTATGGAAAAACCCGCACGGCGCGCCCATGCGAATTCGAGTAATAAGGCGCGCAGTATTTCGACGCAATAACGTCCAGAATATCGGCAACTTTAGAGCTATCGATATGAATCCGGACAAGAATTGTTTTATCGGCGCAATCGGTATTTTTAATCGAATTACGCCCGGATAGAATGCCGGCGATTTCGCTTTTTATTTACCGGAATAAACTCCGCGATTATTGTCCGGCGGCCGCCATCTCCGCGCCGAGATAGTCCGCGATATCGACGTCGTCGATCTGCCCGGGACTCATGAACCGCTTCGCGTAGTCCATGTAAACGCCCGACTGAAGGAAAAGATCGAACAGTTCCGGGTCGATATGATCGCCCCGCTTCATCTCCGCCATGATCCCGAGCGACTCGGACAGCGTCTTGCCGCGCTTGTACGGCCGGTCCGGCGCGGTCAGCGCCTCGAAGATGTCCGCGATCGCGACCATCCGCGCGAGCGGGCTCATCTCGTCGCGCGTGAGCCCCTTCGGATAACCGGTCCCGTCCATCTTCTCGTGATGCCCGCCCGCGATTTCCGGCACGCGCAGCATGTGCCGGGGGAACGGCAGCTGCGACAGCATCACGATGGTCTGGATGATGTGCTCGTTGATCTTGAAACGCTCTTCGGCCGTCAACGTGCCGGTCGGCACCAGCAGATTGTGCAGTTCGCCGCGGTCGTACAGCAGCTCCGGCGCGTTCATGTTGAATCCCCACCGGTTGCCGGCCGCGACGTGGTTCGGCCCGACGCGCGCGATCCGATGCTCCGGCTTGTCCGCGAGCAGCGTCTCCACGGCCGGCAACGGACGCGGCGGCGTGCGGTCCATCCGCTGCCGCTCGTCGCGCGACACGCCGAGACGGTCGTCGAGCGTGCGGACCCACTGGCGCTCGCCGATGCGGCGCAGCCGGTCCGCGCTCGCCGGGTCCAGCCGCTCGTCGCCGTGGTTCCACGCGGCGATGAACGCGAAATCGTCGTCGAGTTGCGACAGCGCGGCGTCGCGGCGCGTCGCGGCCGCATCCGGATCGGCGCCGGCGGCGAGCGACTTCAGATAGCGGATTTCCTCGTCGCGCTTCAGCACCTCGAAGCGCATCCTGATCTCGTGAATCCGGTCGTAGATCGTTTCGAGCTTCGTCGCCTTTTCAACGACGTATTCCGGCGTCGTGATCTTGCCGCAGTCGTGCAGCCACGCGGCCACGTGCAGCTCCTGCCATTCGGACGCGCCCAGCCTGAAGTCGCGATACGGGCCTGCGGTGGCCGCGCAGGCCGCCTTCGCGAGCATCTTCACCAGTTCGGGCACGCGCGCGCAATGGCCGCCCGTATGCGGGCTCTTCGCGTCGATCGCGGCCGCGATCAACTGCACGAACGAATCGAACAGGTTCTGCTGCGCGGCGATCAGCTCGCGCGCCTCGATCGCGCTGACGAACAGCGCGGTCAGCGTCGTGATGAACGCCAGCCGTTCGCGCTCCATCGGCGTCGAGCGCAGCAGCAGAAACACGCCGACCAGTTCGCAGCGGCGGTTCAGCAACGGGATCGCCGCCGCATGGCAGTTGCTGTCCGGCTGCAGCACGCGCAGCCCGGCCTGGTCGATGTCGTCGGCGGACAGCAAGCCGGTGTGCGCGCGGCCGTCCTGCACCGCGGCCTGAATGAACGCGGCCGCGCCGGCGATCGCGAGCGGCGACAGCCGCTCCGCGCCGATCGCATGGTTGCGCGTCAGCGCGGAGGCGGGCTTCAGCAGGCCGTCGTCCGCGAGATACAGCACGCCGGCGTCCGCGCGAGCCTCGGCCAGCATCTCGGTCAACAGCAGCGAGAACAGCCGGCCGAATTCCGGTTCGGCCGCAACGGTCTGCACGGTGTCGAGCAGGCGGCGGATGGTGTCGCGCATCGCCTCCAGCGTCGCGCCGAGCCGGTAGACCTCGCTGATGCCCGACGACACCCGTTCGGTCGCGCCGAACTCGAAGCGGCGCACGGCGTCGGCCTGCGCGCCGAGCTGCTCCAGCGGCTTCGTCACGCGCACGGCCATCATCCAGGTGGCGACGAGCGACAACGCGATGACCGTCAGCGTCGCGATGATGCCGAGCCCGCGGATGCGCTGCGCCGAACTCATCGCCTCGGCTTCGGGCACGGCGGAGACCAGATAAAGCGGCTCGGTGCCGTCGAACGACAGCCGGCTCACCGACGTGTACCAGCCCGAGCCGTCCACGTCCATCAGGCCGCCCGGCCCGGACGCAGATGCAGATGCAGATGCAGACGACGACAGCAGCACCGCGTCGCCGAGCCGCGCGAGCACCGGAATGCCGGCTTCGCGCGAGTGCAGCAGGCGATATGAGCCGTCGTTCGCGGTCGCGACGACGCTCGCGGGCAGGTCGGATGCGACCAGCCGGCCGTCCGGATTCGCGAGCGCGAGGATCATGCCCGGCGAACTGCGCTGCGCGACGAGCGCGTCGTGCAGCGTGTCGAGGTTGATGTCGCACGCAACCACGGCATCGCTGCCCGGCGCGACGCGCGCGAGCGTCATGCCGACCTCGGGCGTCGAGAAAAACGCATAGGGCGGCGTGCGCACGAGGCCGTTGGTCTCGATGGCCCGCCGATACCACGGGCGGCTGCGCGGATCGTACTGCGCCGGATAGTCGGGATGCTCGACCCGCTTCAGCGGACGCATGTCGGCATCCGCATAGATGTAGAGGCCGGTCGGCGCGCCGCTGCCGCGCTCGATGCTCTGGATCACGAACTTCGTGCCGGGCGGCGCATCGAGCGTGTGCCGCTGGCCGTCGTTCTGCAACTGGCGCAGGAAGAAGAAGTCGCCGTTGCCGTAACCCACGTACACGGACTCGATGGCCGGCAGCGCCGACAGCGCCTCGCGCAGCGCGCCGATATCGGCCAGGCGCTCCCGCAACGAACCCGCATGCACGATCCGGTTGTAGCCGATCTCCCTGACCGCCATGCCGGCCGGCATCACCATGTTGCGGATTTCCGCGGCCGTTTCGCGGCCGATTTCGCGTTCGAGCGCGGACGAATGGGTTTCGAGCACCCGCTTGAGCGCCTGGTAGCTGATCGTCCCGATCAGGCCGCCGACCAGCAACACGATCGCGGCGAACAGCACCGATATGTGAAGCCGAAGGGGGAAATGCATGGGGCCGCTCATAGGGACTTGTCCATGGTGTCCGTGCATGGGATTCGACTGTCGAACCCGTCGCCAATCGTGCTCGATCAGGTTCCATCAAGCGACTCTCTGGAATCCGGCCATCGTTTTCTTTAACGACCGATTTGTGCCATTTATTAGCACGAAATCAAGAAAACTATACGAGTGGGAATGAAGAAAGAGCCCGCCTGTCATTTGATCGACATTTTTCGCGTCGAATCCGGGCGTAAAACGTTTGCGCGATTGCACGATTTTTACGGGCGAATTACTTTCTTTTTTTTCTGTGTCGTCCGCGCGTATTCGCGCGCAATGCGGGGGAGCGCGATCGCTGCGCCTGGCATCGATCGGGCCGGCGCTGCCGCGCCCGTTCAGCCGTTCGTCTTTTGCAGCGTGTCGGCCAGATGATTGACGACCGCGCGCGTCTTCGCGGCCATCTTCTGCCCGAGCGAGATGATCGCGTGAACCGGCGGGCCGTCGACGTCCGAGTCCGGCAGCAGATGCACGAGCCGCCCCGCGCTCACGTAGGGCTGCGCGACGCGGTCGAGAATCTGCGCGATCCCGAAGCCGGCGACCGCGGACTCGATCAGCGCCTGACCGTCCGCAAGCACCAGCACCGGATGCGGCGCGTACTCGCGCACCGAAGCGCCGTCGCGCAGCGTCCACGGCCGCAGCCGCCCGGTCGGCCCGCGAAACACGACTGCGTCGTGGCCGCCGAGGTCGTCGACGCCATTGACCGCGCCCCGTCGCGCCAGATACTCCGGCGACGCATACAGCCCGAGCCGCAGGTCGCACAGCTTGCGCACCGTGAGTTCGCTGTCCTCGGGCAGCGCGCCGATCCGCACGACCACGTCCCAGCCTTCGCCGATCGGATCGGACATCCGGTCGGTCAACGCGATTTCGAGCGTGATCTTCGGATGCCGGTCGCGCAGTTCGATGAAGCTCGGCAGCAGCAGCCGGCCGAAACCGGCCGGCAAGTCGATCTTCACGCGCCCGGCCGGTTCCGAGCGCCGCGACGCGAGTTGCTGCTCCGCGTCGCGCAGCGTGTCGAGCGCGTCCTGCGCGGCGCCCAGATAGGTTTCGCCGTCCTCGGTCAGCCGGACCGCGCGCGTCGTGCGCTGGAACAGCCGCGTGCCGAGCCGCGCTTCGAGCCGCTGCACGGCCTTGCCGACGTTCGACTTGCTGCTGCCCAGTTCCTCCGCCGCGCGGGTGAAGCTGCCGCTCTGGGCCACCGCGACGAAAACCGCGATCTCGTTGATCGGTGCATCTACGCGCTCGTTCATGTCGAAGCCCGTTTTGCGAAGATTGAAGAAAGGATGAACCGGACTGTAGCAGGCCGCGCGGGTTGTGCCGCGAGGCGGGCGGCTACCGGCCGGTGAGATTCCTGCGGGGAGGCGCGTGGCGCGCGCCACGACGCGCATGCCTGCGCACAGGCATGGGCATTCACGCAGCGCGCCGATGCGCCGTTCGCGCGCGCGGCGTCACACCCCGCCTGCGCGGGCGACATTCGCGACACACTCATGCACACACTCATGCATTGACCGCCACGTCGGCCCGCGCTTCGCCGTCCGCGCGCGAACCGGGTTCGTCGTCCTGCGCCGGCGCGCGACTCAGGAACGCGAACGTCGCGACCGCGGACAGCAGCGTAATCACGATCAGCACGTGCAGCAGGCTCGTGAACGCCTCCGCATAGCTTGCGCGCAGCGCCGCGCGGCCGACTTCCGGCAGTGCCGCCAGCGCGTGCGAGACGTCGCCGGCGGTCATGCGCTGCGCGGCCTCCGCGATGCGCGCGTCGATGCCGGGACCGTCGCTCGCCATGGTCCCGCCCGCCACGGTCCGCGCGAGGCCTGCGTGCGCGAGCGCCGCGAGGATCGCGGTGGCGATCGCGAGCGCGATGCCTTCGCCCGCGACGCGCGTCGTGCTGAAGATGCCCGACGCCATCCCCGCGCGCTCCTTCGGCACGACGCTGACCGACAGACCGTCCATCAGCCCCCACGGCATGCCCGCGCCGACGCCGATCACCAGCATCGGCGCCACCAGCGCGCCGCGCGACGCCGCGAAATCGACGCCGCTCAGCCAGAACAGGCCGGCCGCCGCGATCAGGAAGCCGATGCCCGACAACACGCCCGGCGACAGCCAGCGCGTCAGCGACGCGACGGCCATCGGCACGATCAGCATCGGCGCGGACAGCGCGATCATCAGCAGGCCCGCGTCCATCTCGCTCAGTCCTTCCGCGCCGATGAAGCGCAGCGGCAGCATCACGACGAGCACGATGTAGCAGTAGCAGGTGCCGACCGGCAGGATCTGCACGCCGACGAAGCGCGGATAACGGAACAGGCCCAGTTCGAGCATCGGCCGCTTCGCGCGCGTCTCGACCACGACGAACGCGGCGAGGAACAGCGCCGACGCCGCGAGCAGCGCGACGACCGGCGCGCTGCCCCAGCCGCGCTCCGGCGCCTCGATCACGCCGAACGTGAACAGCGCGAGCGTCGCGGTGAACGTGACGGTGCCGGGGTAATCGAGGCCGGTCGCGCCCGGATCGCGCGTCTCGCGCATGCGCGGCACGCCGAACGCGAACGCCACCGCGCCGATCGCCGCGATCACCGCGAAGATCGAGCGCCAGCCGAACTGCCCGATCAGCACGCCGGCCATCAGCGGGCCGAACGCGAGCCCGATGCCGAAGCTCGTGCCGAGCAGGCTGAACGCGCGGGTGCGCGCGTGGCCGTCGAACTCCTGCGCGAGCGACGCGGCCCCGCTCGACAGCGACGCGGCCGCTGCGACGCCCTGCAGCGCGCGCAGCACGTCGAGCCCGACGACCGACGGCGCGAAGCTCATCGCCAGCGACGTGACGATGAAGCCGCCGAGGCCGAACACGAACAGCTTCTTGCGGCCGAACTGGTCCGCGAGCGCGCCGGCCGCCATCAACAGGCTGCCGAAGCTCAGCATGAACGCGTTCGTGATCCACGTGAGCGACGCCGCGTCGCCGCCGAGGTCGCGGCCGATCGCGGGCGTCGCGACCGCGCCGCCGGAGAACGACAGCGGCAGCACGAGCGCGGACAGGCAGACGGCGGCGAGGATCAGCCGCTTCGCCGGGTCGGCGGGCTGGGACAGGGAACGATTCATTCGTCGGATTCCGGATTGAACTGGGTGAAGTGCAGACCGCGCGCGACGCGCGCCGGCACACGAAACAAGGCAGTCATTCTGTCGGTCCCGCGCCGCCGGATAAACGCCGCGCGAGTGGCCGCTGCGTCGCCTGGAACGCGACAATCGCCTGCCATCGGGCACGCGTCTAAAACCCGCGCGCGATTCCGCTAACCCGCCCGCGACGCGCGCCGATTGTCGCCGTCCGTTCGACAGACTGACGCCTCAACGCCCGTTTATCGCGCGGCGCGATCCCGCGATACTTCATTCCAACGCTGCTGCGCATCGGCGCACATCGAAACCCCACCGGCTCATCCGGCTACTTCATTTTTCGGAAAGGTCACCGCCATGAAGCTCTACATCGCCCAGGCCACCTGCTCGCTCGCGGTTCAGGCCATCGCCAACGAACTCGGCCTCGCGCCGGAACTCGTGCACTTCGACGTGTTCGGCAAATCGACGTCGAACGGCGCCGCGTTCGCGGACGTCAACGCACTGCAATACGTGCCGGTCCTCGAACTCGACAACGCGAGCCGCGACCGTCTGACCGAAACGACGATCATCACTTCGTACCTCGCGGACCAGCATCCGGAATCCGGCCTGATCCCGAAGCACGGCACGATGGAACGCGTGCGGATGGACCAGTTGCTGACGTTCGTCGCGACCGAGATCGCGCAGAAGCACATTCCGCTGATGCGCAAGCTGATGACCGCCGACGGCATCGCGTATCACACGAACAAGCTGCTCGCCGCCTACGGCATGCTCGACGCGCGGCTCGCGGACGGCCGCGCGTATCTGACCGGCGAGCAGTTCACCGTCGTGGACGCGTACGTGTGGGCGACGCTGTGGCACGAACGCTCCGGCGTGAATCTCGATCATCTGAAGCATCTGCACGCGTACATCGCGCGCATCGAAGCGCGGCCGTCCGTGCAGAAGGCGCTGAAGGACGAAGCGGAAGTCGTGTCGCGGCACAAGGCGCTGCTGGCCGCGTGAGCCATGTGCGGGCCGGCCAGATCTGATGCCTGAAATGCAGCAAGCCCCGTGATTAACGCGGGGCTTGCTGCATTTGCATTTTTCGAATGAGCGCGCGCTCGCGCGACCGCTCTGCCTCGCGAAGCATCGAAGCGCCGCTTCAAGCGGCGGCCTGCCCGCCTTCGTCCGCAGCGATCGCCGCGAGCCGCGCGCGCCCGAACGGCGCCCGTGTCGCCGCCGGCTCGCGCTCGAACGCCTCGACGACGAAATCGACGAAGGTCCGCACCGTCGCCGCCAGATTGCGGCGGGTCAGATACGCGATGCTCAGGCCGGTGTCGGGCGGCTCGAACGCGGTCGGCACGCGTAGCAGCGCGCCGTTCGCGAGGTCCGATGCGACCAGGTAGTCCGGCACCAGCGCCGCGCCCATTCCTTCGAGCGCGAGTTGCCGCAGCACGTCGCTGTTGTTCACGCGGATGCGCGACGCGGCCGGCCACTGCTCGTCGAGCCACTGGCGCACGGCCGCGTCGAGCGCGCCCGGCGACGGGTCGTCGTAGGTCAAAAGCGTCGGCGCGGCCGGCTGGCCCGCGCGGCCTTTGCCGTCCGCGGCCCGCAGCGACGCGGCATACGACGGCGACGCGACCACGTGCTGCGGCCATCGCACGACGCGCCGCACGACGACCGACCCGGAGTGCTGATAGTCGTCGCCGAACACCGCGACGTCGAACCGGTGCTCGACCAGATCGACCGGTCCATGGGTGAACGTCAGTTGCGGCGCGACCGACGGGTAGCGCGCGCGGTAGTCGCCGAGCAGTTTCGCGACACAGCCCGCGCCGAGGCTGCCCTGCACCGCGATGCGCAGCGGCCCGGCCGGCACGCGGCTCGTCGCCTGCAGCGCCCCTTCGACTTCGTCGATCTCGTCGACGAGCGGCCTCACCCGCTCGAACAGCAGGCGGCCCGCGTCGGTCAGCGTGACGCTGCGCGTGGTCCGTTGCAGCAGCCGCGCCGCGAACCGGTCTTCGAGCGACGCCACGTTGCGCGTCACCGCCGCGCTCGACACGTCGAACTGGTCCGCCGCGCCTGCAAAGCTGCGAAGTTCCGCGACCTTCACGAACATTCTGAGTGATTGCAGGTAATCCATCGCGTCTGCCTGTTGAATGCCGCCGGCCGGCCCGCAGGCCGGCTCGAACGCAATGGGCGAACTGTACAGGCTGCGCGGACCCCGGATAAAGGCCGCGACGACGAATTGAGTTTTCAGACAGACCACACAATTTCACGGTGTGGTGCGGGGGCGGGCCGCAGCGACCCATTCTGCATCGGCGGCGCGCCGGCCCATTGACGCCCCGAAGGCGACTCAGCGTCTCCCGCCGCCGGCTTTTTCCGCGCGCGGCAATCGGCGACGATGCGTACGTCGCGAGCCGCTATCCGCATGGCTCGCATGCCGCCCGCGCATCGACGCGACGTGGCACGACGCACAACTATCCCAGGGAGGCCCACGATGCAGCAGCACCCGGCAACGACGACGCCCGACGCACCATCCGACGCACCGCCCGACGCAATCGCCGCCGCGCGCACCGCGAAGCTCTTCGAGCCGGTGCGGATCGGCGCGCTGACGCTGAAGAACCGGATCGCGATGTCGCCGATGACGCGCACGATGGCGCCGGGCGGCGTAGTGGGCGAAGCGAACGCCGCGTATTATCGCCGCCGCGCGGCGGGCGGCGCGGGGCTCATCATCACCGAGGGCGCGTGGATTCCGCACGATGCGGCCGCTAACGAAGCGGACGTGCCGCGCCTGTACGGCCCCGATGCGCTGAACGGCTGGCGGCAGGTCGTGGACGCGGTGCACGCGGAACACACGCCGATCCTCGCGCAGTTGTGGCACGTCGGGCAGATGAAGCAGCACACGGTGGACGGGCTCTATGCGCCGAAGGGCGCCGACTACCGGCCGCCGCGCCGGGTCGGTCCGTCGGGCCTGTCCGGCGGCATCGGCAAGCCGACCACGCGCGACGGCGAGCCGGCGCTGCCCGCCGACCTCGACGCGATCGTCGAGGCCTACGGCAAGGCGGCGATCAACGCGAAGATGGCCGGTTTCGACGGCGTCGAGCTGCATGCCGCGCACGGTTATCTGCTCGACCAGTTCCTGTGGCCCGGCACGAACCGCCGCGACGACCGCTGGGGCGGCTCGCTGCGCAACCGCGCGCGGCTCGCGGCCGACGCGGTCGCCGAAATCCGCCGGATGACCGGGCCGGACTTCGCAGTGTCGCTGCGGATCTCGCAATGGAAAGTGCAGGACTTCGCCGCGAAGAACTTCGCGACACCGGCCGAACTGGAGGAATTCGCACGCCTGATGGTCGATGCGGGCGTGGACGTGTTCCACTGCTCGACGCGCCGCTTCTGGGACAACGAGTTCGGCTCCGACCGGAACCTCGCCGCCTGGACGAAACAGTTGTCCGGCAAACCGGTCATCACGGTCGGCTCGATCGGGATGACCGGCGAGCACATCGACACGCTGATGGGCGAGCAGAGCGACGTCGCGTCGCTCGACCGTCTGCTCGAACTCGTGGACCGCGGCGACTTCGACGTGATCGCGGTCGGGCGCGGGATGCTGGTCGATCCGGACTGGGCGAACAAGGTCCGCGCGGGCCGCATGGACCGGCTGCAACGCTGGAACCCGGACGTGCTGAAGGCGCTGGTTTGAGCGCGGCGAACCGCGCGGCGCGCATGATCCGGAAAAGGAAAAGCCCCGGCACTTTCGTGTCGGGGCGAAACGCTTGCCACGCTACAGGCAAAAGAGCCGCAAGCTCTGCGGGTTTAGGGGTGATAGCCCGGGCACTCGCGCAGTAATCCCGGCACGGATGGGGCAATCAGCCTGGGGGCCCATCCGGCGCTGACGACAATGATCCGGCAACGGCGCGCGCGGCGACAGAAGCAGACGCCGCAAAATTTCGCGCAGCAGATCGAACAAGGCGCCGCGCCGGCGCTTTTCATTTGCGCACCGCCGTAAGACAATGCGGCTTCGCTGCGGGCCGCCGAGCGCGGCCCCGCCTCCGCCCGCCTTGCCGCCCCACGCTGCGGCAGACCACGAACGCCGATGAAACGATACGAACGCCTCGCGCGAGGGATGGCCGACGAGATCCGCGCGGGCCACATCGCCGCCGGCTCGCGGATGCCGTCGCTGCGCCAGGTCATCGCACAGCACGGCGTGAGCCAGTCCACCGCGACCCGCGCGTACCACCTGCTCGAACAGTGGGGCCTCGTGCGCGCCGAGGAACGCTCCGGCTACTTCGCCGCGCCGCCCGCCGCCGCCGTCGAGAAACCGGCCGGCCGCCGCGCCGCGCCCGCCGCGTCGAGCACGGTCGACATCAGCGACCTCGTGTTCTCGGTGCTCGACGCCGCGAAGCGGCCCGGCATCGTGCCGCTCGGCTCCGCGTTTCCGTCGCCGCAACTGTTCCCGCTCGCGCGGCTCGCGAAGTCGCTCGGCCAGGCCGCGCGGATCGTGAGCCCATGGAACACCGTCGTCGATCTGCCGCCCGGCAACGAGAACCTGCGGCGGCAGATCGCGCTGCGCTACATGCGGATCGGCGTGCCGCAGCCGCCGGACGGCATCGTCGTCACCGACGGCGCACTGGAGGCGCTGAACCTGTGCCTGATGGCGGTCACGCGGCCGGGCGACGTCGTCGCGGTCGAGTCGCCGGGCTTCTATGCGGCGTTGCAGGCGATCGAGCGGCTCGACCTGCGCGCGGTCGAGATTCCAGTCGATACGGCGACCGGCCTCGACCTCGACGCGCTCGCGGACGCGCTCGCGACGCATCCGGTCCGCGCGTGCTGGTTCATGACGAACTATCAGAATCCGACCGGCGTCACGCTGTCCGACGAGAAAAAGAAGGCGCTGGTCGAACTGCTCGCGAAACACGAAGTCCCGCTGATCGAGGACGACGTGTACGGCGAACTGCACTATCGCGCGGACTATCCGCTGCCCGCGCTCGCCTACGACCGGCACGGCCTCGTGATGCACTGCGGGTCGTTCTCGAAGACGCTCGCGCCCGGCTACCGGATCGGCTGGACGAGCGCGGGCCGCTTCGCGGATCGCGTGCGGCGGCTGAAGCTGATGACGACGCTGTCCGCGAGCATCCCGGTGCAGGCGGGCATCGCCGATTACCTGGAGCACGGCGGCTACGACCGGCATCTGAAGAAAATCCGCGCGGCGTTGCAGGCGCAGCAGCGCGCGATGGACGACGCGATCCGCCGCTGGCTGCCGGCCGGCACGCGCTGGACGCTGCCCGACGGCGGCTACTTTCTGTGGCTCGAATTCCCGCAGCCGGTCGATGCGATGGCGCTGCACCGGCTCGCAATCGAGCAGGGCATCAGCCTCGCGCCCGGCCCGATCTTCTCGGCCGCGCACGCGTTCCAGAACTGCATCCGGCTCAACTACGGCTATCCGTGGTCGCCGCGCGTGGACGACGCGGTGCGCACGCTCGGGCAGTTGCTCGCCGACCCGGCGGTACGGCTGCGCGCGTAAGCGGGCTTGCATCGTTCAAGCCGCTTCGATCGCGATCTTCGCCGCGACCGCCGCCGCACGCCACCGTATCTCGCCGCGCCTCGCCGCGCCTCGCGGCACCGCGAACTGCATCGCTTTTTTCCACGCGATCTGCTTCTTGCCGCGCTTCCCCGCGCGCACTAATGTCGTTGCTCGCCCGGCGCGCCGGCGCGCTCCCCGGGACCGCGCCGCGCCGGTCATGGAAGCGCAACATCGGTAATCCATGTATCAATACAACGAATTCGACAAGGCGTTCGTGCATAACCGGGCCGCGCAGTTCCGCGACCAGATCGAACGCTGGCAGGACGGCCGGCTGAGCGAGGACGAGTTCCGTCCGCTGCGGCTGCAGAACGGCTGGTACGTGCAGCGGCACGCGCCGATGCTGCGCGTCGCGGTGCCGTACGGCGAACTGTCGAGCGCGCAGTTGCGCGTGCTGGCGCGCGTCGCGCGCGAGTACGACGAGCCCGAGGCCGACGTGTATCGCCGCGCGCTCGACGCGCAGCGCAAGCTCGGCACCGTGCGGCTGCCGACGCATCACGCGCACTTCACGACGCGCACCAACGTGCAGTTCAACTGGATTCCGCTGTCGAAGGCGGCCGACGTGATGGACCTGCTCGCGACCGTCGACATGCACGGCATCCAGACGAGCGGCAACTGCATCCGCAACATCTCGTGCGACGAACGCGCGGGCGTCGCGCCGGACGAGATCGCGGACCCGCGCCCGTTCGCGGAAATCATGCGGCAGTGGACGACGCTGCATCCCGAATTCGCGTTCCTGCCGCGCAAGTTCAAGATCGCGGTGACCGGCGCGAGCGACGACCGCGCGGCCACCGAATGGCACGACGTCGGGCTGCGCCTGCTGCGCGACGGCAACGGCGAACTGGGCTTTCGCGTGACGGCGGGCGGCGGGATGGGCCGCACGCCGGTGATCGGCGCCGTGCTGCGCGAATTCCTGCCGTGGCGGCACATCATGAACTACATCGAGGCCGTGGTGCGCGTGTACAACCAGTACGGCCGCCGCGACAACAAGTACAAGGCGCGGATCAAGATTCTCGTGAAGGCCGAGGGGCAGCGTTTCATCGACGAGGTGGAAGAGGAGTTCCGGCAGATCGTCGAATTCGACGGCGGCCCGCACACGATTCCGCAGGCCGAGTTCGACCGCGTGAGCGCGTATTTCGTGACGCCCGCGCAGGCGAAGGCGGGCCGCGCGCCGGACCCGCAGGCCGCGTCGAAGCTCGCAGCGGCCGCCGCGCGGACGCCGCAGCTGCAACGCTGGCTCGCGCGCAACGTCGCGCCGCATCGCGACCCGTCGATGCGGATCGTCACGCTGTCGTTCAAGCGGCCGTTGCAGGCGCCCGGCGACGCGTCGGCCGATCAGCTCGAACGCGTCGCGGACCTCGTGGACCGCTTCTCCGCATCCGAGGCGCGCGTCACGCATACGCAGAACATCGTGCTGCCGTGGGTGCACGCGGACGACCTGCTGCCGCTGTGGCAAGCCGCGCGCGACATGGGGCTCGCGAGCGCGAACGTGCATCTGCTGACCGACATGATCGCGTGTCCCGGCGGCGACTTCTGCGCGCTCGCGAACGCGCGCTCGCTGCCGGTCGCGCAGGCGATCACCGAGCGTTACCAGGACCTCGACGAACTCGAAGACATCGGCGAGATCGACCTGCACATCAGCGGCTGCATCAACTCGTGCGGCCATCATCACAGCGGGCATATCGGCGTGCTCGGCGTCGACAAGGACGGCGCGGAGTGGTACCAGGTGACGCTCGGCGGCTCCGACGGCTCCGCGCGCAGCGGCGACGCGCAGCCGGGCCGCGTGATCGGGCCGTCGTTCTCCGCGCACGAAGTACCGGACGTGATCGACGCGGTGCTGACGACCTACGCGTCGCTGCGCGCAAGCCATGGCGACCGCGACGGCGCGCAGCGCGAGTCGTTCATCGACACCGTGCGGCGCGTCGGCCTCGATCCGTTCAAGGCGGCCGCGAACGCGGTCCGCTCGACCGTGGAGCACCCAGCATGAACCGCGCCCCTGCCCTGCGCCTGTTGACGGCCGCCGAACATGCGGCCGACGCGAACGCGTCGGTGCTCGTGCTGCCGAACGACGCCGATCCGCTCGAACATCACGACGCGATTGCGAACGCCGCGCGCATCGAGCTGCATTTCCCGCAGTTCACCGACGGCCGCGCATATAGCCAGGCGTATCTGATCCGCCGGCGGCTGCGCTTCGCGGGCGACCTGCGCGCGACCGGCGACGTGCTCGCGGACCAGTTGATCCAGATGGAGCGCACCGGCTTTTCGAGCGCGGTGCTGAAGGAAGGCGTCGCGCTCGACGACGCGCAGCGCCAGCTCGACCGGTTCCCCGCGTTTTATCAGGGCGACGTCGCGCACGATGCGCCGTATCGGAAGGCGCTGGCCGCGGATACCGCGAAGTAGGCCGCGCGCTTTCCGTTCGCAGGCCGGCGGCGCGGGCTGTCGCGTCGCCGGCCCGCGCATGATTCTCCGTTTGCGATCTCAATGCGGGGCGGGCTTGCGAAAAGCACGCGCGGCCTCCCTGCATACATGCCTCGTCCACGCCGTCGCACACGCCAAGGCGCAACGCCTTTTCGCCACTTCGCCGCGTTCCCCCCGTTCCCCCCGATACCCGCGCCCGACCGCGCTTGTTATAATCGTGTCACTTCCTCGACAGAAACATAACGCCGGTCATTCCCGCGCCCCGCCCCATGCTCAAACCCGACCGGTTGCGCGTCCTCGCCGATGCGCTCGCCCGCCAGAACGTGCTACGGCTGCGCGATGCCGCCGGGCTGCTCGGCGTGTCGGAGATGACGGTGCGGCGCGACATCGCCGCGAGCCCCGAGCAGTTCACCTATCTCGGCGGCTACATCGTGCGCGCGGCCGACGTGCCGAACAACAGCGGCTACTCGCTCGAACAGGAACAGGATCACTTCGCGCCGGCCAAGGCGCAGGCGTCGGCCGTCGCCGCCCGACTGATCGCCGGCGACGAGACGCTGTTCATCGACTGCGGCACCACGCTCACGGTGCTCGCGCGGCTGATCCCGGACGACCTGCACGTGACCGTCGTCTGCTATTCGCTGAACATCGCGGAGATCCTGCGGCGCAAGCCGAACGTGCGGATGATCCTGCTCGGCGGCGTGTACATGCCGTCGTCGGACTCGTTCGCGGGCGACGAGAGCGTCGAGGTGCTGAAGCGGATGGGCATCAACAAGGCGTTCATCTCGGCGGGCGGCGTGCATCCGACCCGCGGCGTCACCTGCTGGAACTTCCACGAAGTCGCGATCAAGCAGGCCGCGATGGCGAGCGCAGTCGAGCGTCACCTCGTCGTCGATGCGAGCAAGGAAGGCGCGGTGCGCGCGGTGCGCTTCTCGCAGGTCGACGACTTCGATTCGATCATCACCGAAGCGGGGCAGCAGCCGCGCGCGCGGCGCTGACTGCGTTGCCGCGCGCGGCGGCGGCAACGACCGCGGGACGCGACCGCGCTGCCCCATCGCCTCGCGGCGCTCACACGCCGTCAAGCATCGTCACGCATTGCGCCGCTGCCACGTTTGCAGCGTGCCGGCGAGCAGGATGAACGCGCCGATGATGACCTTCTGCCACGTGCTGGGCACGCCGACCAGGATCAGCACGTTGTTGATCAGCGTGACGAGCGCGACGCCGAGCAGCGTGCCGACCACGGTGCCGGTGCCGCCGGTGATGCGCGCGCCGCCGAGGATCACCGCCGCGATCACGTCGAGTTCCGAGCCGACCAGATCGAACGGATTCGCGAGCCGGTTGTTCGACACGTGCAGGATGCCCGCGATGCCGGCGAGCATCCCGGTATAACCGAACACGAACAGATGGATCGCGCGCAGGTTGTAGCCGAGGCGCTCCGCGATCGCGAGGCTGCCGCCCATCGCGTAGACGCCGCGCCCCATCATCGTGCGGTTCAGCAGCCACCACGTCACCAGCGCCGCGATCACCAGCGCGAGCACCGACACCGGCAGCACCGCGCGCAGCCCGTCCGCCGTGCGGTAGAAGAACAGCGGCACGCGCCCGAAGTGATCCATGCTGTGCGGGATGTTCATGAAGAACGTCGTGCCGACGAACGTCAGCAGGATGCCGCGATACAGATACAGCGTGCCGATCGTGACGATCAGCGAAGGCGCCTTCAGCCGGTGCACGAGCAGGCCGTTCACGAGACCGAGCAGCACGCCGCCCGCCGCGCCCGCGACGAGGATCAGCACGAACGGCGCGTCGGGCCACCACGCGAACACGAACTTCGTGATCGTGTACATCGTGAGCGCGGCGATCGCGGTGAACGACACGTCGATGCCGCCGGACGCGAGCACGACCAGCGTGCCGAGCGCGAACAGCGACACGGTGGTGCCCGAATGCAGCAGGTCGAACAGCGTCGCGAACTGGAAGAAGCGCGGATTGATCGAGCCGACGATCGCGCAGGTCGCGACGATCAGCGCGACGGTGAACCATTCGGGATTGCGCGCGAGCCTCGCGCGCCAGCCGCCCGCGCGCACGTCGGGCACGACCTCGTTGACGGCGGACGGCCCGGCCTCGCGCACGCGGCGGTCGAGCGGTGACGGAACACTGGAAGGCATGGTCAGGCGGCCTCCGACAAGAGGGCGTGATACAGGTCCGCTTCCTGCAACTGGTCGGCGCGGTACTCGGCGGCAATGCGCCCCTTCTTCATCAGCAGGATGCGGTCGCAGTTCTGCAGCAGTTCGGGCAGGTCGTCGCTGATGATGATCGTCGCGATGCCCGCCAGCGCGAGGCGCTGCATGATCCGGTAGATGATGTCCTTCGAGCCGACGTCGACGCCGACGGTCGGTCCGTGCAGGATCAGCACGCGCGGCTCGATCGCGAGCCAGCGGCCGATCAGCACGCGCTGCTGGTTGCCGCCGGACAGCGACTGCACCGGCCGCTCGACGTCGGGCGTCGCGATCTGCAGGTCGCGGACGATCTCCCGCGCGAGCCGGTCCGCCCGCGCGCGGTCGATGCTGCCGAAGCGGCCGCGCAGCGCCGGAATCATCGCGGTAATCACGTTGTCGCGGATCGGCTTGTCGAGAAAGAGCCCTTCGTTCAGCCGGTCCTCCGGCACGTAGCCGATCCGGTGGCGCGTCGCGTCGGCCGGCGAAGCCACCTTCACCGGCTGGCCGTCGAGCAGGATCTCGCCGGCCTGCGCGGGCGCGACGCCGGCGAGCGCGCGCGCCAGTTCGTTGCGGCCCGAGTCGAGCAGGCCGGTGATGCCGAGTATCTCGCCGGCCGCGAGCGTGAACGACACGTCCGCGAACTGCCCTGCGCGCGCGAGGCCGCGCGCCTCCAGCACGACGTCGTGGCCCGCGCCGCCTTCGCGATACCGTTCGTTCGACAGCAGCCGGCCCGTCATCAACTCGCTGATCTGCGCTTTCGTGAAGTCGCCGATCGGCCCCTGCGCGACCTTCTGGCCGTCGCGCAGCACGATCACCTCGCCGCCGATCGCATAACACTCGTCGAGCTTGTGGCTGACGAACAGCACGGTCACGCCCTGTGCGCGCAGGTTCGCAAGCACCGCGATCAGGTTGTCCACTTCCTTCTGCGTGAGCGACGTCGTCGGCTCGTCCATGATGACGAACTTCGCTTCGCTCGCGATCGCGCGCGCGATCGCGACCAGTTGGCGCGTCGCGAGCGGCAACTGTTCGACGAGCGTCGCCTGGAACGCCGGGTCGCCGGGCAGGCCGACCGCTTCGAGCGCGCGCGCCGCGGTGCGCGCGAGCGCGCGGCGGTCGAACGTGCGCGCGAGCTTGCCGCCGTGCGCGGCGAGTTCGCCGGTCAGCGCGACGTTTTCCGCGACGCTCATGTTCGGCAGCAGCGACAGGTCCTGATAGACCGTCTCGATGCCGGCCGCGAGCGCCTCCAGCGCGCCGAGCCGCGCGTGGCTCACGCCCTCGACGATCAGCTCGCCTTCGTCGGGCGGCTGCGCGCCCGAGATGATCTTGATGAGCGTGCTCTTGCCGCAGCCGTTCTCGCCGAGCAGGTGATAGATCTGCCCGCGCCCGAACGAAAGGCTCACGCCGCGCAGCGCATGCACGCCGGTGAAGCGTTTGTGAATGCCGACCACCTGCAGGAAGGGGCCGGCCGATGCCACCTGATTCATGATCGCTTGCCCTGTCGGCGCGCGGCGCGGCGGCGGCGCGGGCCGAACGGCGCCCGCGCCGCCTTCGCGCGCGCTTAGAACGGATACTGCCTGTAGTTCGACTTGTCGACGTTCACCCAGCCCTGGCCGCGCACGATGATGCCCTTGCCCGGCCCCTTCGTGACCGTGACCTTCGTGTAGCCCGGAATGCCGAGATCGTCGCCGTCCTTCACGGTCTTGCCGTCGATCAGCATCTTCGCGATCTTGTTCATCGCGATGCCGGCCTCCTTCGGGTCCCAGAACGCAATGCCGTTGATCGCGCCGCTTTCGAGGAACTTGGCGGCCTCGGTCGGCAGGCCGGTGCCGTACACGCAGATCTTGCCCTGCTGGCCCGCCTCCTCGACCGCGCGGCCGATGCCGATCACGTCGAGCGACGACGAGCCCTGGAAACCCTTCAGGTCCGGATGCTTGCGCAGCACCTCCTTCGCGACCTCGTACGCGCGCTCGCCGTCGTTGTTGGTTTCGAGCTTCGGCTCGACCAGCTGCATCTTCGGATACTTCGCCTTCGCGTTCTGGATGCCGCCGTCCGCCCACTGCACCTGCGAGCGGCTGCCGAGCGAGCCGACCAGCGCCACCCACTTGCCGTCGCCGTGCATGCAGCTCGCGAGCCGCTCGTTCAGGCCCGCGCCGTACGCGGTGTTGTCGAACGCCTCGATGTCGACCATCGTGTTCTTCGCGTTGTCGGCCTCGTGCGTGACGACCTTGATGCCGCGGTCCATCGCCTTCTTCAGCGCCGGTTCGAGCGTCGGCGGATCGTACGGCACGACCGCGATCGCATTGACCTTTTTCGCGATCAGGTCCTCGATGATCTTCAGCTGCTGCGCGGCGTCCGCCTGGCCGGGGCCGGTCTGGTACGCGGTCACGCCGGGGTTGTCCTTCGCGAACTGCTTCACGCCGTCGTCCATCCGGTTGAACCAGTTGATGCCCGTCACCTTGACCACCGTGACGATCGTCTGGTTGTCGGCCGCGTACGCGGCGCCGATGCCCGCCGCGGCCAGCGCGCCCGCCGCGATCGCTGCGCAGATCCGATTCCGTTTCATGCGTTGTCTCCGTTATGGTTCGTCGATGGACGCGCGCGTCGCCGCGCCGCCCCGTTGCTTCGTCACTGCCCGCACGTTTTGCGCGTTTTGCGCGTTTTGCGCGTTTTGCGCGTTTTGCGCGTTTTGCTCGTTTTGCTCGTTTTGCTCGTTTCGCACCGTCCTCCGCCGCCGCGACGCACGCCTTCGCCGCGAGCCGTTACACCGCACCACCGCTTGCACCGTCGCTTGCACCGCCGCTTTACACCGACTGCTTCCGCTTCCCATCCTTCATGCCGCCAGCCGACCCGCAGCGCGCGGCCAACGCACTACCGCGCCCGCTCGCCGCCCGCCCGCGCGAACCCGAAGATCCCGCGCAGCCGCTCGCCGCCGCCGAACGCGAGCGACGCGAGCAGCAGCGCGCCCCACACGCAGTTGCCGAAGAACTGCGACACGCCGAGCAGGTTGAACAGGCTCGACAGCAGCTGCAGCACGGTCGCCGCGAAGAACACGCAGACGATGCGCCCGTAACCGCCGGACGGATTCACGCCGCCCATCACCGCGATCAGGATCGCGATCAGCAGATACGAGTTGCCGTAGTCCCACTTCGCGCTGAGCGTGTGCGTGACGCTGATGAGCCCCGCGAGCGACGCGAGCAGGCCGCAGGCGGTGTACGTGAGGATCAGCATCCGCGCGCGCGGAATGCCCGCGTAGAACGCGGCTTTCGGATTCGTGCCCATCAGATAGAGGCGCAGCCCGAACGCGCTGCGCGACAGCACCCAGCCGAGCACGACGAGCGCGGCGACGAAGATCACGAACGAGATCGGCACCTGCCAGACGGTGCCGTTGCCGATGTCGGACAGCGGATCGACGTAATCGACGTGCACCGACGCGCCGTTGCTGATGCCGACCGCGAGCCCCGTGAACAGCAGTTGCGTGCCGAGCGTGCAGAGGATCGGCGTGAGCCGCAGCCGCGCGATGATGACGCCGTTCAGCAGCCCGCCCGCGAGCCCCATCGCGACGACGATCGCGCAGAACAGCGCGGTGTACAGCGCCGGCGAGTCGTCGCCGCTCACGAACTGCGGCACGACCAGCGCGGCGACCATGCCGGACAGGTTCGCGAGCCCGACGCCGGACAGGTCGATCCCGCCGTTGCCGGAGATCATCGACAGCATGATGCCGAGCGCGAGCAGCCCGAGTTCGGGCAGCTGCCCGCCCATCGACTGAAGGTTGTCGATGCCGACGAACTGGCCGCGCGACAGCGCGGTCGCCGCCAGCACGACCAGCACGTTCACCGCGACCAGGAAGGTCAACTGGCGGTCCGCGAAAACACGTGTCGTCCATGACTTCATCGCACGATCCTCTGCTTTCCGTTGCTGCGAAACGCGGGGCGCGCTGCCTCGCGTCGGGTTGTCTGCTGGGGCCGGCTGCCCCGCCCGTGGCTACTGCGACGCGGCGGCGAGCGCCGGGCCGGCCGCGTCGAGCAGCGCGCGGATCTCGCCGAGCGTCGGCATCGACGGCGCGGTGCCGGGCCGCGTGACCGACAGCCCCGCGAGCGCGCAGCCGAAGCGCACCGCCGCCTGCGGGTCCATCCCGCGCGCGAGCGCCGCCGCGAAACCGCCGGTGAAGCCGTCGCCCGCGCCGGCCGTTTCGACCACGCGACCGCAGCGGAACGCCGGCACCAGCACCGACTGGTTCGGGCCGTGCAGCAGCGCGCCGTGTTCGCCGAGCGTGACGATCGCGGTGCCGACGCCCTTCTTCAGCAGCGCGTCGCCCGCGCGGCGCGCGCTCGCGACGTCGTCGACGCGTTCGCCGGTCAGCGCCGCCGCCTCGGTTTCGTTCGGCGTGATGTAGTCGCACAGCGGGAAGATGGCGTCGTCGAGCGGCAGCGCGGGCGCCGGATTGAACACGGTCGTCACGCGATGGCGGCGCGCCGTTTCGAGTCCGCGCCGCGCCGCGTCGACCGGTTGTTCGAGCTGCGTGACGAACACCTGCGCGGCCGCGATGTCGTCCTCGATCGCCTCGATGTCGGACGGCCCGAGCGTGCCCGCCGCGCCGGCGACGACGATGATCGCGTTCTGCCCGGTGGTGTCGTCCACGAAGATGTGCGCGGCGCCGGTCGCGACGCCATCGGCCACGCCCGCGCGCGCGGTGATGCCCTCGGCCGCCCACGTGGCGCGCGCGATCGCGCCGAACTCGTCGTTGCCGACGCGCGTGCAGAACACGACCTCCGCGCCGGCGCGCGCGGCCGCGACCGCCTGGTTCGAGCCCTTGCCGCCCGGCCCCATCCGGAACGCGGAGCCGCCGATCGTCTCGCCGGGCAGCGGCATGCGCGCCGCGCGAAACGTCAGGTCCGTCACGTAGATGCCGAGGATCACGACGCGGCCGCCCTGGTTCGCACCGCCGCCGTCATGGGACAGCGGCGCGCTCATGGCCGCGCCCCGCGCGGCGCGTCCGCCGCGAGCAGCACGCCCTTCCTGAACACGAAGCAGCCGTAGCCGCGTTCCTCGCCGGTCGCGATCACGCAGTAGGCCTTGCGCGCGAGATCGTAGAACGCGAAACGTTCGACCGAACCGAACGGCACGCTGCGCCCCTCGGCCGCGTTCACTTCGTGCTGCGCCTCCTGCTGCACGGCGGGCAGCGTGTGCGGCTCGCCGACCACCTCCATGCGCAGCGCCGGATGCTCGACGAAACTGTCGAGCGGCAGCAGCGACAGCACCGCGCGCACCGCACGCGGCGCGTCCACGCCGTCGATCCGCAGCACGCGGCCGAGCGCGGTCTGACGCGCGACCGAATCGGCCGGAAAGTTCGCGTCGCAGATCACCAGATCGTCGCCGTGTCCCATCGACGCAAGCGCGTGCAGCACATCGGCATTCAACAGCGGGTCCAGATTCTTCAGCACGGTGTCTCCTCCCTGTCAGTGTCCGTCCGCCGCAGCCCGTTCAGGGTCTGCGCAGGGCCTCTTCAGTCTCCATACGGAATCCATATGTTTTTCGTCTGCACCGCCTCGCGCAGCCACGCGCGGCCTTCGCACGCGCGGTCGAACCAGTCGAAGCGCCGGCCGTGGCCGACGAACGTGCGCTTCAGGTTGCCGACCGACTCGCGCTCGGCGAGCGCCGCTTCGTCCGCCGTGCCGAAGCACCACAGCGCGTCGACGTCGTCGTGCTTCGCGAGCGCCGCGACGAGCGCCGCGCGCTCGCCGGTCACGACGTTCAGCACGCCGGCCGGCACGTCGGACGTCTCGACGACCTGGTACAGATCGGTCGCGGCAAGCGGCATCGCTCCCGGCGCCACGACCACGCGGTTGCCCATCGCGAGCGCCGGCGCAACGAGCGACACCAGCGCGAGCAGCGGCGCGTCGTCCGGACACGCGATGCCGATCACGCCGAGCGGCTCGTGCATCGCGAGCGCGACGCCGCGCAGCGGCGGCGCATGCACCGCGCCGTCGAACTTGTCGGCCCACGCGGCGTACGTGAAGAGCCGCGCGACCGCCGCGTCCACCTCGGCGCGCGCGGCCGCGTCGGTCGAGCCGCTGCGCAGCGTCGCCTGATGCGCGAATTCGTCGGCGCGGATCGACAGGTTCTCCGCGAGGTAATACAGCACCTGCGCGCGGTTGTGCGCGCTCGCGGCCGACCAGCCCGCCGCCGCGCGCGCGGCCGCGACCGCGTTGCGAACGTCCTTGCGGTTGCCCGCGCCGACCTCGCCGACGACGCGCCCGTCCGGCGCATGCACCGGCAGGTAATAACCGCTGTCCGGCCGCACCTGTCTGCCGCCGACGAACAGCTTCGCGGTGCGATCGACCGGCGCGCGTGGCGGTTGTGACGATGGCGACGGCAACGCGGTATCGCGCTCCGCGGCGGGCGACGCATCGCGACGCCCGTCGAATCTAAGCCATCCGCGCGGTTGCAGATATTCGTAAATCCCCTCCCGCCCGCCTTCGCGGCCGTAACCCGATTCGCGATAGCCGCCGAAACCGACGGCCGCGTCGAACAGGTTGGTCGCGTTGATCCACACGACGCCGCACGCGAGGCGCGGCGCGATGTCGAGCGCGCGCCCGATCGTCTCGGTCCACACGCTCGCGGCGAGCCCGTAGCGCGTGTTGTTGGCGAGCGCGACCGCGTCGTCCGGCGTGCGGAAGCTCATCGACACCAGCACCGGCCCGAAGATTTCCTCCTGCGCGAGCAGCGACGCGGGACCGACGCCGGTCACGAGCGTCGGCGGGTAATAACAGCCGCCGTCCGGCAGCGCGACCTGCGGCGGCTGCCACACGTCCGCGCCTTCGTCGCGGCCGCGCTGCATCAGCGAACGGATGCGCTCAAGCTGCACCGGATCGACGATCGCGCCGAGGTCGATGCCCTTGTCGAGCGAGCGGCCGACGCGCAGCGTCGTCATCCGCCGCCGCAGCTTGTCGAGGAAACGCGCTTCGACGCCCTCCTGCACGAGCAGACGCGAACCCGCGCAGCACACCTGCCCCTGGTTGAACCAGATCGCGTCGACCACGCCTTCGACCGCGCCGTCGAGGTCCGCGTCGTCGAACACGATGAACGGCGACTTGCCGCCGAGTTCGAGCGTCAGCGATTTGCCGGTGCCGGCCGTCGCCGCGCGGATCGACCGGCCCACTTCGGTCGAGCCGGTGAACGCGATCTTGTCGACGTCCGCGTGCGCGACGAGCGCCGCGCCCGTGCGGCCGTCGCCGGTCACGACGTTCAGCACGCCCGGCGGCAGGCCCGCTTCGTGCGCGAGTTCCGCGAACAGCAGCGCGGTGAGCGGCGTGTATTCGGCCGGCTTCAGCACGACGCAGTTGCCGGTCGCGAGCGCGGGCGCGATTTTCCACGCGAGCATCAGGAGCGGAAAATTCCACGGCACGATCTGGCCGATCACCCCCAGCGGCGCATAGTCCGCGAACTCGGCTTCCTGCAGCTGCGCCCAGCCCGCGTGATGCAGGAAGTGGCGCGCGACGAGCGGCACGTCGAGGTCGCGCGTCTCGCGGATCGGCTTGCCGTTGTCGAGCGCCTCCAGCACCGCGAACAGCCGGCTGTGCCGCTGCACCATCCGCGCGAGCGCATACAGGTGGCGCGCGCGGGCCGCGCCGCCGGCCGCCGCCCACGCGGGCTGCGCCGCGCGCGCGGCGCGCACCGCGGCGTCGACGTCGGCGTCGCCGCCCTGCGCGACACGCGCGAGCCGCGCGCCGGTCGCGGGCTCGCGCGTGTCGAACGTGTCGCCCGCCTGCGCCGCGCGCCACGCGCCGCCGACGAAGTGGCCGAAGCCGTCCGCGTGCCGCGCGAGCCATGCGCGCGCCGGCTGGTCGTCCTCGGGCGCGGGGCCGTAGTCCATCGATGCAAAGTACTCCGCTACGCTGTGGTTCATGGATGTGCTCAAGCTGCCGGGTGACGGTGGAACGCCGAATAACGCCCGCTCACGTGATGTTCGAGCTGCCGCTCGATGTCGGACAGCAGACTCGACGCGCCGATGCGGAACAGGTCCGGTTCGAGCCACGCGCGCCCGAGTTCCTCTTTCATCAGGATCTGGTAGCCGAGCACCGCCTTCGCGCTCGATACGCCGCCAGCCGGCTTGAAGCCGACGCGCTGGCCGGTCGCGTCCTCGTACGCGCGGATCATCCGCACCATCGCGAGCGACACGTCGAGCGTCGCGTTCACGCCTTCCTTGCCGGTGGAGGTCTTGATGAAGTCCGCGCCGGCCATCATGCAGACCATCGATGCGCGCGCCACGTTCGTCAGCGTGCGGATGTCGCCGGTCGCGAGAATCGCCTTCAGATGCGCGTCGCCGCACGCGGCGCGGAACTCGCGCACCTCGTCGTACAGCGCGCGCCAGTTGCCGGTCAGCACGTATTCGCGGGTGACGACGATGTCGATCTCGCTCGCGCCGTCCGCGACCGACGCGTCGATCTCGCGCAGCTTCAGCGGATGCGGGTTCAGCCCGGCCGGAAAGCCGGTCGACACCGCCGCGACCGGGATGCCGCTGCCCGCGAGCGCATCGACGGCGGCCGCGACGAAGCGGTGGTACACGCACACCGCGCCGGTGCGGATGTCGTGCGGCGCCATGCCGAGCGCCGCGAGCAGGTCGTCGCGCACCGGCTGGCGCGCCTTCGCGCACAGCCGCCGCACGCGGCCCTCGGTGTCGTCGCCGGACAGCGTCGTCAGGTCGATGCAGGTGATCGCCTTCAGCAGCCACGCGGCCTGCGGGTTTTGCTTCAGCGTGCGGCGCGTCGCGAGCGTCGCGGTGCGGCGCTCGACGGCGGAAGCGTTCACGCGCACGCCGTCGAACAGCGAGACGTCGAACGGCGTGCCGGGATTACGCGCCGACGCGCCGGCCGCGTTGCGGTGCAGCGCGACGACGGCGGGCGTCTGGGTAGGGCTTTGAGGCATGCGGCTGACCTGGATTTGGTGCGACACGAAAGAAATCTGACACATTCCGTGCGAACATCGTACCGCGATTGATAGGATCGTAACAAGAGGGCGTGACGATCGCAGCGCATCGGCGGTGCGGGGGGTTCTCCAGGTTCAGCAGCGCCTCGGGCGCTCAGGCAACGGCGTCGAGCAGTTCCTTCACGGCCGCGCGCGCGTCGCGGGCCAGTTCGGCCATGTCGACGCCGTCGAGCGCGTCGTCGGTCACGATGCGCCTGCCGGCCGCGTACAGCGCCGCGAGCGTCGGCCTGCCGCCGGACGCGACCGGCCCGATCGCGGGGTCGTGCAGCCCGAAGTAGCGCGGATCGTCGAGCCGGTAGATCGCGAGGTCCGCCGAATACCCCGGCGCGACGCGGCCGACTTCCGGCAGGCCGAGCACCCGCGCGCCGCCCGCGGTGCCCCAGTGGATCGCGTCCTCGACCGTCGCCGCATGCGCACCGCCCTCGAAGCTGCCGCCGCGGTAAAGCGGCTGCGCGGCCATGCCGACCCGCGCGCGCTGCGCGAGCCACGCCATGTGCACTTCGGAGATCATGTCGGCCGCCTCGTTCGACGCCGCGCCGTCCACGCCGATCGACACCGGCACGCCCGCCTGCACCAGCTCGTACACCGGGCAGATGCCGCTGCCGAGCCGCCCGTTGCTCTGCGGACAATGCGCGACGCCGGTGCCGGTTTCGCCGAGCAGCGCGATTTCGTCGACGTCGAGTTTCACCAGGTGCGCGTACCACACGTCGTCGCCGAGCCAGTCGTGCTCGCCGCAGAACGCGACCGGCGACTGCCGGTGCATCGCATACGCGCTGTCCTGATAACCGACCGTCTCCGACAGGTGGCTGTGCAGCCGCAAGCCGAGCCGCCGCGCGAACGCGGCGGTCTCGCGCATCTGCGCGGGCGAGATCGAATACAGCACGGTGGTCGGCGCGACGACGACGCGGCGCATCGCGCGCGGCGACGCGTCGTGATACCGATGCGCGAGCCGCTCGATGTCCGCGAGATACGCGTCGAACGACTCCGCGCGCAACGCATGCGGCAGTTCCGCTTCGAGCTGGCGCGTCTGCGTCGCGCCGCCCCGCAGCAGCACGAAGCGCAGCCCGAGCCTGTCGGCCTCGTCGAACAGGATCGCCGAGCTGTCGAACGGCATGTCCGGGTAATACACGTAGTTGTGGTCCGCCACGGTCGCGCAGCCCGAGCGCGCCAGTTCGATCAGGCCGATGCGCGCGGCGAGCCGGAAACGCCGTTCGTCGAACTGCGCGCGAAAGCGGTACGGCGTCGCCGCGAGCCACGGCGTCAGCGACGCGTCGAGCCCGGCGCGGTCGCCCTTCAGCAGCGACTGGAACAGGTGGTGATGCGTGTTCACCCACGCCGGATAGACGATGCAGTCCGTCGCGTCGACAACCGTTTCGCCGCGCTGCGGACTCAGCGCGCCGATCGCGTCGATCGTGTCGCCGACGATGCGGATGTCCGGGCCGGCGGCGCGCGCGGGGTCGTCGTCGGCGCCGCTGCCGCCGGTCATGATCGCGGCGGCGTTGCGGATCAGGATGGATTCGTTCATGAGTCTCCTTTCGAAGTCGGGGTCGCCATAGCCGGGTCGCTACGGCCGGAACGGCTATAACTCGCTGTCGTGCCAGCCGCGCAGCGCGACGCGCGACAGCCAGACGGTCGCCGCGAACAGCAGCACGCCGGTCACGGTGATGAGCGCGAGCGCCGCGAAGAGCCGCGGGATGTTCAACTGGAACCCGGCTTGCAGGATCTGGTAGGCGAGCCCCGCGCCGCTGCCGCCGGTGCCCGCGACGAATTCCGCGACGACCGCGCCGATCAGCGCGAGGCCGCTCGATATCCTGAGTCCGCCGAAGAAGTACGGCAGCGCGCAGGGAATGCGCAGGCGCATGAGCGTCTGCCAGCGCGTCGCGCGATGGATGCGGAACAGGTTCACGAGGCCGGGGTTCACGCTGCGCAGCCCGAGCGCCGTGTTCGAGATCACCGGGAACAGCGCGACGAGCGTCGCGCAGACGACGAGCGCGGCGGTCGTGTCCTTCACCCAGATGATGATCAGCGGCGCGATCGCGACGACCGGCGTGACCTGCAGCAGCACCGCGTAGGGAAACAGGCTGGCCTCGATCAGCGGGCTCTGCACGAACAGCAGCGCGATCGCGACGCCGAGCACCGTCGCGCAGACGAACGCGAGCAGCGTGATCTTCAGCGTGACGAGCAGGCTGCCGAACAGCAGCGGCGCGTCCTGCGCGAACTGCGCGACGATGGCGGACGGCGACGGCACGAGGTACGCGGGCACGCGATACAGCATGCACGCGCCCTGCCACAGCGCGAGCAGGGCGACGCCGACGACCCACGGCGCGAGCGCCTTCGCGACGCCGGGCCGCGCGAGCAGCGGCCGGCGCGGCGCGGACCCGCGCCCGCGCACCTCGTCGACGGAAGCGGAGCGGAGCACGTCGCCGGTCATCGCAGCACCTCCATCGGTTCGTCGTGCGCCGCCGCGCGATGCGCGTGTTCGATGCGCTCGGACAGCACGCGGCAGTGCTGCACGAACGGCTCGCTCATCCGGTAGTCGTCGCCGCGTTGCTGCGGGCCGTCGATCCGCACGTCGCCGATCACGCGGCCCGGCCGCGCCTGCATCACGACCACGCGCGACGACAGGTACACCGCCTCGTAGATGCTGTGCGTGACGAACACCACCGTCATCCCGCTGCGCTGCCACAGCGCGCGCAGGTCCGCGTCGAGCCGGTTGCGCGTGAACTCGTCGAGCGCGCCGAACGGCTCGTCGAGCAGCAGCAGGTCCGGCCCGGTGACGAGCGCGCGCGCCAGCGACGCGCGCATCTGCATGCCGCCCGACAGCTCGCGCGGCCGCACGCGGCCGAACTTCGCAAGGCCGACGCCCGCGAGCGCGTCGGCGACGCGCTCGTCCGCCTCGCGGCGCGGCACGTGCGCGAGATCGAGCGGCAGCCGCACGTTGTCGGCCACGCTCGCCCACGGCATCAGCGTCGCCTCCTGGAACACCATCGACATGCGCCGGCCCGGCGAGCCGACCGTCGCGAACGGCTGCCCCCACCAGCGCAGATGGCCGTGCGTCGGCGTCTCGATGCCCGCGAACATCTTCAGCAGCGTGCTCTTGCCGCACCCGGATGGCCCGAGCAGCGACACGAACTCGCCCGGCTGGATCGCGAGCTGCACGTCCTCCAGCGCGACCGTGCCGTTCGGATAACGCTTGTCCACGCGCTGCACCGACAGCAGCGGCACGCCGCCCGCCGCCGGAACCCGATCGTCGGTATCCATCGTCAGCCCTCCTGTTCGTCGCGAAACACTTCGGCCTCGCCGTGGTCGGCGAGCAGCTTGAGCAGCATCCGGCGCATCAGCAGGCCAGGCTGGTCAGACTCCATGTGGCATTCCTGCTGGCGCCGCACGTCGATGCACGCGTCGTAGTCGGTCGCCTCCAGAATGTCGCGGTCCTCGTCGGTGATCGGCCGGTCCCAGTCGATCAGCTCCTGCGCGGAACACGCGTCGTCGGTGTCGTTGCGGTACAGCCATTGCGACAGCATCAGCGTGCGGTCGTCGATCGGCGTCGCGCAGTTGTAGATGATGTGATGCACGCCGCTCGCCGGGTACGTGCAGCCGAAGCGCCGCGCGAACGGCATGAACCAGCGGTTCAGCAGATGCCGCTCCGTCACGTCGTCAGTCGTGCCGGTGATCCGGTGGCTCGCGGGCGGGTTGCGCACCGGCACGTGCGTCTCGGCCTCGAAGCCCCAGTCGTGCGGACGGAACTCGTACTTCGACGGCTTCGGATTGTCGAACAGCCCGAAGTTCGCTTTGTGCACGAAGCTGAAGTGCGAATTGTCGAACGAGTTCTCCATCATCCGCAGCGGACTCGTGTTCCACCGCTCGTAGAACTGCAGGATCCGGCGATAGCCGGGCGCGCCGTCCTCCGGAAACTCGGGGATCGGCTGCAACGGCTCGTCGAGCGCGACCCATGCGTAGCCGTACCGCGCTTCGCAGCGGTACGCGTTCACGACGGCGCGCGACGGAATCGCGCCGCCGTCCGACTGCGGAATCTTCACGCAGCGGCCGCTGCAGTCGTAGGTCCAGCCGTGATAGCCGCATGCAATATTGCCGTCGCCGTCGACGAACCCCTTCGACAGCTTCGCGGTGCGATGGCAGCAGCGGTCGCGCAGCGCGTGCGGCCGGCCGGCCGCGCCCTTCCACAGCACGATCGGCTCGCCCAGCAGCGTGAACGGCTGCGGGCCGCTGTCGAGCTGCGACATCGGCATCACCGCGTACCAGAAACGCCGCAGGACTTTTTGACGGGTCACCAGCATCGTCTGACTCCTTCGTTATGCGAGGCATCCGCGAGCCGCGCGGCTACGGCATCACCTTCGCGGTCTGGATGAACTGCAGCGTGTACGCGCTGCGCCAGTCGGCCGACGGCTTCAGCAGCTTCGCGCCGACCATGTAGTCGTAGGTCTTCTGCCAGCGCGCGTCGGTCATCGCGCCGATGCCGAGCGTCGCCGCATCGCCGCCGGTCACGAGCCGCAGCTTCTTCATCTGCGCGAGGCCGAAGGCGAGCTGGCCGTCGGTCATCTGCGGGTTGTCCTTGCGGATCAGCGCGTTGCCCGGCGCCGGGTCGGCCAGATAACTCTTCCAGCCTTCCATCGACGCCTTCACGAAGCGCGCGACGACGTCCGGCTTCGCTTTCACCGTGTCGCGCATCGTGACGATCGTCGTGTTGTACGGCGGATAACCGTCGTCGGCGAACAGGAAGAAATGCGTGTTCACGTGCGCCTGTCCGGCCTGATACGGCTCGGACGACGGATACGCCTGCATCGCGACGTTGCCGTCCGCGAAGAACGGTTGCAGGTTGAACGTGTACGGCCGCGTCTGCGCGTCGGTGTAGCCATACTTCGCCTTCAGCCACGGCCACCAGCTGGTCTGCCCCGAGCCCGCGACGAGGATCGTCTTGCCCTTCAGTCCGGCGAGGCTCGTCACGTCGTCGTGCGTCAGCATCCCCTGCGGATCGAACTGAAACGACGCGGCGACGGTCGTCACCGGAATGCCGGACTCGACGCCGGACAGCACCTGGAAGTCGTAGCCGAGAATGAAATCGGCGCGGCCGGCCGCGAGCAGCTGCATGCCGTTGACCTGCGGGCCGCCCATCCGGATCGTCACGTCGAGACCGTACTTGCGGTAGATGCCGGTCGCGAGCGCCTGATAAAAACCGCCGTGCTCGGCCTGCGCGTACCAGCTCGTCAGCACCGTCACCGGGTCGGCGGCGCGCGCGGGAGCGGCCGCGAACAGCGCGAACGAAAGGAGGGCTGAACAGATGGCGGCCCGCCGCGCGGCGCGGCCGCCGCGAACGCGCGCACGAATGAAGGACGCAAGACGCCGGACGACCGGCTGAAGGATCGGCATGGATGAACTCCCTGATGTAAGCCGTGGGGGGACGACAACGGGAACGGCCGGCGACCGCGTGCGCCGCGCACAGCATGGGCGCACGCACGGGCGCACGACTGCCGGGACGGCATGAAGGACGTCGGAAAAGATACGGGGCAACTGCATCGCACGCTCCTCGTTGGCGGAACCCGACGGTTCCGTTCAAACGCCGGTCGGTCGCGCCGATCGGCGTGGGCGCACGATGCGCCCCAAGAGCAATGCCCCACGTTGCCGGCCTCGATGAGCCGGTCGCTAGCCGCTTATACTCCGCACGTCATCTAGCGAAGGGCGTGCCAGCGGCTCGCATGCCTGTAAAGCCGCAGGTTGCCGCAGCGCCGGCGCGGCGGCAGGCACCGTCGCGCGGCAGCCGATGCCTTCGAAGTGCGCAGCTGCACCGCGCGAGTGCATCGCGGGCCACGACGCGGGCGCAGCGGTTGTCCGCCCGCGCGGCGGCAGCCTCTTTCGGTTATCGCGCCGCCGGCAACTTGCGCTCAAACCGCCGCCGCCCGCCGCACCGCGCGCCGCCGGCTCCATCCGAGCAGCACGACCAGCAGCGCGATGAACACGAACACCGTGGACACATTCGCGAACAGCGTCGCGAGCGGCAGATGCATCGCGAGCAGCACGCCGCCGAGCATCGAGCCGACGACCGAGCCGAGCTTGCCGATGCCGATCGCGGAGCCGACGCCGGCCGAGCGCAGCGCGGTCGGATAAACGATGCCGGCCACCGCATACAGCGCGAACTGGCTGCCGATCACGCAGACGCCGCTCACGAACACGGCGGCGAACAGCCACGGCAGCGGCATCGCCATGCCGAGCGAGGCGGCGACCGGACAGCCGACCACCGCGAGCAGCAGGATCACCGCGATGCCGTAACGATCCACGCAGCGGCTCAACGCGAGCGCGCCGACCGTGCCGCCGACCGGGAACATCATCGCGACCTGGGCGGCGCGCGCGGGCGCGAGCAGGTTCATGCCGAACAGGATCGGCAGCCAGTTCTGCAGGAAATGCAGCGCGAGCGAGTTCAGCACGAACAGCGCCCACAACAGCGGCGTCACGTATGCGAGGCCGCTGCCGAACAGCGCGGCGGGGCTCGCGCGCACCCGCACTTCGTCGTCGACGACGTAACGCACCGCATGCTCCGGCGCGTCGGTGTCGACGCGCGCGCCGAGCCGCTTCGCGATGCGGGCGATGCGCGGCGTCGCGCCGCCGTTCAGGATCAGGAAGCGGATCGATTCGGGCAGCAGCGCGAACGACGCGAGCGCGACGACGATCGCGGCCGCGCCGCCGACCCCGAACAGCACCGGCCAGCCGAAGCGCGGCAATAGCCACGACGCGACGGCCCCGCCGCCGCCCGCGCCGATCGAGAAGCCGGAGAACATCAGCGTGATCCACGTCGCGCGGCGCGCTTTCGGCGCGTATTCGGACACCAGCGCGACGGTGTTCGGCACGACGCCGCCCATCCCGATGCCGGCCAGAAAACGCAGCACGGTCAACTGCTCGATCGACGTGGCGTAACCGCACGCGAGCGTCAGCAGCCCGAACCACAACGAGCCGTAGATGATCGTCAGCCGGCGGCCGAAGCGGTCGCCGCTGAAGCCGAGCAGCAGCGAACCGACCAGCACGCCGAACAGGCCGATGCCGAACACGCGGCCGAACGTGGCGGCATCCGCGTGCCATGCGCGGATCAGCGCGGGCGCGGAAAATGCCGCCGCCACCTGGTCGTAGCCGTCGATCAGCACGATCAGGAAACACCATGCGATCAGGCCGGCCGCGAAGCCGCCGAGCTTCTGCCGCTCGATCAGCGCGGTTACGTCGACGGTCGCGACGTTCGTCGCCGTGGGGTTCATCGCGCCACCTCGCGCTCGCCGAGGGTCATCCGCGTCATCCGCGTCGGCTGCGCGGCCATCGTCACGAGCGCCACGATCGCCATGCGGCATTGCACGTATCGGTTCATTCCTGTCTCCTTGCTGTTGTCGTTATCGTGCTGTCGTCTTCCGGCGCTACGCCGTCTGTCCGACGCTAAACCGCGCGACCTGCCGGCCGAGTTCCTGCGACTGCTGGTCGAGCGCCTGCGCCGCCGCGCTCGCCTCTTCGACGAGCGCCGCGTTCTGCTGCGTGATCGAGTCCATCAGGTTGATCGCGGCATCGACCTGTTCGATGCCGGTGCGCTGCTGGTCGGCGGCGTCCGCGATGCCGCCCATCATGTCCGCGAAGCGCTGCGCGGCGTCGAGGATGCGGCCGATCGACTGCTCCGCGTCGGCCACCTGGCGCGTGCCGTCGGCCGCCGCGCCGACCGAGCCGCCGATCAGTTCGCCGATCTCCTTCGCGGCCGTCGACGCGTGCTGCGCGAGCGAGCGCACCTCGGACGCCACCACCGCGAAACCGCGGCCGTGCGCGCCGGCCCGCGCCGCCTCGACCGCCGCGTTCAGCGCGAGGATGTTGGTCTGGAACGCGATCCCTTCGATGATCCCGGTGATGTCCGCGATCTTGCGCGCGCTCGCCTCGATCCGGCCCATCGTGTCGCTGACGCGCGCGATCGCGCCGCTGCTGTCGCGCGCCGCCGCCGACGCGTCGTCCGCGATCGTGTGCGCGTCCCGCGCGCGCGCCGCGTTCTGGCGCACGGTCTCGGTCAGCTCGGTCATGCTCGCGGCGGTCTGTTCGAGCGACGCCGCCTGTTCCTCGGTGCGCGACGACAGGTCGAGCGTGCCGGCCGCGATCTCGCCGGTCGCCGCGCCGATCGAACGGCAACTGTCGCGCACCGCCGTCACGGTCTGCGCGAGTTGCGCCTGCATGTTGCGCAGGCCGCCGAGCAGGCGTCCCATCTCGTCGTCGCGATAACGTCCGATCGGGCGGCCGAGGTCGCCGGCCGCGATCGCGTCGAAGTGCGCGAGCGCGTCGTTCAGCGGCTTCATGATCGCGCGGCGCAGCGAGAACCAGCTGAACGCGGCCGTCGCGACGCCGAACGCGATCATCACGGCCGACGCGGTGAAGAACAGATGGAAGTAGCGTTCCGCCGCGTCGTAGCTGCGCTTCGCGTTCGCGTACAGCGTGCGCTTCAACTGGTCGTTCGCGCCGCTCATGTCGTTGAACAGCGGGCTGAGCCGCGACGTGCCGATCTGCTGCGCGGCGGCGCGGTCGCCGGCCTTCAGCGCGCCGATGAACGCGTTCATGCCGTCGCGCATCGCGTCGCGCCGCTGGCTGGCCGCCTCGATCAGCGACGCTTCGCCGTCCTCGTGCGGCTCGGCGACGAAGCTGCGCCACTCGTCGTCCGACTGCCGAAAGAACTCGCTCGCATGGCCGATCTGCTCCTGCGCGCGCGGGCCGTCCGGCTGCGCCATCGCGCCGCCGAGCACGAGCCGCGTGCGCGCGATCAGCAGTTCCGCGTTGCCGATGTGCACGGCCGCGGTCAGCTTGTTCTCGTAGGTATCCTGATTCGCGCGATTCGCGCGCCATGCGCCGGCAAGGCCGAGCCCGCCGATCGCCGTCATCAGCGCCGCCAGCAGCGCCATCGTCAGCGCGATGCGGGCCTGCAGCGACATCGTCCTGCGGCGCGCGGCCCGGTCGTCGTGCGCAGCGGGCGATGCGGGCGCGGCGTGCAATGCGGGCGCGCCGCTCGGGACGACGGCGGCGGCGGTGATGGACGTCATGGCATGGACCTCGGCTTCATAATCGTTCTAGTCGTTGGAGAAACGCGTCGGCAGAGCAGGCGGCACGGCGCGGGCGGCGCTAGAGCCACGGCGACCGTTCGAGATGCGCGGCCTCGAACGCGCGGATCGCGTCGGCGTGCGCGAGCGTCGCGCCGGTTTCGTCGAGTCCTTCGAGCAGCAGCGTCTTCAGCGCGGGCGCGAGGTCGAATGCCAGCGCGTCGCCGTCCGGCGTCGTCACCGTCTGCGCCGCCAGATCGACGCGCAGCCGGTAGCCCGGCGACGCATCGACGGCCGCCATCAGCCGGTCGATCCGCGCGGCGTCGAGCCGGACCGGCAGCAGCCCGTTCTTGCAGCAGTTGTTGAAGAAGATGTCCGCGAAACTTTCGGCGATCAGCACGCGAAAACCGTACTGATGCAGCGCCCACGGCGCATGTTCGCGCGAACTGCCGCAGCCGAAGTTGCGCCGCGCGAGCAGCACGGATGCGCCCGCGTAACGCGGCTGGTTCAGCACGAAGCCGGGCTCGGGCGTGCGCCCGGCCGCCGGCTTGCCGTAATAGCCGGGGTCGCGGTAGCGCCATTCGTCGAACAGGTACGGGCCGAAGCCGGTCCGCGCGATCGACTTCATGAACTGCTTCGGCATGATCGCGTCGGTGTCGACGTTGTCGCGGTCCAGCGGCGCCACGAGTCCTTCGTGGGAAACGAGCGGCTCCATCAGCGATCCCCGGCTGCGCAAACGATTTGCCGAACGTCGGCGAAACGGCCCGCGAGCGCGGCGGCCGCCGCCATCGCCGGGCTCACCAGATGCGAGCGGCCGCCCGCGCCCTGGCGTCCCTCGAAATTGCGGTTCGACGTCGACGCGACGCGCTCGCCCGGTTCGAGCCGGTCGGGATTCATCGCGAGGCACATCGAGCAGCCCGGCTCGCGCCATTCGAAGCCGGCCGCGACGAACACCTCGTGCAGCCCCTCGGCCTCCGCGTCGCGCTTCACCTGCTGCGAGCCCGGCACCGCGAGCGCCAGCCGCACGTTCGGCGCGAGTCTGCCGCCCGCCGCGCGCAGCACCGCGGCGGCCGCGCGCAGGTCGTCGAGCCGGCCGTTCGTGCACGAGCCAATGAACACCTTGTCGATCTCGATCGAATCGATCCGCGTACCCGCTGCGAGGCCCATGTAGTCGAGCGCGCGCGCATACGACGCGCGCCGTCCGGCGTCGGCGAGGTCCGCCGGGTCCGGCACGCGGCCGTCGATGCCCGTCACCATCTCGGGCGACGTGCCCCACGTCACCTGCGGGACCAGCGACGACACGTCGAGCGCGAACTCCGCGTCGAAGCGCGCGTCGTCGTCCGAACGCAGCATCCGCCACGCGCGTTCCGCGTTCGTCCATGCGTCGCCCTGCGGCGCATACGGACGCGCGCGGCAGTAGTCGAGCGTGGTGTCGTCCACCGCGACGAGGCCGGCGCGCGCGCCCGCCTCGATCGACATGTTGCACAACGTCATCCGCCCTTCCATCGACAGCGCGCGCACCACCGGCCCCGCGAATTCGATCGCGTAGCCGGTGCCGCCTGCCGTGCCGAGCGCGCCGATCACCGCGAGCGCGACGTCCTTCGCGGTGCAGCCCGCCGGCAGCGCGCCTTCGATCGTCACGCGCATCGTGCGGCTGCGGCGCGTAATGAGCGTCTGCGTGCCGAGCACGTGCTCGATCTCCGACGTGCCGATGCCGAACGCGAGCGCGCCCAGCGCGCCGTGCGTGCTGGTGTGCGAATCGCCGCAGACGATCGTCATGCCCGGCAGCGTGCTGCCGAGTTCCGGGCCGACGACGTGCACGATGCCCTGGCGCGCGTCGTCCATCCCGTAGTGCGCGATGCCGTTGCGTTCGCAGTTATCGCGCAGCGCGTCGACCTGGATCTTCGAGATCGGGTCCGCGATGCCGTGGCGGCGGTCGGTGGTCGGCACGTTGTGATCCGCGACCGCGAGATTCGCATGCGGCCGCCACACCGGGCGGCCCTCGCGTTGCAGCGACTCGAACGCCTGCGGGCTCGTCACCTCGTTCAGCAGATGGCGGTCCACGTACAGCAGCGTCGTGCCGTCCGCGTCGGTGCGCACCGCATGCGCGTCGAAAATCCTGTCGTATAGCGTCTGGCTCATCGGGTTCTTCCTCGCTGCGGCCGCTCGCCGGCCGCCGGCCGCGTCCGTCACGGAAGCAACGGACGTGTCGCGTCCCGCCGCCGCGACGGGCGGCGGGCCACAGGTGTTTCAGGTCGTTTCGTACCGGCGCGCGACGCCGGCGGCAGTCGTTGCCGCGTGTCTCACCGGACAGTCAGGCGTGTCGCCACGGCGTCCGCCCGCGCGCGCCGCGCGCTATCGCGAGCGGCGCGTCGCCGGTCGCGTCACCTCACGAGTCGCGCGCGAGCGGACGCCGCAGCGGATCGACGGCGGCCGCCGCCGTGACAGCCGCTGCCGCATCCGCTGCGTGCTGCGCGCCGAAGCGGCCGCGATACAGCATCGCCAGCACCGTCGAGAACACGGCGGCCACGAGGAACAGCAGCGACGCCGAATAGAACAGCTGCGTGATCGGCAGATGCATCGACAGCAGCAGCCCGCCGATCACCGGCCCCGACACCGAGCCGATCTTGCCGACCGAAATCGCGCTGCCGACGCCCGCCGAGCGGAACGACGTCGGATAGATCATCCCGGCCACCGCGTACAGCCCGTATTGCGCGCCGACCACGCAGAAGCCCGCCGCGAACACCGCGACCATCAGCCAGGTCTGCGACGAGCCGTGCCCGAGCAGCGCGACGACCGGAAAGCCGATCGCCGGCAGCGAGATGATCGCGAGCACGCCGTGGCGGTCGACGAAGCGGCACAGGATCAGCCCGCCGATCACGCCGCCGACCGAGAACATCGCGGTGATGAGCCCCGCGCCGCGCGGATCGATGCCCATGCCCTCGATCAGCACCGGCAGCCAGTTCTGCAGGAAGTACAACGCCATCGAGTTCGCGATGAACACGATCCACAGCAGCGGCGTGATCGCGGCGAGGCCGTCCGAGAAGATCAGCTTCAGCACGAAACGCTGCTTCTCCTGCACCTCGCCCGGCACGAACAGCGCGTCGGCCGGAATGTTCAGCTCCGGACGCAGCCGCGCGACGAGGCGGCGCACCGTGTCGATGCCGCGCTGGCGCACGACCAGCAGCTTCGCGGATTCGGGCAGCGTGAACATCAGCAGCAGCGCCACGACGAGCGACCCGCCGCCGCCGACGACGAACATCACCGGCCAGCCGAAGCGGTGGATCAGCGCGGACGACACGAGGCCGCCCGAACCGGCGCCGATCGAGAAACCGGAGAACATCAGCGTGACCCACGTGGCGCGCAGCCGCTTCGGCGCGTATTCGGCCACCAGCGCAACCGCGTTCGGCACCACGCCGCCCATCCCGATGCCGGCGAGAAAGCGCAGCAGCATCAGTTCGTGCAGCGACGTGACCCACACCGACGCGAACGTCAGCAACCCGAAGAACAGGCTGCCCATCACGATCGCCCTCTTGCGGCCGAGCCGGTCGCCGAGATATCCGAAGATGAACGAGCCGATCAGCGTGCCGAACAGGCCCGCGCCGAACACCGGCCCGAAGCCGCCGCGCGAGACGTGCCAGTCCTTGATGATCGCGGGCGCCGCGAACGACACGGCCGTCTGGTCGTAGCCGTCCATCAGCATGACGAGGAAACACCAGAACAGCAGGCCGACGGCGAAGCGCCCCGTCTTCTGCTCTTCTATCAGTGTCGCGATATTGAAAGTCCGGTTTGCTTCCATGTGTGTTCCATTTGCTTCGCCCCGCCGTGCGGCCCGGTTGGCCGTCCGCGCGTGGCGTCGTTGCTCCTGATGCCCCTCGTGGCGACGCGAGGCCCGGCAGCCCCGCGTCGCGGCTGCCGGGCCTGGCTCAATCAAAGGAAGGCGATGAAGAGATCGAAACCAGGTGAATCGATCCGTTTGCGTCCCGTCTCATCGCACCATGTCGCCTCCCACGTCAGAACATGTGATTGACGCCGATGCGGCCGACCGTCTGGCTGCCGCTCGTCGACGCCTGATAGCCGAACTGCGCGGCGCGCGCATCCGGTCCCGACGCGCGCAGCAGGCCCACGCCCGCATAGACCTGCGTGCTCTTCGACAGGTAGTGCGTCAGGAACAGGTTGTACTGGTTCAGCGCGAGCCCTTCGAACGTCGAGTGGCCGTACGAAATGCCGAGCACGTAGAAGCTCGCGCCGCCGCTCAGGTCGATGTTCACGCCGGCCTGATAGTTGTTCAGCTTCGCCGAGCCGTGGTCGTTCTCCAGCTCGACGCCCGAATACGTCGCGTGCGGCGTGAAATAGCCGATCTTCACCGAGCCGCCGACCGCGAGCGTGCTGTAGCGGCTCGCGTTGAACATCGTGCCCTGCTTCAGCGGCTGGCCGAGCAGCGACGACAGGCTGAAGGTGCCGAACACGTCCGCGGTCCGGTTGTGGGACATCGTGTAGCCGACGCCGAACTTCACCGTGTCGTTCGCGTACTGCGCGCCGACGCTGTACTGGCGGCCGGCGCTGAAGTTGCCGGCCTGGTTGCCGAACGCGTTCATCACGCCCGCCTGGAAGCCGCGCCAGTTGATCGTCTCGTACTTCACCGAGTTGTTCATCGCATGCGAATTCGCGAGGCCGTCCAGGTTGCCCGGCGTGTAGAACGACGAAATACCCGGGATCGCGTTGTTCAGCCGGCCGACGTACTGATAGATGTAGTCGTTGATGTTACCCAGGCTGATCGAGCCCAGCCGGTCGTTCGACAGACCCACGTACGCTTCGCGGTTGAAGAAGCTGGTCGGGTTGATCTGCGCGCCGGTGTTCGTCTGGAAGCCCGATTCGAGCCGCGCGAACGCGGTGTTGCCGCCGCCGAGCGCCTCTTTCACGAGCAGGCCCCAGCGGTCCGGCTGGCGCTTGCCCGCCGACTCCTGGATCAGGCGGCTGCCGTTCGAGTTCGACACGAAATCGACGCCGACGTCGATGCTGCCATAAAGCGTAACGGACGACTGGGCCATGACGGGGCAGCTAAGGAGTGCGGCGCAACCGCCCGCGAACAGACGAATTCTCAACGGATGTCTCCAATGTTTTTATCGTGGGCCGGCCTCCCACGCGGGCCGGCTTCATGCAGGGCGGAACTTCGATATGCGGTTGAGTCAACCCCGGTTCCTTGATGCCCGGCAAAGTTTAACGGCTTCAATTCGCGTTTTGAATCGCGAATTGTTTATCAAGCAATCGAACATTCCGAATATTCCGAATATTCACCCCAGGGTATTTACCGACTATCCGGCAAAACCACCCTGTCGGCTTTAGCCGCCCTTAATCACCGTGCTAACATCCGCGACGTCTTTATGAAACCCCGCATTATCGGAGAGCACAGATGCAATTGAGAGCCATCCCGCCCCGGCGCCTCGTGGTGGGCATCAGCGGCGCGTCGGGCGTCGTATACGGCGTCCGGCTGCTGCAGTTGCTCCGGCAGCTCGACATCGAGTCGCATCTGGTGATGAGCCGCTCGGCGCAGGTGACGCTCGCACACGAGTCTCCGTACAGCGTCGCCGACGTGCGCGCGCTCGCGACCGTCAGCTACTCGAACACCGACATCGGCGCCGCGATTTCGAGCGGCTCGTTCCCGGTGATGGGGATGGTCGTCGCGCCGTGCTCGATCCGGACCCTTTCCGAAGTGGCCACCGGGGTCACGAGCGGCCTGCTGTCCCGCGCGGCGGACGTCACGCTGAAGGAGCGCCGCCGCCTCGTGCTGATGGTCCGGGAGACGCCGCTGCACCTCGGCCACCTGCGCAGCATGGCGAGCGTGACCGAGGCGGGCGCGATCGTCTACCCGCCGGTGCCGGCATTCTACGCGAACCCGGAGAGCCTCGACGAAATGGTCGATCACACGCTCGGCCGGGTGCTCGACCTGTTCGGCATCGAAACCTCGGTCGTGCACCGCTGGGGTATGTGACGCGCCGTCCCGCCATTATCAAAATTGGTTAATAAGACGTTCGGATTCTTTTGCTTCTTTAGCGGCAGACGTTGATTTAAAGTGGTCCCGTTTTCAAAAGGAACCGCATTAAAAATAATTATCGATCGATTGATAAATCAATCCGATAAAAGCGTCACCATAAAAGAGGTCGAAACGTCGAATGAAGATCGTCATTGCAGGAGCCGGTATCGGCGGCCTGACGGCCGGAGCCGCGTTGTTGGAAAAGGGCTTCGACGTCACCATTCTTGAGCAGGCAAAGGCGCTGGGGGAGATCGGCGCCGGCGTGCAGTTGAGCCCGAACGCGACGCGCGTGCTGTACCGCCTCGGCGTCGGCCAGCGCCTCGAAGGGCTCGCGTGCGAGCCGCCCGGCAAGCGCGTGCGCCTGTGGAACACCGGCCAGACCTGGCCGCTGTTCGATCTCGGCGCGGCATCGCGCGACATCTACGGCTTCCCCTATCTGACCGTGCACCGCGCGGACCTGCACGAAGGGCTCGTCGAAGCGGTGCGCGCGCGCAAGCCGGATGCGATCCGCCTCAACGAGAAGGTCGAGGGCGTCGTGCAGAAGGGCGGCAAGGTCGAAGTGCAGACCGTGTCCGGCGGCGTCTATGAGGCAGACCTGCTGATCGGCGCGGACGGCGTGCACTCGCGCGTGCGCCGTGCGCTGTTCGGCCCGGACGAACCCGTGTATTCCGGCGTGATGGCATGGCGCGGCGTGATCGACGTCGAGCGCCTGCCCGAGCATCTGCGCACGCCATACGGCACCAACTGGGTCGGCCCCGGCGCGCACGTGATCCACTATCCGCTGCGCGGCCACAAGCTGGTCAACTTCGTCGGCGCGGTCGAGCGCGACGGCTGGCAGGTCGAGTCGTGGTCCGAGAGCGGCACGCTCGACGAATGCCTCGCCGACTTCGAGGGCTGGCACGAGGACGTGCGCACGCTGATCTCCGCGATCGACGTGCCGTACAAGTGGGCGCTGATGATCCGCGAGCCGATGACGCGCTGGACCTCCGGCAACGCGACGCTGCTCGGCGACGCGTGCCACCCGACGCTGCCGTTCCTCGCGCAGGGCGCGGGCATGGCGCTGGAGGACGGTTATCTGATCGCGCGCTGCGTCGCGCGCTACGGAAGCGACCTGCCGCGCGCGCTCGAACGCTACGAGGCGCTGCGCGTCGAGCGCACGTCGCGCATCGTGCGCGGCTCCGCGGCGAACACGCAGCGGTTCCACAATCCGGCGCTCGCGCATGCAGAAGGCGCGGCCGAATACGTGGACCGCGAGTGGAACGAGGAGCGCGTGAAGGAGCGTTACAACTGGCTGTTCGAATACGACGTGGATGCGGTCGAAGTCTGAGCGCGCCGTCCGATGAATCAGCAAGCCTTTTGTATGGGGTCCGGGTAAGCGCTAAAGCGCTAACCCGAATCGACAGCTTTGCATGGGGTCCGGGTAGGCGCTAAAGCGCCAACCCGGATCGACAATGGAGACACGACATGTCCGCATCCCTGCCACCGGTACTCGGCCTGCACCACTTCGCATGGCGCTGCCGCAACGCCGAAGAAACCCGCCACTTCTACGAGGACATCCTCGGCCTGCCGCTCGTCCATCTGATCCGGCTCGACCGCGTGCCGAGCACCGGCGAATACTGCCCGTACGTGCACCTGTTCTTCGAGATGGCCGACGGCTCGAACATCGCGTTCTTCGATCTCGGCGACAACACGGCCGCCGAGCCGTCGCCGAACACGCCGCCGTGGGTCAACCACATCGCGCTGCGCCTCGCGACGCTCGACCAGCTCGAAACGATGAAGCAGCGGCTCGTCGAACACGGCATCGAAGTGCTCGGCGTCACCGATCACCACTTCGTGCGCTCGATCTATTTCTTCGATCCGAACGGTTTCCGTCTCGAACTGACGGTTCCGGTCGCGCCGGCCGAAACACTGGAGTGCTATAGAATGCAGGCTCGCCCCGCGCTCGACGCATGGGTCGAAGAACGAAAAAAAGCCGTACCGGAGACGCCCGCCGCATGACCGCCCTCAATCCCACCCACGATCCGGCCCGGCGTAGCTGGATCGAATCGGCGAACCAGCCCGACACGGACTTCCCGATCCAGAACCTGCCGTTCGGCGCGTTCGAGCGCGACGGCGAACCACGCGCGGGCGTCGCGATCGGCGAACACGTCGTCGATCTGCGCGCGCTGCGCGACAGCGGCCTCGTCGAAGCCGGCAGCGACGCGGCGATCGCGTGCGAAGCGGCCGCCGACGGCACGCTGAACCGCCTGATGGCGATGGAGCCCCGTTACGCGAGCGCGCTGCGCGCCGCGCTGTCCGACCTGCTGAAGAGCGACGCGCCGCAACGCGCGCGCGTCGACGAGCAGGTTCGCGCGCTGCTGCCGCGCGTGGACGAAGTCGCGCTGCGCCTCGCGTGCGAGGTCGGCGACTACACCGACTTCCTCACGTCGCTGCATCACACCGAACGGCACGGCCGCTACAAGGGTCTCGCGGACCCGCTGCCGCCGGCTTTCAAATCGCTGCCGATCGCCTATCACGGCCGCGCGTCGTCGCTGCGCGTGAGCGGCGGCGAAGTCCGGCGTCCGCACGGCCAGTATCGCGACGCGAACGGCCAGATCGTGTTCGGCCCCGCGCCGGCGCTCGACTTCGAACTCGAATGCGCCGCGTGGATCGGCCGCGGCAACGCGCTCACGCAGCCGATTCCGATCGACGCCGCGCACGAGCACATCTTCGGTTATTCGCTGCTGAACGACTGGTCCGCGAAAAGCATTCAGTGGTTCGAACAGGTGCTCGGGCCGTTCCTCGGCAAGAGCTTCCATTCGAGCCTGTCGCCGTGGATCGTCACGGCCGAGGCGCTCGCGCCGTTCCGCAAGGCGCCGGTGCCGCGCGCGAAGGACGATCCGCCGCTGATGGCGCATCTGAACGGCGCGTTCGACCAGCAGCACGGCGGCCTGCATCTGGAACTGTCCGCGCATCTGTCCACCGCGCAACTGCGCGAGGCAGGCAGCGCGCCGGTCCGGATCACGCAGACGCATCTCGACAATCTGTACTGGACCTTCGCGCAGATGGTTGCGCACCACACGAGCAACGGCTGCAACCTGCGCACCGGCGACCTGCTCGGCAGCGGCACGATCTCGGGCGCGGCCGACGAGGCGCGCGCGTGCATCACCGAACTGACCAACGCGGGCAAGGACCCGCTGCGGCTGCCGAACGGCGAAACGCGCACCGCGCTCGAAGACGGCGACGAAATCGTCCTCGGCGCGCGCGCGACGAAGCCGGGCGCGGTGTCGATCGGCTTCGGCGAATGCCGCGGCCGCATCGCGCCGGCGTTCGCGTTCGCGGAACAGCGCGTGGAGACGCCGGCATGACACAGACGCTCAACGGCTACCTGAAGATCGGCGACGGGCCGCGCAAGGTGCTCGCGATGAGCGGCTGGTTCGGCAGCGCCGACGACTGGCAGCCGCTCGTGCCCGCGCTCGACACCGACGCGTTCACCTACGTGTTCTTCGACTATCGCGGCTACGGCCGCTCGCGCGAGCGCGACGGCGCGTTCACGTTCGACGAGGCCGCGCAGGACGTGCTCGCGATCGCGGATCATCTCGGCTGGGACCGCTTCAGCCTGATCGGCCATTCGATGGGCGGCGTCGCGATCCAGCGCGTGCTGCTCGCCGCGCCGGAACGGATCGAGCGGATGGCCGGGGTGTCGGCGGTCCCCGCGTGCGGCTCGCGGATGGACGACGCGCGCCTGGCCGGTTTTCGCGCGGTCGTGGACGACGTGGACAAGCGTGCAGCGATCATCGCGTTCTCGACCGGCGGCCGGCTGTCGCCGCGCTGGAGCGCGCATCTCGCGCGCGAATCGCAGCGCAACTCGCGGGCCGACGCGTTCGCCGCGTACCTGCCGCAGTGGGCCGCGAACGACTTCTCGGCGGACGTCGCCGGCAACGCGACGCCGGTGAAGCTCTTCATCGGCGAACACGATCCGACGCTGACCGCCGACCTGATGACGCGCACGTGGCTCGCGTGGTATCCCCACGCGTCGCTCGAAACGCTGCGCAACGCGGGCCACTATCCGATGTACGAAACGCCGGTCGCGCTCGCGACCGCGCTCGACAGCTGGCTCAAACAGTCCGGCCCCCCGCTTTAGACAACACAGGCCGCGTGCGCCACGGTCCGGCGCGCGCGGCGGCAGGAGACTTCATGTACGAGACCACCTACCTTCGCGCCGCGTCGCTCGACGCGGCTGCCGCGTGGCTGCGCGAGCACGAGGACGCGCGGCCGCTGTCGGGCGGCATGACGCTGATCCCGACGCTCAAGCAACGGCTCGCCGCCCCGTCGCATCTGATCGACCTCACGCGCATCGACGCGCTGCGCGGCATCGGCGTCGAAGGCGGCGTGCTGCGCGTCGGCGCGCTGACGAAACATGCGGAAGTCGCCGCGTCGCCGGTCGTCGCGGCCGCGCTTCCGGCGCTCGCGCAGCTCGCGGGTCTGATCGCCGATCCGCAGGTCCGCAACCGCGGCACGATGGGCGGCTCGGTCGCGAACAACGACCCGGCGGCGGACTACCCGTGCGCGGTGCTCGGCCTCGGCGCGCAGGTCGTCACGTCGCAACGCACGATCGCGGCCGACGACTTCTTCATCGACACGTTCGAAACCGCGCTCGAACCCGGCGAACTCGTTGCCGGCTTCGAATACCCGATCCCGCTGCGCGCCGCGTATGCGAAGTTCCGCCAGCCCGCGTCGGGTTACGCGATCGTCGGCGTGTTCATCGCGCAGTTCGCGGATGCGGTGCGCGTCGCCGTGACCGGCGCGGGCGCGTCGGTGTTCCGCTGGTTCGACGCGGAAGCGGCGCTCGGCGCGGACCTGTCCGAAGCCGCGCTCGCGGACCTGAAGATGGACGACTCGACGCTGCCCGACGACGACAACGGGTCCGCCGCGTACCGCGCGCATCTGATCGAAACCTACACGCGCCGCGCATTGCAGGCGCTGCTTGCGCAACCGTTGCGCAAGCCTGCCTAATCCCGTTTCAGGAGACACGAATGGAATTCACCGGATCGCAGACCATCGCAGCCACGCGCGAACAGGTATGGAATGGATTGAACGACGCCGCAGTGCTGCAAGCCTGTGTGCCCGGCTGCGAGGAGTTCGTCGCGCAGAACGACGACGAATACAAGGCCGTGGTGGTCGCGTCGGTCGGCCCGGTCAAGGCGCGCTTCAAGGGCACGCTGCTGCTGTCGGACCGTGACGGCCCGAACGGCTACAAGATTCTCGGCCAGGGCGAAGGCGGCATCGCGGGCTTCGGCAAGATGACCGCGACGGTCACGCTCGCGGACGCCGACGAAGGCGGCACGCTGCTGACCTATGTGGCCGACGCGCAGGTGGGCGGCAAGCTCGCGCAGATCGGCTCGCGCCTCGTCACGTCGGTCGCGAACAAGCTCGCGGCGGAGTTCTTCAAGCGCTTCAACGCGACGATGAGCGCCGGCTCGGCCACCTCGGCCGACGCGGGCGCGGCGCGCTGACCGTCGCGGCCCTTCCGAACGACCCAGCAACACGAAGGTGAATCATGGCTGAAGTCCAATTGCGAGTGAACGGCGTGGACGTGCGGCGCGACGTGCCCGACCACACGCTGCTCGTCGAATTCCTGCGCGAAGAACTGCGCCTGACCGGCACCCACGTCGGCTGCGACACGAGCCAGTGCGGCGCGTGCACCGTCAATCTCGACGGCGTATCCGTGAAGTCGTGCACGGTGCTCGCGGCCCAGGCGAGCGGCGGCGCGGTGACGACCGTCGAAGGCCTGCGCGCCGGCCACGATGCGCCGCTGCATCCGGTGCAGAACGCGTTCGTCCAGTGTCACGGGCTGCAATGCGGGTTCTGCACGCCGGGCATGATCATGTCCGTCGATTTTTACCTGCGCCAGCCGCCGAAGCTCGACGACGAAAGCATCTGCCACGCGCTCGAAGGCAACATCTGCCGCTGTACGGGCTACGTGAACATCATCGAGGCCGTGCGGCACGCGGCGCACGAGATGTATCCGGCCGACGCCGCCGCAATGACGACGACGGAGGCGCAGCAGCCATGATCGGTCAACCCATCCCGCGCGTCGAGGACCGGCGCTTCGTGACCGGCAACGGTCAATACACGGACGACCTGCGCGTCGAAGGCCAGGCGTATGCGGCATTCCTGCGCTCGCCGCACGCGCACGCGGCGCTGCGTTCGGTCGACGTATCGGCCGCGCGCGAGGCGCCCGGCGTGATCGCGGTGCTCGTCGGCCAGGACTATCTGGACGACGGCTTTCAGGGCGTCGATCACGTGCCGAATCCGGTCGACGCGGTCGATGCGACGAAAAAGGCGTTCCTCACGTCGCTGACCGGCTCGATCTTCAACCAGCTGCACATTCCGCTGCCGACCGACCGGGTGCGCTACGTCGGCGAGCCGATCGCGATGGTGATCGCGGAAACGCCGATCGCCGCGCGCAACGCGACCGAGATGATCGACGTCGATTACGACGTGCTCGACGCGGTCGTGAACGCAGCCGACGCGATGCAGGACGGCGCGCCGCAACTGTGGGACGGCGCGGACGGCAACCTGTGCTTCCAGACGCAGATCGGCGAGCGCGACGAAGCGCGCCGGATCATCGCGGACGCGCCGTTCGTGCTGCAACGCGAGTTCCATCACAGCCGCGTCGTGAACTGCCAGATGGAGCCGCGCAGCGCGATCGGCGCCTACGACGAGACGAGCGGCGTCTATACGCTGATCTCCGGCAGCCAGGGCGCGGTGCGCCAGAAGCTGTGCCTCGCGCTCGCGCTGAAGGTGCCGCTGTCGCAGGTGCGCGTGGTCTGCCCGGACACCGGCGGCGGTTTCGGCCCGCGCTCGTTCATCTACGTCGAGCAGCTGGCCGTCGTGTGGGCCGCGCGCCGGCTCGGCCGCGCCGTCAAGTGGACGAGCGACCGCAGCGAGGCGTTCCTGTCCGACTACCAGGGCCGCGACCAGATCGTGCGCGCGACGTTCGGCTTCTCGAACGACGGCCGCATTCTCGCGATCGACAACGAGTGGATCGGCAACGTCGGCGCGCATACGGTGTCGTACGTGCCGATGTCGAACGGCACGCGGATCATGACGACCGTGTACGACGTGCCGGTCGCCGCCGTCCACATCAGCGCGGTGCTGACCAACACGGTGCCGACCGCGCCGTATCGCGGCGCGGGCCGCCCGGAAGCGCACCACGTGATCGAGCGGATGCTCGACCTCGCGGCGGCCGAACTGGGCCTCGACCGCGCGGAGATCCGCCGCCGCAACCTGGTCGCGCACGACAAGCTGCCGTACCGCAGCCCGATGGGCCTCACCTACGACAGCGGCGAATTCGCGCGCAACATGGCGCGCGCGCTCGAACTCGCGGAATGGGACGGCTTCGAGGCGCGCCGCGCGCAATCGCTCGCACAGGGCAAGCTGCGCGGCATCGGTGTCGCGAACTACATCGAGTCGCCAGTCGGCGCGCCGCGCGAACGCATCGAACTGACCGTGCTGCCCGAAGGCCGCATCGACATCGTGGCCGGCACGCAGTCCACCGGCCAGGGCCACGAGACGACGTTCGCGCAGGTCGTCGCGCAGCATCTCGGCGTGCCGATGGCGGCGATCACGCTGCGCACCGGCGACACCGCGTTCGTCAGCGTCGGCGGCGGCAGCCACTCGGACCGCTCGATGCGGCTCGGCGGCATGCTGCTGGTCGACACCGCCGCGCAGATCGTCGCGACCGGCACGCAGGTCGCGGCCGCGCTGTTCGACGTCGCGCCGGAGCGCGTGAGTTTCGCGGACGGCGCATTCGTCGATCCGGCATCGGACCGCCGCATCGGCCTGTTCGAAGTCGCCGCGCGCATCGCGAGCGACGGCCTGCCGGGCGACCCGGCAACGCGCAAGCTGTACGCGGAAGCCGAGGTGAATACGCGCGTGCCCGCGCACCCGACCGGCTCGGCCGTCTGCGAACTGGAAGTGGACCCGGACACCGGCATCGTGAAGCTCGTGAACTACACGTCGGTGGACGACGTCGGCCAGCCGATCAATCCGCTGATCGTCGAAGGCCAGGTGCACGGCGGCCTCGCGCAGGGCATCGGCCAGGCGCTGTCCGAGACCTGCTACCTCGACCGCGACACCGGCCAGGTGCTGACCGGCTCGTACATGGACTACGGGATGCCGCGCGCGGGCGCGATTCCGCCGCTGCGCCTCGAACTGACCGAGGACCCGACGCACGGCAACCCGCTGCGCGTGAAGGGCGGCGGCGAAAGCGGCATCACGCCGGCGACCGCGACGATCTTCAACGCGCTCGCCGACGCGCTGAAGGCGTTCGGCAGCGACGAACTGGCGATGCCGGCGACGCCGAAGGTCGTATGGGAATACATCCACCGGCCCGCCGCGTGAAGCCACGCATCATCCCGGATGAACAGCAACCCGCTTACATGGGATCGGAGCAAGCGCTGAAGCGCTAACTCCGATCGACAGGAGACCCGCATGACCACCCCATTCGTCACGATCGAGCGCAGCGGCGCGCTGCTGGACGTCGTGCTCGACCGCCCCGACAACGGCAATCTGATCGACGCGGCGATGAGCGAAGCGATCATCGAAGCCGTCACGACGATCGACGACGACGTGAAGCTCGTCCGCATCCTGAGCAGCGGCCCCGACTTCTGCAAGGGCCGCCAGTCGCCGATGCCGCCGAAGGACGCGAAGCCGTCCGCCGAAACGCTGCGCCGCGTGGTCGCCGCGCCGCCGCTCGCGCTGTACGACGCGCTGAAGGCGGTGCGCGTGCCGGTCGTGTCGGTGGTGCGCGGCGAGGCGCTCGGCGTCGGCTGCGCGCTCGCCGGCGTCTGCGACGTCGCGCTCGCGGCGGACGACGCGGTGTTCCAGATCCCCGAGATGGAACGCGACATCCCGCCGACGCTCGTGATGTCCGCGTTGATCGGCCGCGTGCCGGTCAAGACCGTCGCGCACATGGTGCTGAGCCGCATCCGGCTCGACGCGGCCGAAGCATTGCACGCCGGGCTGGTGAGCCGCGTGGTGCCGGCCGCCGACCTCGACGCCGAAGCCGACGCGCTCGCGACCACGCTGCTCGGCTGCAGCGCGGTCACGCTGCGCGCGGTCAAGCAGTTCCTGCATCTCGCGCCCGAGATGCCCGCGAGCGGCGCGAGCGGCTTCGCCGCGCATCTCGCGGCGACCGCGCTGTCCGCGCGCTTCTGAGCGCGGCGCGACGGCGCGCATGACGTCCGTGACGCGCGCCGTCGCAGCCGGCCAACCCGATTCATCGACCCAGACACTGCGCACGCAGATGCGCGAGGAACCCAGATTGAGACCCAAGACAGCGATCCCCTCCACCGCAGACGGCGCGCCGGCCCCCGACCTCGAACGGTTCAGCCTGCGCCGCTTCCTCGAATCGCTCGACGACAGCGAACTCGAACGCCATGACGCGCCGGTCGATCTCGCGGACATCGCGGCGATCATGGAAGGCAACCCGCGCGCGGTGTGGTTCACGCGGCCGGCCGGCGGCGCGACGTCGCTCGCCGGCAGCGTCGCCGCGAGCCGCACGCGGCTCGCGAAGGCGTTCGACACGACCCCGCAGCGGCTGCTCGACACGGTCCGCGAGCGGCTGCGCGTGAAGGGCAAGCTGGTCGAGGTGAGCCGCGGCGAAGCGCCGGTCCAGCAGGTCGTATTGACCGGCGACGACTGCGACTTCACCGCATTGCCGGTGCATCTGCAACACGATCTCGACGGCGCGCCGTACATCTCGGCGTCGATCGACTTCGCGGTCGATCCGGAAACCGGCTGGACCAACGTCGGCATTCGCCGGCTGATGCTGCGCGGACGCCGCACGGCCGGCATCGATCTCGTCGCGCCGTCCGACCTGCGCGCGATCGCGATCGGCCACGCGAAGCGCGGCGAGCGCACGCCGATCGCGTTCGCGGTCGGCACGCATCCGGTCGATCACGTCGGCGCGACGATGCGCATTCCGGCCGACGAACTCGAACTCGTCGCGGCGCTGCGCGGCCAGCCGATGGGCGTGGTCAAGTGCGTGACGAACGACCTGCTGGTGCCGGCCGACGCCGAGTTCATCCTCGAAGGTTATCTGGACGAGCGCGGCCACGCGGAGCCGGAAGGCCCATATGGCGAGTTCCTCGGCTACTACGGCGGCATCAAGACGAACCCGGTGTTCCACCTGACGGCGATCACGCATCGCCGCGACGCGGTGTTCCAGACCTGCACGATCGGCGGCCGCTCGATGGCGCGCACCGACACCGCGCAGCTCGCGGCGCTGCGCACCGAGGTCACGGTGTGGCGCGCGCTGGAAACGGCGGTGCGCGAGGTGAAGGCCGTCTATGCAAACCCGGCGACGGGCGGCATGTTCAACGTGCGGATCGCGATGCAGCAGCGCGTGCCGGGCGAGGCGCGCAACGCGATCGCGGCGGTGTTCGCGTCGCTCGCGAACGTCAAGCACGTGTTCGTCGTGGACCCGGACATCGACGTGTTCTCCGACGAGCAGATGGACTGGGCGCTCGCGACGCGCTTCCAGGCCGACCGCGATCTGGTGTTGCAGGACAACATGCGCGCGATGCCGCTCGACCCGTCGCTGCTCGGCGCGACGAAAACCGCGAAGGCGGGTTTCGACCTGACGCTGCCGCTGCTCGCGCCGGGCGCGCAACGCGACCTGGAGCACCGCGTGCCGACGCCGCCCGCGTATCAGGGCGCGCGCTTCGATTCGCTCGAAGCCGCGCTCGAACACGGACCGAAGCGGTTCTCCGAACTGATGGCCGCGACCGGCACGCGCGACGGCCGCGAAGTCGTGCGCTGGCTGGAGGACACCGCGCAGCATCGCACCATCGCGCGCGACGCCGAAGGACGCTACGCGTTCGCGTGAAGCACCGACGGCCGCCGCGCGCGCATCCCGGGCGCGCGGCGGCCGCCCCCGGCGGACGGGATAGAATCGGGCATGCCCACCGCCCGATGCACGAAGGATCTGTCGTAGATGAACCTGTCCCTCAAACAACTGAAAGTCTTTCTCGGGGTCGCGAACGCGTCGAGCTTCACGAAGACCGCGCAGAGCATGCACCTGAGCCAGGCCGCGCTCAGCGCGATCATCCGCGAGCTGGAAACGCAGCTGCAATGCCGGCTGCTGGAACGCACGACGCGCACCGTGTCGCTGACCGAGGCGGGCCGCGTGTTCTACCCGACCGCGATGAAGATCGTCGAGACGCTCGAAAAGTCGGTGATCGAACTGAACGAGCTGGGCCGCCAGAAGCAGTCGTCGCTGCTGCTCGGCTGCACGCCGATGATCGCCGCGAGCCTGATGCCGCCGGTGCTGTCGCGCTTTTCGAAGGTCTATCCGCACGCGCAGATCGAACTCGTGGACCGCGCGCCGGGCGAACTGCTGCAGATGGTCGAGGAAGGACATCTCGACGCCGCGTTCGGCGTGTTTTTCTCGCAGTTGTCCGGCATCGACCGCGTGCCGATCTTCCCGACGCATCTGGTCGCCGTATCGGCGCTCGACGACGACGGGCCGGACCGGCGCGGCGGGAACGGCATCCGCTGGACCGCGCTCGAAGGCCGCCCGCTCATTACGCTGCCGAAGGACAACCCGCTGCAACGGCTGATCGAGGCGACGCTGTCGAAGGAAGAAGTGAACGTGAGCCGGCGCATCGTCGTCGGCCATCTGCAAACCGCGGTCGCGATGGCGCAGGAAGGGCTCGGCACGGCGGTGATGCCGTCGTTCTGCCGACACATCTGCAGCCGCTATCGCGTGCGGATCGACATGATCCGGCCGGAGGTCGCGCTGTCGTTCTACCGGATCACGCGGGTCGGCCGCGACACGCTCGCGGTGCTCGACCAGTTCACCGAGATGTTCACCGAGACCGCGCAGGAAGATCCCGCGCCCATCATCGCGGACGAACTGGACTGACGCGGTGGCGTGGCGGCTCGCCGGCCGCGACGGTGCCTGCCGCCGCGGCGGTCAGGCCGCGCACAGCGCGCCGGCGGACGCGCCGATGTCGCGCGCGGCCTTCGCGGCCGCGACCTGCGCCATCGCCGGCAACGCGACGCCGTTTTTCGCGGCGGTCACTTCCGCGAGGATCGACACCGCGATCTCCGGCGGCGTGCGGCTGCCGATGTAGATGCCCGCCGGCCCATGCAGCCGCGCCAGTTCGGCTTCCGAAAGATCGAATTCCTTCAGCCGTTCGCGGCGCGCCGCGTTGTTGCGCCGCGAACCGAGCGCGCCGACGTAGAACGCCGGCGTCTTCAACGCTTCCATCAGCGCGAGGTCGTCCAGCTTCGGGTCGTGCGTGAGCGCGATCACCGCGCAACGCTCGTCGAGCTTCATGTCGAGCACGGTGTCGTCGGGCATCGTGCGCACGAGTCTCGTGCCGGGCACGTCCCACACGTCCGTGTATTCGTCGCGCGGATCGCAGACGGTCACCTGATAATCCAGCCCCGCCGCGATCTGGCAAAGATAGCGCGACAGTTGCCCCGCGCCGATCACGAGCAGCCGGTAACGCGGGCCGTGAATCGTGACGAACCGCCTGCCGTCGAACGCGACGCCGTCGGTCGTCCGCGCGGCGGACAAGAGCGCGACGCCGGTCGTCATGTCGAGCGTGCGCGCGACGAGTTCGCCCGCCTCCACGCGCTGGCACAACGCGGCCAGCCCGCGCGCGTCGGCGAGCGGTTCGAGCACGAGTTCGATCGTGCCGCCGCACGGCAGGCCGAAACGATGCGCCTCGTCCGCGCTGATGCCGTAACGGACCGACTGCGGCTTCTGGTCAACGACGCCGTGACGGCGCACGCGGTCGATCAGGTCGTCCTCGATGCAGCCGCCCGACACCGAGCCGGCGACCACGCCGTCGTCGCGCACGACGAGCATCGACCCTTCCGGACGCGGCGACGAGCCCCATGTCTTCACCACCGTGACCAGCAGCACGCGATGACCCGCGTCGATCCAGCGGATGCTGGCCTTCAGGACTTCCAGATTCACGCTGTCCATGATCGTCTCCTGCATGGCGCGCACGGGCGCAACGCATCGGCCGACACCGGGGAGACGACGGAGGACTGACGACAGCGACGCGCGGGCGCGCAGATACGAAAGCCGGGCGTGCATGCGCCCGGTCTGGATTCGCAGTGTAAACAAGCGGCGACGCGCCGGGAATCAGCGAATTTCTATCGGTTCATCGGACCGCCCGATCAATGCGGCGACGTGGTTTCCGCCGCCTGACGGGCCGCGTCGCGCGCCGCGGCGAGCTTCTGTTCGGCAGCCTGAAGATGTTCGGGATAGTCGTGCTGGTCGTCGATCACCGGATCGTAACCGGCCTGCTGGAGCGCAACGAATTCCGCCTTCACCTGCTGGCGCGTAACGGGGGTCGCCGTCTGCGCGGCGGCGGTCGAGATGAGCGCCATCGATCCGAGCGGGAGAAACACGAGACGCGCGAGAAACACGACACGCGGCGAAACCGCAAACAGTCTGGTCATCATGAAAAGTCCTGGGGAATGGTGCTGGGCGGCATCCGCTTGCGCCGGGATGCCGACGAACGATCGCGTCCCCATCTTGCCGCGACCGCCCGGTCCTGCCTTTGATCCTGCTCTGCCGATCCGCGATCCGGCGTGTTTCGTCGTCGCGGCAGGATCGAACGCGTGCGTCGCGCCGATCCTTCCGTGCGTCATGCGTTGCCGAGTCCGTCGAGCACCGCGTGCGTGTGTTCGCCGAGTTCCGGCGCGCGCAGGGTCGGCCGGCCGGGTTCGTCCGCGAAACGCAGCGGCGTGTTCAGATGGCGGAAGCCTTCCGCATCGGTCATCACCATGCCGCGCGCCGACACGTGCGGATGCTTCAGCGCGTCGGCATAGTCGAGCACCGGCGCGCAACTGATCGAATGCGCGGCCATCCAGTCGAGCCATTGCGCAAGCGGCTGCTGCGCGAACGCGCCGGCGAGGAAATCGCGCAGCGGCTGCTGCGCGGCGCCGGGCGGCCCGAGCGCGACGTCCACGAGATCCGGCCGGCCGAGCGCGCCGAGCAGCGCGCGCGCAAAACGCGGCTCGCCGGCGCCGATGCACAACCACTGGCCGTCGGCCGCCGCATACGGCTCCAGGATCGCGTGGCCGCGCGGCGCTTCCAGCGACGCGACGTCGTGATCGAACGCGTCGAAGATCGCGCCGGGCCGCGCGCTCAACGCGACGTCGTGCATCGACAGGTCGAGATGATCGCCGCGCCCCGTCGCGCGCGCGGCGAACAGCGCGATCGTCACGCCCGCGAGCGCGCAAAGCGCGCTGCCCCACGACGCGGTCGAAACGGCGGGCACAACCGGCGCATCGTTAATCCCGCGCCCGAGGGTGCCGGCCAGCGCCTGCACGGCCGGATCGTGGCCGGCGGCGTCGCGCAGCGGCCCGTTTTGCCCGAACGCGCTGATTGAGCAATAGACAAGACGCGGATTCAGCGCGCGCGCCGTATCGGGATCGATGCCGAGGCGCGTCGTCACGCCGGGGCTGAACGATTCGATCAGCACGTCGGCCTCGCGGATCAGCCGCAGCGCGCGGGCGCGATCCGCCGGCTCCTTCAGGTCGAGCACGACGCTGCGCTTGCCGCGATTGAGCACGGAGAACGAATCGCCCGCGCGCTGGCCGGGCCGCGTGCGGCGGCCGTGGCGCGTCGGGTCGCCTTCGGGCGGTTCGATCTTCACGACGTCCGCGCCGTGGTCGGCCATCATCGCCGACACCAGCGGACCGGCCATGAAGCGGGAAAAATCGAGTACGCGAATGCCGGAGAGCTTCAAGAAAGTGCCTGTTTTTCAGGTCTGAACGAAGAAACGATGCGCAGCGCGCCCAGACGGGCGCGCTGCTGCTGCATGCGGCGCGACGCGCGACGCGCGAACCGCGCCGCTCGCGTCCGTGCCGGTCAGCGGCCGGTGAAATTCGGCGGACGCTTTTCGATGAACGAGCGCACGCCTTCGGTCGAATCGCTCGTGCCGACAAGCGACGACTGCGCGAGCCGCTCGAACACGCGGCCCGTTTCCGTATCGAGGTTCTGGCAGGTGTTGGTCACGTGCTTGCCGATGCCGACAGCCTGCGGCGCGCCCTTCATCAGCAGCTTCGCGAACGCGAACGCTTCCGCTTCGAGCTGGTCGTGCTCGACCACGCGGCGCACGAAACCCATCTCGCGGATTTCGGCCGCATCGACGGTGCGGCCCGTCATCACGAGGTCCTTCACGTTCTCGATGCCGATCATCTGGATCATCCGCGAGCACGCGCCCGACGCGGGAATCACGCCGATGAAGATTTCCGGCAGCAGGAAGGTGGCCTGCTTCGACGCGAAGCGGAAGTCGCACGACGCCGCCAGTTCGATGCCGCCGCCCGCGCACACGCCGTTGATCGCCGCGATCACCGGCTTCTCGATCGACTCCAGGTCGTCCAGCATGTCGTGATTCGCGCGCACGTACGCGCGGTACTGCGGCAGCGGCATCCCGCGCTCGCCCTGCAGTTCCTTCACGTCGCGGCCGGCGCTGAAGCCGCGGCCCGAGCCGGTCAGCACGATCACGCGAACGCTGTCGTCGTAGTTGAGCCGCCACATCGCCGCGCGGATCTCGCCGATCATCGCCGAGTTGAACGCGTTCAGCTTGTCCGGGCGGTTCAGCGTCAGCTTCGCGATGCCTTCGACCGGCATCGTGATGGTGATCGTCTCAAACTCGTCCTTCTCGATCAGATAACCGCGCGGCCCCGCCGAGCGGTTCAGTTGCCATTCCATGAGATCTCCTTCCAGGTGTCCAAAACGATGAATCAATTCAGTCCTGCGACGCGGTCGCGAACTGGTCGCGAAGCTCGCGCTTCAGCACCTTGCCGACGCTGTTCAGCGGAAACTCGCTGACGAAATGCACCGCCTTCGGCGACTTGTAGCCCGCCAGCCGCTGGCGGGCGAACTGCATCAGTTCGGTCGGCGTCGCGCCGCCCTCTTCGCGCAGCACGACGATCGCCGTGACCGCCTCGCCCCACTCCTCGCTCGGCAGCCCGATCACGGCCACCGACTTGACCGCCGGATGCTCGGACAGCACCGCCTCGACCTCGGCCGACGACACGTTCATGCCGCCGGTCACGACCATGTCCTTCGCGCGATCGACCGCGTACAGATAACCGTCGTCGTCGAGATACCCGACGTCGCCGGTGTACACCCACTCGCCGCGCAGCGTTTTCGTCGTGTCGTCCGGGCGGTTCAGATAACCCGAAAAGTTGCTGGCCGAGCGCACGGTGATTTCGCCGGGCTCGTTCGCGGGCAGCGGCGTGCCGTCCTTCAGGCTGCGGATGCAGATTTCCGCGTAACCCGCCGGGCGGCCGACCGACGCGAGACGGTTCGCTGCGTCGCCGTCGTTCAGCGCCGCGCGGTGGTCGTCGGGCATCAGATACGAAACCAGCCCGCCCATTTCGCCGCCGCCGAAGCCCTGGTAGAAGTCGCAGTCGAACGCGTCGAGCGCGCGGCGGATCGTGGCGGGCGGCATCTTCGCGCCGGTGTAGCCGAACAGCTTCAGCGAGCCGATCGCGTAGTCGCCCTTGCGCAGTTCTTCGGTCAGGCGGCTCACCATCGTCGGCACGCCGCACGTATGGACGACGCCATGCGCGGCGATCGCGTTCAGCACGACCTGCGGGTTGAAGTCGGGCATCAGCACGTTGGCGACGCCGTGATACGCGGCCGCGACCGACATCCAGATGCCCGCGCCCGAGAAGAGCGGCAGCATCTGCAGGAACGGGCCGCTTTCCGGCACCGGCACCTGCTTCAGGAAGTTGTCGATGCTCGACAGGATCTGGCGATGCGTGCCGAGGCATCCCTTCGGCGCGGCCGTCGTGCCGCTCGTGTAGCGGATCGTGCGGATGTCGTCGGGTTCGACGCCGGCTTCCGGCGCAGCGTCGGACGCGTTTTGCACCAGCGTGTCGAGGCTGAGCCAGCCGTCGCGCAGCGGCGCGTCGCCGCGCACGACGATGGTGGTATGGGGGCGCGCGATCACGTCGGCGAGCGCGGGCAGGAACTCGGCGTCGACGACGATCGCGTGCGGCTGCGAGTCGTCGAGCAGCACCGCGATTTCGGCCGGCGTGAGCCCGTAGTTGACCGGCACGGCGAGCACGCCGGCTTTCGCGAGCGCGAAGATCGTCTCGACCGCCGCCGCGCCGTTGCGGATCACCGTGGCGACGCGCGTGCCTTTTTTCAGCCCGAGCGACGCGAGTGCGTTCGCGATGCGATTGGTATCGAGATCGAGTGCGCGCCAGTTGATGATGCGCTCGCCTTCGATCAGTGCGGGCGCGTCGGGCGACACCCGTGCGTTGTGCGCGACGATGTCGCCGATTCGCAGATGAATCATGTTGCTGTCTCCCTATGTCGAACCCGCCTGGCGCTTTAACCCTGGCGGGTTCCTGGATCCTTTGCCGTGATGAAACCGCTCAATCAACAGGCGCTCATGTTATATCCACGCGTATATAACGAGAATCAAATTATCCTGGACGTGCCATAGGCATCGCCGAACAATTCGGCATTGAAAGTGCGATGGAAGGAGACGAGGGCTTGAATGCGACGAACGGCGCGTTGCAGCGCCGGTCATGGAGATTTTGCTGAAAGGCCTTGCGGGGCAAGGCCGATACGTGTTTCGGCAGGGCTAGACGCGTGGGGAAAAGCAGCCGGTTCGAAGGCGGCTTTATCGCGATTCATACGTGCTGGTTAGCGGCAACACCTCGCAGTCGTCACCGCGATTCTCGCCGGAACCGGTATTCGCGTCACCGCTCTATATCCGCCGGAATATTACGTCAAAAACCACGGGAATCCGAACGGACGCGGATCGCATCGCCAACCCGCGACGCGATCCGCGCCTTCGCTCACGACTGCGCGGCGACCTCGACGACGATCTTCCCGAACGCACCGCGCCGCAAATGCTCGAACGCCTGCGGCACCTGCCCGAACGGATACACCGCGTCGATCACCGGCTTGAGCCGATGCGCGTCGATCATCCGCACGAGGTCTTCGAGCGCGCGGCGCGGCCCGACCGAGAGGCCGACGATCGACGCGCGGCTGCCGAGCAGCGGCATGGTCGGCACGTCCATCCGGTCCGATTCGAGCAGGCCGATCACGGAGATCCGGCCGCCGGGCACGATCGCCTGCAACGAGCGCGCGAGGTTGTCGCCGCCCGCCATTTCGAGGATGTGGTCCGCGCCGCGTCCGCCGGTCAGGTCGAGCACCGCGTGCTGCCAGTCCGGCCGCTCGCGCCGGTTGATTCCCTGCACCGCGATCCCATGCTTCGCGCCCAGTTCGATCGCGCCCGCGAGTTTCGCGTCGCTGCTGCTCGTGACGATCACGCTCGCGCCGCTCGCCGCCGCGATCTGCACCGCGAACAGCGACACGCCGCCGGTACCCTGCACGACCACCGTCTGTCCCGCACGCAGATGGCCGGGTTCGACCAGCGCCATCCACGCGGTCAATCCGGCCACCGGCAGCGTGCTCGCTTCGAGCGCGTCGAGCGACGTCGGCGCAAACACGCACCAGTCGGCCGGCATCGCGACGTACTGCGCGAGCATTCCGTCGAGCGGGCCGCCCTGGGTCGGCGCGTCGGTCCACGATAGCGGCGCGCCGTCGATCCAGCCGGGGATGAACGCCGACAACACGCGGTCCCCGACCCGAAAGCGCGTGACGCCGTCGCCGGCCGCGATCACGCGGCCGGCCATCTCCGAAGCAGGCGTGAACGGGAACGTCAGCGGCACGCCCATGCCGTTTTCAACGATCTCCGCATCGCGGAAATTCAGCGACACCGCTTCGATTTCGACCAGAATTTCGCCCGCCTTCGGCACGGGCCGCGGCGCGACGCCCAGCGCGAGGCGGTCGAGGCCCAACGCCGGAATAGTCCAACGCTTCATCGTTTCGTTCATTGCCGTCCTCCTTGAACGACGCGTGCATCGGCATCCGTCGAGGCACGCCGTAGAGACTCACGCGCCGACGCCGACCCGCAGGTGCTGCCGCATCCACCCGTCCACGTCGAGCGCATCGAAGCCGCGCTGCGCGTTGAACGTGCGGCTCATCTCCCACGCGACGCCGCGCCCCGCCCCGAACACGACGCGATACTTGCGCAGCGTGTCGTCCGGCTGCGCGGCCAATTCGGCCTCCATCGCCGGCATCGTCCATGCGTCGCGCCGCAGCGGCCGCCCGACGAACTGCTCGACCTTGTCCGCGAGGCGGCCATAGGTGATCGTCTCGCCAGCCGTGTACACGACCTGGTTCGCGATGCGCGGCTCCGCGAACAGGATCTCTACCGTCAGCCGGCCGATGTCCTCCGGCGTCGTCACGGTGACCGCGTTGTCCCAGCCGCCGAGCGCGTGCACGGTGTCGCGCGCGAGATCGACGACGCCGAACGACGGCTCGAACAGGAAGCTCGTGAACATGCCGGTCGATACGATCACCCACTCGGTGTGCTGCTGCGCGCGCAGCAGGTCGCGCACGTCGAGTTGTTCGTCGAACAGGTCCTGTGCGCTGCCGCGGCCGATCACGTCGTAATCGACGCCGAACTGCCACGGAAAATAACGCGCGACGCCGGCGGCCAGCACCGCCTGCGCGATCCGGCGCTGCACGCCCGGACCCGCGCCGAAGCCGGTGCACGACACGATCGTGTCGAACGGGGCGAAGCGCGCCGCGAGCGCGTCGAGCGGTTCGGCGGCGAGGTCGCCGGCCACGATGCCGATGCCCAGCGCGCGCAGTTCGGCGATATCCTGCTGTTTCGCCGGATCGCCGGCCTCGATCGCGGATGGGCGCAACAGCACCGACACCGTGGCGCCCGGCGTGACGGCCGCGCGTTTCGCGAGATGACGCAGCATCGGCATGCCCAGTTCGCCGGCGCCGAGTACGAGAATGGCTTGAGAGTGCGACATGAATCCGCTCCTTGAAGGCGATAATGACGGCGGCGAACGTTGCGCCGAATGCGCAGCGACGCCGGACGAAGGAGAGCTTAGTGCGACGGACGCACGGCATTGTTCGCCGCCGCTGAATTCACCGCGCGCCCCGCGCGAACCGCCGCGCCAGACCCGCGACAACCGATACGGACACCGATGGACAAACTCCAGGCCATGACCGCTTTCGTGCGGGTCGTCGAGGGCCGCAGCTTCAGCAAGGCGGCCGAAACGATGTCGCTGCCGCGCTCGTCGGTCACCACGACGATCAAGTCGCTCGAACGGCATCTCGGCACCGTGCTGCTGCGCCGGAGCACGCGCACGCTGAGCCTCACCGACGCGGGCGCGCGCTACTACGAGCTGTGCCGCGCGGTGCTGGACGACATCGCGCGCGTCGAGGGCGATCTGCTCGCCGACCCGGCCGCGCCGAAGGGGCGCGTGCGCGTGGACATGCCCGGCGCCATCGGCCGCGCGCGGGTGCTGCCGCGGCTGCGCGAATTCGAGCAGCGGTTTCCGGGCATCGAACTGGTGCTCGGGCTGAGCGACCGTCCGGCGGACCTGATCTACGACGGCATCGACTGCGTGATCCGCACCGGCGAGCTGACCGACTCCACGCTGGTCGCGCGGCCGCTCGGTCAACTGCGCTGGCTCACGTGCGCCGCGCCGCGCTACCTGAAGGAACACGGCGAGCCGAAGCACGTGGACGATCTCGCCGCGCACCGGGTCGTCAACTACATCGCGAACGCGACCGGCCGGCCGATGAGCTGGCGCTTCAGCGTCGATGGGGAAGAACGCTCGCTGACGATGCCGAGCCGGTTCTCGATCAACGAGACCGACGCGTATCTGCAATGCGGGCTGGAAGGACTGGGGCTGATCCAGCTATCCGAGCTGGTCGCGTCGCCGTATCTGGAAACGGGACGCCTGAAGGAAGTGCTGGCCGACGCGCGCTGCGCGCCGGTGCCGATCTCGATCGTGTATCCGGACGGACGCAACGCGTCGGCGGCGGTAAAGACGTTCGTGGACTGGATCGTCGAGGTGTTTCGCCCCGCACCGGCCGTCGCGGCGACGCGCTAAAGGTTCATTCGACCACGTCGTTCACGTCGGTCAGCCGGATCATGTGCGGCCGCACGCGCGCGTCGTCGTCCGGCTCGACGACCGGCGGATGGATCAACGCATCGAGCCGCGCGCGCGTCGCGACGAATTCCGGCGACGTGAACTGCTCGTAGCCGCGCGGCCGCGGCACCGGCACCTCGATCAGTTCCTGCACCTCGCCCGGATTCGCCTTCAGCACGAGGATGCGGTCCGCGAGAAAGATCGCCTCGTCGAGATCGTGCGTGATGAACAGCACGGTGACATCGACGTTGCGCCAGATGTCGAGCAGGTGCGTCTGCATCTTCGCGCGCGTCTGCGCGTCGAGCGCGCCGAACGGCTCGTCCATCAGCAGGATCTTCGGCCGGTTCGCGAGCGCGCGCGCAATCGCGACGCGCTGCTTCATCCCGCCGGACAGTTGATGCGGATACGCGTTCGCGAACGCTTCGAGGCCGACCAGATCGAGCCACTGCATCGCCTCGCGTTCCGCCTCGCCCGCGCCCTGCCCGTTCATCCGCAGCCCGAACATCACGTTCTTCTTCACGGTGAGCCACGGGAACAGCGTATAACCCTGGAACACCATCCCGCGATCCGCGCCCGGCCCGCGCACCGCGTTGCCGTTCACGAGCACGTCGCCTTCGGTCTGCGTCTCCAGCCCCGCGAGGATGCGGATCAGCGTGGACTTGCCGCAGCCGGACGGCCCGATCACGCAGACGAACTCGCGCCGGTGCGTGGTGAAGCTGACGTCGTGCAGCGCGGTGTGCTCGCCCTGCGGCGTGACGAACCGCTTGCCGAGGCCGCGCACTTCGAGGATCGGCTCGCGCGCCTTCAGCCGCGCGAAGCGCTCGCGCACCGCGTCGGACTGGATCAGGTAGCTGGGAAGGGTTTGCGGGTTCAGCATGATGCGTCCTTTCAGATTGCTCGCGCGCTTACGCCTTCAGCGTGCGGTCCCACGGAAACAGCCGGCGGCCGAGCTGCGCGAGCACGAGGTCGGTGCCGAGCCCGATGATGCCGATCATCATGATCGCCGCGTACACGTTGTCGAAGTGCTGGTAGCGCGCCTGCTGCGTGATGTACCACGTGATGCCCGAACTCGTGCCGACCAGTTCCGCGACGATCAGGTAGGTCCACGCCCAGCCGAGCAGGATCCGCTGGTCGCGGTACAGGTCCGGCAGCACGCCCGGCACGACCACGTGCGTGAGCAGCTTGAGGCGCGTGGTGCCGAGCGTCATCGCCGCTTCGAGCAAGCCGTATTCGAGCTTGCGCGTCGTGTTCGCGATGATGAGCACCTGCTGGAACAGCGTGCCGATCACGATGATCGCGATCTTCGGCGCGTCGTAGATGCCGAGCACCGCGACCATCAGCGCGCCGAACGCGGGCGCGGGCAGGTAGCGGAAGAACTCGAAGAACGGCTCCTGAAGGCGGGCGAGCGCGCTGTAGGTGCCGCAGACGATGCCGAGCGGCACGCCGATCAGCGACGACACGACGAAGCCCCAGAAGATGATCTGGATGCTGTGCCACAGGCTCTGGTGCAGCCACACGCCGTCCTGCGACGGCGGCGGCGTCGTGAACGCGGTGTAGAACGCGCGCAGCACCTCGTGCGGCGCGGGCAGGTACACCGGATTCGCGCCCACGCCGGCCGGCAGCGCCGTGTGAGCGGCGCGCGCGTGTTCGAGTTCGTCGTCGAACACCGCGCGATCGACGCGCATCCCCGGCTGGAAATAATCGACGCTGCCCGGCTGCGTAATCATCACCTGCGGATGCCAGACGAACGGCACGTAGCTGACGATGCACCACACCAGGAGCGGCAACAGGAACGAGCCGATGCCCAGCGCCCACCGGCCGCGCGGCGACAACTCGCGGCGCACGGCAAACCATCCGTTCTGGCTGATCCCGGTCATGTCGTTCTCCAGCGGGGATGCGATTTCACTTCAGCGACGCCGTCACCGACGGATCGATGTACGTTTCCACGTCCTGCGAGGTCTTGTACACCGCGTACTTGACGTTGAACGCGTCGGCCGTGCTGCTCGAACCGTACAGCGAGCGGAAACCGGCCGCCTTGATGTACGCCTTCTGCGCTTCCGGCAGCGTCAGCAGGCGCGTACCCTTCAGCAGCGGCAGATACTGTTCCGGCGTGAGGCCGACGCGGCCCGCCATGATCTTCACCGCGTCCGGCTGCGTCGCCGGATCGTTGATGTAGTGGACGACGCGATACCAGACCTTCGCGAGCTTCTCCCAGTCGGCCTTGCGCGACGCGAGGCTCACCGGGTTCACCGCGAGCACGTCGTAGATCAGCCCCGGCTCGTCGGCCGACGTGAACACCGGCCGCGCGCCCGGCACCTGGCGCAGCGCCTCGCCCGCGTTCGGCTGCCACGCGGCGATCGCGGCGATGTCGGACGAGCCGAGCACCTGCGGCGTCTCGGTGGTCTTGGCATTGACGAGCGTGACGTCGCTTTCCTTCATCCCCGCGCGCTGCAGTCCGTCGAGCAGCAGCAGGTGATCGACGACGCCGATCTCGACGCCGATCTTCTTGCCCTTCAGGTCCTTCAGCGTGCGCGCGGGCGGCTTCGCGACAACCATGTCGTTGCCGTTCGAGTAGTCGGTGATCAGCGCCATCACGTTCTTCGCGCCGTTCGCGCCCATCGTCAGCGCGTCGCCGTTCGTGACGAGCACTGCGTCGAGCTTGTTCGCCGCGAACGCGTCCATCGACGCCGCGTAGTCGAACCAGTCGAACTGCACGTCGAGGCCCGCTTCCTTGAACCAGCCCTTGTCGAGCGCGACCTGCCACGCGACCCAGCCCGGCCAGTCGCTGTAGCCGACGCGCAGCGGCGCGGCCGAAGCGGCCTGCACGCCGGCCGCGAAAAGCCCGGCGGCGAGCGCGGCCGCGCCAGCGGCGCGCGCGAGCCAGCGGCGCGCGGCATGGACCGCGAAACCCGGGCCGGTGGCGCGATGGCCGGCGTCGGCCGGGGTCTCGGACGCGGAGGGGAAGTTCGTCTTCATGCGTGATCTCCAGGAGGAAAAGGACAACGGTCGGTCTTTCTGATGGGATTCAAACGGGTCGTGCGGGCGTGTCGTCACAGCGTCAAACTCAGGCGGAACGGGAAACGGCGGTGTCGGCATGCTCGTGCGTCGCGCGGTGCGCCCGGTACGCGCGCCAGCCGCCGAACGCGCTGATGTCCGGCGCGTCGTCGAGCGCGATGCTCTCGCACAGGAAGCCGTGCACCGGCGCGCCGTCCGCGAGCGTCAGCGTGCCGATCGCAAGCGGCGACGGCACCAGCGCGACGAACGAACCGAACGCGGCCGACGGCATCTCCCACACCTCGACCTCGATCGCGACGCCGCCTTCCTTCACGCGCGCGAGGCCCGGTTTCGCGGGCGTCGTCGGCAGCAGGTAGAGGCGGTACGACGGCGCGGTCGTCGTCGTTTCGACGAGGCGCGCGCCGCGTTCGGTCAGTTGTCCGTTCAACGGCTCGCCGGCCAGATGCGCGCCGACCACCGCGACGCGCACCGTGTCGGTCGCGGCTTTGGCGTTCACGGCGCTCGCGTCGGGCCGCGCGGATTCGCCGAGCCACGCGCGCGCGAAATCGAGCAGCTTCGCGTCCTCATGCGCGCGCGCGACGAACGTGATGCCGAACGGCTTGCCTGCGTGCGCGCCGGTCGTGCAGACGCCGGCCGGCACCGCGAGCGCGGACAGATCGAGCAGGTTCACGAAGTTCGTGTAGTAGCCGAAGCGCGCGTTCACGCCGATCGGGTCCGCTTCGAGTTCGGCAACGGTCGCGGTGGTCGCGGACGTCGGCGTGACGATCGCGTCGATCTGCGACCACACCGGCTCCGCCAGCATCCGCAGCGTCGCGAGGCGGTCGAACGCGGCAAACGCATCGGCGGCGCTCCAGCGCGACGCGCCGCCGACGATCTGCTTCGTGACCGGATGCAGCGCGTCCGGCTGCGCATCGAAGAACTCGCGGATCGCGGCGAGCCGTTCGGCGACCCACGGCCCTTCGTACAGCAGCCGCGCGGTCGCGAGGAACGGCTCGAAGTCGATCTCGACCAGTTCCGCGCCGGCCGCGCGCAGTTGCGCGAGCGCGGCGTCGAAAGCGGCCGCATAGGACGTGTCGCCGTAGAACTCCAGTTGATCGGCGCGCGGCACGCCGAAGCGCACGCCGCGCAGCGAGCCCGCCGCATGCGCGGCCGGCTGCCAGGCGCGCGCATACGGATCGCCATCCGCGACGCCATGCGCGCTGTCGAACACGCGCTGCGCGTCGTCCGGCGTCTGCGCGAAGATCGACACGCAGTCGAGCGAGCGGCACGCGGGCACGACGCCGAGCGTGCTCAGCACGCCCTTGGTCGGCTTCAGCCCGACGAGGCCATGGAACGCGGCCGGCACGCGGCCGGAGCCGGCGGTGTCGGTGCCGAGCGAGAACGACGCGAGCCCGAGCGCGACCGCGACCGCCGAGCCGGAGCTGGAGCCGCCCGACGCATACGCGGGATCGAGTCCGTTGCGGCACGCGCCATACGGCGAACGCTGGCCGGACAGGCCGGTCGCGAACTGGTCGAGATTGGTCTTGCCGACCGGAATCGCGCCGGCCGCGATCAGCCGCGCGACGACCGGCGCGCTCTGTTCCGGCGTGTACGCATACGCGGGACACGCGGCCGTCGTCGGCACGCCGGCGAGGTCGATGTTGTCCTTGATCGCGAACGGAATGCCGAAGAGCGGCAGCGACGCGGGATCGACGTCCGCGAGCGCGTCCGCATAACGCATCATCTCGTCGCGCGTCAGCGCGCGGATCCACACGTGATGCGGATCGTCGCCGGCCGTGCGCGCGGCGATCGCATCGACGAGTTGCGCCGGCGTCAGGCTGCCGTCGAGATAACGCGCGCGCAGCGACGCGATCGACATCGCTTCGGCGGCGGCGGTGGGCGGATTCATTGGCATGCAGCCTCCTCGCCGGCCGCATCGGACCGGCTATGCGTGAGATCGGCGGAAGCATCGACGCGGATCACCATCAGCCGCTGGCCGGCGACGACCGCGTCGCCCGCGTGGCAGCCGATCGTCTCGATCACGCCGTCGGCGCTCGCCGCCACCGACACTTCCATCTTCATCGACTCGACGATCGCGACGTCCTGGCCTTCGACGACACGCTCGCCCTCTTTCACCAGCAGCTTCCACACGCTGCCCGACACGTCGGCGGCGATCGCGCGGCGGTCGTCGGGCAACGACGCCTCGCTCGCGGTGCCGGCCGCATCGGCGGCGGCGCGCGCGTCGTCGGACGGTTCGCCGACGTACTCCGCCTGCCCCGCCGCGCGCCAGCGTTCGCGCTCCGCCTCGAACGCGGCCTGCTGCGTCGCCTTGAACGCGCCGATCGACGCGGCCTCGTCACGCAGGAAACGCTCGTAGGCGCCGAGGTCGAACACCGACTCCTCGATGCGCAGCGCGCGCCGCCCCGCGACGAATTCGCTGCGCCATTCCGCGAGTTCCGCTTCGGTCACTTCGAAGAAGCGGATCTCGTCGAAGAAGCGCAGCAGCCACGGCTTGCCAGCTTCGAACTCGGCCGTGCTGCGATAGCGATTCCACATCTGCACGGTGCGGCCGACGAACTGATAACCGCCCGGCCCTTCCATCCCGTACACGCACAGATACGCGCCGCCGATGCCGACCGCGTTTTCCGGGGTCCACGTGCGCGCGGGGTTGTACTTCGTCGTGACGAGCCGGTGGCGCGGATCGACCGGCGTCGCGACCGGCGCGCCGAGATACACGTCGCCGAGGCCGAGCACGAGGTAACGCGCGTCGAACACGATGCGCTTCACGTCGTCGATGCTGTCGAGCCCGTTGATGCGGCGGATGAACTCGATGTTGCTCGGGCACCAGGGCGCGTCGGGACGCACCGACTGCATGTATCGCTCGATCGCGATGCGGGTGGACGGGTCGTCCCATGACAGCGGCAGATGCACGATGCGATTCGGCACGCGCATCGCATCGACGGCCGGCAGTTGCGCTTCGGCGTCGCGCAGATGCGCGATCAGCCGTTCGCACGACAGCGCCTGCGGATCGAAATGCACCTGCAGCGAACGGATGCCCGGCGTCAGATCGACGATGCCCGGCAGGCGATGCGCGTCGAGCCGGTTCATCAGCGCATGCACGCGGAAGCGCAGCTTCAGGTCGAGCACCGGCGGACCGTATTCGATCAGCAGGTTGCGGTCGCCGGAGCGGCGATAGACGACGCCGACGCTGTCCGCCGACGCGTCGTCGCGATAGAGCACGCAGTCGTGCGCGTCCGCGCTTTCAACCGCCGCGGCGGGAGCCGCGGGGCGCGCCGGCACGAAGCGCACCGTATCGCCGGGACGCAGCTGGCCGAGCTTCCACAGTTCGTCGCCGACCACCGTGACCGGACACACGAAACCGCCGAGGCTCGGGCCGTCCGGGCCGAGGATCACCGGCATGTCGCCGGTGAAATCGACCGCGCCGATCGCATACGCGTTGTCGTGGATGTTCGACGGATGCAGCCCCGCCTCGCCGCCGTCCGCGCGCGCCCATTGCGGCTTCGGGCCGACGAGCCGCACGCCGGTGCGGCTGGAGTTGTAGTGCACGGTCCAGCGCGCGTCGTACAGCATCGCGATGTCGTCGCGCGTCAGGAAGTCGGGCGCGCCGTGCGGGCCGTCGAGCACTGCCAGTTCCCACTCGTGCGTGAATACCGGCACGCGCTGCGGCGCGAGCGTCGCGCCCGCTTCGCCTTTGCCCGCGTCCGCCGCGAGATGCAGCACGTCGCCCTTGCGCAGCGCGCGGCCCGCATGGCCGCCGAACTGGCCGAGCGTGAACGTCGCCTTGCTGCCGAGGTAGTCCGGCACCTGCAAACCGCCCTTCACCGCGAGGCACGCGCGCACGCCCGCGCCGGTCACGCCGCCGAGCTTCAGCACCATGCCGGGTTTCGCGCGCAGCACCTGCCAGAACGGCACCGGCTCGCGGTCGAGCGTCGCCGCGAGCGGCGCGCCGCCGAGCACGAACAGCGTATCGGTGTTGAAGCGCAGCGTCGCGCCGACCATCGTGAATTCGAGGCCCGCCGCATCGGGCGCGTTGCCGATCAGTTCGTTCGCGAGCCGGAACGACAGGTCGTCCATCGGGCCGGACGGCGGCACGCCGACGTCCCAGTAACCGAGCCGGCCCGGCGTCTGCTGCACGGTGGTCTGCACGCCGCCGTCGAGCACGTCGATCGTGTGCGGCGCGAACAGGAAACGCGCCAGAAAACCGGTGGTCTGCTCGCCGGCCGCGAAGGTCGGCGAGCCGGCGACCGCGCGCAGGTAGTCGAGGTTCGTCTCGATCCCGTATAGCTGCGTGCGGTCGAGCGCGTCGCGCAGCGTCGCGAGCGCGGCTTCGCGCGTCGGCCCGGTCGCGATGATCTTCGCGAGCAGCGGATCGTAGAACGCGCTGACTTCGGCGCCCGCATCGATCCACGTATCGACGCGCACGCCGTCCGCGAACGCGACATGCGTGAGCAGGCCCGAACTCGGCTGGAACTGGCGGTTCGGGTCTTCCGCGTAGACGCGCACCTGGATGCTCGCGCCGCGCGGTTCGCACCCGAGCGAAGCGAGCGGCGGCAGCGTGCGGTCGGCCTGGCGGATCATCCATTCGACGAGGTCGATGCCGGTCACCTCCTCGGTCACGCCGTGCTCGACCTGGAGCCGCGTGTTCACTTCGAGGAAATAGAACGCGCGCGTCGCCGCATCGAACACGAACTCGACGGTGCCCGCCGATTCGTAGTTCACCGCTTTCGCGAGACGCACCGCCGTCGCATGCAATGCGTCGCGCTCCGCATCGGTCAAACCCGGCGCGGGCGTTTCCTCGATCACTTTCTGGTTGCGCCGCTGCACCGAGCAGTCGCGCTCGCCGAGCGCGATCACGTTGCCCGCGCCGTCGCCGAACACCTGCACTTCGATATGGCGCGCGTGCTCGACGAACTTCTCGACATACACGCCGGCGTTCGCGAAGTTCGTCGCGCCGAGCCGCGCGACCGACGCATATGCGGCCTCCAGTTGCGCCGCGTCGCGGCACAGCGACATGCCGATGCCGCCGCCGCCCGCGGTGCTCTTCAGCATCACCGGATAACCGACCGACTCCGCCGCTTCGAGCGCGGCCGCCGCATCGGGCAACAAGCCGGTGCCGGGCAGCAGCGCGACGCCGTTCGCCTGCGCGATCTCGCGAGCGGTGTGCTTGAGGCCGAACCTTCGCATCTGTTCCGGACGCGGGCCGATGAAGCGAATCCCCGCGTCCTCGCACGCCTGCGCGAACGCCGCGTTCTCGGACAGGAAGCCATAACCCGGATGCACCGCCTGCGCGCCGGTGCGGCGCGCGGCCTCGACGATCGCCGCCGCATTCAGATAGCTCTGCGCGACCGGCGAGGGGCCGATGCAGACCGCCTCGTTGGCGAGCATCACGTGCATCGCGTGACGGTCCGCTTCCGAATACACGGCGACCGACGCGATGCCGAGGCGCTTCAGCGTGCGGATCACGCGGCACGCGATCTCGCCGCGATTCGCGATCAGGATCTTGTCGAACGCCATCACGCGCTCCAGATCGCGAGCCGCACCGGCGTCGGGTTGTAACCGTTGCACGGGTTGTTCAGTTGCGGGCAGTTCGAGATCAGCACGGTGACGTCCTGCTCCGCGCGCATCTCGACGTACTTGCCCGGCGCGGAGATGCCGTCCTCGAACGTGAGGCCGCCTTCGGGCGTCACCGGCACGTTCATGAAGAAGTTGATGTTGCTGACGATGTCGCGTTTCGTCAGCAGCGCGCCCGCGCCGCACGTGCAATGCGTGATCGCGTTCAGGAAGCTGTCGCGGCAGTTGTGCATGTGGCGCTTTTCGAGCGCGTAGCGCACGGTGTTGCTTTCGGCCGCGCATGCGCCGCCGAGCGTGTCGTGCCGGCCGCAGGTATCCGCGACGATCGTCAGCAGCGGACGGCCGAGATTCGACATCAGCACGCTGCCCGCGCTCAGGTACAGGTTGCGCTGCGCGCGGATGGTGTCCTGCGCGCTGTAGCGTTCGAGCGGGTCCGCACTGCTGTAGAACAGCGTGTCGACGGCCTGGTTGCCTTCGAGGTCGACGATGCGCAGCGTGTCGCCGCGCTTCAGGTCGTGCAGCCACGGTTCGCCCGCGGGCAGCGTGAAGTCGTACGAGGCTTCGCGCAGATCGAGCGCGCTTTCGATGATCGGCATGGTGGCGCTCCTTCAGGCGAACAGACGGTCGGTGTTGATGAAACCGCGGCCGTTTTCAGGGCATGCGGTGCGGCACGGATCGTCGGCGGGCGCGGCGCCGTCGGCCGGATACGCGCGATATGCGATCAGGCGCACCGGCTTCGGCGCGTAGTCGCGTTGCGGATCGAGCGGATGCGGCGCGGTCGAGAACGCGGCGAGCGTGTTCATCTCGAAGCGCAGGTCGAGCGACCCGCCGGCCGGCGAATGGCCGGACACGAATTCGAGCGCGCCGTCGCCGGCGACCGCCACCTTGCTGAAGAAGTTCACGTTCGCGACGAGGTCGCGCGCGCCGAGCCCGTATTTCGCGAGTTCGAGCACGAGGCTGTCGCGGCCGTTGCGGATCATGTCGTTGCGATACCGCTGATACGACTTCGCGCCGTACTTATGCTCGAACAGCGCGGCGTCGCCGACGCCGCCGAGCGGATCGTGCCAGCCGAGCGTATCGGCGGTGATCGACGCGATCACGCGGCCCATGTCGGTGAAGAGCGCATGGCCGCGCGTCAGATGCGCGGTGTGCTGCGCCTTCAGCGTGTCGGCCATGTTGTAGCGTTCGAGCGGGTCTTCCTGACGATGGAACACGGCGGACAGGTTCGCGCCGCCTTCGAGATCGACGATGCGCAGCGCGAGACCGCGGCGCAGCACGCCGGACCAGTGCGTGCCGGCGGGAATCACGGCATCCCACAACGGCTCGGCGATCGCGGCGGCTGGAAGGGTGGACGGCATGGAGGCTCCTTGATTCGAATGGGACTATGCGCGAGAGGGCGACGAACGACATCGCGACCTCCCGGGCTTTTATCCCTCCGTGGAGCCTCGCCGCCTTGCAGGAAGGAAGACGAGACCGGATTGCTCTCGGACCAGCCATCGGGCGCACTGCCCGACCGGAACCCTAGCGATCCTTAAGATGATGCAAACGAATTCGCACCTCTCGGAATGCGAATAAGCGAGTTCTGTGCCAGCGGCTGCGGCGAACATGTTGGCGAGCCGATGCGGCCGCGTCGCGCAAGGATTTGCGGCGCTCCGGCGGCGACGCCGGCATGCACGTGATCGCGCCGTTGTGCGCGCACTCGCTGGGCAGCACGCGCACCGTTCGAAGGCGTCCGCACCGGGCAGGCACCATTCGCGGGCGCGATATCGGCGCGATATCGGCGCTGTATCGCGCTGGTTCGGATGCGCCGGTCAGCGATAGATCGAAGTCACCGGCGCTTCACCGATGCGCGCGATGCCGCGATACATGCCTTCGGTATTGAACGGCAGCGCGACGTTGCCGCGCGCGTCCACCGCGATCAAGCCGCCGCGTCCGTCGATGCGAGGCAGCCGGTTCATCACGACGTCGTGCGCGGCCGCTTCGAGCGACACGCCGCGCCATGCGATCTGCGCGGCGACGTCGTAGGCGGCGACCATCCGGATGAACATCTCGCCGCTGCCGGTCGCGGACACCGCGCAGGTCGCGTCATCCGCATAACATCCCGCGCCGATCAGCGGGCTGTCGCCGACGCGGCCCGGACGCTTGTTCGTGATGCCGCCGGTGGACGTCGCGGCGGCGACGTGGCCGTGCAGGTCGAGCGCGACCGCGCCGACCGTGCCGAACTTGCGGTTCGGGTCGATCGGCTCGTGCGGCAGGCGGGTCGCCGCAGGTTCGGTCGCAGGGGTCGCGGGGGCCGACGCGTCGCCGCGTTGCGCGGCGAGCGATGCGCCGTCGTGATCGAGCAGCGCGCGCTGCTCGTCGCGCGCGAGTTGCCATTGCTCGTGGCGCGCGTCGGTGTCGAAATACGCGGGATCGACAAGCGCGACGCCGTGCGCGGCCGCGAACGCCTCCGCGCCTTCGGCCGCGAACAGCACGTGCTCGCCGTGTTCGAGCACCGCGCGCGCGGCCAGCACCGGATTGCGCACGCGCTTCACGCAGCACACCGCGCCGGCCGCGAGCGTGCGGCCGTCCATCACCGACGCGTCGAGTTCGTGCGTGCCGGCCGCGGTATAAACCGCGCCCCGCCCCGCGTTGAAGAGCGGGCAGTCTTCGAGCAGGCGCACGGCTTCGGTCACGGCGTCGAGCGCGCTGCCGCCGTCCGCGAGCACCCGCTGGCCGGCCGCGAGCACGTCGCGCAGCGCCGCGTGATAACGGGCCTCGGCGTCCGCCGTCAGCGACGCGCGCGTGATCGTGCCTGCGCCGCCGTGAATCGCGATGACCGCCTGCGGGGAATTCGTCATGGTTCGTCTGCCTGTGTCGTCGTGAGTCGTTCGTGACGAAGGCACGCGTCCGGGCGACGCGCCGGACCGGCCTTCGACGGGCCTCGACGTTACTTTTGCGCGCAGGCGTTGGCAAGCACGGCGTATCGGCGTTCCGGGACAGGTAGCCGGTTATGGGATCGCCTTGCGCGCGCGAAACTCGTCGAACAGGCGCAGGAACATCGGCGTGCTGTCCACCACGTCGTGGAAACCCGCCTGGCGAATCTTCGTCGTGCTCGAAATCACGTCCCAGTCGCAGCGGAAGATGAAGTCGCCGAACGCCCAAGCGGCCACGCGTTCGTACGGCACGGGCGCAAGGCCGTATTTCGCGGTCATCCGCGTCCACAGCGGCCCCTTGTCCGCCATCTGCTCGCGCAGGGTCAACGTCTGCGGCTCCGCGAGCGGCATGTCGAAGTAACGCGCGATCGCGGGCCATAGCTGGTTCCAGCGGAACAGGTCGCCGTTCGTCAGGTTGTAGCTCTCGCCGCCGGGCGCAGCGGTCGCCGCCCACACCGACCCGCGCGCAAGCTGCGCGGCGTCGGTTACCTGCGCGAGCTTTTCGTAGCACGCCGCGGTGCCCGGAAAACGCAGCGGCAGACCCAGTTCCTTGCTGATCGATGCGTACACGGCGATCAGCATCGACAGGTTCATCGGATTGCCGAGCGCGAACCCGCAGACGACGTCCGGCCGCAGGATCGTCGCGTCCCACGGCTTGCCGGCCGCTTCCGCGAGCAGCCAGTCCTGCATGTCGTAATAGAAGTCGGGCGGCATGTGGCGCGGGTCGTCCTCGCGCGCCGGCGTGCTGAAACGGCCGAGATGCGCGCCGTAGTATTTCGCGCCCTGGTACAGCACGATGCGCCGCAACGCGGGCGACGCGTCCGCGACGACCTCGACCAGATTGCGCAGCATGCGGAGGTTCACGTCGATCAGCGCCTGCGGCGAAGGCTGCTCCTGATACGCGGCATGGAAGATGTGCGTGACGTCGTGTAGATCGCCGAGCTTCGCTCGCACGTCGTCGGGATCGAGCAGATCGACCGCGATGTATTGCGCGTTCGCGCCGGGTTCCGGCGCGCGGCGCGACAGGCCGATCGGCTCCCAGTCCGGCAGCGCCGCGAGATGCGTGACGAGCTGGCGCCCGATCACGCCGAGTCCGCCTGCCACGAGTGCCTTGTTCCGGTTGGTCATCGGGTTGCCTCCTGTGCCGGGTGCTTCGGCGCGCGGGCCGCCGCGCTGTCTGCTGGACAGTGTAGCAATGGGGTGGCGGTTGTGCCGGAGTGGACGGGGAAGTTGCGGCGGACGTGGTCGCGGGCGACGCGGCGTTTCGGGTAAAACCCGCGGCTTTCGCGGTCTTTCGCTACGTGCGGCCCGCCGGCGCAAGCAACCGCTATCCCCTCTCGATGCGGACGCCGCGCCTTTGTCCGTGGAGGGAAATGCCTGGGGCCGATGGGCGACAGTTGACCTGTGCCGCCGCGAGTGCGGGTGGTCTGCCGCCGCCCATCAGCACATCACATCACATCTGCGCGCCGATCATCCACGGCACGAACTCCTCGTTGCCGACGCCGAGCGTTTCGCTCTTGCTCTCGCGGCCGGACGCGACTTCGACGATCATCCGGAAAATCTCCTCGCCTTTCTGCTCGACCGACGCGGTGCCGTCCATGATCTCGCCGCAGTTGATGTCCATGTCGTCGACCATCCGCTGGTACATCTTCGTGTTCGTCGCGACCTTGATCGACGGCGCGGGTTTCGCGCCGAAGCACGAGCCGCGGCCGGTCGTGAACACGACGAGATTCGCGCCGCTCGCGATCTGGCCGGTCGCGCCCATCGGGTCGTAACCCGGCGCGTCCATGAACACGAGGCCGTGCGTGTCGACCGGTTCCGCGTAGCGGTAGACGCCCATCAGCGGCGTCGAGCCGCTTTTCGCGACCGCGCCGAGCGACTTTTCGAGGATCGTCGTCAGGCCGCCCGCCTTGTTGCCCGGCGTCGGATTGTTGTCGATGCTGCCCTTCTCGCGCTCCGCATAACCTTCCCACCAGTGGATGCGCTCGACGATCTTCTCGCCGACTTCCGGCCGGATCGCGCGGCGCGTCAGCAGATGCTCGGCGCCGTAGATTTCCGGCGTCTCGGACAGAATCGCGGTGCCGCCGTGCTGGACCAGCAGATCGACCGCCGCGCCGAGCGCCGGGTTGGCGGTGATGCCCGAGTAGCCGTCCGAACCGCCGCATTGCAGCGCGATGTTCAGGTGCGACACCGGCAGCGGCTCGCGGACCGCCTGGTTCGCGATGGGCAGCATCTTGTCGACGGCGGCGATCGCCGCATCGACGGTCTTTTGCGTGCCGCCCTCCTCCTGCATCACGAGCGGCACGAGCAGCGGCCCCGGCTCGACGCCTTCCGCGATGAACATCGCGCCCATCTGGTTCGCCTCGCAGCCGAGCCCGATGATCACGACGCCCGCGAAGTTCGGATGCTTCACGTAACCGCCGATCGTGCGGCGCAGTTGGTGGATGCCTTCACCGTGGTGGTCGATGCAGCAGCCGAAGCTGTGCGTGATCGGCACGATGCCGTCGACGTTCGGGTACGCGTCGAGCGCGCCCGGCGTGGAGAAGTGCTGCGACACCAGCTTGGTCACGGTTGCCGAGCAGTTCACCGTGCTGATTACGCCGATGTAGTTGCGCGTCGCGACGCGGCCGTCCGCGCGGCGGAAGCCGTCGAACGTGAGCGGCGCGTTCGCCGGCTCGACCGGCCTTACGTCCTCGCCGAACGCGTAGTCGCGGTCGAAGTCGCCGATCGACACGTTCTGCACGTGCACGTGCTGGCCTGCGCGGATCGGTTGCGTCGCGAAGCCGATGATCTGTCCGTAGCGGCGCACCGGCGCGCCCTGCGCGACGTCGCGGATCGCGACCTTGTGCGCGGCGGGGATGTCGTCGATGACGACGAGACCGCCGAGTTCGTCGATGACGGCGCCGGCCGGGATTGCACCGCGCGCGATTGCGACGTCGTCGTTTTCGTGGAGTTTGATTACCAGCGAAACCTGTTCCATCATTCCGTCTCCTATGTGTCGACCAGAGTTGGCGCTTTAGCGCTTACTCTGGTCCCATGCAAAGCTGTCGACCAGAGTTGGCGCTTTAGCGCTTACTCTGGTCCCATGCAAAGCTGTCGACCAGAGTTGGCGCTTTAGCGCCTGCTCTGGTCCCATGCAAAGCTGTCGACCAGAGTTGGCGCTTTAGCGCCTGCTCTGGTCCCATGCAAAGCTGTCGACCAGAGTTGGCGCTTTAGCGCCTGCTCTGGTCCCATGCAAAGCTGTCGACCAGAGTTGGCGCTTTAGCGCCTGCTCTGGTCCCATGCAAAGCTATCGACCGGAGTTGGCGCTTCAGCGCCTGCCCGATCCCATGCAAGATGGTTGCTGTATGCGGCCAATCGGGCGGACTCCGCGCCGACGTTGGCCCTGATGCGGAGCCATCATGCGGACCTCCCGATACGGCCGCAAATTGGCCGGACCAATTCCTGGAGTACGGACGCAATGGACAGCGGTTCGAATACGCGCAGCGTGCTGACCCGCACGCTGCGGCAACTCGAAGAAGGCATTCTTCGCGGCGAATGGACCGTCGACACCCGGCTGCCAGCGGAGCGAGCGTTGGCGACCACGCTCGCGGTATCGCGCTCGACGGTGCGCGAGGCGATCCAGCGCCTCGTCAGCAAGGGATTGCTGGAGACGCGGCCGGGCAGCGGCGTGTATGTCGCGCGACGGCGGCCGACTGGCATCGCCGCGCCGTGGCTGCAACTGATCTCTGAGAGCCCGCCGCTGCGCGACGAGACGCTGGAGTTCCGGATGGTGTTCGAATGCGCGGCCGCGCGTTTCGCCGCGCATCGGGCGACGCACGACGAACATCGGGCGCTCGAACGGATTCTTTGCCGGATGCGCGACGCGGTGTCCGACGCCGACGTGGACGCCGAGGCGCGCGCCGACGCGGAATTTCACGCGACGCTCACCGCAGCCTCACACAACCAGATGCTCGATCAGTTTTACGGAAGCGTGATTGCGGTGCTGCGCGATCACATCGCGCGCAATACGTACGATGCGACGCTGAACAATGCGAATGCGCCCGCGCAGTCGTTGAGCCGGTTGCGGCAGCACGAGTCGATCTATGACGCGATTCGGGACGGGAATGCCGATGCGGCACAGCAGGCAATGCTTGCGCATATCGAATACGTGGGCCGGCAGTTTCATTGAGGGTGGTTTTTTGGGGATGCTCGCCCCGACTGTATCGATTTTTATTTTTTACGTTATTTTTAATACATTCAGGCGCGACGGAGATACATGTGAGGTCATGATGGGGTTCTGGCTCGCATTTGGCTCACTTGCAGTGCGGAGAACCGTGAAACATTCTAGGATTTATTTCTCAACCCCTTGTTTTTATTGATTAAACAGTGATTTTTCGTTCTGATGCAGGATGTTTCACACGACCCTATTAGACGCGCTGTTTGCCCCGCTGGAAAAGGAAACGGCGAGCCTGATGGCTCGCCGTTTTCACTATATCCGGCACCCGCTTTCATGCGGGCCGGCATCTGATTGATGCCCATGCGTCCGTTCGGTAGCGGGACCGCCACTCATAACCGCCCTCCCCGACTTTTGGCAGAACGTCCTACCCGGCGCTACCTGACCTATGCAGGGGTTCTTTGCCTGCCAGCGGGTTCTCGCGGCCCGTCACAGCCATTTCGTTGCGACGGGCGATGCACGCTGATACTCCGCTGACCCGGCTCTTGCCGCTCAAGACGCTACATCGCTCTGCGGCGCGTGAAGCTCCGCGGCCCACTGGTCGATCACGGTCTTTACCCGCTCCGCGAGCTTCTGCTGGTCGGCGGGAGAAATACCCTTCAGGCTCAATTCGGCCCGGCCGTCACCGAACAGCTTCAGCTCACCCAGCGCGACGCCGTCCGGACGATTGAACTGGACCCGCGACTGATAGTGCGTCCGCCGCGGACCGACGCTCCGCGCGCCCGCCTCGGCGGACGCCGCCGCTTCGAGCTTGCGCACGCTCGCTTTCCCGTCGATCACCTGCTGCAACCAGTGTTCGGCCACCTTGATGCCCGCGCGATCGAGGATCAGTTTGATGTTGTACGCGTGGCCGAGCCCAACCGCCTTGCTGAACTGCGCCATCCGCTGGAGCAGGAACGGCGGCAGCGACGTCAGCGCGATGACCTTGCTGATGTGCTTCGGGTCCTGCCCTACCGCAACGCCTAGTTCCACCTGATCGACATAAACGCGGTCGTCGAGCAGTTTTTTCCAGGCGAGCGCGTCATCGAACACGGTCTGCTCTTCGCGTTCCTTGTTCGCGTGATAGGCGCGCAGGTAGAGCTTCTGATTGTCGAGACCGTCTTTCAGATCGGCGTCGATGAACTTGTCGCCGCGCGATTTCGCGGCCCGAACGCGGCGCTCGCCGTCGACGATCACGTATTTGTCCGGAAACTCCGGCAGGCGTGTGACCTGGATCGGCGTGATCTGGCCTTGCTGCGCGAAGCTGTTCGCGAGTTCGTCGATCGTTTCCGCGCTGTAGAACGCGCGCGGGTTGTACGGATTAGAGACGACATCGCCAATCGGAATTTTGCGGATACGCTGCGGCGCGATCGATTCGACCGACGCGTCAGTCACGACAACCGGCGCCGCGTCGCGCAGCGCCTGGCCGACGACGTCGCTCTCGGCGAGACGCTCACCGGCGGAAACCCGCTCCACCGCCATCCCGGCTCTGACCTTGCTGGTGAAATTGAGCTTAGTTGCCATCGGCGATCTCCTCTTCCTGGACGAGTGCGAGTATTTCGTTGTAGACAGAGGTAATCTCGTCGCGCGCCACCTTCGTGCCGCGGACACCGCGGACGTCGAATACCGTGCGCCCGAGCGCGGCGGTCTGCCGATATAACTCGCGCTGCTTGACCGTCGCCGAAAGCAGCCGGACGTTGCTCTCGGCGAGGATGGCGCTCATCTGGGTGTGCAACAGCGTTTTCGAATTAGATTTATTCAACAAAATAGCGAATTTACCAGCCGGATTGGATACGCGGGTGCGCTCGACCAACTCGATCATCCCTTCACTGCTCCAGATATCGATCGGAGATGCGTCGGTAGGGATAATGGTTGCGTCAGCGACAGCAAGCACACGCGCGGTCGTCAGATCGCTGATATTGGGTGGGCAATCTACGAGGACGACATCGTAGTCATTGGCCAATGCCGCGATTTCCGGGCCGATCATCTTGTCGAGCCGATGAATGCTGCCGACACGGAATGGCAGAGGTGTTTCCGGACCGGCAGCGGCACACCAGCTCATACATGATTGCTGGCCGTCAGCGTCGGCGACATAGACCTTATATCCCTCGGTCTGAAATGCCCCTGCCAGATTCATGGTCGTAGTCGTCTTGCCGACGCCGCCTTTCTGATTCGCAACCGCGATTACCAGTCCCATACGCTCTCCATGCTGAATCGTGCTCACCACGAGCGACTCTCCACGTGGAGAGTCGCAGGCAACACGACGGAGTCTAGCGGCAAGTTTAAGTAAATTCTAGGTTCATCGCCAATTTATGTGGCCTTAGTGCAACCTTCGGTAGCACGTTAGTCGATCGAGGGATTGAATGGTGGCGAAATGAGAGCTAAGAGGTGGATGAATGTATGTCTGAGGCGCGGCGGGGGAAATCTCCACGTGGAGATCGTCTGAGAGGTGAGGGATCCGCATTTTCGAAGACCGGATTCTCCACGTGGAGAACAGCAGATCTCTCAGCGGCTACCGGGTAGCGAATTTCCGTTGCATTGCTCCCAACGACCTATCGCGCGAAACCACGTTGACAGGGGCGCTGAGCTACCGGCGCGGTCTTTTAGTATTGCAAATGCCCAGAAGGGCGTTTGAGAAGATGTTGGGGATTGTTCATATTGGCCATCAACCGAAAATCGGCCTCTAAAATCACGTTGATATTTATATCAAATTTATCGTGATTTGATTCCGGAAATCCAGTCTGAAAATACCCGACAATCAGAAATTAGCGCGTCAGAAGCGCCACCGCTCAATTCGGCCGCGACTTGATCGCGAGATCAATGTCCCCGGACACCGAACCTTCACCCGACGTCACCGGCTGCTGACCACTCAACAGGAATTCGAGCAGATCGGCAGCGGTCGGCTGCCCCCAGGTATCCAGCACGAGCCAACGGAAAAAATTGGTCGATGCCATCTTCGTCGGCACCTTCGACGTCGATACCTTGAGCTTGTCCATCCCGACCGAGTCGTTGTATCGCTTGATCAACGCCGTCTGATCGTCGTATTCGAGTTCGTTGAAATACCCGCGTGCGTCGGCCATCTTCGCGGCGATGTAGCGGTCCTTCACCTGATCCTGACTTTCCCGCGCACGGGGCGCCTCGGCCGTCACACCGCCGCCGACCGCAGCCGCACCAGGCAGTTGGTAACCCTGCATCACCGCCTTGCGGAAATACGCAGCGATATTGGCGAGCGGGGCGGCATTCTTCTGCGCGACCCGCGCGGCCGTATAGGCCACCGCCGTCCGGATCTTTTCTTCGCCGTATTGTTTCAACAGGCGACGCGCCTCGGATACCGGAATGCTGAACTTCGCCATCTCGGCGATCAGCAGGCTCTCGTTGCCGCGCATCTCCTTCGACGGATCGGTTTCCGGCTTGCGCGTCACACGGAACTGGATGCCCACCACCGACCGGCCAACCTTGTGCTCGATCAACTCGAAGAGGTGATCCGAAATCTCGTTGACCTCCTTGATGCAGGGCACGAGCACCCGGCTCTTGAACTGCTTGTAGAGCTTGTACGACTGGGCGGACGTATCCTGCCCGAGAATCAGATCGCGCAGCGTCGCGAGCGGAAAACGCGCGGTCATCCCGACCGCCTCATAACGAACGACGTTTTCCCACAGCGCAAGCGAATGAGCCTTACGGAATTGACGCGTGATCCGCATATCGATCATCGCGTAGATCTCGGGATTCAGCAGTTCGCCGCGGATCTGTTCCGAGAACGTATAGCGCAGCACCGACCGTTCGAGTTCGGCGCCGGCGAGAAGGCCGGACGCCTTCCAGATGCTGCGCTTGTCCTGCGTGAGATAGTCCCAGTTGACGACGGTGCTGATCAGCGAATTGATCGTCTCTTTCACGTACTCGGTGTTGTTGCTGTTCAGGTCCACGTCCTGGGACAGCGCCGAGATGGTGATCTCGAACGACGAGCGCCCGGGTTCCAGCGAGTCTTGCCGGATCGCGTTCTTGATCAGCGAGCTGAACATCTTCCGCTGTTGCAGGCTGATCGACCCGGACTTCGGCGCGATATGAATCGCGGGGACGGCCTTGCGAAACAGGTCGGGCGGCTGGCCCTGCTGGAAGACGAGTGCTCCTTGTTTTTCCGCATCGCCGGCATCCGCCTTCTTTCTAGCCATGTCGCCCACAATTAAAAGGGAACCTAATCAACAGGTAACTGTATACCAACGGCCCCGGTGACTCAACCGTCCGTTGCCGTTCCGCCGCGCCAATCCGGTGACCTATCGGGCGTTACCGAAAATCCTGATCGTCCGATGATGCATGTCGACGAGCGGCCCCCCTCCACGAGATCCGGCCGGATCGACGATCCCAAAACCAGACACCTTTGGCCCACGAACGGACATCGAACCCAAATAGCTCCCATAAACGGCGACCTTTGCCCTTCAAGTGCCGGGTACCCATAACCAGCAACCTTTCCAGCGAAAGTGAGTTCACACTTACGAGAGCGTGACTCGCCAAAGGTAACCGTCTATAGGAAGAAATCAGGAGTTCGGATCGAGCCGCCCCCACGGCTCAGCCAACAGGACAGATCCCACTGATGGCTACCTAAGGACCATCCCATAACCGGCTACCTCACTCCCCAGGCCGGTCACGGGGGAGTGCACAGCTCCAGCGGACAAAGAAACCATAATCGGTTACCTTGAGCCGCCCCCATAACCAGTTACCTCGAAGGAGCCACAAAACCCCATCCAGGCTTGCGTTGCGGTTATGACAGGGCCTCGAATCGGCGCGCAGCAAGCGCCCCTGTTCTTCAGAACGCACCCACAACCGGTTACCTTCTGAAGGCCCCATAAATGGATACCTTTATGGGGAAAGCAGCCGCTGGAAAAGGTACCGGAGCAACCACTCACTCACGGCGCAGACACCATAACAGGTGACCTTCGAATGCTCCCATAAATGGCTACCTCAACGCGGTACAGCGCTTTTCTCCCATGGAGAGGCACCTTTCCCCCATATCCACCGCCCATTTCTCCCAACGACGGGCACCCAGTTCCCATATCCACAACCCTCAGCTCCCATAAGCCGGCTCCCAAGTCCCAGAACCCGTCACCATATCGCCCGCAAACCCTTGCTGGGTAAGGCATTGCCGCTGCTAAAGGTTTACTAAAGGGTTTAAAGCGTTAAGGTAAACACTAAAACCTGTGTCTTTGGAAAAAGATGTCCCCCCAAAACCGGAACCCTAACGATCCAGGATTTCGCCAACATAGCTCCCATAGATGGATACCTTGATGGCAAAAGGCGTCTCTGGGTGCGCTTCGGCAGCACAATTCACAGCCCAATCCTGAGACACTACATCGGGTTCATAAGATAACCAGTTGATTTTTAAAGAATGCAAACTAGAAGGTGGCCATTTATGGGATCGAGTGACCATCGAAGGTCTCTGTCTATGGGATCTTCAGCACCGCCCAGTTCACGTCAACACCGTTTGCCGCGCCAGCCAGCCGACCTGAACCCCCGTTTCTGCATCGCAACACCAGTTTGAATCCTCCGCCGTCCAACCAAAAAGTGACCTCAGGGTCTCAACGGCAATCGCGCCGATCCCAGACACCATAGCCGGTTACCATTAGCCGCCCCGACAGCGCCTCCCGCTTCCGGCTCCCGGCCCTTCCCACAAAACTAGTTACCTGAAACCGTCAGCCTGACCCGGCCTGCGCCAATAGTCGTCGCCGTGATCTGCGTCCGGTTACCTCGCTCACCCAGATAGAAATGCTGCCGGGAAGGCGAATTGACGTCGTGGGTCGCGTCCGGCAGGCACGATGCGATGTCCGCCGCCACGCCTTCCAGCGCATCCGTCGCGGTTCCCGCATCTTGATGCGGCGTCCACTCGCACTGGTACGAGCCGCGTCCGGCCGAGCAACGCGGATCGCTGCCGTACGGTTCTGAAACGCCCCGGCCGTCGGCCGGAGTCAGTGCGCCGAAGCCGTCCTGCCGGGCGGCGACGATGTGCTTCAGTGCGGTACACGGTGATGGGATATCGTCAGCGCGCGCCGTTCCGGCCGAAACCGACAGGGCTGCCAGCAGCGCCATTCCTGCAAAACGGATGTTCATCGCGGTCCTCCATGATCGGCCCGGAGACAACGCGCTTATGACAAGCCGCGACGCCGAACCGATGCAAAACGTGGAAAGACGCGTGGTCCCGCATTGCCCATGCCCAGGGTCCCCATCGAAACAAACCATCGGGACCGCCACCGCGCAAAAGAAAAGCCCGAACACGCTTCCGGTCCGGAGCACGCCGCGGTCCGGTGACCTATCCGGCCACCGGCACGAAAGAGGACAAAACCTCAGGAGAAGAAAAGCGCGAAGCAGAGCGGCTACCTTTGCGGCACCGCCCGCGCGCCAAACCCCTTCCGCCGCGCCTTCCGGACCACCCGTCCCGGCAGCGTCGAAATCCGCATCAGGTTCCGCAGCGCGATCATTGCGCCGATCGCCTCGATCACGCCGGCGGGCACCCACATGATCAGCCCGCCGAGGCTCTGGTCGAGCGCGACCGGCACCGACGTGAACGCGCGCCCGCACAGCGTGAACACCGGATACAGGTCGCGCGCCGAAAACGTGATGATCGCGCCGACCAGAATCTGCGGCGTCATCGTGATTACCGGCGACAGCACGCGCAGTCCGGGCCGCGTGCGGCTCGGCGGCGACGGCCGACGGTCGAGCAGCATCGACCAGTACAGCAGCCCGCTCGCCGCGACCGACCAGTTCATGAACGTATAGATGCGCCAGTCGAGCATCGCGACGAACTGCACCGACGGAATGAGCCAGAACACGACCGACACGACGAACGCGACCGAAATGAACGCGGGGTTCAGCACGACCGCCGCGATTGCGCGTCCCGTCGCGCTTTGTTCCCAGCGCCGCAGCGCGCGCCGCCACGCGAGCGGCAGGCCGGCGCGCAGCACGCTCGCCGGATACGCGCCCATCAGCACGAACGGCCCGAGGTGATGCAGCACCAGATGTTGAAGCCGATGCACGAAAAACTGATGCTCGGCGTAATAATCGACGCGCGTATGCATCGCGACATACAGCAACGCGAGGCCGGTCCAGAACATCGCCTGGCGCGCAAAACCGACCTTGACCGGCACGCGGCGCGTGCCGCGTGCGAACAGCACCGCGGCCGCGACGAAGATGACGACGAGAACCGGCGACGGCTCCCACGGCTCGAAGAACTTCAGCAGGGGCATGGCGAACGGGGATCGCGAGGGTAACGCCTTTCAGGGCAGTCCTCAGGCGCAGTGCTTTCGATGGTAGCAGGCAACGCGCCGCCACAGCGCAACGGCTCCCAGCGCCGGGTACCTGTCGCGTAGGTCCACAGCAGCCCACGCACTCAGCTACCTGAACCCCAACACCTCATGCGCCTTGATGATCGCATCGGCGATCGACTCGATCGGCTCGCGTTTCGTCATCGCCTGCGAGCGCAGCAGTTCGTACGCGTCGCGCTCGGACAGACTGCGCGTTTCCATCAGGATGGTCTTCGCGCGCTGGATCTGCCGCTGCTCCGCGAGTTTCTCCTCGACGCGGCGCACGTAACGCTCCATCGTCTGCCGGTTGCGATGCTGGTTCAGCGTCACCGCGATCGCGGTCAGCAACCCGAACGAGCGCACCGGCGACGGCACCACGCAATACGCGCCCAGCTGCATCACCGCCTCGATGATGATCGGGTTCTCGTACGCGACGACCGGAATCACCGGCGGCGCGCCGCGCGCGTCGAGCCACGGCAGCGTCGTGCACAGCGTCTCGGGCCGCACCGCGAGAAACACGATGTCGGTCGCCTCGGGCAGGCTGTCCTGCGCGGGCCACACCATCTGCACCTTGCAGCCGATGCGGCGCAACTGCGCGAGCAGTTCGTCGCCGTCCTGGTCCTGCGGATGGATCGCGACCACGTTCATCGACCGGATGTCGCGTAACGCCTGCGGCGTGCGCGACGAGCTTCTCTGCTTCATCGCTGCACCTCGGCGGCCGGGCTGGCGAGGCCCGGCGGCTCGACCAGCGAATGGGAAATCACGAACGGGTCGGCGCGCGTCCAGCCGCTCGCCTCGCTGACGATCTCGAACTGCCCGCGCCGGTCGAGCCGTCCGATGCGCGGATGCAGATACGTATGGTGGTTGTGCTCGTCGATGCGCACGCGGCCCTGCGGCGCATCCAGTTCGAGGCCCGGCAGCGTGTTCAGCAGCGCGTTCACGTCGTCGCCGCCGCACTGGCGCATCGCGTTCGCGAGCACGTGCATCTGGAAGTACGCGGCTTCCCAGCACATGTCGGTCACGTGATGGTCGCCGAAGCGGCGGTGATAGTTCGCAAGGCAGCGCCGGTTCACCGGGTTGTCGACCGACTGGAAGTAGGTCGCCGCGGTGAGGTGGCCTTCGCCGAGCGCGGCGTCCATCGCGGCGACTTCGGTCTCGCTCGTCGTCAGGCTGCCGATCGGCGTGCGGTACGGATCGAGGCCGACTTCCGCGAACGCGCGATACAGATGCGCGATGCCGGTGCCGACCACCGTCGAGAACACGAAGTCCGGCGCCTGCGCCGCGATCCGCTTCGCGACCGCGAGGTAGCTGTCCCAGTCCGCGTCGAGCGGCAGATACACCTCCGCGAGCTTTTCGCCGCCGCGCTCGTAGACGAGGTCGCTCATGATGCGGTTCGATTCGTACGGATACAGGTAGTCAGAGCCGACCATGAACACGCGCGAGCCGAAGTGCGTGAGCATGTAGTCCGCGAGCGGCAGGCTGTTCTGGTTCGGCGCCGCGCCGGTGTAGATCACGTTGCGGCTGTACTCGAATCCTTCGTAAAGCGTCGGATAGAACAGCAGCGCGTTGTGCCGCTCGACGAGCGGCATCACCGCCTTGCGCGTGCTCGACATGTAGCAGCCCATCACCACGCGGATCTGCTCGTCGACGATCAGTTGCTCGATCAGCGTCGCGTAACGCGCGGGCGTCGAGGCGGGGTCGCGCAGCACCAGTTGCAGTTCGCGGCCGTCGATGCCGCCCGCGTCGTTGATCTCCTCCGCGGCAAGAATCGTCGCGCGCTGCTGCGACAGCTCGATTGCGGATGTCACGCCCGACGAGGAAAACAGCACGCCGATCTTGATGGGGTCGCTGGACGATGAAGTCATGTTGAATGCCTGATTCAGACCCGCGTCGTGCGGGTATCGGATTCGGTTTCGCCAGCGCGCACATTGTGCATGCAGCGCGTCGATGCACCGGCTTCGTGCGCCGTCACCCCAGAGTGGGGGACGCGAACGTCGCGCGGTTCGATGCGTGCGGGACTGCGATCACGTTGTGCGGGCTGCCACTAATGTACCCAGCCAAAAGGCATTGCGACGCGATGGGCTGATGGGCGGCGCGTTTCGTTCTACCAATGGCATGGCTCTTGCATTGCACTGCGCGTGATCGAGCGTGGAGGTTCAGAGCTGCACCCTCGATCCTAATGAATTTCGTCGTGCGAGACAAAGGCGTCTTGTGCGGCACCGGCCAAAAAAGCCCGACAGTCCAGGTCTGCCCTGGCTGCCGGGCTTTTTTTTGTCTTCAACTTTTGAGAAAGGCGCCATGAAGAACACCCGACGCGATTTTTTGAAGACCGCGCTTGCAAGTGCCGCAGCCACCGCGCTGCCCACGACGATGATGCTGGGCTCGCGCGCGGCATCCGCCGCCGACCCGGTGAAGGTCGGCATCCTGCACTCGCTGACGGGCACCGTCGCGATTGCCGAGGCGCACGTCGTCGATGCGGAGAAGCTTGCGATCGACGAGATCAACGCATCGGGCGGCGTGCTCGGCCGGCCGATCCAGCCGATCGTCGAGGACGGCGCGAGCGACTGGCCGACCTTCGCGGAGAAGGCGCAGAAGCTGCTCGAAAGCGACAAGGTCGCGACGGTGTTCGGCTGCTACACGTCCGCGTCGCGCAAGGCGGTGCTGCCGGTGTTCGAGCGTTATAACGGGCTGCTCTATTACCCGACGTACTACGAAGGCCTGGAGATGTCGAAGAACATCATGTACACGGGCCAGGAAGCGACCCAGTCGGTGATCCCGGCGGTGAACTGGCTCGCGAAGAACAAGGGCAAGAAGTTCTATCTGATCGGCTCCGACTACATCTGGCCGCGCACGACCAATCGGATCGCGCATCCGACCATCGCGAAGGCGGGCGGCACCGTCGTCGGCGAGGATTATTTCCCGCTCGGCACGGTCGAGTTCTCGTCGGTCATCAACAAGATCAAGGCCGCGAAGCCGGACGTGATCCTGTCGACGATCGTCGGCGGCTCGAACGTTGCGTTCTACAAGCAGTTGAACTCGGTCGGCATCAACGGCAAGAACCAGCCGATCATGGCGCTCGCGGTCACGGAAGAAGAGGCGATCGGCATCGGCCCGGACAACCTCGTCGGCGTGCTGTCGTGCATGGGCTACTTCCAGAGCGTGAAGAATCCGCAGAACGACAGGTTCGTCGCCGCGTTCAAGTCGCGCTACGGCGCGGACCGCGTGATCGGCGACACGATGGAAGCTGCCTACACGTCCGTGTACCTGTGGAAGCTCGCGGCCGAGAAGGCGAAGAGCTTCGACGTGCCGAAGGTGGTCGCCGCCTCGTCGAACCTGGGCTGGGATGCGCCGGAAGGCAACGTGCATTTCCACGCGACCAACCATCACCTGTGGAAACACGCGCGCATCGGCGCGTTCCGCCCGGACGGGCAGGTGGACATCGTGTACGAGTCGCCGCTGATCGAACCGAATCCGTTCCCGAAACTGTGATGCCTGCCGCCGGCCGCGCGCCGGCGCACGACGGTGGCCGCCCGGCGTTGCGGGCGGCGTCGCGGCAATGAGGAAACGATGACTCTCGATACCTTTCTGACCCAGGTGTTCAACGGCCTGTCGCTGTTCACGGTGCTCGCGCTGATGGCGATCGGCCTTGCGATCGTGTTCGGCCTGATGGGCGTGATCAACATGGCGCACGGCGAGCTGATGGCGCTCGGCGCGTACACCACGTATCTGACGTCGGTGGTGTTCAGCCGTTATCTGCCTTCGCTGATGGGCGCGTATTTCATCGTGGGCATCGTCGCCGCGTTCGTCGCGACGAGCGCGGCCGGCCTCGTGCTCGAACGCGCGATGATCCGCTTCCTCTACAAGCGGCCGCTCGACACGATGCTCGCGACATGGGGGTTGTCGCTCGTGCTGCAACAACTGTTCCGCCAGGTGTTCGGCCCGATCGACGTCAGCGTGCCGACCGTGAGCTGGCTGCAAGGCGCATGGAACGTGACGCCCGGCATCGCGATTCCGCTCGCGCGCGTGTTCATCATCGGGCTCACGCTCGTCGTCGCGCTCGGCGTGTGGCTGTTCCTGTTCCGCAGCCGCTGGGGTCTGCGCATCCGCTCGGTGATGCAGAACCGGGCGATGGCCGGCGCGGCCGGCATCAACACCGAACGCGTCGATGCCGTCACGTTCGCGGTCGGCTGCGGTCTTGCCGGCATCGCGGGCAGCGCGCTGACGATGATCGCGTCGACCGGTCCCGGCACCGGGCAGCAATACATCGTCGACACGTTCGTCGTCGTCGTGTTCGGCGGCATCGAAAGCCTCGTCGGCACGTTCCTGTCCGCGTTCACGATCGGCCAGTTGCAGTCGATGTTCGAACTGTTCCTGAGCGGGTCGATGGCGAAGGCGTCGATCCTGCTGCTCGTGATCGTCGTGCTGTATTTCCGTCCCAACGGCCTCTTCGCACTGAAGGTTCGACGCTAACCATGAAAGAACTTCCGCTTTCCTCGTCGCAACGGGACGATGCGGCCGGCGCAGCCGAGGTGCGAGCCCCGCGCGCGTGGCAGTCGCTGCTGTTCGACGGGCGCCTGTCGCTCGCCCTGCTCGCGCTGCTGCTGCTGGTCGCGATTCCGCTCGTGTTCGGCTCGTTTCGCATCGGGCTGTTCGGCAAGTACCTGAGCTTCGCATTCTGCGCGGTCGGCCTCGTGCTCACGTGGGGGTACGGCGGCATCCTGAGCCTCGGGCAGGGCATCTTCTTCGGGCTCGGCAGCTACATGATGGCGATGTACATGAAGCTCGAAGCGACCGCCGCCGACCCGGCCGCCGCCGTGTTCGGCAACGGCGGCCCGCCGGTGCCGGACTTCATGACGTGGAACAGCATCGACACGCTGCCGTGGTGGTGGGCGCCGTTCGAGCACGCATGGTTCGCGCTGCCCGCGATCGTGATCGTGCCGACGCTGCTCGCGTTCGTGCTCGCGTATGCGAACTTCCGCAAGCGCGTGGGCGGCGTGTATTTCTCGATCGTCACGCTCGCGCTCGCGTCGATCATGACGATCGTCATCATCGGCCAGCAGGGTTACACCGGCGGCATCAACGGCATCACGAACCTGCCGACCTTCATGGGCCGCAGCGTGCAGAGCGACACCGCCGTGTACGTGCTGTATTACGTGAGCGCATGCCTGCTGATCGCGACGATCCTCGCGGGCCGCTTCATTCTGAAAAGCCGGCTCGGCAAGGTGCTGATCGCGATCCGCGACCGCGAGGACCGCATCCGCTTCTCCGGCTACGACCCGGCGCTGTTCAAGGGTTTCGTCTTCGCGGTCGCCGCGCTCTTTGCGTCGATCGGCGGCGCGATGTTCACGCTGCAGGTTGGCTTCGCGTCGCCGTCGGTGTGCGGGATCGTGCCGTCGATCGAGATGGTGATCTACGCGGCGGTCGGCGGCCGCCTGTCGCTCGTCGGCGCGGTGTACGGCGCGATCCTGGTCGGCGCGGCGAAAAGTTACCTGTCCGAGCAGTTCGTCGGCGTGTGGCTGTACCTGATCGGCGCGCTGTTCATCGTCGTGCCGATGTTCCTGCCGAAAGGCCTCGCGGGCGTGCTCGAACGCCTCGATCCGAAGCGGGAGGCGTGAGATGGGACAGATGATCCTTTCCGTCGAGAACCTGACCGTGTCGTTCGACGGCTTCAAGGCGATCGACGACCTGAACTTCTATGTCGAGGAAAACGAGCTGCACGTCGTGATCGGGCCGAACGGCGCGGGCAAGACGACGCTGCTCGACATGATCTGCGGAAAGACGAAACCGAGCTACGGCACGATCGTGTTCAACGGGCTGAACCTCGAACGGATGCTCGAATACCAGATCACGCGCGCGGGCGTCGGACGCAAGTTCCAGAACCCGCTCGTGTACGAAGACCTGACCGTCGCCGAGAACCTCGAAATCTCGTATCCGAAGCAGCGCGACGTGGTCGGCTGCCTGTTCTTCCGCCGCGACGCGCAGGTGCGCGCCGCGATCGACGAGATCGCCGACACGATCTTCCTGGCCGAGCACCGGGACCGCAAGGCGGGGCTGCTGTCGCACGGACAGAAGCAGTGGCTCGAAATCGGCATGCTGCTGATGCAGAAGCCCGACCTGCTGCTGCTCGACGAGCCGGTCGCCGGCATGAGCGCGAAGGAACGCGAGCAGACCGGCGCGCTGCTGCGGCGGATCGCTGCGGGCCGCTCGGTCGTCGTGATCGAGCACGACATGGAGTTCGTGAAGTCCGTCGCGCACAAGGTCACGGTGCTGCATCAAGGGAAGAAGCTCGCGGAAGGCACGATGGACAACGTGCAGAACGACCCGCGCGTGATCGAAGTTTATCTGGGGCACTGACGATGCTGTCGATCGAAGACCTGAATGTGTATTACGGCGAGAGCCACGTGCTGCACGACGTCGGCTTCGAACTGGCGGCCGGCGAGACCGTCGCGGTGATGGGCCGCAACGGCATGGGCAAGACGACGCTGCTGAAGTCGCTGATCGGCATGATCCCGACGCGCAGCGGCCGCATCGTGCTGAACGGCGCCGATCTCGCCGGCACCCGCAGTTACGAGCGCGTCGCGGCCGGGTTCGGCTTCGTGCCGCAGGGACGGATGATCTTTCCGTACCTCACCGTCGAGGAAAACATCCTGACCGGCATGGACCGCGTGCGCAAGCCGAAGATACCGGACTACGTGTTCGAGTCGTTCCCGGTGCTGTGGGAGATGCGCCGGCGGCGCGGCGGCAACCTGTCCGGCGGCCAGCAACAGCAGCTCGCGATCGCGCGCGCGCTCGTGACCGAGCCGAAGGTGCTGATCCTCGACGAGCCGACCGAAGGCATCCAGCCGTCGATCATCAAGGACATCGCGCGCGCGCTGAACCGGCTGAAGCGCGAACGCAACTTCGCGCTGATCGTGTCCGAGCAGGTGCTCGCGTTCACGCTCGACATCGCGGACCGTTTCCTGATCATCGAGAAGGGCCGCTTCGTGCACGCCGACCGGCGCGAGAACGTCGACGCCGACCGGATCATGCGTTACCTGACGATCTGATTCATGCGGCGCGCGCTGCGCGCCGCTTTCCACCCCGAAAGGAGCAGCCATGCTACACGGCGATATTTCCAGCAGCCGCGACACCGTCGGTGTCGCCGTCGTCAACTACAAGATGCCGCGCCTGCACACGAAGGCCGAAGTGCTCGCGAACGCGCGCAAGATCGCGGAGATGGTGAAGGGAATGAAGTCGGGCCTGCCCGGCATGGACCTCGTGATCTTCCCCGAGTACAGCACGCACGGGATCATGTACGACCAGCAGGAGATGTACGACACGGCGGCGTCGGTGCCCGGCGAGGAAACCGCGATCTTCGCGGAAGCATGCCGCAGCGCGGGCGTGTGGGGCGTGTTCTCGCTGACCGGCGAGCGCCACGAGGAGCACCCGAACAAGGCGCCGTACAACACGCTGATCCTGATGAACGACCAGGGCGAGATCGTGCAGAAGTACCGCAAGATCATGCCGTGGGTGCCGATCGAGGGCTGGTATCCGGGCAACTGCACGTACGTGTCCGAAGGGCCCAAGGGGCTGAAGATCAGCCTCATCATCTGCGACGACGGCAACTATCCGGAAATCTGGCGCGACTGCGCGATGAAGGGCGCGGAACTCGTCGTGCGCTGCCAGGGCTACATGTACCCCGCGAAAGAGCAGCAGGTCATCATGGCGAAGGCGATGGCGTGGGCGAACAACGTGTACGTCGCGGTCGCGAACGCGGCGGGTTTCGACGGCGTGTATTCGTACTTCGGCCACTCGGCGATCGTCGGTTTCGACGGCCGCACGCTGGGCGAATGTGGCGAGGAGGAGTACGGCATCCAGTACGCGGCGCTGTCGACGAGCCTGATTCGCGACGCGCGCAAGAACATGCAGTCGGAGAACCACCTGTACAAGCTGCTGCATCGCGGCTACACCGGCAAGATCAATTCGCGCGAGGAGGCGGACGGCGTCGCCGAATGCCCGTACGACTTCTACTCGAAGTGGGTCAACGATCCGGAAGGCACGCGCAAGATGGTCGAGGCGCTGACGCGCGGCACGCCCGGCACGGAGGAATGTCCGGTGCCGGGCATCCCGAACCCCGCCGACCTCGCGCATCGCTGAACGCGGCGCACACACCGACGGAGGCCCACGGATGGTGACGACCTATACGTCGATTGTCGGCCGCGCATCGGACGAGCGAACGGCCAGCCTGCTGCACGACCTCGCGCATCGCGGCCGCGTCGATTACGTGACGCTGGCGGCCGACGACATCCGCCGCCACCGGCTGCGCGTGACGACCGAGCACGGCCGCGAATGCGGGATCGCGCTCGACCGGCATACGCATCTGTTCGACGGCGCGGTGCTGCGGCTCGACGGCGACGGCGCGCTCGTCGTCCGCACGAAGCGCACCGAGTGGCTGCGCATCGTGCCGCGCAACGCGGCCGCCGCGCTCGAACTCGGCTACTTCGCGGGCAACATGCACTGGGAAGTGCGCTTCGCCGGCGCGCAGCTCGACATCGCGCTCAAAGGCCCCGCGGACGACTACCTGCAACGGCTCGCGCCGCTACTCGGCAGCGGGCAGGTCGCGCGTGTCGCCGCGGACGAAGCGGGCGCGCACGACGGCGCGATGCACCCGCATTCGCATGCGCATGCCCACCCGCATCCGCACGCGGGCCACGCGCATGACTGACCACGCGAGCGCGCTGGCCGCGCTACAGCAGGCGGACAGCTTCTTCCCGGGCGGCGCGATGGCGTTCTCGTGGGGGCTGGAGGCGCTGCGCCGCGACGCGCTGGTCGTCGATGCGCGCACGCTCGCCGCGTTCGTGCGCACCCAGGCGCTGCGGCGCTGGGCGACCTTCGACCAGGGCATCGTCTGCGCCGCGTGGCGCGCGGGCGACGACCTCGACGCGTGGCGCGAAGCGGATGCGCTGTGCGAGGCGATGACGCTGCCGGAGCCGTTGCGCAGCGGTTCGCGCCGGCTCGGCCGCACGCTCGCGGACGTGCACGCGCGGCTTGGTCTCGACGCCGCGCGGCGGCTGCGCGACGCGCTCGCGGAACGCGCGTCGCCGGGCCATCTGCCGGCCGTGCAGGGCGGCGTGTGGCGCGCGCTCGGCATCGGCCTCGACGACGCGCGCGCGGTGTCCGCGCACACCGTCTGCACCGGCGCGGTCAGCGCGGCGGTGCGGCTCGGCCTCGTCGGCCATCTCGACGCGCAGCGCGTGCTCGCGTCGCTGCGCGCGCCGCTCGCGGACGTGCTGTCTCGCGACGCGCCCGAGCCGGCCGCGCTGTCGTCCACCACTTTCGCGGCCGACATCGCCGCGCTGCGGCACGCGGCGCACGACGCGCGGCTGTTCGCGAACTGAACCGAACGGAGCATCCGGATGTTGCTGACACCGACCGAATACGAGCGCCTGACGCTCTACACCGCCGCGCAGCTTGCGCGCCGGCATCGCGACAAGGGGTTGAAGCTGAACCATCCCGAAGCGGTCGCGCTGATCGCCGACGAGATTCTCGAAGGCGCGCGCGAGGGCCGCAGCGTCGCGGACCTGATCGCATGGGGTGCGACGCTGCTGACCGAGGACGACGTGTTGCCGGGGGTCGCGGACCTCGTGCCGATGCTGCAGGTCGAGGCGTCGTTCGAGGACGGCACGAAGCTCGTGACCGTGCATCAGCCGATCCGCGCGGGTGCGGGCGAACGGGCCGCCGATGCGCCGGTGCCGGGCGAGATCGTCGCGGCGGACGGCGTGATCGAACTGAACGCGGGCCGCGAGCGCGGCGCGGTCCGGGTGATGAACACCGGCGACCGGCCAGTCCAGGTCGGCAGCCACTTCCATTTTTTCGAGGCGAACCGTGCATTGCGCTTCGACCGTGCGAGCGCGTTCGGCATGCGCCTCGACATTCCGGCCGGCACCGCGGTGCGCTTCGAGCCCGGCGACGAAAAAGAGGTCGCGCTGGTCGCGTTCGGCGGCACGCGCGAGATCTATGGCCTCAATGGTCTGACCGACGGCGCGCTCGACGCGCCGGGCAGCCGCGATGCGGCGCTCGCGCGCGCCGCGTCGCGTGGTTTCGAGGGAGCGTGAATGGTCACGATGACACGCAAGGCGTATGCGGAGATGTTCGGCCCGACCGTCGGCGACGCGGTGCGCCTGGGCGACACGTCGCTGTTCGCGGAGATCGAGCACGACTACACCGTCTATGGCGACGAATGCCTGCACGGCGGCGGCAAGACGCTGCGCGACGGGATGGGGCTGATGGCCGGCCACGACAGCGCGGACGGCGCGCTCGACATGCTGATCTGCAACGCGACCGTGATCGACCCGGTGCTGGGCGTCGTGAAGGGCGACATCGGCATCAAGGACGGGCGCATCGTCGCGATCGGCAAGGCCGGCAATCCGCAGGTGATGGACGGCGTGCATCCGCAACTGATCTGCGGCGTCGCGACGACCGTGAAGGACGCGGAAGGGCTGATCGCGACGCCGGGCGGCATCGACGTGCACGTGCACTTCGATTCCGCGCAGCTATGCGAGCACGCGCTCGCGTCGGGGCTCACGACGCTGATCGGCGGCTCGCTCGGGCCGATCACGGTCGGCATCGACTGCGGCGGCGCATGGAACGTCGGCCGCATGATGCAGGCGTCCGAGCAGTGGCCGCTGAACTTCGGCTTTCTCGGCCGCGGCAATTCGAGCAAGCCGCGCTCGCTGATCGACCAGCTTCGCGGCGGCTGCTTCGGCCTGAAGATCCACGAGGACTGGGGCGCGATGCCCGCGGTGATCGACACGTGCCTCGCGGTCGCGGACGAATACGACTTCCAGGTGCAGTTGCACACCGACACGCTGAACGAGGCCGGTTTTCTCGAAGACACCGTCGCCGCGATGAAGGACCGCACGATCCACATGTATCACACCGAGGGGGCGGGCGGCGGCCACGCGCCGGACATCATCGCCGTCGCCGGGCGGCTGAACTGCCTGCCGTCGTCGACGAATCCGACGAACCCGTACACGGTGAACACGTTCGACGAACACCTCGACATGATCATGGTGTGCCATCACCTGAACCCGGCGGTGCCGGAGGACGTCGCGTTCGCGGAGTCGCGCATCCGCGCGCAGACGATCTCCGCCGAGGACGTGCTGCACGACCTCGGCGCGATTTCGATGCTCGGCTCGGACAGCCAGGGGATGGGACGCATCAACGAAGTGATCTGCCGCACATGGCAGCTTGCGTCGAAGATGAAGGACCAGCGCGGCCGGCTGCCGGAAGAGCGCACCGCGCGCGGCGACAACGAGCGCATCCGCCGCTACGTCGCGAAGTACACGATCAACGCCGCGCGCACGTTCGGCATCGCGGACACGGTCGGCTCGCTCGAAGCGGGCAAGCTCGCGGACATCGTGCTGTGGCGGCCCGCGTTTTTCGGCATCAAGCCGGAAGTGGTCGTGAAGGGCGGCTTCATCGCGTGGGGCGCGATGGGCGATTCGGCCGCGTCGCTGATGACGTGCGAACCGCTCGCGATGCGTCCGCAGTGGGGCGCGTTCGGCCGCGCGCCTTCTTCGCTCGCGGTGAACTTCGTGAATCCGCTTGCGATCGAGCACGGGCTGAAGGAACGGCTCGGCCTGGCGAGAGGGCTGGTCGCCGCGCGCGGCACCCGCACGCTGACGAAGCGCGACATGCTGCACAACGACGCGTGCCCGGCGATCACCGTGAACCCGCAGACGTTCGAAGTCTCGATCGACGGCCGCGTGATCCGCTGCGATCCCGCGCGCGAGGTGCCGTTGAGCCGCCGTTACATGCTGCGCTAGGCGCGTTTTCACCGATGAGGATCTCACCATGAATCACGTTGCAGCGGAACCTGCCGTCCAGGCGGCGGCGACCGGCGCCGGCCGCGCGGCGCGCGTCGGCATCGGCGGGCCGGTCGGCTCCGGCAAGACCCGGCTCGTCGAGCAGTTGATCCCGCGCTTCGCCGCGCGCGGCATCGACCTCGCCGTCATCACGAACGACCTCGTCACGCGCGAGGACGCGGAGCGCGTGCGCCGCAGCGGGCTGATCGACCCGGCGCGCGTGCTCGCGGTCGAAACGGGCGCGTGTCCGCACACCGCGATCCGCGAGGACCCGACGCTGAACCTGCAGGCGGCCGACGAACTCGACGAGCGTTACGCAGGGCTGCAACTCGTGCTGATCGAATCGGGCGGCGACAACCTCGCGTCGTCGTTCTCGCTCGATCTGGTCGACTACTGGATCTTCGTGATCGACGTCGCGGCCGGCGACGACATACCGCGCAAGCGCGGGCTCGGCGTGCTGTCGTGCGATCTGCTGGTCATCAACAAGTTCGACCTCGCGCCGTACGTCGGCGTGAATCTCGCGCGGATGACCGACGAGGCCCGCGTCGTGCGCGACGGCCGCGCGGTCGCGCTGACGAACTGCGCGACCGGCGAAGGCGTCGAAGCGGTGGTCGATGCGATCGTCGACAACGTGCTGTTCGACGCGCGCTGAATGTCCGCGACCCGTCCGATGCACGACACCACGATGCCCGCCGCGCCGCAACTCGACCTGCGTTTCGAGCGCACGCGCGCGGGGCGTACGTGGCTTGCGTGGCAGCGCGCCGGTTATCCGTTCCATGTCGGCCGGCGGCTCGACGGCGCGCGCGACGGCGACGCGCGCGTGATCGTGCAGTCATGCTCGGGCGGGCTGTTCGAGCATGACCGCGTCGCGCAGCGGCTTGTCGCGGCCGACGGCGCGCACGCGCGCATCGAGACCGCCGCGGCGACGATCGTGCATACGATGACCGACGGTCACGCTGCGTCGCACGTCGGTATCGACGCGCATCCGCATGCGCGCGTCGCGTGGCTGCCGGAACCGACGATCCTGTTTCCGCGCGCGCGCTTTGCGAGCGCGATCGACGTCACGCTGCATCCGCGCGCGGCGGTGCTGCTCGCGGACGCGTACCTGACGCACGATCCGGCGCGCGGCGGCGCGACCTTCGCGCGGCTCGACGCGTCGGTCGCGGTGCACGATCCGCGCGGCCGGCTGCTCGCGCTCGACCGCTTCGTGCTGGAGCCGGGTCCGTCGGGCCAGGTCGGCGTGACCGATGCGGCCGATGCGGCGGGCCGGCCGTTCGCCGCGCATGGCGGCCTGTTCGTGCTGATCGGCGCGGACGCGGCAGACGACGAACCCGGCTCGACGCCGACGCCGACGCCCGGCGGCGACGCGGCGCGCGAAGTCGCCGCTGCGCTTGCTCACGCACTGGCGCACGCGGACGGCCGGCAAGCCTACGCGGGCGCGGGGCTGCTGCCCGGCGCTTGCGGCGCGTTCGCGCGCATCCTCGCCGCCGACGCGCCCGCGCTGCGCGCACTCCTTTCCACGGCCGTCGAGGCGGCGTCCCGCGCGCTCGACGGCCTTTCCTGCGGAGCGCCGCGCGCGCTTCGCGCTCCTTCGAATCGCGAGGTTATCCGTGACTCTTCGCCGTCCTTCGAAAGCCGACCTGCAACGCATCAGCGACAGCCGGCATCTGTGCCTGACTGAAGTCGAACTCGACCAGTTCCACGAACTGGTCTGCGAAAACCTCGGGCTGTACGACACGCTCGACCAGTACCCGGACCCGCCGCGCGACGTGCTGCCGGCGGTGCGGATCGCGGGCGAGCGGCCCGCGCGCGCCGACGACCCGCTGAACGCGGTCGTGCGCGCGTGTTCGGTGCGGTTGCCGGGCGCGGACGGCCGCCTCGCGGGCCGGACGATCGGCCTGAAGGACACCATCTGCGTGGCCGGCATTCCGATGTCGTGTGCGTCGCGGCTGCTGTACGACTTCACGCCGGTCCACGACGCGACGATCGTGCGCCGCCTGCTCGGCGCAGGCGCGCACATCACCGCGATCCTGAACACCGACGACTTCGCGTTCTCCGGCGGCGGCCATACGAGCGCGTACGGGCCGACGCTGAACGCGGCGAATCCCGCGCATCTCGCGGGCGGCTCGTCGTGCGGGTCGGCGGCGGCGGTTGCGACGTCGCTCGTCGATTTCGCGATCGGCGGCGACCAGGGCGGGTCGATCCGCATTCCGTCGTCGTGGTCCGGCATCGTCGGGCACAAGCCGACGCACGGGCTCGTGCCGTATACCGGCATCGTCGGCTTCGACCTGACGATCGACCACATCGGGCCGATGACGCGCACCGTCGCCGACGCGGCGCTGCTGCTGTCGGTGATCGCCGGCGCCGACGACGACGCGGCGGACCCGCGCCAGACGCGCGCGGCCGAACCGCGCGACTACACGCAGGCGCTGACCGGCGACATCCGGGGCCTGCGGATCGCCGTGATCGAAGAGGGCTTCGGCTCCGCGCACGGGCAGCCCGACGTGGACGACGCGGTGAAAGCAGCGGTGAGCGCGCTCGCGAAACTCGGCGCGCATGTCGAGACCGTGTCGGTGCCCGAGCATCTGAGCGCGATTCCGGTGTGGAACGCGGTCGCGATCGAGGGCGGCGTCGCGAGTTTCTACTCCGGCCATCACAGCTATCAGAACAAGGGCGTGTACGACCCGCGCCTGATGTCCGCGATGGGACGCGGCATCCGCACGCACGGCGGCGACTTCTCGCCGACGGCGAAACTCGGCGTGCTGGTCGCCGCGTACATGACCGACTACTACGACGGCGTGTTCTACGCGCGGGCGCGCAACCTCGCGCGGCAGCTGAACGCCGCGTACGAGCGCGTGTTCGCGCAGTACGACCTCGTCGCGATGCCGACCACGCCGCAGACCGCGCATCCCCTGCTCGCCGACCAGGAGACCGACCGCAGGACCTTCGTGCGCGAGGCGCTGAACATGTGCGCGAACACGTCGGCGTTCGACCTGACCGGGCATCCGTCGATCTCGGTGCCGTGCCGTCGCAGCGGCGGCCTGCCGGTCGGGCTGATGCTGACCGGCCGCCACTTCGACGACGCGACCGTGCTGCGCGCCGCGCACGCATACGAGCAGGGGGCGGCATGACGCGCCCGCACGCGACGCAGGCCGCGCAGGCACAGACGTCGCTCGACGCGTGGCGGATCGCGAGCCGGCCGTGGTACGAACCGGCCGGCGACGAACTCGAATGCTTCGAGGCCGCGAGCGCCGCGCGTCTGCCGGTGATGCTGAAGGGGCCGACCGGCTGCGGCAAGACGCGGCTCGTCGAACACGTCGCGTGGCGGCTCGGCCGGCCGCTGGTGACGATCGCGTGCCACGAGGACCTGACCGCGAGCGACCTGGTCGGCCGTTATCTGCTGGACGGCAACGGCACCTACTGGCAGGACGGGCCGCTTACGCAGGCAGTGCGCCACGGTGCGATCTGCTATCTGGACGAAGTGGTCGAGGCGCGCCAGGACACGACCGTCGTGATCCATCCGCTGACCGATGCGCGCCGCGTGCTGCCGGTGGACCGGCGCGGCGAGCTGATCGCCGCGCATCCGGACTTCATGCTGGTGGTGTCGTTCAATCCGCACTACCAGCACGTGTCGAAGAACCTGAAGCCGTCGACGCGGCAGCGTTTCGTCGCGCTCGACCTCGACTGGCCCGACGCGGACGCCGAAACGCGGATCGTCGCGCATGAAGGCGGCATCGACGCCGAACGGGCCGCGACGCTCGTCGCGGTCGCGCGGCGCACGCGCGGGCTGGACGACGTCGCGCTGCCCGAGGGCGCATCGACGCGGATGCTGGTGTACGCGGCGACGCTGATCGCGCGCGGGATGGCGGAGAAGGCCGCCTGCCGGATCGCGATCGTGCAGCCGCTGACCGACGACGCGGCCGCGCGCGACGCGCTGCTCGCGCTCGTGGACAGCGCGTTCCGGTAGCGGGGTGGCGGCGATGGCGGCGCGTGTCGGAGGGTGGCCCGGTGACGCTCGCGCGGGCGATGTTGCGGCGATGCCTGCGGCCGGGGGCGGGGCGGCTAGGGGGGCGTCGAAGAGCGATCTCGTTCGCGCTTCGCCGGGCCGCGCATCGACGGTCGCCGACGATGCCGCGCTGCGTTCGCTGACGCTATATCTGCGCGCCGCGTGGAGCGTCGCGCCTGCGCTGCGGCGGCAGCCGGACTTGCCGCATGTGGGCAACGCTGACGCGCCTCATACGAACACCGCGTTTCCGATCGTCACCGAACAGTCGATCCTGCTGCCTCGCGGCGATATCGAGCCGATGTCGAGTCGCTCGCGGCGCGTGCTCGATCTCGCGAGCGTCGCGCACGCGGCCGCGCATCTGACGTGGTCCACCGCGCGCTTCGAACCCGGCACGTTGCGGCCGTTGCAGACCGTGCTGGTCGGGCTGATCGAGGACGCGCGCGTCGAACGCCTCGCGCTCGCGCGTTATCCGGGCCTGCTCGCGTGGTGGCTGCCGTTCCACCGTGTCGGGCCGGACAGCGCGCGCACCGCGTCCGCGCTGATGGCGAGGCTCGCGCGGGCGCTGCTCGATCCCGGTTACGCCGATCCCGAAAGCTGGGTGATGAAGGCCCGCGCGCGTTTCGACGATGCCTACGCGCATTGCGCGGGCGCCGATCCGACGATCGCGCGGTCGCTCGGCAATCTGCTCGGCAACGACCTCGGGCAGATGCGCGTGCAGTTCAACGCGCGGACCTATGAGCCGGTTGCCGCCTATCGCGACGACAACAGCCTGCTGTGGGACCTGCCGCCGACGCCGCTCGCGGCGTCCGCCGACGAGCCCGCGCCCGAGCGCAGCGCGGCGCCGGTCGAAGGCGAGCCGCAACCGGACGCGGTGCGCGAGCCGTCGCGCGAAGCGACGCCATTATCCGAAACCCGCGATGAACCGGCGGCCGCGCCGGTGGCCGCCGGCATGCGCGAAGGCGACGACGCGCCGGAAGCGGTTGCGCCGATCGACCGGTATCACGAATGGGACTACGTGATTCGCCGTTACCGCGCGAACTGGTGCAGCGTGCAGACGATCGCACCTGTGCGGCCGACTGCCGACGACGACGCGCGATCCAGTCCGGCTGCGTTGCCGGCATCGCGTGTCGCCGCGCTGTTGCGCTCCGGCCGCCATCGCGAGCCGGCCGGCAAGCTGCATGCGCACGAAGGCGACGTGCTCGACCTCGATGCGTGTATCGCGGGCCGCATCGACGCGCGCCGCGGCGTCGCGACCGACGTGAAGGGTTTCGTGCTGCGTCGCTCGCGCCCGCGCGGCGCGCCGCTCGCGGTGCTGCTCGACCTGTCCGCGTCGGCCGGCGAGCGGATCGGCGTCGCCGCGCAAACGGGCGCGCTGCTCGCGCAGGCGCTGCGCGCGCTCGGCCGGCCGTATGCGATCTACGGGTTTCATTCGGACGGCCGCCATCGCGTGCGTTTTCATGTGTTCAAGGACTTCGACGTCGATTGGGACGCGGCGGCGCACACGCGGTTGATGAGCGTGCGGCCGTCGCTGTCCACGCGCTTCGGCGCCGCGCTGCGCCATACGGCGGCGTGCGTCGCGCGGCACGGCATGCGGCATGGCGCGCAAGCGGGCGGCCGTCACGCGTCGCTGCTCGTCGTGTCGGACGGCGAGCCGTTCGACGTCGACAGTTACGACCCGAAGTATCTGCGCGCGGACATGCGCCGCGCGCTGGCCGAACTCGACGCGCGCGGGATCGCGTGCGGTTGCCTCGCGCTCGATGCGGGCCGCGTCGCGGACGCGGCCGCGCTGTTCGGGCGCGAGCGCGTGGCGCTGCTGCGCGATGCGTCGGATCTGGCGGGCGCGCTCGGGCGGCTGGGGGCGGCGCTGCGTTAGCGGAGTGCCGCGTTGCCGATGCGGCGGTAACATACAGCCCCATCCCCTCGAAACAGGACCACGCGATGTCGATTGCCCAGACTCCGGCCACCCCTTATTACGCGGTGATTTTCACGTCGATCCGGACCGACGTGGACGACGGTTACGCGGAGATGGCCGGCGCGATGGTCGAGCTGGCCCGCAGGCAGCCGGGATTTCTCGGCGTCGAGTCGGCAAGGGAGGAAGTGGGGATCACCGTGTCGTACTGGGACAGCCTCGAATCGATCGCGGCGTGGAAGCGCGACGCCGAGCATCTGGCCGCGCAGCGGCGCGGGCGCGAGCACTGGTATGCGAGCTACAGGACGCGGGTGTGCATCGTGCAGCGGGACTATGGGTTCGAGCGCGGGGAATGACGGCCCGTTTGCGTCGGCTGCCATCTCGCGTCAGGCGTCGTGCTTGACAGTAAATAGATGACTGGTTATCTTGCTACGACCGACGAATGCCCGAACAGAGAAAATGCCGAGACCCCCGAATCCAGAAGTGCGCGCCCGTCTGCTCGAAGCCGGGCGGGGCGTCGTCCACGAGCAGGGTTTCAACGGCTGCGGCGTGCAGGAAATCACCGACGCGGCGAAGGTGCCGAAGGGTTCGTTCTACAACTACTTCGACAGCAAGGAGTCGTTCGCGGCCGAAATCCTCGAACAGTACTGGCAGTCGCTCGACGAGCGACATGGCCCGCTGCTGCGCGACGGCCGCGTCGCGCCGCTTGCGCGCGTGCGGAAATTTTTCCATGCGGTGTCGCAGGACCATCGGGCCAACGGCTTCGCGATGGGCTGCCTGATCGGCAACCTGTCGCTGGAGCTGTCCACGGGCAGCGAAAGCGCCCGCCGGATGCTGCTCGACGTGATGCGCCGCTGGCAGCGCGCGCTGGCGGATTGTCTCGGCGACGCGCAGGCGCACGGCGAACTCGGCGACGACGTCGACGTGAGCGAACTGGCCGCGATCGTGATCGAAGGTTATGAAGGGGCGGTGATGCGCAGCAAGATCGAGCGCAGCAACAAGGCGCTCGACCGGTTCGAAAAGGCGGTGTTGCCGCGTCTGCTTCGCTAAATTTTTTTCGCCTTTTAATAAAGCGACTGGTCATATATTAATTGTCCGGTGCGCGTGGCGCGAGCCGTGTCCACCGTTTTGCGTAGCAGGTCTCCAACGGAAAGAGGATCACATGAGCAGCGAAAATCACAGGGACGCAGCGCAAGCCGGCCCCTACGCGGACCCGTCCAACCCGGCGTTGCCCGGAACGGGCTTTCGGCTCGACCGGACGAAGGCGGCGCTGGTCGTCATCGATCCGCAGAACGATTTCCTGAGCCCGAGCGGCGTCAGCTGGCCGTTCTTCGGCGAGAGCATCACAGAGAACAACACGGTGGCCAACCTCGACGCGTTGTTCAAGGCGTCGAAGGCCGCGGAGATCACGGTCGCGGTGTCGCCGCACTACTACTATCCGTGCGATCACGCATGGCACTTCGGCGGGCCGCTTGAGAAGGTGATGCACGACATCGGCATGTTCGACCGCAAGGGGCCGACCACGATGGACGGTTTCGACGGCTCGGGAGCCGATTTTCTGGAGCAATACAAGCCGTATATTCTGGATGGCAAAACGATCGTCGCGTCGCCGCACAAGGTGTACGGCCCGGAGACCAACGACCTCGTGCTGCAACTGCGCAAGCAGGGCGTGTCGCAGGTGATCCTCGCGGGCATGGCGGCGAACCTCTGTATCGAGTCGCACCTTCGCGAACTGATCGAGCAGGGTTTCGAGGTCGTCGTGGTGCGCGACGCCACGGCGGGGCCGCGCGTACCCGAAGGCGACGGTTATCTGGCGGCGCTCGTCAACTATCGTTTTCTTGCTCATGCGCTGTGGACGACCGAACAGACCGTCAGGCAACTGGCGGCTTGATGGGGAAAAACCGGCCGGTGGAAGGTACGGCCGGTTTCCGTTCCTCTCGCGCCCAGGTTAGATCGTGTCGAGAAAAAATATGACGATCATCATATTATGGGTATAATCCAGCCCATGAAGACACCCGCTGGCCGCAAGGCCCTTTCCCACGAACGTATCGTGCAGTCCGCTTCGCGCGTGTTGCGTCGCGACGGCTTCACCGGCGTCGGCGTGGCCGACGTGATGAAGAGCGCGGGGCTCACGCACGGCGGTTTTTATGCGCACTTCGATTCGCGCGACGCGCTGCTGGCCGAAGCGATAGAGGCCGCGAGCCTCGACAGCATCGCCCGCATCGAGGCGGCCATGCCGCAGCTTCAGGCGCAGGGCATGAGCGCGTTTCGTGCGCTCGTGGAGGCGTATCTGTCGCCGCAGCACATCGACGACTGCGAGCAGGGCTGTCCGATGCCCGCGTTGTGCGCGGAGATGCCGAGGCAGGCTCCGGAGGTGCGGGGCGCGTCGCGCCACATCCTCAAGAGGATGCACGGCCTCGTCGAACGGACGTTGCCCGCCCACGCGCCGCCGGCCGCCGCATGGGCGGTGGTCGGCGCGCTGTCGGGCGCGGTGCAGCTGGCGCGGGCGTTCGGCGACACCGACGAAGGGCGCGCCGTGCTCGCGCAAACGAAGGACGAATTGCTGGCGCGCTACGACACGTAGCCGGGCGCGCCGGCGGCAACGCGTGGCGCACCCCGGCCGCCGTCGCATCAAGCCGGGTTCGCTTCGCTTAAAAATATGATGACCATCATATTGAAATCGTGAACGCAATGCGTGAAAGGAGATGTCATGAAGATTGAAGGTGCAGTCGTTTTCGTTACCGGCGCAAATCGCGGCCTCGGCCTTGAGTTCGCGCGGCAGGCGCTCGCGCGCGGCGCGTCGAAGGTCTATGCGGGCGCGCGCGACCCGTCAACGGTCAAGCTGCCGGGCGTCATTCCGGTCAAGCTGGACGTCACCCAGGCCGACGAAGTCGCCGCGGCGGCCGCGCAGTGCAAGGACGTCACGCTGTTGATCAACAATGCCGGCATCGCGCGTATCGGTGCGTTCACCGAAGGCGATCCGGTGCCGCAACTGCGCGAGCAACTGGAAACCAACCTGTTCGGCATCGTCAACACGAGCCGCGCGTTTGCCGGCATTCTCGGCGCGAACGGCGGCGGCGCGCTGCTCAACGTGCTGTCGGTGGTGAGCTGGATCAGCACGCCGCTGCTCGGCACCTACGGCGTGACCAAGGCAGCCGCCTGGTCGCTGACCAACACGCTGCGCATCGAGCTGAAGGCGCAGGGCACGCAGGTCGTCGGTTTCCATGCGGGTTTCATCGACACCGACCTGACCCAGGGCCTCGATGTGCCGAAGGCGCGTCCCGAGGACGTGGTGCGCGCATCGTATGACGCGATCGAAGCCGGCGCGGAAGAAGTCGCGGCCGACGAAGCCAGCCGCCAGGTCAAGCAGGGGCTGTCGCACGGCGTCTACCTGACGGACGTGACGGCGGCCTGAGTTGCATCACTGGCGCGTAGTACGACGCGTGCATCTGCACGCGTCGCCTACATCGCATCGAGATGCCGCTTCACGTCCTGCAGGATGGAGTCGGACAGTGCCGGGTCGGTCATCACGCGCGACATCGTGATCGCGCCGATCATCGCCGACAGCGCGAACACGGCGTCCGATCGCGCGGCCTCGGGATTGCGCCGCCGGATGCGTTTCGCCATCACGTCGACGAGTTCCGAAAACGCGCCGGAAGCGGCGGCGCGCGCCGGTTCGTCCGCGCGCGCCAGTTCGCTGCCCAGCCCGGCCAGCACGCAGCCGCCGGTCGGGTTGTCGCGGTGCTCGGCGGACAGATAACGTTCGACGATCGACCTGAACGCCGCCTTGTTGTCGCCTTCGGCCGCGGCGGATTCGGCTGCTGCCGCGGCCGCGTCGAGTATCACCGCCATGCCGGACGCGCACGCCTCCGCCACCAGCTGGTCCTTCGATTCGAAGTGCCGGTAGAAGCCGCCGTGCGTGAGGCCCGCTTTCGCCATCACGTCGGCGAGCACGGTCGCCTGAATGCCGTTGCGCCGGATCTCCTCCGACGCCACTTCGACGATCCGTTTGCGCGTTTGCGCGACTTCGCTTCTCGATTTCTTCACGGTTCGTTCGCTCGCAAGTATCCGCTTCGATGGTAGCCGACATCGATATTGATGTCGAACATCATCTTAAATATAGGACTATCCCTTGACCGCCATAATGCCAGTCTGTATCTTTAGATGATGTTGATCATCTAAAACAACGGTTCTCCGGATCGACGGAAAGACGTGTCTGCCGCCGCGCATAACCGGGTCGGCTTCGCTCTGTCCAGCACGACTCCGAAACCGCGCGCCGAGGCAGGACATGACTGGAAAACAGGAAGAAGTGGGTACAGCGAGCGACGGCGTCGATGCCGGCGTGCTGGTCAGGCAGGGAACCGCACGCGGACGGACCGGCACGTGGATCGCGCTGATCGTGGCCGCATTGATCGTCGGCGGAGCGGGGTGGCGGTGGTCGTCGCACGCCGGCGGCGACAGTGCGGGACCCGGCGGCCCCGGTTTGCCGCAGGTGGTGGTCAGTGCGCCGTTGCAGCGCGATCTGGCGGCGCGGCTCGGGTTTCTCGGGCAGTTCTCCGCAGTCGATCACGTGGAAATCCGCGCGCAGGTCGGCGGTACGCTGAAGGAGATCCGCTTCAAGGACGGCGACGTCGTCCACAAGGGCGACCTGTTGTTCGTCATCGATCCGGAGCCCTATGAAATCCGGCTCGCGCAGGCGAATGCGCAACTCGAAAGCGCGACGGCCCGTCTCGAACTGGCGAGCCGCGAGCTGACCCGCGCGGAAACGCTCAAACGCAGCGACGCGGGAAGCCAGGAGAACGTCGATCAGCGCGCGTCGGACCAGCGCGCCGCCGAGGCGGCGGTGGACGACGCGAAGGCCCGGATTCGCGACGCGCGTTTCGATCTGGACCACTGCCGCGTGAGCGCGCCGTTCACCGGCCGCATCGGCACGCACCTCGTGTCGGTCGGCAACCTGATCGCGGGGAGCCGCGCCGCGACGAGCCCGACGACGCTGCTCGCGACGATCGTGTCGCTCGATCCCGTGTATCTCGACTTCGACATGAGCGAGGCCGACTACGCGACGTTCCTGCGCGAACGCGCCGCGCAGAAAGGCCCGCTCGCGAGCGGCGTCGATGTCGCGCTCGCGGCCGACAAGGACTTCACCCGGCGCGGCACGCTCGACTTCGTCGACAACGCGCTGGACCGTTCGAGCGGCACCATCCATGCGCGCGCCACGGTGCCGAACCCCGATCTCCAGTTGACGCCCGGCGAGTTCGCGCGGGTTCGCCTGACGCTGTCCACGCCGGTGCCGACGCTGCTCGTGCCCGACGCGGCCGTGCTGCCGGATCAGTCCGAGCACGTGGTGATGACCGTCGCGCCGGACGGCACCGTCGTGCCGAAGCCGGTACAGGTGGGCGACCTGCGCGGCGGGCTGCGCGTCATTCGCGCGGGCCTGGCTCCATCCGACCGGGTGATCGTCGACGGCCTGCCGTATGCGATGCCCGGCGGCAAGGTCAAGCCGACGAACGGCGAGATCCGCTTTGCGTCCGCGCCGCGCGAGGAGTGAGCCCGGATCATGCGCCTGACTCATTTCTTCATCGACCATCCGCGCTTTGCCGCGGTGCTGAACATCTTCGTCGCGCTGTTCGGCCTCGCCGCGCTCGCGCTGCTGCCGGTCACCCAGTATCCGGAGATCGTGCCGCCGACCGTGCAGGTGACGACGTCCTATCCCGGCGCGTCGGCCGAAACGATCGCGCGCACCGTCGCGACGCCGCTCGAACAGCAGATCAACGGCGTCGAGAACATGCTGTACCTGAGCAGCCAGTCGACCGGCGACGGCCGTCTGACGATCACCGTCACGTTCCGCATCGGGACCGACCTGAACGTCGCGCAGATGCTCACGCAGAACCGCGTGCAGGACGCGTTGTCCCGCCTGCCCGACGACGTGCAGCGCCAGGGCGTGCAGGTGCGGAAAACGACGCCCGCGATCCTGCTCGCGGTGCATTCGTATTCGCCTGACCGCTCGCGGGATCTGCTCTATCAGTCGAACTACATCACGCTACGCGTGAAGGACGTGCTGGCGCGCCTGCCCGGCGTCGCGGACGTCCAGTTCCAGGGCGAGCGCCAGTACGCGATGCGGATCTGGCTCGACCCGGACAAGGCGGCGACCCGCGACGTGACCGGCGGCGAAGTGCTGGCGGCGCTGCGCGCGCAGAACGTGCAGGTTTCCGCCGGCGTGCTGAACCAGCCGCCGACGCCCGGCGACGCCGGTTATCAGATCAACGTCGAGACGCTCGGCCGGCTGCTGACGCCCGACCAGTTCGCGGACATCGTCGTGAAGTCGGACGGCGCGGGGCGCGTCACCCGCGTGCGCGACATCGGCCGCGTCGAGCTGGGCGCGGCGGACTACAGCTCGTCCGCGTACAAGGACCTGACGCCGTCCGCGCCGCTGCTGATCTACGCGGAGCCGGGGGCGAACGCGCTGACCGTCGAGCACGAAGTCATCGCGAAGATGAAGGAGCTGAAGGAAAGCTTCCCGCAGGGCATGGACTACGAGATCATCTACGACCCGACGCACTTCGTCGGCAAGTCGGTGGACGAAGTGATCACGACGATCTTCATCGCGATCGTGCTGGTGGTCGGCGTGGTGTTCGTGTTCCTGCAGACGTGGCGCGCGACGATCATCCCGGTCGTGGCGATTCCGGTGTCGCTCGTCGGCACGTTCATGATCCTGAAGGCGCTCGGCATCTCGATCAACAACCTGTCGCTGTTCGGGCTGGTGCTCGCGGTCGGGATCGTGGTCGACGACGCGATCGTCGTGGTCGAGAACGTCGAGCGCAACATGCGCGCCGGCATGTCGCCGCGCGAGGCGGCGCACCGGACCATGGACGAGGTCGGCGGCGCGCTGATCGCGATCGCGCTGACGCTGTGCGCCGTCTTCGTGCCGTCGGCGTTCATCTCCGGCATCTCGGGGCTGTTCTTCAAGCAGTTCGCGGTGACGATCGCGGCGTCCACGGTGATCTCGTGTTTCGTGTCGCTGACGCTCAGTCCATCGCTGTGCGCGGTGCTGTTCCGGCCGCACTACCAGCACGACGCGCCGCGCGCCGGCATCGCCGGCTGGCTCGACCGCGGTTTTTCGCGCTTCAATCGCGGCTTCGACCGGGTGTCGACCGGTTACGGGAACCTGACGCGGCGGCTCGTGCGCGCGGCGTCGGTGGTCCTCGTCGTGTACGTCGGGCTGATCGCCGCGACGGGCGTGCTGTTCTCGCGGGCGACGACCGGCTTCATCCCCGAGCAGGACCAGGGGCTGCTGATCACGCTCGTCCAGTTGCCGCCGGGCGCCACGCTCGCGCGCACGGAAAAGGTCGTGCTGGAGGCGGCCGCCATCATCGGCAAGACGCCGGGCATCGAGCACATCGCGCCGTTCGTCGGGCTCGACGCGACGACGACCACGAACGCGTCGAACGGCGGCACGATCTTCGTCGGCCTGCCTTCGCTGTACAACCACGAGATTCCGGGCGTGACCGCCGCGTCGGTGCTGGCGACGCTGCGCCAGCGGCTGTCGGTGATCCGCGATGCGCGCGTGCTCGTGATCCAGCCGCCGCCGGTGCAGGGGCTCGGCAGCACCGGCGGTTTCAAGATGATGCTGGAGGACCGCGAAGGGCTCGGCCCCGACGCGCTCGCGAAGGCGGCCAACGCGCTGGTCGCGGCGGCGAACCGCGACCCCGCGTTCGCCGGTGTGTTCACGCTGTACAACGCGGGTTCGCCGTCGGTCTACACGGACATCGACCGCCTGAAGGCGGAGAAGGTGGGGCTGACGCCGACCGACGTGTTCTCGACATTGCAGGTCTATCTGGGCTCGCAGTACGTGAACGACTTCAATTACCTCGGCCGGACCTATCAGGTGATCGTGCAGGCGGACGGGCCGTTCCGGCAGACGCCGGACGACATCGCGCGGCTCAAGGCGCGCAACGCCGCCGGCGAAATGGTGCCGGTCGGGACCGTCGCGCAGTTCCGCAGCGTCACGGCGCCGTATCGCGTGCCGCGCTACAACCTGTTCCCGGCGGCGGAGGTGCTCGGCGCGGCGGCCCCCGGCGTCGCGTCCGGCACGGCGCTCAAGCGGATGGAGGAACTCGCGCAGCAGGTGCTGCCGAAGGGCGTCGCGTTCGAATGGACCGACCTCGCGTACCAGCAACAGCAGCGCGGCACGCCGACGCTCGTCATCTTCGCGGCGGCCGCGCTGTTCGTGTTCCTCGTGCTGGTCGCGCAATACGAAAGCTGGCGTCTGCCGCTGTCGATCGTGCTGATCGTGCCGATGTGCCTGCTCGCGTCGGTCATCGGGCTCGACGCGCGCGGCATGCCGATCGACATCCTCGCGCAGATCGGCTTCGTCGTGCTGGTGGGGCTGGCGGCGAAAAACGCGATCCTGATCGTGGAGTTCGCGCGGCAGCGCCAGGACGACGACGGCGTGACGGCCGGCGACGCCGCCGTGCACGCGGCGCGCACCCGGCTGCGCCCGATCCTGATGACGTCGTTCGCGTTCATCCTCGGCGTCGTGCCGCTCGCGATCGCAACGGGCGCGGGCGCGGAGATGCGGCAATCGCTGGGGACGGCGGTGCTGTTCGGGATGATCGGCGTGACCTGCTTCGGTCTCGTCTTTACGCCGGCCTTTTATACGATCGTGCGCCGGCTCGGCCACAAGGAGCGTGCATGATGCCTTCGATTCGTTCGCGGGCAAGAGCCCGCACGGGTGCCGCCGCCGCATGGATGCTGGCCGTGGCGCTGTCCGGCTGCGCGGTCGGCCCGGATTACGTCGCGCCCAGTGCCGGGCTGGCGCCGTTTCACAACCTCGGCGCGGTGTCGGCGCGTCGGGCCGCGCTGCCGGCACCGCCGCTCGACCAGTGGTGGACCGGCTTTCACGACCCGATGCTGGTGACCCTCGTGCAGCGCGCGCTCGCGCAGAACCTCGACGTTGCCGCCGCCTTCGCGCGGGTCCAGCAGGCGCGCGCCGCCGCATCGGGCGCGGGCGCCGAACTGCTGCCGAGCGTCGATTTCGGTACGTCGGCGACGGCCGCGCATCAGAGCGTCGAGGGGCCGCTCGGCTCGCTGGCGAGAAACTTCCCGGGCTATACGCGCGGCCAGCGGGAGTACACGCTGGGGCCGTCCGCCAGTTGGGAAATCGATCTGTTCGGCGGATTGCGGCGCGGCGCGCAGGCGGCCACCGACGAGATGCAGGCGGCGCAGGCCGAGCGCGCCGGCACCCGCATCACGGTTGCGGCGGACGCGGCCGACGCGTATCTGCAGATTCGCGGTTATCAGGCGCGGCTCGCCGTGGCGCGGCAGCAGGTCGGCACGGATGCGCATCTGCTGGACCTCGTGCGCGCGCGTTACCAGGCGGGGCAGGCCGACGGGCGGGAGGTGGCGCAGGCCGAAGCGCTGCTGCGGGGCGCTCAGGCGTCGATCCCGCCGCTGCGCGCGGGTCTCGAATCGCAGCTCAACCGGCTCGACGTGCTGATGGGCGCGCAGCCCGGCACCTATGCCGCGGACCTGGCGCAGCCGGGCGAGATTCCGGCCGTGCCGGCGATCGGCGCGGACAACCAGCCGCTCGACGTGCTCCGGCGCCGGCCCGACGTGAGGGCGGCCGAACGCCGGCTGGCGGCTTCCAGCGAACGCATCGGCGAAGCGATCTCGGACTACTACCCGAAGATTTCGCTGTCCGGCGCGCTCGGTTTCGACAGCCTGAACGTCGGCCACTTCCTGACGTCGAACGCGTTCCAGGCGACCGGCGCCGGCGCGTTGAGGTGGCGTCTGTTCGATTTCGGCAAGATCGACGCGGAGGTCGCGCAGGCGCACGGCGCGAACGCCGAGGCGCTCGCGCAATACCGGCTGGCCGTGCTCAAGGCCGCCGAGGACGTCGAGGATGCGCTGAGCCTGCTGTCCGAAACGGAAGTCCACGTGGCCGAACTGCAAGGCCAGGTCGATGCGCTGGTCCGCGCGCGCGATCTGTCCCAGCGCGCGTACGAGGCCGGCGCGATCCCGTTGACGGACGTGCTCGACGCGAACCGCGAGTTGCTCGTCGCGCGGGATCAACTGGACGCCGGCCGCGCCGATGCGGCCCGCGCCGCGGTGAGCGCGTTCCGCGCGCTCGGCGGCGGCTGGGACGTGTCGCCGCCCGGCGCGAACGAAGTCGCGGCGGCGGGAGGCTGACGATGGAAACACGCGTCGACGTTGAACTGTACGGGGCGCAGACCGGCAACTGCATTCGCGCCGCGATCGCGCTCGAAGAGGCCGGCGTGCGATACGCGGTCCGGCACGTGGATCTTGCGCGCGGCGAGCAGCGGCAAGCGTCGTTCCGCGCGCTGAATCCGGCGGGCAAGGTTCCGGTCCTGGTCGATCGCAACGACGCCGACGCGCCGCTGGTGCTGTCGCAGTCGAATGCGATCGTGCTGTATGCGGCGGAACAGTCGCCCGGCAGTCTGTTGCCGGCCGACGATCCGGCGCAGCGGGCGGTCGCGTTCGAACGGTTTTTCTTCTTCGTGACGGACGTGATCGCTCCGGGGCATGCCGCGTTCTACCTGAAGCACAAGCGGATGCCCGAGGCGGCGGCGGCGCTGGAGTCGCGCGCCGCGCATCGTCTGGCCGAAGCGGAGCGTTTCCTGGAGCGGTCGCCGTTCGTCGCGGGCGACCGCTTTACGATTGCCGATATCGCCGCGTTCACGATCGTGAACGCGATGTCGGCGACGCTAGGCGAGCCGGTCTTGCCGAACCTCGCGCGCTGGCTTCGCGACGTCGCGGCGAGGCCGGCGGTCGCGCGCGGTTATCGCGCGTTTGCTACGGACCCGGCTTGAACGGACGAGGCAGGTCGGTGACGGGCCATCATCGTTGCCGGAACGGCGCCGCTGCGTCCACGTTCAACGCGGGGATCGTCGCGAACTCCCGCGCGATGAATTCGATGAACGCGATGGCCCGCTTCGGCAGCAGACGGTTCGCCACGTACAGGATCTGGATCGGCACCGGCGGCGCCGCATACCCGCTCAACAGCAGTTCGAGGCTGCCGTCCTTCAGGCCGCCCTCGAACAGCCAGCGCGGCCCGTGCGCGATGCCGATGCCCGCTCCGACCGCTTCCTGAGCCGCCTGCGGCGAGTTCACGCGCAGTCGTCCGGAAACCGGCACGTCCTGGTCGCGGAACCGCCATGTATGGCCCGACGACAGCAGCGTATAGACGATGCAGTCGTGCTTTCGCAGATCGTCGGGCACGAGCGGCGCGGCATGGCGGGCGAGATAGTCGCGGCTCGCGACGCAGACCCGCTCGAACAGGCCGATCCGTCGCGCGCGCAGCGCGCTGTCTTCGAGATGACCGATGCGGATCGCGAGTTCGGCGCCTTCGTCGATCAGGTTCACGTAACGGTCGCCGATCTGCAGATCGAGTTCGAGGCCCGGATAACGCGCGAGAAAGTCCGGCACCGTCGGCAGCACGAACGCGTGCGCCAAGGCGGTCGGACACGCGACGCGCAACAGGCCGGCCGGCGCGGCGTCGCCGCGGAACGACGACTCGGCGTCGTCCACGGCATCGAGAATCCGCCGCACTTCCGCGTAATAACGCTCGCCTTCCGGCGTCAGCGACAGCCGGCGCGTGGACCGTTGCAGCAGCCGCGCGTGCAGATGGTCTTCGAGCGCGGCCACATAGCGGCTCACGTTCGGCTGTCCCAGCCCGAGGTCGCGCCCCGCCGCCGAAAAACTCCCCGTCTCCACCGCGCGCGCAAAGCAGGTCATCAGCAGGAAGCGGTCCATACGTGTCTCCATTCATGCGACCAAGGCATGAAATATATACGGATGGGCCGTCTTATGCTGCCGCAGCCATAGATGGATGATTCTGGCCTGGCGGGCGAACGGTCACGCCGTTCGCCCTTCGTCACCCGTCAAGGAGAATGTCCATGTCCCGTCTACACGGAAAACGCACGCTGATCACCGGCGGCACCAGCGGTATCGGCCTCGAAACGGCCCGGCAGTTTCTCGCCGGGGGAGCGCGCGTCGTCGTCACCGGCAACCATCCGGACAGCATCGAGCGCGCGCGGGCCGAACTCGGCAGCGACGTGCTGGTGCTGCGCGCCGATTCCGCGGACGTCGGCGCGCAGCAGCGACTCGCGCAGGCCGTCGCCGATCACTACGGCCAGCTCGACGTCGCGTTCGTCAATGCGGGCGTGTCGGTCTGGGTGCCGGTCGAGGAGTGGACGGAAGCGATGTTCGACCGCTCGTTCGGCATCAACGTGAAGGGGCCGTATTTTCTGCTCCAGGCGCTGCTGCCGGTGTTCGCGAATCCGGCTTCGGTGGTGCTCAACACGTCCATCAATGCGCACGTCGGCGCGGCGCGCTCGTCGGTCTATGCGGCGACCAAGGCGGCGCTGCTGAGCCTGTCGAAGACGCTCTCCGGCGAACTGCTCGGCCGCGGCATCCGCGTCAACGCCGTCAGTCCCGGCCCGGTCGATACGCCGCTGTACGACAAGCTTGGCATTCCGGACGCATATCGCGAGCAGGTGAACCGCGACATCGTCGCGACCATTCCGTCCGGGCGCTTCGGCACGCCGGAAGAAGTCGCGAAGGCGGTGGTGTATCTCGCGTCCGACGAGTCGAAGTGGACGGTCGGGTCCGAGATCGTCGTCGATGGCGGCCGCATGCTGAACGGTTGACCGACCGACGCCGACCGACGCCGACCCGCGCCGACCCGCGCCGACCCGCGCCGGCATCGGTCACGCTCTGCGTTGACGGAGCGTGTCGATGAACGCGCGCAGCGCGGGCTGCATCTGCGCGCGCGACGGGAAGTAGAGATGCACGCCGGCGGTCGGCCGGATGTGGTCGCGCAGCACCGGTTCGAGGCGGCCCGCGGCGAGGTCCCCGGCCGCTTCGAGGTCGGCCACGTAGGCGAGGCCGAGGCCCCGGCGCGCGAGCGCGAGCAGCGAACTGCGATCGTTGACGACGATCCGGCCCGGCACGTCGACCGTGACGTCGCGGCCGCGCCGCGTGAATTCCCAGCGATGCCGCTGTCCCGACGTGACGAAGCGATAGACGAGACCTTCGTGAGCGGTCAGGTCTTCGGGCTTGCGCGGCCGGCCCATTCTCGCGAAATATTCCGGCGAGCCGACCACCGACCAGCGGAGCGCCGGCGTCAGCCGGACCGTCGCCATGTCCTTCTCGACGGTCTCCTCCAGCCGGATGCCCGCGTCGTAGCGCCCGCTCGCGAGATCGACGGCGCCTTCGCTGAGCGACAGTTCGAGCGTCACGTCCGGATATCTTTCGCGGAACTCGGGCAGCACCGGTTCGACGAGCAGCATCATCGTCATGCGCGACATCGTCAGGCGCAGCGTGCCGGTCGGGCGGGTCTGATAGTCGGACAGCCCCGCGAGCGCGTCGTTGATGTCGGAAACCGCGTGGCGCACGCGCTGGAACAGCGCGGCACCCGGTTCCGTCAGCACCACGCTGCGCGTCGTCCGCTGGAACAGCGTGACGCCGTAGCGGCGTTCGAGCTGCTGCACGGACTTGCTGACGGCGGTCGGCGACACGTTCAGCGCGCGCGCGGCGCGCGTGAAGCTCAGGTGCTCGGCCACCGCGAGAAACGGCAGCAGGCCGTCGAGTTGATCCTTATCCATCCGGCGATTATGAACCTGTGGTTGAAGGCCCATCCGATCTTATCGGGTTTATCCGGGTAATGCGCGGGCGTAACCTTGCGTCCGACGTGCGGCATGGGCCGCACGCGGCGAAACAGGAGAGCGGCATGGCAGTGCGTACATGGTTCATTACCGGCGTCAGCAGCGGCCTTGGCCGGCTGATGGCCGAACAGCTTTTCGAACGCGGCGAGCGCGTCGCCGGCACCGCGCGCAACCCGGATTCGCTCGCCGGTCTGCGCGCGGCTCACGGCGACCGGTTCTGGCTCGCGCCGCTCGACGTGACCGATACGCCGGCTGTGCGCCGCGTCGTCGATCAGGCGTTCGCGCACTTCGGGCGCATCGACGTCGTCGTGAACAACGCGGGGTACGGGCTGGTCGGCGCGGCGGAGGAGTTGACGGACGAGCAGATCGTCCGCCAGTTGAACACCAACGTGATCGGCTCCATCCAGGTGGTGCGCGCGGCGCTGCCGCATCTGCGCGCGCAGCGCGGCGGCCGGATCATGCAGTTGTCGAGCATGGGCGGGCAGTGGGCCATGCCGGGGCTGTCGCTCTATCACGCGTCGAAATGGGCGGTCGAAGGGTTCTTCGAGTCGACGATGCTGGACGTCGCGCCGTTCGGCATCCAGGTGACGATCGTCGAGCCGGGCAGCGCGCGCACGGACTTCGCCGCTCGCAGCGCGGAGCTTTCGCCGGCGCTGGACGCCTACGCGGACACGCCCGCCGGCGCGGTGCGCCGGTTGATCGAGCCGGGCTTCAGGAGCCAGCCGGGCGATCCGGCGAAGATGGCGCGCGCGATGATCGATTCCGCCGACCGCAATCCGGCGCCGAAGCGCCTCGCGTTGGGCAGCGACGCTTACGCGAACATCAGGCAGGCGTTGACCGAACGGCTGGCCGAACTGGACGCGCAAAAGGACATTGCGACGGCGACGGATTTCGAGGATTGAACGGTGTCGTTTGCGCGATATGGCGGGCGCGCGTCCGGTTCGGAGAGACTGAAAACGAAGCGTCGTTTATGGCGGTCGCCAAGGAACGGTTGTCGCGGCACGGTCGCATCGGCCGTCTGCGATGCGCAGCGCCGTCCGCTCAGTCGGTGATCGTGATCTGCGCGGCGCTGTCTTCGCCGAAGTGAAACTCGTCGACCCGGCCCGCGCGAACGTCGAGCAGCAGCCGGTCGATCGTGTGGAGTTGTCCAAACGCGTCGTCGTCGGGACTGTCCGATGCCACGCCCTGACCCGAAGCGGCCTTGTGCGCTTCGAGCAGGAGATGAATGGCTTCCTCCCGGGTCATAAAGATGCGGTCCATCGTGCGCTCCCTCGCGATGCTTTCTGATGCAGACGCGACGATAGCATGGGACGCCGGCGCGGGCGCGCGAACCCGCCGTCCGTCATGACCGTAGCCGTGACCGCCGTTTGATTCAGTTCAGCGCGAACGCCATCAGGTAGTCCCCCTGGTCCCTGGAGTGCGCGGCCCCGCCGACCGAAACGACGACGTACTGCCGCTGCGAAACCGGCGACACGTAGGTCATCGGCGTCGCGCTCGCGCCGACCGGCAGCGGGTACTTCCACAGTTCGTCGCCGGTCGCCTCGTCGTACGCGCGCAGATAGTAGTCCTGGCTGCCCGCGAAGAACACGAGGCCGCCGGCCGTCGCGCTGGTGCCGGCGTAGGTCGGCGCGCCGGTCGTGAGCGGCAGATGCAGCTTGATGCGAAACGGGCCGAGCTGCTCGGCGGTGCCGGCCGGCACCTGCCACGCGACCTGCCGCGTGTTCATGTCGATTGCGGTGATCGTGCCGAACGGCGGCTGCGCACACGGAATGCCGGCCGGCGACATCCACAACTCGGCCGCCAGTCCGTACGGAGTGCCGGATTGCGGCGACGGGCCGTGGCCCGCGCCGTCGCCGGCGATCTTCGCCGACAGCCTCGGATAGTCCTTCCTCGGAATCAGCCAGAACACGCTCGGCACGCGGACGTCGTTCATGAACACGCGCCGGTTCGCGACGTCCACCGACACGCTTCCCCAGTTGAAGCCGCCCAGGTTGCCGGGCTGCTGGATGGCGGGCGTCAGGCCGACCGGCGTGAAGTCTCCCGCGTACCTGGCCCGGCGAAACAGGATGCGGCAGGCCAGCTGGTCGAACATCGTCACGCCCCACATGCGCTTTTCGGTCAGGGGCTGCGCGCCGATCGTCGGCATGCCGACCGAATAGGGCTGCGTGCGCGCCAGCCGCTCCTCGGGGACGCCGCCCGTCTGCGGCACGGGTTTCTCCTGCACGTCGGCGAGCGGCGTTCCCGTCGCGCGGTCGAGCAGGAAGATCTGCCCTCGCTTGGTGGTCTGCAGCACGGCCGGCACGATCCGGCCGTGTCCGTCCGGCACGTCGATCAACGCGGGCTGCGACGGCAGATCGTAGTCCCACAGGTCGTGGTGAACGGTCTGGAATTTCCACTGCTCGCGTCCGGTGTCGATGTCGAGCGCAACGAGGCTCGAATTGTATGCGTCGGCATACGCGGGCCGCGTCGCGCCGAAGTAGTCCGGCGTCATGTTGCCGAGCGGCGCATAAACGAGTCCGAGCCGGTCGTCGTAGGCCGCCGTCGTCCACATGTTCGGCGTGCCGCGCGTGTAGGTCTGCCCGGCGGGCGGCAGTCGCGTGATCGCTGGATTGCCGAGGTCCCACGCCCATTCCAGTTGACCGGTCAGCACGTTGAACGCGCGGATCACGCCGGACGGTTCGCCGACTTCCTCGTCGTCCAGCACCCAGCCGCCGACCACGATCTTGTCGCGCGCGACCAGCGGGGCCGAAGTCTGGAAATAGAAGCCCGGCTTGATCGGCCCCATGCCCTGCGATAGCTGCACGATGCCGTGGTCGCCGAAGTCCGGGCACAACTGGCCGGTTCTCGCGTCGATGGCGATCAGCCGCGCGTCGATGGTGGTCTCGATCACGCGTTCGGCGCACAGACCTTCGGTCCGCGCGGCGGACGCGGCCTTGTAGTAGCCGAGGCCGCGGCACCGCTGCCAGAACGGCGACTTCGCGTTCGGATCGAAGACCCAGCGCGCGTGGCCGCTGTCCACGTCGAGCGCCGCGACGACGTTGCTCGAATTGCACGAGTAGAGCGTGTTGCCGATCTGCAGCGGCGTGTTCTGATCGACGCCGAGATTGTGGTTGTGCGTGCGATAGACCCACGCGAGCCCGAGGCGGCCGACGTTGCCGCGGTTGATCTGGTCGAACGGCGCGTAGCGCAGGCCCGCCGTCGTGCGTCCATAGGCGGTCCAGTCGGACGGGTGATTGTCGCCGGCCGCCGGCCGGTAGGCGGCCTGCTGGCGCGCGTCCGGACGGATCACGTCGTGCGGCGCGAACGCGAGGCCGAAGCCGGCGACGCACAGCAGCAGCGCGCCGCCGCCGAGCGCGAGCGCGAGGCGTCGGGCCGGCGTGCCGCGCGGCGCGGGCGAGCACAACCACGCGAGCGCGGCCAATGCCATCGGCGTGAGCAGCCGCGAAAACAGGCCCCAGAAGTCGATGCCCGATTCCCAGAGCGCCCACGGCACGGTGACGAGCGCGACGAGACCGACCAGATGCGCGCCGGCCGGCGAGCGCCGCCAGATGAGCACCGTCGCGCCCGCGTAGGCCACGCCCGCGAGCGCGTAATACGGCGAGCCGCCAAGGGCGACGAGCCACGCGCCTGCGCCGGTCAGGCCGAGCGACACCAGCGCGAGCAGACAGGCAAACACTCGGGCCGCGGTATCCACCAGAACCTCCTGAAAGGAAATGGTTGGGAATCAGTTTAGTGGAAGCGGGACGCGTGTTTAGCGGCGACCGTGCGGTTCTGTGTTCCGCCGCACGCGGTCCGTGAGCGAGTTGCCGAGGCGACAGGCAAATCGTCATAACCGGTCGTGCGATGTGGCGCGAACGAAGGACAGCATGCCGACGATGAAGAAGCCGGGTTCGTCGAGCAGGCAGAACCGCGCGCCGGACCACATCGGGGCAAACCGTCGTTGGGTCGACGCGCGCCGATCCGCTATGCTTTCGACTGCTTGGCGCCGAACCGGCGCGAGCAGCCGAAGCGGGCCGAACGCGGCCCGCAAGCGGAACGAAGCAGGGAAGCCGGTGTGAATCCGGCACGGTCGCGCCACTGTGACTGGCATCGACGGATCGAGGCGATCCACGTCGAGCCGGAAGTCAGACCTCGCTGCGTTCTTTCTCCCAGACATTCCAGGGCGCGCAACCCAAGGAGCCGTCAATGAACGCCATCTCTTTATCGAGCGACCGGCAACGCCTGTCGCAGCCGCTTCGCGTCGCCGCACGCCGTTCCCCGGCGCGGCGCCGATAGAACGGGTTCGCCCTTCACGGCAAGACCGCTGGACGTCGCCGCCCGCCGCCCGCGCCCTCACGGCGACGGGCCGCTGCCGGTGTTCGCTCGTCCAGCGGTTTCCTCACGGACAGGAACGAGTCCATCCGCAAACGTTCCGCGCATTCGCGGGCGGGTGCGGGCGCGACGCAGTCGCGCATGGACGAAAGGGGCATGGGATGGCTTCGACGGACGACGATGAACTGAATCAACTGCTCGGCAAGCTGGCGGCGGGCAGCGACGATTGCTGGGACGTCTACGAGGAAGTGGGCCGCATCGTCGTCGCGCAGTTGAACGCGCGCGACTGGCGCGCGCTCCGCTCGATCGCCGACGCATGGATGACGAGCGCCGCCGCGCAAGGCCGGCTTGCCGACACGCCGCCCGAAGCGCCGGATCACGCGGCGGCCGAGACGCGGGCGAACCATGCAGACGCGCTGCTGGGCGCGGCGATCGTCCGCGCCGTGTTCGGCGACGAGCCGCCTATGCACTGACTACGCCCCGACGCGCGCCGCCTGCCAGTTCGATTGCCGCGCGAACTCGACGAACGAGGCCAGATAATCGAGGCCGCCGTCCGCGTCGCGGGTGCCGAGAAAGATCTGCTTCGCGATGCCGTCGCGGCCGAGCTTCACGCTGACGAGCGGCATGCGGTCCGCGTATTCGTCCGCGAGCCAGCGCGGCAGCGCGGCCACGCCGCGACGGCTCGCGACCATCTGCAACATGATGTCGGTGGTTTCGATCGTCTTGTGGCGGCGCGGCGCGACGCCGGCCGGCCGCAGGAACTGGTTGTATATGTCGAGCCGGTCCGTTTCGACCGGATAGGTGATGAGCGTTTCGTCCACCAACTGCTCGGGTTTCACGTAACGCGCCTTCGCGAGCGGATGCCCTTCCGCGACGACCAGCACCTGCTCGTAATCGAACACGGGCTCGAAGCTCAGGCCCGGACGATTGAGCGGGTCGGGCGTCACGAGCACGTCGACGTCGTAACCGAACAGCGCGCCGATGCCGCCGAACTGGAAGCGCTGCTTCACGTCCACGTCGACGTCGGGCCAGCGCGCGAGATACGGCGACACCACCTTCAGCAGCCACTGATAACACGGGTGGCATTCCATGCCGATGCGCAGCGTGCCGCGCTCGCCTTCCGCATATTGCTTCATGCGCTCCTCGGCGTGCTCGAACTGCGGCAGCAGCCGTTCCGCGAGCGAGAGCAGGTACTGGCCCGCCTGCGTGAGCCGCAGGCTGCGGCCCTCGCGGTCCCAGATCGGCGTACCGAGCTGCTGCTCGATCTTGCGGACCGTGTGGCTCAACGCCGACTGCGTGAGAAAAAGCGCGCCGGCCGCCGCGGTGAGCGACCCCTGGCGGGCCACCTCGCGGACGATGACGAGATGAATGCGTTCGAGCATGACGCCGGACCCTTTGGATAATCGATGAACAAAATTAATGGATGGATGAAATAAAGCCATTTTATTTCATCGAGCGATCATCCTATCATCGCTGCCACTCCCGCCTCGTTCGGGCGTTTTTCTCTTTGACGGCAGCGCACATGGTCACTACACACAATCTCGGCTTCCCGCGCATCGGCGCGAAACGCGAACTCAAGTTCGGCCTCGAACGCTACTGGAAGGGCGAGTCGTCGCGCGACGAACTGAAGGCGCTCGGCGCGCAACTGCGCCAGCGCCACTGGGACGACCAGAAGGATCTCGACTGGGTGCCGGTCGGCGACTTCGCGTTCTACGATCAGGTGCTCGACATGAGCTTCACGCTCGGCAACCTGCCCGAACGCGTGCAGGATTTTCATGGCGACACGCTCGACAACTATTTCCGCGTCGCGCGCGGCCGTTCGGCCCAGGCGGCGGAAGAACATGGCGCGTGCTGCGGCGGCGTCGCGGCCGGCGAGATGACGAAGTGGTTCGACACGAACTATCACTACATCGTGCCGGAATTCACCGCCGACACGCAGTTCAACCTCGACACGTCGCGCCTCGTTGAACAGTTGCGCGAGGCCCGCGAGCAGGGCGTCAACGCGAAGCCGGTCATCGTCGGGCCGATCAGCTATCTGTGGCTCGGCAAGGCGAAGGACGACTCGGACAAGCTCGCGCTGCTGCCGCGCCTGATGCCGGTGTATTGCGCGCTGCTCGACTATCTGAAGGTGATGGACGTCGAGTGGGTGCAGATCGACGAACCCGTGCTCGTGACCGAACTCGATCCGGCGTGGCGCGCGGCGTTCGCGACCGCGTACGAGTCGTTCGAGACGCGCGGCGTGAAGCTGCTGCTCGCCACCTACTTCGGCCAGTTGCAGGAGAACCTCGACCTCGCGTGCGCGCTGCCGGTCGACGGCCTGCACCTCGACGCAATCAACGCACGCGACGAGATCGAACAGGCCGCGCGGCAACTGCCCGCGCAGAGCGTGCTGTCGGTCGGCGCGATCAACGGTCGCAACATCTGGAAGACCGACCTGAACGCCGCGCTCGACTGGCTTGAACCGCTCGCGCAACGGCTCGGCGACCGGCTGTGGCTCGCGCCGTCGTGCTCGCTGCTGCACGTGCCGGTCGATCTCGCGAGCGAAGAGACGCTCGACGCCGAGATTCGTTCGTGGCTCGCGTTCGCGCTGCAAAAGCTCGACGAACTGAAGGTGCTCGCGGCGGCGCTGAACGCGGGTCGCCGCGCGGTCGCCGACGAACTGGCCGCGAACGCCGCGGCGGTCTACCAGCGCCGCCACTCGCCGCGCGTGAACAAGCCAGCGGTGAAGGCCGCGCTCGCGCGCATCGACGCGAACCTCGGCAACCGGGCCAGCCGTTATCCGGAGCGCGCGCCGAAACAGGCGGCGATCCTCGGTCTGCCCGCGTATCCGACAACGACGATCGGCTCGTTCCCGCAGACGGCCGAAATCCGCCACGCGCGCAGCCAGTACAAGGCCGGCGCGCTGGACGAAGCGGGCTACCGGGCGGCGATGCGCGCCGAGATCGAGCGCAGCGTGCGCGAGCAGGAGGCGCTCGGGCTCGACGTGCTGGTGCACGGCGAAGCGGAGCGCAACGACATGGTCGAATATTTCGGCGAGCAACTGGACGGTTACGCGTTCAGCCAGTTCGGCTGGGTGCAGTCGTACGGCTCGCGCTGCGTGAAGCCGCCGATCCTGTTCGGCGACATCAGCCGCCCGAACGCGATGACCGTCGAGTGGATTTCGTACGCGCAGTCGCTGACCCGCAAGCCGATGAAGGGGATGCTGACCGGGCCGGTGACGATCCTGAACTGGTCGTTCGTGCGCGACGACCAGCCGCGTTCGGTGTCGTGTCATCAACTGGCGCTCGCGATCCGCGACGAAGTGCTCGATCTGGAGAAGGCCGGCGTGCGCGTGATCCAGATCGACGAGGCGGCGCTGCGCGAAGGGCTGCCGCTGCGCCGCGCGCAGTGGGGCGAATATCTGCAATGGGCCGTCGAGTCGTTCCGTCTCACCGCGAACGGCGTGCGAGACGAAACGCAGATCCACACGCACATGTGTTATTCGGAGTTCAACGACATCATCGCGTCGATCGCCGACATGGACGCGGACGTCATCACGATCGAGACGTCGCGCTCCGACATGGAACTGCTCGACGCGTTCGACCACTTCAGCTATCCGAACGAGATCGGGCCGGGCGTGTACGACATCCACTCGCCGAACATCCCGACCGAGGCGCATATCGTGCAACTGATGCGGAAGGCGGCGGAGCGGATTCCCGCGCAGCGGCTGTGGGTGAATCCGGACTGCGGGCTGAAGACGCGGCAGTGGGCGGAAGTCATTCCCGCGCTGACGAACATGGTCGCGGCGGCAAAGGTTTTGCGCGGCGAGGTTGTCCGCTAAAGGCGCGTGAGCGTGCCGCCGTGTCTGGCGCGGCGGCACGCATCCGCGAAGCAGGTCCTGCGTCCCGCGCGTTCCGCTCGGGACGTTTTCGTTTCAGCGACCTGGCGGGCGATGTCGTCGGGCGGCCGGGGAGGTTGCCGGTTGGGCGTTTCCTGGAACCCGTTCGGCCCGGCTTCACCCGAACGCCGACGCACTTCAGCCCGCTTCGCTGCCCCGGCGACCCGAGCCGGGCCGTTCCAGGCTGAACGCTCCCGCCACCCTGCGAAAACCGCCCATCCCCCGCCACAGACGCCCGACCAGGCCCATCGACGCGACCCCATCCCCATTCAATCCGCCGACGACTTCCATACGGATTGCGTATAAATGTCTTTCAAACGAAATTGATTCTCATTATAATTCGGCGCGCCGTTGGAAGAATATTTCTTAACAACTACGGAAGGACGCTCCAGGCGCACTCACGCTCGACGATCGCGGGGAATGGGCGGGACCTGGCGCGGCATCCTCCGCGACAAGAACCAGGATAACCAGGACCATGGCCTTCGCCGCTCGCCGGAGCCTCAGCTCAGTCAGTACCCTTAACTGTTTTGCGGCTGTCGCCGCGCTCGCGTTTCTCGCCGCGCCGGACTGCGCGTCGGCGCAGGACGAGCCGGCGAAGCCGTCCGCATCGAGCGCGCCGGACGACAAAACGACCACGCTCGACTCGATCGCCGTGTCCGGCGACTGGCTCGGCAGCGGCCTCGAAAACAGCGTGAAGCGGTTCCCGGGCGCGCGCACGGTGGTCGACAAGGAAGAGATCAAGGCGAGCGGCGCGACCAGCATCGGCGAGGTGCTGCGCCGCGTGCCCGGCGTGCAGTCCACCGACAACTCCGGCACCGCCGGCAGCCAGATTTCGCTGAACATCGGCGTGCGCGGGCTGACCGGGCGCTACACGCCGCGCTCGACGGTGCTGCTCGACGGCATCCCGCTCGCGGTCGCGCCGTACGGGCAGCCGCAGTTGTCGTTCGCGCCGATCAGCCTCGGCAACATCGAATCGATCGACGTGGTGCGCAGCGGCGGCACCGTCCGCTACGGCCCGCAGAACGTGGGCGGCGTGATCAACTTCCGCACCCGCGAGATTCCCGACCGCAGCGGACTGACCGCCGACGCGTCGGTGCGCGAAAACATCTACACGGCGGGCGGCGGCAGCAACACGCAGTACAACACGTTCCTCGGCACGCAGCTCGACAACGGGCTCGGCGTCGCGCTGCTGTATTCGGGCATGACCGGCCGCGACTGGCGCGACGGCAGCGACGAGCGCGTCAACGATCTTGCGCTCAAGTGGCGCTTCGAACTGTCGCCGACCTCCGAGCTGTACGGCAAGTTCTCGTACTACGACGTCAAGTCGCGCACGCCCGGCGGCCTGACCGTCGCGCAATACAACGCCGATCCGTTCCAGAACACGCGTCCGACCGACTACTGGCAGGGCGAGCGCAAAGCCGTCGACATCGGCTACCTGAACACGATTTCCGCGAACCAGGAATTCGAGGTCCGCGCGTGGTACAACGAGAGCAACCGGACCAGCGCGCTCATCAACGCGGCGGGCACGCAGTTGCAGTATCAGCCGCGCAACTACAACACGACGGGCGTCGAGCCGCGCTACACGCAGCGCTTCACGCTCGGTCCGGTGCAGCAGGACGTCACGGTCGGCTATCGCTACATCCGCGAGCGCGGCGACGACAACAGCTACAGCCAGACGCTCGCCACCGGCGTGATCGGGCCGACCAGCACGTTCGACAACGGCACCGACGCGCACGCCGTCTATCTCGACGACCGCATCGCGCTCGGCCGCTGGCGCCTCACGCCGGGCATCCGCTTCGAGCACATCGAATCGACGCGCCGCGACGCCACGCTCAAACAGACGTTCGACACGCTGAACAACAAGGCGCTGCCCGCGGTGAGCCTGGAGTATCTGTGGAACGCGTCGCTGACGCTGTTCACCGACTACAGCACGTCGTTCGGCCCGGTGCAGAACCTGCAACTGAACTCGCAGTCGGCGTCGAACCCGTTGCAGCCGGAAGTCGCGAAGACCGTCGAAGTCGGCGCGCGCTGGGCGAGCCGGCAGATCCACGCCGAAGTCACCGCGTTCAACATGCGTTTCGACAACCAGATCGTGCAGGTGGCGGGCGTCGTGCCGGCGACGTTCCAGAACATCGGCGCGACGCATCATCAGGGCGTCGAAACCGCGCTCGACTACGCGTTCGCCGACGACAGCGTGCTGCGCGGCCTCGACGCGTACGCGAACTTCACGTACACGAAGGCGATCCAGCAGTCGGGTGCGACGGCCGGCCTCGACGTGCCGTTTTACTCGCGCCTCACCGACACGATGGGTCTGCGCTACGAAACGCATGGCTGGACCTTCAACCTGTCGACGACGCACCAGAGTTCGCAGTATTCGGACGTGCAGAACACGGTCGCCGAGCCGGCGAACGCGTCCACCGGCAAGGTGCCGGGCTTCCGCATCTGGGACGTCCAGGCGAACTGGAAGATCCCGGGCTGGAAGGGCAGCGACCTGACGCTCGGCATCAACAACTTCACCGACAAGCGTTATTTCACGCGCAACGTCGACGGCAACGCGGGCCGGATGGTCGGCGCGCCGCGCATGGTCTACGTGCAGGGCCACTTCGTCTACTGATGACGACGCAAGCTCACCCGCCTGCCGCCCGCGCGAGCGCGCCGCGACTTCGACGCTACTGGCTCGTCGCGCACCGCTGGTTCGCGCTGTCGTTCGGCGGGGTGCTCGCGCTGATGGGCGTCACGGGCGCGCTGCTGATGATCGCGGCGCCGCTCGACCACCATCTGCATGCCGGACTGTTCAGCGTCGCCGCGCCCGACGATCGCGCGACCGTTTCGCTCGAAAGCGTCCGGCAGCGTCTGGCCGGCGAGTTCGGGCCGCGCGCCGCGCTGTCCTTCCATCCGCCGCGCTTCCCGCAGCAGAGCCTCGAAGCGACGGTGCGCGGCAAATGGAGCGGGGCCGTCTACGTCGATCCCTATACGGGCCGCGAACTCGGACGACGCGCACAGACCGACGGCTTTTTTAACCTGCTGTTCAGGCTGCATAGCTCGCTGCTGCTCGACCAGGCGGGCAAGCCGCTGCTCGCATGCGTCGCGCTGGTTTATCTGCTGATGCTCGTGTCGGGCCTCGTGCTCTGGTGGCCGCGCGCGGGCAGCGCGGCATGGCGCATCGAATTGCGGCGCGGCCGCACCCGCGCGCTGTACGACCTGCATCGTGTCGGCGGTGCGTCGCTGGGGCTCGTGATCGCGCTGTCCGTCGCGACCGGCGCGTATATGGCGTGGCGGCCGCTCGCCGGCTGGGTGACGGCCGCGATGACGGCCGCGAGCGGCGCGCATCCGGCGCGTGCGCCGTCGCTGCCCGCGCGGCCCTCGCCATCGCAGCCGATGCTTGCCGTCGATGCGCTCGTCGCGCGGGCTCGCGCGGCGTTTCCGGACGGGCAGGTCAACATCGTGCAGATGCCCGCGAAAGCCGACGCGCCATTGCGCGTGCGGATGCGCCTGCCCGACGATCCGCATCCGAACGGGCTGACGTCCGTATGGATCGATCCGTATTCCGGCGCGGTGCTGGCCGCGCAGCGATGGGACCGGCTGGACCCCGGCGCGCGCGCCGTGTCGGTGATCTATCCGCTGCACACGGGAGAACTGGGCGGGCCGCTGCTGATGGTCGTGCTGGCTGTCGGCGGCCTGGCGTCAGGCGGTCTGTCGGTGACCGGTCTATGGCAATGGTGGCGACGGCGCAAGCTGCGGCGGGCGCGCGTGGTGCAGGCGGGTTGACGGCCCCGCGCCCGATCCATCGACATGATCGTCCGTGCACGATGGCGCGAAGGATCGGCGCGCCGGATCAACGGCTCCCCGAAGTCTCCTTCAGCAACTGGATGAACGCGCGCAGTCCCGCCGGGATATGCCGGTTGCCCGGAAAGTAGAGGAACAGCCCGGGGATCACCGGACACCATTCGTCCAGCACCGCGACCAGCCGCCTGCGCGCCAGCGCGGCGCGCGCATACGGCTCCGGCACGTAGGCGATGCCGAGTCCGTCGAGCGCCGCTTCGACCATCAGCGTATTGCTGTCGAGCGTGAGCGGGCCGGGCGGATCGATCGCGAGCTCCTGGCCGTGACGCGCGAACTCCCAGCGGTATCGCTTCCCGCTCGGCAGACGCTGCCGGATGCAGCGATGCGCATGCAGATCGTCCGGCGCGGCGGGCCGGCCATGCTCGCGCAGATAACGCGGCGACGCGACCGCCAGGAAGCGGAAGTCGTCGCTGACGCGCACCGCGATCATGTCCTTGTGCACGGCTTCACCCAGCCTCACGCCCGCATCGAAGCCTTCCGCGACGACGTCGACGAGCCGCCCGTCCGCGACCAGGTCCAGTTCCATCTGCGGATACAGCGCGAGAAAACGCGGCACGACGGTTTGCAGCAGTTGCCGGATCGCGCCCTCGCCGCCGTTGATCCGCAGCGTGCCGCGCGGCGCGTGGTCGTCGCGCACTACGTCGTCGAGCACGTGATCGAGATCGCTCAATACCGGACGCAGCCGCGCGAGCAGCCGTTCGCCCGCTTCCGTCAGCGACACGCTGCGCGTCGTCCGGTGCAGCAGGCGCACGCCCAGGTCGCTTTCGAGCCCGCGCATCGCATGACTGAGCGCCGAGCGCGACACGCCCAGTTCGCCCGCCGCCCGTGCGAAGCTGCGCCGCGCGGCGACCATCATGAAGGATTGCAGATCGGCCAGGGTGGGTTTGCTCATTGTTGAATTTCCGTCAACGCGTCGTGCGCACTGGTGGTGGTTCCCGAACTAATCATAGCGTTCTAGCATGGACCTCGAATTCACGAACGGAGCACAAGCATGGCGAAGAACTGGCTGATTACGGGCGCATCGAGCGGACTCGGGCGCGGGCTCGCGGAGCGGCTGCTCGCGCGCGGCGACGGCGTCGTGGCGACGCTGCGCAAGCCCGGCGCGCTGGACGACCTGCGCGCGCGGCATGGCGACCTCTTGCAGGTGGTCGAATGCGACGTGACCGACGTCGATGCGATCAGAGCCGCTGTCGCGCACGCATTCGCGGCGAAAACGCGTATCGACGTCGTCGTCAGCAACGCGGGGTATGGGCTGTTCGGCGCGGCCGAGGAGTTGAGCGACGCGCAGATCGACAGGCAGATCGCGACGAACCTGACCGGTTCTATCCAGTTGATCCGCGCGGTCGTTCCGCGGCTGCGCGGGCAGGGCGGCGGGCGCATCGTGCAGGTGTCGTCCGAGGGCGGGCGGATAGGGTATCCGGGCTTCAGCGCGTATCACGCGACGAAGTGGGGCATCGAGGGTTTCGTCGAGGCCGTCGCGAAGGAAGTCGGGCCGTTCGGCATCGACTTCGTGATCGTGGAGCCGGGTCCGACGCGCACGAATTTCGGCGCGGGGCTGGACCGCGCGACGCCGATGAGCGTGTACGACGCGACGCCCGCCGGCGAGATCCGGCGTTTGCTCGATGCGGGTTACTTCGAATTCGCGGATGCCGGCAAGACGGTCGATGCGATGATCGAGACGATCGACAGCCCGTCGCCGCCGTTTCGGCTCGCGCTCGGAAAGTCCACGTATGAGTCGGTTCGCGCGGCGCTGGTGACGCAACTGGAGATACTGGACGCGCAGAAGGCGATCGCGTTGTCGGTGATGGAGGGGGCGTAGCGCATAAGCCAGGCACAAGCGCGGACGGGCGGCCCGACCGGTCGCCACGGAGACCCCCGCGTCCCGATCGGCAAACAGCGAACCTACGCCGTCTCGCCGCGCTCCGCCTGCTCACGCAGATACCGCGCTGGCGGCTGCCCGACATAACGCGCGAACGCGACGCTGAACGTGCTCGCGGAGCTATAACCGACGCGTTCCGCGATCTCCGCCACGCGAGCCTCGTTGCGTCGCAGCAGGTCTTTCGCGAGGGCCGTCCGCCAGCCCGGCAGATACTGCATCGCCGCGACGCCGACCGCGCGGCTGAAGCGTTCGAAGAGCGCCGGGCGCGACAGCGCGGCTTCATGCACGGCTTCGACCACGACGCGTATGCGGACCTTGTGAAGAAGATATTCGCGGAATTCATGGACGCGGCGTCTCCCCTCACCACCGCGCCGGATGTCGCCGAAGCGGTGTGGTACGCGGTGACGGACCCGTCGGCGCGAACGCGCAGGCGTGGGCCGCTGCGGTGCGTCGAGCGGTAGCCGCGGTCGTCAACTTGTCGACCCGCCCCGCTCAACGCGCGGGCGAGATTCCGCGTCCAGCCTGTGCGTTGCCCACCCACCGACGCGCCCTGCCCATCAAAACATCTCCCGCACGCGGTGATACATCATCCCGATCTCCAGCGCCGGCCGCCGCCACGCCAGGCCGCCGGGAAAGCGCCGATGGCGCAGCCGCGCGAACAGGTCGAACGACTCGCGCTCGCCGGCGATCGCCTGCGCGACGACGCGCCCCGCGATGCCGGTCAGCGCGACGCCGTGTCCCGAGAAACCCTGCACGTAGAAGTAGTTCGGATCGATCGCGCCGAAGTCCGGCGCGCGGTTGCGCGTCACGTCGACGAAGCCGCCCCACGCATGGTCGATCTTCGCGTCGGCCAGTTGCGGGAACACGTCGACCATCCGCCTGCGCATCGCGTCCGCGAGCTGCGCGGGCGCCGCGCCGGTCGAATCCGCGCGGCCGCCGAACAGCATCCGGTCGTCCGCCGACACGCGGAAATAGTCGAGAAAGAAGTTGTTGTCGCAGACGGCCGCGCGTTGCGCGATCAGCGCATCCGCGCGCGCCGCGCCGAGCGGCTCGGTCGCGATGATGTACGACGCGATCGGCGCGATGCGCGCGGCGACGGGCGCGGGCAGCACGCCGCCCGGCGCGGCGTTGCAGCACGACACGACGAACCGGCAGCGCACCTCGCCCTTCGCGGTGCGCACGACCGGCCGCGCGCCGCGCTTCACGTCGAGCGCGCGCGAATGCGGATACAGCGCCGCGCCTTCGCGCCGCGCCGCATGGGCGAGGCCGAGACAATACTTCAGCGGATGCAGATGGCCGGAGCACGGGTCGTACACGCCGGCGAGATAACGCGGCGACGCGATGCGCGCGCGCACCGCGTCGGTGTCGAGCCATTCGAGCCGGTCGTAACCCCAGCGCGACTGCGCGGCGTCCATCCACGCGCGCAGGTCCGGCACGCGCTTCGGTTTCGTCGCGACGGTCAGATAGCCGGGCGTGAAATCGCAGTCGATCCCGTAACGTTCGATGCGCTCGCGCACCAGCGCGACGCCCTCGATCGACAGCGCCCACGCGGCGCGCACGCCTGCCGCGCCAAGCTGCTTTTCGAGCACTTCGTCCTTCGCGAAGCCGACCAGCGTCTGCCCGCCGTTGCGGCCGGACGCGCCCCAGCCGGGCCGGTGCGCGTCGAGCACCGCGACCGACAGTCCGCGCGCGCGGCATTCGAGGGCGGTCGACAGCCCCGCGAAACCCGCGCCGATCACGCACACGTCCACGTCGATCGAGCCGGTGAGCGGCGGCCCCTCCTCGGCGGGGCGGGTCACGGTGGCTTCATAGTACGAGTGCTGCGCGAGCGCACTGGCTTGCGCGTCGAGGTCGAATCGGGCAGGCATCAGAGCAGGTCCTTCAGACGATACCAGGCCATCGCGAGCACGAGGGCCGGGGTCCGCAGTGTAGCGCCGCCGGGGAAGTCGCGGTGGTGGATCTTGCCGAACAGGTCGAAGCGCGCGGCCTGGCCGTCGATCGCCTCCGCGATCAGCAGGCCCGCGAGGCCGGTCGTGTTGACGCCGTGGCCGGAGAAGCCCTGCGCGAAATAGACGGTCGGCGACACGCGGCCGAAATGCGGCGCGCGGTTCATCGTGATGTCGACGAACCCGCCCCACGCGTAGTCGATCCGCACGTCCGCGAGTTGCGGGAAGGTCTTCAGCATGTCGCGGCGCATCGCCTGCGCGAGGTCGCGCGGTTCGAGCGTCGAATAGCTGACCTTGCCGCCCCACAGCAGCCGTGAATCCGGCGCGGGACGGAAGTAGTCGAGCACGAAGCGGCTGTCGCAGACGGCCGCCTGCGCGGGCATCAGGTCGGCCATCCGTTGTGCGCCGAGCGGTTCGGTCGCGACCACGTAGGTGCCGACCGGCATGATCTTGCGCGACACGTCCGGCGCGAGCGCGCCGAGCCACGTGTTGCACGCGAGCACGACGAAGCGCGCGCGGACGCTGCCGCGTTCGGTCTCGACGACGTTCATGCCGCGCTCGCTGCGCACGCGCGTCACGCAACTGTCCTCGAAGATCCGCACGCCGGCTTCCGTCGCTGCGCGCGCGAGGCCGAGCGTGTAGTTCAGCGGATGCAGGTGGCCGCTGTCCGGATCGAACAGGCCGCCCGGATAACGCGCGGACTGCGCGTAGCGGCCGACGCCGTCCGCGTCGACGTACTGGAAGCGGTCGTAGCCGAAGCGCGTGGCCGCCTCGTCGCGCCAGCGGCGCAGCGCGTCGACGTCGCGCGGCTTGTTCGCGGCGGTGAAGTAACCTTCGGTCAGCCCGCAGTCGATGCGATGCTTCGCGACCCGCGACTTCACGATGTCGAGCGTTTCGATCCCCATGTCCCACACCTGCTTCACTTCGGCTGCGGACATGAACTGCGAAAACGTGTCGATGTCGCACGCGAAGCCGCCGATCAACTGGCCGCCGTTGCGTCCGCTCGCGGCCCATCCGACCTTCGACGCATCGACGAGCGCGACCGAATAACCGCGCTCCGCGAGGTTCAGCGCGGCGGACACGCCGGTCAGGCCCGCGCCGATCACGCAGACGTCGGCCGCGAGCGTGCCTTCGAGCACCGGGTGGCGCGTCGTGTCGTTGACGGTCGCCGCGTACCACGACGGCGCATGAGGCTGGTTGGCGAACTTGAGCATAGGGACAGTCGAGGAAAAAAAGCGCGGACGGCGGCGCAGCCGCGCGCCGTCGTCCGCGGGTGGCGTGGCGATCAGAACGAGTAGATGAACTGCGTGCCGAGCAGGTCGTTGTGCTTGCCGTACGAGCCGTTGCTGTGCAGGAACACGTTCTGCGTCGCCCAGTCGTGACGATACTCGACCTTCACGATGGTCTGCTGCGTCGGGTAGAACAGCAGGTCGAGCGCGACGTCCTGGCGCGTCGCGCCCTTGCACTCGAAGCCGAAGCCGCCGGCCGACTGCGACCGCGCAAGGCAGTCCGCGCCGATGCCGAAGCCGTTCGCCGTGTCCATGCCGTTGCCGTTGAGCGCGATGCCGCCGCCGCCGCCGCCGTTCTTGCCGTCCGCGAGCACGTCGTAGCGCAGCGTCGCGCCCATCCGGCCGACGAGCGGCGCGGTGAACTTGCGGTGCGCGAGCAGCGACAGGCCGTACCACTGCGCGTTGCCGCCGTTGAACGCCGCGTGCTGCTGCTGGCCGTAATCGACTTCCGCGTTGTACTGGACGTCCGCGAGCGTGTACGTCGCATCGAGTTCGCCGAACAGGAAGTAGCCGCCCGAACTGCTCGCCTGGCCGCCGACGCCGAACGCGGTCGTGCCGCTATCCGGATCGAAGCCGCCCGGCAGCGTCTGGCGGCCCACGTTGAACGAGCCGCCGATGTCGAGCGCGCTCGACATCGTGTAGTCGGCCCGCGCGGTGAACGACGGGATCTTGTTGCTGACCGTGATCGGGTCGCCGAGCGCGTTGACGCCGGTCTGCACGACCGCGCCGTAGGTGCGGTACTGCTCGTTGCCGAGCATGAACTTCCACGCCCAGTTGCTGCCGTCCGGCGTGTAGTTCATCGCGACGCCGACGTAGCTGCCCGGATCCGAGAAGTCGTACAGCAGGTTGTGCGTCAGGGTGAGCATCTGGTTCGACTGCTGCACCTCGTAGCCGCCGTAGCTCGCCATCAAACCGGCCTGCACGGTGGTCGTGCCCGACACCGGCACGCTGACGAGCGCGGTGTTCAGGATGTTGTTGCCGATGTTGCCGTGCGAGTCCTGCAGCAGCGTGATGCCGTTGCCGCGGTTCGGCATCAGCGACACCTCGACATACGGCGCAGTCGGGCCGACGCCGAAGGTCTTCTTGATGTCGAGGTACAGGTCGCCGAACGTGCTGTTGAAGTAGTTGTAGACGCTCTCGTGGTTCGCGAACAGGAACGACGACGTGCCCGGCGCGCGGTTGTACAGGTACACCGGATCGATATACCCGGTGATCGACAGCCCCGCAAGCGGACCCGTGTTCGCGGCGTCGGTCAGCGAATCCACCTTCAACTGCTGGTTCGCGAGCTGCTGCTTCAACTCGGTCACTTCGTCGTTCGTCAGCGTCGCCGGCGCCTTGCCGTAGTCCGGCGACGAGATGTCGACCGGCGCCGGCGCGGGCGCCGCGGCTATGGCCGGCGCGACCGGCACGATCGGCGCGGCCTTCGCGACAGGTTTCGTCGCCAGCTCGGATCTGAGCGACTTGACCTCTTTTTGCAGCGCGTTCAACTGCGCCTGCAGGGCCTTGATCTGGTCGCTGGTGGAATCCGCCAGGGCGAGCCCCGGCACCGCCCCCGCCACCAGCAGACAGATTAACTTCTTCTTCATCTTGAGTTCTCCTTGTGGGTCGTTACTGCGAAGACTTCAGCGTGTGGTTCGGCGGCTCACGCCGCGCTGCCGCCGAGCGGCGCGCGCGCGGCGGCCGGTGCGGCGGGGCGCGGCGCATCGGCCGGGTCGGGCTGTGCGAACGCGAGCTGCATGTCGCGGGTGCGTTTGCGTTCGCGGATCACCATCAACTGGTTCACGGCGATGACGCCGATCGTCACCGCGCTGATGAACAGCGTCGCGAGCGCGTTCATTTCCGGGTTCAGGCCGAGCCGCACGCGCGAGAACACGACGAGCGGCAGCGTCGTCGAGCCGGGGCCGGACAGGAACGCGGACAGCACGAGGTCGTCGATGGACAGCGTGAACGACAGCAGCCAGCCGGACAGCAGCGCCTGCGAGATCAGCGGCAGCGTGATGACGAAGAACACCTTCAGCGGCGTCGCCCCGAGATCGAGCGCGGCTTCTTCGAGCGAGCGGTTCAGTTCCTTCACGCGCGACTGCACGATGATCGCGACATACGACACGCACAGCATCACGTGGCCGATCCAGATGGTCATGATCCCGCGGCCCTTCGGCCAGCCGAGCATCTGTTCCAGCGCGACGAACAGCAGCAACAGCGAGATGCCCTGGATCACCTCGGGGATCACGAGCGGCGCGTTGATCATCGCGGTATAGAGCGTGAAGCCCTTGAAGCGGCCCATCCGCGCGAGCACGAAACCCGCCCACGTGCCGATCGCGACCGACGCGAACGCGGTCATCAGGCCGATCTTCAGCGACAGCCACGCGGCCGACAGCAGCTCGCCGTCCTGAGCGAGCGCCGCATACCACTTCAGCGAGAAGCCGGACCATACGGTGACGAGCTTCGACTCGTTGAACGAATAGACGACGAGGCTGATGATCGGGATGTACAGGAACAGGAAGCCGAGCGTCAGCACGCCGCTGGACAGGGTGCGGTTGGGCTTGATCATTTCGTGTCCTCCAGTTCCTTGACCTGGTAGTACTGGAAGACCGCCATCGGCACGAGCAGCAGCACGACCATCGCGACCGTCACCGCGGACGCCATCGGCCAGTCCATGTTGTTGAAGAACTCGTCCCACATCACGCGGCCGATCATCAGCGTGTCCGCGCCGCCGAGCAGTTCGGGGATCACGTATTCGCCGACCGCCGGGATGAACACCAGCAGGCTGCCGGCGATGATCCCGTTCTTCGACAGCGGCAGCGTGATCCGCGTGAACGCGACCCACGGCTTCGCGCCGAGGTCGTAGGCGGCTTCGAGCAGCGTCAGGTCCATCTTCACGAGGTGCGCGTAGAGCGGCATCACCATGAACGGCAGGTACGAATAGACCATCCCGATGTAGACGCCGATGTCGGTGTGATAGAGCCGCAGCGGCGAGTGGATCAGGCCGAGGCCGATCAGCGCGTGGTTCAGCAGGCCGTCGTCCTTCAGGATGCCGATCCACGCGTACACGCGGATCAGGAACGACGTCCAGAACGGCAGCATCACGCCCATCATCAGCAGGTTGCGCGACGCGGGGGCCGAGCGCGCGATGTAGTACGCGATCGGGTAGCCGATCAACAGGCACAGCAGCGTGGACACCGCGGCCATCTTCAGCGAGCTGATGTAGGTCGCGACGTACAGGTCGTCCTGTACGAGGAACAGGTAGTGGCTCAGGTGCAGCGCGAAGTGCAGCACGCCGTCCTCGAACGTGACGAGCGACGTGTACGGCGGGATGCCCATCAGCTGGTCCGCGAAGCTGATCTTGAAGACCAGCACGAACGGCAGCGCGAAGAACAGCGTGAGCCACAGGAACGGAATGCCGATCACCGTGCTGCGGCCGGACGGCACGAAGCGCGAGAACCAGCGCGCGAGCAGCGCGCGCGGTCCGTTGCCGGCGGCGGCCGGCGTGGACGAAGTGGAAGCCGGGGAACTCATCGGATTTTCCTCATTGCGTGAGCACGACGCCGCTCGCGGGCGACCACGACACGTACACGTCGTCGTTCCAGGCGGGCGCGTTGTCGGCCATCAGGTCGGAGCTGGACAGGTTCGACATGACGACCTTGCCGCCCGGCAGGCGCACGTGGAACAGCGAGTAGCTGCCCATGTACGCGACGTCGGTGACGATGCCGCGCGCCCAGTTGTGCGGCGACGCGGGGCGCTCGCGCGTCACGCGCACGCGCTCCGGGCGCACCGAGATGCCGACCGGCATGCCGAGCGGACCGGTGATCCCGTGGCTCACGTACATGCGCGCTTCGAGGTCCGCGCTTTCGACGAAGATGTGGTCGGGCTCGTCCTCGACGACGTGGCCTTCGAACAGGTTCGTCGAGCCGATGAACTCGGCCGAGAAGCGGCTGTTCGGATATTCGTAGACCTGCGACGGCGAGCCGATCTGCACGATGCTGCCTTCGCTCATTACCGCGAGGCGGTTCGCCATCGTCATCGCCTCTTCCTGGTCGTGCGTGACCATCACGCAGGTGACATCAACCTTGTCGATGATGTTGACCAGTTCGAGCTGGGTTTTCTGGCGGATCTTCTTGTCGAGCGCGGACATCGGCTCGTCGAGCAGCAGCAGCTTCGGCCGCTTCACCAGCGAGCGTGCGAGCGCGACGCGCTGCTGCTGGCCGCCGGACAGCTGATGCGGCTTGCGCTTCGCGTAGCGGTCCATCTGCACGAGATGGAGCGCGTCGGCGACGCGCTCGCGGATCTCGTTCTTCGGCGTGCCTTCCTGCTTCAGGCCGAATGCGACGTTCGCCTCGACGCTCATGTGCGGAAACAGCGCGTACGACTGGAACATCATGTTGACGGGGCGGCGATACGGCGGCAGCGCGGCGAGGTCTTCGCCGTCGACGAAGATGCGCCCGGAGGTCGCCGTCTCCAGTCCGGCGAGCATCCGCAGCAGCGTGGACTTGCCGCAGCCGGAGCTGCCGAGCAGCGCGAACAGTTCGTTCTTCGCGACGTTGAGGCTGACGTTGTTGACGGCGACGGATTCGCCGAACTTCTTGACGACGTTTTCGATGCGGACGAACTGGTCCGCGGGCGTGGACTTCGGGGCCGGCTTGGCGGCGGGCGTCGGATTCATGATGTAACCGTTCCTTCCTTGCGACGGCCGTTGCCGGTTCGCGGGCGCGAGCGTCCCCACACGGGGCGCGCAACGCGGCTCGCGGACTTCGGCAGGGCGACCGGAACTCAGGGGAGGCTGCGCGCGGCACGGTTCGCGTTGCTGCGCGCAGCCGGACTTCAGGGCTGCTGTTGCGGGCGGCGAGGGATCGAGCGATCCCTGTTGCCGCGTCGTCTCCTTCAGGACTCCATCGACAGCGGGTGAGTGACGCTCAGTGCCCCGTCTTGAGCTGCGCCCACAGACGGTTTTCGAGGCGCAGGATGTCGGCCGGCATCGGCTTCATCAGCGTCATCTTCTTCAGCACGTCGTCCGGCGGGTAGACGTTCGGATCCTGCGCGACCGACGGCGTTACGTACTGGCGCGCGGCGCGGTTCGCGGTCGGGTAGAACACCTCGTTCGTGATCGCCGAGTTGACCTTCGCGTCCTCGATGTAGTTGATCCACTTCATCGCGGCTTCCGGATGCGGCGCGTCCTTCGGGATGACCATCACGTCGAACCACAGCAGGCCGCCTTCCTTCACGTTCGAGAACTTGATTTCGTACGAGCGCTTCGCCTCGGTCGCGCGGCGGTGCGCGATGCCGACGTCGCCCGACCACGCGACCGCGACGCAGACGTCGTTGTTCACGAGATCGTTGATGTAGCCCGACGAGTTGAACTGCGTGATGTACGGGCGGACTTTCTTCAGCACTTCGAACGCGGCCTGATAGTCGGCCGGGTTCGTGCTGTTCGGGTCCTTGTGCATGTATTGCAGCGTAGCCGCGAACACGTCGACCGCCTGGTCGAGGAACGACACGCCGCAGCCCTTCAGCTTCGACAGGTTCGCCGGGTCGAACACGAGCGCCCAGCTGTCGACCGGCGCGTTCGCGCCGAGCGCCTTCTGCACGGCCTGCTCGTTGTAGCCGATGCCGTCGGTGCCGAACGCCCAGGGTACGCCGTACTGGTTGCCCGGATCGGCGTCCGCGATCATGTGCATCAGCGTCGGGTCGAGGTTCGCGAAGTTCGGGATCTTCGACTTGTCGAGCTTCTGATACACGCCGGCCTGGATCTGCTTGGCCATGTAGTTCGACGTCGGCACCACGATGTCGTAGCCCGAACTGCCCGCGAGCAGCTTCGCCTGCAGCGTGTCGTCGCTGTCGTAGTTGTCGTACTTCACGTGGATGCCCGAATCCTTTTCGAAGTTCGGGATCGTGTCCTTCGCGATGTAGTCGGACCAGTTGTACACGTTCAGCTCGGTATCCGCCGCGCGGGCCGGCTGGCTCGTCGCAGTGAGGCCCGCACAGACGGCCAGTGCGGCGACGGCGACCGCATGACGAAGATGACAAACGCTCATGATGGTTTCCCCAGAAGGTGAAAATCGGCTGGCGGCGCCGCAGCACCCCGTTGTGCGTCGCCGGCCGTGGTCAGTGGTGTTACAAAAGCCCTAGTTTTTTGGCGGTCGAATCAATCGCGCTCTTCGCTTTCGCGACGATCTCGTCGATCTCGGCGCGGGTGACGACGAGCGGCGGCGAAAGCAGCATGCGGTCGCCGGTGGCGCGCATGATGAGGTTGCCGTTGAAGCAGAAGTCGCGGCACAGCGTGCCGACCTCGCCGCCGTTTTCGAAGCGTTTCCGCGCCTTCGGATCAGCCGCGAGCTGAATTCCCGCGACCAGCCCCGCGCCCGCGATCTCGCCCACGACCGGATGGCCTTCGAACGTCTCGCGCAGCACCTGCTGGAAGTACGGCCCGGTATCCGCCTTCACCTTTTCGACGATCCCGCCGTCGCGCAGCAGCGTCAGGTTCGCGACCGCCACCGCCGCCGCCACCGGATGCCCCGAGTACGTGAGGCCATGATTGAACTCGCCGTGCGCGATGATCGCGTCCGCGATCCGGTCGTGCAGCGCCACCGCCCCCATCGGCACGTAACCGCTCGTGAGCCCCTTCGCGAGCGTCATCAGGTCCGGCTCGAAACCGAAATGCTGGTGCGCGAACCACTCGCCGGTGCGCCCGAACCCGCCGATCACCTCGTCGGCCACCAGCAGCACGTCGTATTTGCGACAGATCCGCTGGATCTCCGGCCAGTACGTCGACGGCGGGAAGATCACCCCGCCCGCGCCCTGGAACGGCTCGCCGATGAACGCCGCGACGTTCTCCGCGCCCAGTTCGAGGATCTTCGCTTCGAGCTGCCGCGCCCGCTCCAGCCCGAACGCCTCCGGCGTCACGCCCTCGTCCGCCTCGCCGAAGTAATACGGCTGGTCGATATGCACGACGTGCTCGACCTTCGACGGCATCTGCTCGTGCATGTAGCCCATCCCGCCGAGCGTGGCGCCCGCGATCGTCGAGCCGTGATACGCGTTCTTCCGCGAGATCACGTACTTCTTCGAGGCCTTGCCCTGGGTGAGCCAGTACTGGTGCACGATGCGCAGCACCGTGTCGTTGCCCTCCGAACCGCTGTTGCAGTAGAAGAAGCGGTTGAACCCCGCCGGCGTGACCTGCGCGAGCAGCGCCGAGAGTTCGATCACCGGCGGATGGGTGGTCTTGAAGAACGTGTTGTAGTACGGCAGTTCCAGCATCTGCGCATAGGCCGCCCCGGCCAGTTCGCGCCGGCCGTAGCCGACGTTCACGCACCACAGCCCGGCCATGCCGTCGATGATGCGCTGGCCCTCCGAGTCCCACAGATAGACCCCGTCGGCCTTCACGATCACGCGGCTGCCGTCGCGGTTGAGCGCGCCCATGTCCGAGAACGGGTGGATGTGATGCGCGGCGTCGAGCGCGCGGTAGCCGGCGGTGGTGCGCGGCGTCGTTTGGGTACGGTCGTTCATGTCCGGTCTCCGGTTCAGACGTGCAGCAGCAGGTGACGGCGTTCCCACGAGCTGATGACCCGGAAAAACGCCTCGTATTCGGTTTCCTTGAGCGCCAGGTACGCGCGCACGAACTTCTCGCCGAGGATGTCCTTGAGCGGCTCGCACGAGCCCATCAGCGTGAGCCCCTCCTCCAGGTTGCGCGGCAGCTGGTACGGCAGCGCGTAGCCGTCGCTCGACAGCGGCTCGGAGGGCTTCAGGTGCTGCGTCATGCCGAGATAACCGGCCGCGAGCGTGGCGGCCATCGCCAGATACGGATTGCAGTCGACGCCCGGGATGCGGTTCTCGACGCGGCGCGCGGCCGGCGACGAGTGCGGCACGCGGAAACCCACCGTGCGGTTGTCGTAGCCCCACGCGACGTTGATCGGCGCGGCCATGAAGCGCGACAGGCGGCGGTACGAGTTGATGTACGGCGCGAAGATGGGCATCAGCGCCGGGGTGTACTTCTGCAGCCCGGCGATGTAGCCGTGAAAGAGGTCGGTCGCCTGGCCGTCCGCGCCGGTGAACAGGTTCTGGCCGGTTTCGGCGCTCACCAGGCTCTGGTGCACGTGCATCGCGGAGCCGGGCTCGTTCTCCATCGGCTTGGCCATGAAGGTCGCGTACATGTGGTGGCGCAGCGCCGCCTCGCGCACCGTGCGCTTGAAGAGGAACACGCGGTCGGCGAGGTTGAGCGGATCGCCGTGCAGGAAGTTGATCTCCATCTGGGCGGCGCCGACCTCGTGGATCAGCGTGTCGACTTCGAGCCCCTGGATGTCGCAGTACTCGTAGATGTCCTCGAACAGCGGGTCGAACTCGTTGACCGCCTCGATGGAATAGGCCTGGCGGCCGGTCTCCGGGCGGCCGGTGCGGCCGATGGGCGGCGCGAGCGGCAGGTCCGGGTCCTTGTTCATGTCGACCAGGTAGAACTCCAGTTCCGGGGCGACCACCGGTTTCCAGCCGCGGGCCTCGTAGAGTTCGAGCACGCGGCGCAGCACGCGGCGCGGGGAGATCTCGACCGGGGTGCCGTCGAAGTGCACGCAGTCGTGGATGACCTGGGCGGTGGGATCGACCGCCCACGGGATGATGCGGATGGTGGAGGAGTCGGGCACGCAGACCATGTCGGGGTCGGTGACGCCGGTGAGGCTGCCGTCGTCGGGATAGTCGCCGGTGACGGTCTGGATCATGACGGCCTGGGGCAGGCGCATGGATTCGCCGGACTCGAACTTGCTGCGCGGGATGATCTTGCCGCGGGCGATGCCGGCCATGTCGGGGATGATGGCCTCGATCTCGGTGATGTGATGCTTGCGGAGGAATTCGTCGATGTCGTGCATGTCGGTTCTCGGGAGTTCGGGGGGCGCGTCAGGCATGCGCATGCAGGCGCTGCGCGAGGCGCGCGCGGCAGGCGTCGCCGAAGGCGCGGAAGATCGCGGTGGAGAGGGCGTCGCGTGCGTGCTGCCATTCGGGGTGCCACTGCACGCCGAGCGCGAACGCGGGCGAGCCGGCGACGCTGACCGCTTCGATCAGGCCATCGGGCGCAACGGCTTCGGCGACGAGGCCGGCACCGAGGCGGTCGATGCCCTGGCCGTGCAGCGAGTTGACGCGGGCGTCGGCTGCGCCGCCCGCCAGCCGTTGCAGCAGGCCGCCGGACACGAGCGAGACCGGATGCGAAGGCGCGTACTGGAGGTCGAGCGGATCGGCCTTGTTCTCGCGGTGATCGGCGAGGCCGTCGACGGCGTGGACCTGCTGGTGGAGCGTGCCGCCGAAGGCGACGTTCATTTCCTGGAAGCCGCGGCAGATGGCGAGCACGGGGATGCCGGCGTCGATGGCGGCGCGCAGCAGCGGGAGGGTGGTGGCGTCGCGGTGAGGGTCGTGCAGGGTGCCGGGCTCGCCCGGTGCGCTGCCGTAGCGGTGCGGTTCGACGTTCGAATAGCTGCCGGTGAAGAGCAGGCCGTCGACGGCGGCGAGCACGTTCGCGACGGGCTGGCGCTCGCCGAGCGCGGGCAGCACGAAGGCGAGCGCGTGGGCGCCGTCGGTGACGGCGGCGAGGTACTTCTCGCCGGCAACGTGCGACGCATGCGCGCCGATCACGGTGCGGTCGGCCGTGACGCCGACCAGCGGGGTGGTTTGCATGGTTGATCTTCCCTTCTTGTCCCGCGGGTCCGCATCGACAACCGCATCGATGCAAAGTCCACGGGCGTGACATGACCTTGCAACCCTGCTGGACGCAAGGCCGCAATCTGGATGCGCTGCGCGGATCGTCGCTGATGACTTAAGCGGGGATCGCGCGGCGCGCGGCGATCATGTGAGCGGTCGGCTTCGTGCCGGCGTGCATGGCGATACGGTCAGACGCAGATGCGATCAGACGCACGTCGCCACGCGGCCTGCGCAGTTGCGCGAGGCAGCACCGGTGAAGCACCGCACAGGAAGGAAAGGCGCTACGGCAGCAGCGACGCGACTTCGTCGGTATGAACCGCGATGAACGCGCGTGCGGACACAGCGTTATGACGCCGGACGGACCGGCGCGACAGGATGGTGAAGACGGACAACAAGTACAGGCGAGGAGCAAGCCTGCCGCTATCGCCGTCGGTGACGGCGATGCGGTCATTGCGGATACGTCCCGCATGACTGCGATCCCATCTGACCAGAGGGCCACGGACTCTCACGATTACACTCGACTGGTTGACGTTGAATTTGTGGTCGATCGATGCTTCGTTGCGGCCGGCACGCTGCACCGCAGCGCACAGGTTGTACCTGCATCGACCTGTGGACCAGCATATACGAGTCAAAAAGGCCGTCAATTATTTTTTTAAGTTTGTGTCCTCGGTACGTTCCCTGGCAGCAACGCCGCAGCGGAAGAACAGGAAAAGTCCCCTGAATGAAGCATCATTTCGAATCGCTTACGCCGTTTTTTTTCGACACCGAAAATGGAAGTGGTTAGAATATTCAACACAACGGGCGCGCTTTCCTGCGTGCCGCTCTTGTCCTGAGTCAGCCTTAGTCACCGCATTCGGGTTTGCCACGATGTCCGCCGAGATGTCCACTGAAGTCGCCAACCGGCTGCGCTACGTCCGCAAGAAAAACGGGCTTTCGCAGCGCGAGCTGGCCAAGCGCGCCGGCGTGACCAACGGCACGATCTCGCTCATCGAGCAGGGCCGCGTGAGTCCGTCGGTCGGCTCGCTGAAGAAGCTGCTCGAATGTATTCCGATGAGCCTCGCGGAATTCTTCACGTTCGACCTCGGCGAGAACAACGCGATGGTGTCGCGGCGCGGCGAGATGCCGAACCTCGGCAACGCGGCGATCGAGTTCTATCTCGCCGGGGCGAACCGGAACATGAAAGACCGCAACATGTGCATCATGCGCGAGGTCTATCAGCCGCTCGCGGACACCGGTCCCGAGATGCTGTCGCATGCGGGGCATGAAGGCGGCTTCGTCGTCGCGGGCCAGCTCGAACTGACCGTCGACGGCACCACGTGGCTGCTCGACCCCGGCGACAGCTACTATTTCGAAAGCCGCTTCCCGCACCGGTTTCGCAATCCCAGCGCGGACCTCGTCTGCGAGGTCGTATCGGCGAATTCGCCGCCGACCTTCTGACGACGCGCCAACCCGGTCCGAACGCGTGGCCGCGTTTACGGCTCCGCGTTCCAGACGCAACACACATTGAGGCATCCTGATGGAACAGAAAACGTTGTCGTACTGGCAGGGCAAAGCCGCGTCGCTCGTCATCGAAGGGCGCGCGTTCATCGACGGCGCGTATCGCGACGCGCATTCGGGGCGCACGTTCGACTGCGTGAGCCCGATCGACGGCCGCACGATCGCGAAAGTGGCGGACTGTGGCGCCGAAGACGTCGATCATGCCGTCGCGGTCGCGCGGCGCGCGTTCGACGAACAGGCGTGGGCCGGGCTGAATCCGCGCAAACGCAAGGCGATCCTGCTGCGCTGGGCCGTACTGTTGCGCGCGCATCTGGATGAGATCGCGCTGCTCGAAACGCTCGATGCAGGCAAGCCGATCGGCGACACGACGACCGTCGACGTGCCGGGCGCGGCCTATTGCGTCGAATGGTTTGCCGAAGCGATCGACAAGGTCGGCGGCGAGGTGGTGCCGGCCGATCATCATCTGGTCGGCCTCGTCACGCGCGAGCCGATCGGCGTGGTCGCGGCGGTCGTGCCGTGGAATTTCCCGATCCTGATGGCGTCGTGGAAATTCGCGCCCGCGCTCGCGGCGGGCAACAGCGTCGTGCTGAAGCCTTCGGAGAAGTCGCCGTTGAGCGCGATCCGCATCGCGCAGCTCGCGCACGAAGCGGGCATTCCGTCCGGCGTGTTCAACGTGCTGCCCGGCGGCGGCGAACCGGGCAAGCTGCTCGCGCTGCACAGCGACGTCGATTGCCTCGCGTTCACCGGTTCGACCGCGGTCGGCAAGCAGATCATGCAATACGCGGGACAGTCCAACCTGAAACGCGTCTGGCTCGAACTCGGCGGCAAGTCGCCGAACATCGTGTTGCCGGATTGCCCGGACCTCGATCGTGCCGCAAAGGCCGCGGCCAGCGCGATCTTCTACAACATGGGCGAGATGTGCACGGCGGGTTCGCGTCTGCTCGTGCATCGCGACATCAAGGACGCCTTCCTGGAAAAGCTCACCGACGCCGCGCGTTCGTACAAGCCGGGCAATCCGCTGGACCCGGACGTGTCGATGGGCGCGATCGTGGACAAGGTGCAACTGGACCGCGTGCTCGGCTACATCGATGCGGGCCGCAAGGAAGCGAAACTGCTGCTCGGCGGCAGCCGCCTCAACGAGGCGAGCGGCGGTTATTACATCGAGCCGACCGTGTTCGAGACCGCGCGCGACGCGCGGATCGCACGCGAGGAAATCTTCGGGCCGGTGCTGTCGGTGATCGTGTTCGATTCGGTCGACGACGCGGTGCGGATTGCGAACGACAGCGAATACGGTCTTGCCGCTGCCGTGTGGACGTCGAACCTGACGAGCGCGCATGAAATCTCGCGCCGCCTGCGCGCGGGCACCGTGTGGGTGAACTGCTACGACGAAGGCGGCGACATGAACTTCCCGTTCGGCGGCTACAAACAATCGGGCAACGGCCGTGACAAGTCGTTGCACGCGCTGGAGAAGTACACCGAGCTGAAGTCCACGCTCGTGCGGCTGCGCTAAAGGATTCGCAAGCCAGCGCGGCGGCGCGCGCGTCACATGGCGCGCCGTCGCGTTCCCAATGAATCCGGCTGTCGCGTCACGTTCGTGGCGCGGTTTTTATGACAGGTCATTCGATGACTGCCAACCTCTATGGCGACGGCGCGATCCGTCGTCCCTCCCTGTACGGATCCTCGATCGAAAACACCTATTCCGGCGTGCTGTCGTTCATGCGACGGCGCTATACGCGTGAACTCGAAGGCGTCGACGTCGTCGTGTCCGGCGTGCCGCTCGATCTCGCGACGACGTTCCGCTCCGGCGCGCGGCTCGGGCCGGCGGCCGTGCGCGCGGCGAGCGTGCAACTCGCGGAACTCTATCCGTATCCGTGGGGCTTCAATCCGTTCGACGCGCTCGCGGTCACCGATTATGGGGACTGCTGGTTCGACGCGCACAATCCGCTGACGATCAAGCCAGCGATCATCGAGCACGCGCGCACGATCCTGCAATCGGACGCGAAAATGCTGACGTTCGGCGGCGACCACTACATCACGTATCCGCTGCTGATCGCGCACGCACAGAAGTACGGCAAGCCGTTGTCGCTGATCCACTTCGACGCGCATTGCGACACGTGGGCCGACGATGCGCCGGACAGCCTGAATCACGGCACGATGTTCTACAAGGCGGTGAAGGACGGGCTGATCGATCCGGCGACGTCGGTGCAGGTCGGCATCCGCACGTGGAACGACGACTTTCTCGGCATCAACGTGCTCGACGCCGCGTGGGTGCACGAGCATGGTCCGCGCGCGGCGCGCGAGCGGATCGAGCAGATCGTCGGCGACCGGCCCACGTATCTGACGTTCGACATCGACTGCCTCGACCCGGCATTCGCGCCGGGCACCGGCACGCCGGTCGCGGGCGGGCTGTCGTCCGCGCAGGCGCTCGCGATCGTGCGCGGCCTCGCGGGGGTGAACCTGATCGGCGCGGACGTCGTCGAGGTCGCGCCCGCGTACGACCAGAGCGAAATCACCGCGATCGCGGCCGCGCATATCGCGTGCGATCTGCTGTGCCTGTGGCGGCAGCGGAAGGTCGGCGCGGTTTGACCGCGCCGCGGCGCGCAAACGGGGTGGCGTACCCGCGTACCCGCTTGCGCGCCGCGATGGGCGTGGCGGCGCATGAAGGGTTTCATGCCGCCGCGCGTGAACGCGTGAACGCCAGCAAGCGACGTCCCGCTATTTCCCCCGTGCTGTAAAAACCCCTTGACTTCGAGCGCGCTCGAAGTCCCACGATTCCGACTGTCGTTGCGAGGAGGCGCTCATGAAGATCGGCGACGTGGCGGAACGCACGGGTCTGACCGTTCATACGCTGCGCTATTACGAAAGGATCGGCCTGATTCCGTTCGCGGCGAGGGACGAGGCCGGGCAGCGCGTGTACGACAGCGCGATTTTTCCGTGGCTCGATTTTCTCGGCCGCCTGAAGCAGACCGGCATGCCGATCCAGCAGATGCTGCGTTACGCGCAACTGCGCGCGGCCGGCCCGGACACCGGGCCGGAACGCGGCATGCTGCTGGCCGCGCATCGCGAGACCGTGCGCGCGCGGATCGCCGAACTGCACGAGTGCCTGCTCGCCCTCGACGCCAAGATCGAAAGTTATGCGAACGCTTCACGAGGAATCGGGAATGACACACACACAGGCTCAACACGGCGGCGCAGCGGAAAGCCGGCTCGAACGGGGCAGGCGGATCCTGTCGGAGATTGACGGCCACGCGGGCGAGCGGGTGGTCGACGCGCTCGCGGACATCGCGCCGGATTTCGCGCGTTATCTGCTCGAATTTCCGTTCGGCGACATCTACGCGCGGCCGGGGCTCGACGTGCGCGCGCGGGAGATCGCGACGATCGCCGCGCTGACGGCGCTCGGCAACGCCGGGCCGCAACTGAAGGTGCATATCGCCGCGGGGCTGAACGTCGGGCTCGACCGTCGCGAGATCGTCGAGACGATCATCCAGATGGCGGTTTATGCGGGATTTCCCGCGGCGCTGAACGGGCTGTTCGCCGCGAAGGACGTGTTCGCGCAAGAGCCGGCGTGACGCGGCGGGCGCTTCGCGCGCCATCGTGACCGGCACATTTCGCCGCGCCGATTACGGGGTAACCGGGCCTCAAGAAATTTCCGGGACCGCCGTTATCGAGAATATGTCCGGTTGAACCACGGGCATGTTCGGGTGTGCTGGCAGCAGTCCGCTGGCGCATGGATGACGTACACAAGACTAATGTTGCTGTACTTCCCCGTTGGAGTCCCGGGTGTTCCCGTCAAGGCACCCGGGATCATTTTCCCCGACACTTCCGCGCGATGCGGCGGCCGCGGGCAGCGATGAAACGGCTGCTCTGCGTACTTGCGCTCGCCGCGCAACTGGCCGCGTGCTCGCAGCCGACGCCCGACAGCCTGGTCGGCGCATGGGCCGGGCAAGACGACGGCCGTCCCTATCCGTTCCTGAAGATCGAAAAGCGCCACGGCCACTACGTGCTGTACACGAACGTGGACGGACGGTGGCGTCGCGAGAGCGACTACGTGGAGATCGCGTCCCGGGCCGATCTCGAACGGCTGGTCCATCACCCGGTGACCTGCGACGTGACCGGCCTCAAGACGAGCGTGGTCATCGTGTTCGACGTGCGCCCCGGGCGTCCGGACGCCGGTTTTTCGACCCGCAGCGGTTATTTCGCGTCGACGTGGTTCGGCGCGGTGGAACTGGTCAGGCTCGCGCCGGCATAGAATCGCCGGCGGCCTCGTCGATGATTATCGGCAGGCGTCCCGTTATTCCGGAGCCGTTCGGTGTATTGGTTTTCTGTTAACCTCAGTTTTTCCTTTTTTTACCCGGCGTATTTACGGCCGGCGCATACCGGATTTCAATGCGCCATTCCGTGCGCGAGCTGCTTCATTACGCTCATCAGCAGTTCGCGTTTCTCGGTCGGCAAGCCGCCGAGCAGCACGACGATGTTTCGTGCCTGGTCCTGTTCGCGATTCGATGCTTCAGTCAGTAATTCCTCGATTCCGCAGTTCAATATCTCCGCGAGTTCCGCGAGCCGCACAACCGACGGCATCGCGACGCCCGTCTCCAGTCGCGACACCGCCTCCCGGCTGATGCCGAGTTTCTCCGCCACTTTTTCCTGTGACAGCCTCGCCGCAACGCGGCGCATTGCGATGGCCCGGCCCACCGCCCGTACGAGGGCGGCTTTCTGTCGATCGTCCATATGTGACCCCAAACGCACAGTCGTCATGTTCGACGCCACCCCGTAGGACTTACATGAACTGGCACGTTACGGTGTGATGTGTTAAGTTACATTCATGCTCGACAAGCGCGACGATCTTCCGTCGTGTTGCCATGCTCGCCAACGTTTTCGCCACCCCGCGCCGTCTCCGGCGCGCCCGTTACGGGCGCGGCCGGACAGGCGGCGCGGTTCTCCGTTCGTCCGCGCGCCGTCCCGGCGCAAATTTTCCGCCTCTTCCGGGGGCCAGTCCCACCCGATCGTGCAACGAGAACGTTTGCGCGGGAAGGGCCGGCAAAAAAAGAAAGCCGGCGGGGGGCGGGAGAAATGAAAACGGTTTCGGCGAAAACCGTTCGCTGACAATAAGCCTGCACGCGAAGAAAATCGACGACTGGCGCACGGCGGAGCGGATGCGCAAACGGTTTTTCAAAAATAAATCCGGCGCAGCACGAATCGAAAAGCCGGCGGCCCGATAAACCGTTGCGGCCGAAATCATTTAGAGTCCACCGTCGGTGATAGCGCTTTAAATAAAAGGCGGTGTATGCTGCCTGTGTTTTCGCTGGAATTCGACTTTCCGATTTATTTTGCGGGACGCCGGTTTTGCCGACCCGGGCGGCCGTCTCCCGAAGAAGCCGCATTGCGCCAGTCAAGCCGAACTATGAGAACGGATCTGCCCGTCACCCAGCGCGAATTCCCGATTCCCGACGATCTGACGACGATGTCCATCACGGACACCGACAGTCGCATCGTGTACATCAACAAGGTGTTCGCGGAGATCAGCGGCTACTCGCACGACGAACTGGTCGGGCAGATGCACAACGTGGTGCGCCATCCGGACATGCCGGCCGAAATCTTCGCGGACATGTGGGGCACGCTGCGCGGCGGGCATCTGTGGAGCGGCATCATCAAGAACCGCCGCAAGGACGGCGACCACTACTGGGTGCGCGTGATCGCGACGCCGATCACGCGCGGCGGCAAGCTGGTCGGCTACATGTCGGTCCGCACCAAGCCCGCGCCGGAGGAGATCGCGGCGGCGGACCGGTTCTACCAGCGCATCCGCGAGGGCACGGTGCGCGACCTCGCGTTCGACCGCGGCGTGATCGTCCGCACCGGGTTGTTCGGCTGGACGTCGCTGTTCAAGCGGTTGTCGGTGCGCGGCAGCGTGCGGATCGCGTCGGCCGGCGCGGCCGCGGTGCCGCTGTGCGGCGCGGTCGCGGCGGGCGTCGGCGGCCTGCCGCTCGCGGTCGTCGCGACCGGCATCGGCCTCGGCGCGGTGCTCGGCTCGCTGGTGCTGGAAACGCGCATCGCGCGGCCGCTCGCGCGCCTGCTCGCGCAGGCGCAGACCGTCGCGAGCGGCCAGGCGGGCCGCGACATCAATCTCGACCGCGTCGACGAGATCGGCATGCTGAAGCGCGCGATCAACCAGTCCGGCCTGAATCTGCTCGCGCTGCTCGGCGACGTGACGACGCTCGAACAGACGACCGGGCTGCTCGAATCGGTCGCGTCCGACGGCCATCGCGTCGTGCCGGCCGGGCAGTTCGCGCAGTCGGCGACGCACGCGGCGCTGCACGGCACCGAACTGGCCGATACGGAAATCGGCCGCATCGTGCAGGCGATCAAGCGGATGGAGCACGATCTGAAGGTCGAGAAGCTGACCGGCGTGCACAACCGCACGTTCCTCGCCGAGCATTTCCGCGTGCTGCAGCAGAAGGTGCTCGCGCTGCCCGCGCGCGAGCGGCCCGTGCATGCGCTCGTGTTCATCGACCTCGACCGCTTCAAGTTCATCAACGACGTGCTCGGCCACGACGCCGGCGACGAGGTGCTGGTCAGCATCGGCGCGCGGCTCAGGTCGACGGTCCGGATGACGGACGTGGTCGCGCGCTACGGCGGCGACGAGTTCTGCGTGCTGCTCGACAACGTCGGCGTCGCGAGCAACGTGAGCGTCGTCGCGGAAAAGATCCGGCTCGCGCTGGAGCAGCCGATCGAGCTGGCGGAGGGGCCGGTGCAGGTCGGCGCGTCGATCGGCTGGGCGGTGTTCCCGGACGACGGCGACGACCTCGACATGCTCGTGAAGCGCGCGGACCTGCGGATGCTCGAAGTGAAGCGCAGCCGCAAGGCCGAACTGCGGCTCGACGCGATCGGCTCGCCGAAGGACGAGCCGGAACTGTACGGCCCCGCGTGGACCGCCGCGCTGTCCGCGATGACGGTCGCATTGCAGCCGTACCTCGGCAGCGTCGTCGACGTGTTCTTCGAGCGGCTGATCCAGCTGGCCGGCTCGGAGTCGGTGATCGCCACCTTGTCCGAGCCGGAGCGGCAGCATCTGCGGACCCAGGTGGTCCAGCATCTGCTGGTGCTCACGTCGCCGGACCTGACCGCCGAGCGGCATCACGCGGCCGCGCTGCGGGTCGGCCGCATCCATTCGATCGTCGGCGTCGGGCGCGAGGACCTGGTGTACAGCCAGAGCATGCTGCACGCGGCGGTGCGCCGCTATCTGAACGAGTCGGTGCACGCGAAGGCGTTTTCGGTGATGACGCGCCGGCTGATCCAGGAACTGGCGTGGCAGGCGCAGGCGTACCAGCAGATGCAGACCGCGCGCCACAACGTGCTGATGGCGCTGACCGAGCTGGTGTGGACCGCGAAGAACTACACCGACCTCATCAACCGGATCACCGGCACGCTCGCCGCGCACGACGAAATCGCCGGCTGCGCGTTTGGCCGGCCGAACGGCCGCGGCGTGATCCGTTTCGAGTCGATCTCCGGCAAGAAGGCGCTGACCGACGCGCTCGCGCATCTGGAGCGGTCGGACGACGCGCCGGTGGTCGGCGACGACCGCAGCCAGGGGCACGGGCCGACCGGGCGCGCATGGCGCAGCGGCAACGTCGAATACTGCATGAACTTCGCGACCGATCCGCAGATGCGCCAGTGGGAAAGCACCGCGCTGTGGGGCAACTTCCGCTCGATGGCGGCGATCCCGCTCGGGCAGCCGGGCGGCGCGCCGACCGCGATCCTGACGCTGTACAGCGCGTTTCCGGGCGGTTATGCGTCGGTCGAGCAGCGCGCGTTCATCGAGCAGGTGCAGAGCAAGCTGGTGTTCGCGCTGTCGCGGATCGAGAGCCTCGAAGGCCGGCTGCGGACCGTGCCGTTCGCGACCCGGCAGCGCTGGGCGGAGCTGCTGCGCTCCGACGCGCTGGAGATGCACTACCAGCCCGCCCTCGATCTCGCGACCGGCACCGTGCAGAAGGTCGAGGCGCTCGCGCGGCTGCGGGACGGCGAGCGGCTGCTGCTGCCGGGCGTGTTTTTTCCGGCGCTGTCCACCGAGGATTTTTTCGTGCTGTACACGCGCGGGCTCGCGCAGGCGCTGCCGCAGATGAACCGCTGGCTGCGCGACGACGGCGTCGATGTCGGCGTCGCGCTGAACCTGCCGCTGCATGCGCTCGGCGACGCCCGTTATTTCGAGGCGACGCAGCACGCGTTGCAGGAATACGGCTGCCCGGCGCGCCGGCTGACGCTGGAGATCCTCGAAACGGAGGAGGCGCCGGGCGGCGTGGACGTCGCCGGCGAACTGGCGAAGTTCAAGGCGCTCGGCGTGGAACTGGCGGAGGACGATCTCGGGTCCGGGCACAGCAGCCTGCGCCGGCTGCGCGAACTGCCGTTCGACCACGTGAAGATCGACCGGAAGGTCGTATCGCTCGCGGGACAGGATGCGTCCGACGTGCTGCGGCTCATCTATCAGTTGACGCGGCTCGGGCATTCGCTCGGCAAGCGGGTCGTCGTCGAGGGTGTCGAGGACGACGCGCTGCTCGACGCGGTCACGGTGCTCGGCGTCGATGCGGTGCAGGGTTACGCGATCGCGCGGCCGATGCCCGCGCAGCAGCTTGTCCCGTGGCTGCGCGAGCGCCACGCGGCCGGTGCGCCGGCCGGCGGCGCGCAGCAGCAGCCCGGCACGCTCGCGAATCTCGCGCGCCTGCTGCTGTGGGAGGAGCGGCTTCACCTGCTGTTCGGCGACCGCTACGCGTACCGGAAGCCGGCGCCGGTGTCGGTGGCCGATCTCGCGGGGGACTCGGCGTTGCGCGACTTCGCGTTCGACCACTTGCTGCGCGAACTCGAAGCGACGTTTCCGCTCGCGGCCGGCGACCGTGGCGTGCATCGTTCGCTCGTCACGGCCGCGGTCAGCCATGGGCCGGGCAGCGACGAATACGGACGGCTGCGCGGGCAACTGGTGCAGGCGGTGTCCGGCGCGGATGTCGCGTGACGGTCTGGTTCGGGTGAATGGCCTGGCCGCGCGTCAGCCGGCGTGCCGAATGGGCTGGATGCGGTGCAGCAGGCGAGTCCGGGTGCGGGATGGCTGAAGGAATGGCCGCCGTTGCGCATCTGTTTCAGTTGCGTCGCACGATGAACCAGCGACGCGTCAGCCCGCGAACGACGGCAGATCGTCCGCCGCGCCCGCGTTGGCATCGGACGGCCCGCACGGCGCGACTTCGAGCGCGATGTCGGCCGCTTCGCGGAACGGCTGCAACAGCGTTTCGCCCGCGAGCGACGACGTGATGAGCCGCCACGGCCGTTGCAGCGGCGTCCAGTATTGCTGGCGCGCGCGGCCGAGCTTCTCGGTGTCCGCGAGCACCACGACGTCGGCCGCGCGCGACACGATGCATTCCTTCAGCCACGCCTGCTGCGCGCTCGCCTCGCACAGCCCGAAACCCGCGACCACGCCGTCCGCGCCGAGAAACGCGCGATCGACGCTCAGCCGGCTCAGCGTCAGTTCCGCGAGCGGCCCGAGCGTGCTCATGCTGGAGCTGCGCACGTCGCCGCCGATCAGCGTGAGCTGCACGCCGGGCGCGTTCGCGAGCGTCATCACCGCGAGCAGGTTGTTCGTCACGACGTGCAGTTCCTGCTGCCGCGCGGCCAGATGCCGGGCGAGCGCCGCGCAGGTGGTGCCGCCGTCGAGAAACACGGTGTCGCCGTCGGCGACGTGCGCGGCCGCCGCGTGCGCGATCGCTTCCTTCTGCTCGCGCTGCGTCGCCTTGCGTTCTTCGAGCGACGCTTCCGGCTCGTGCGTGCCGACCCGCGCGGTCGCGCCGCCGTAGGTGCGCACGAGCCGGCGTTCCTTCGCGAGTTGCGCGAGGTCGCGCCGGATCGTCGCCTCCGATACGCCGAGCGCCGAGCTGAGCTGCTCGACGTTCGCATCGCGCATCAGCACGAGGTCGAGAATGGCGCGGTGGCGGTCGGACGCTTTCATGGTTCGGCTTGCATGGTTCGGCCGGCGGGCGCCGGCAAAGGCACGATGTTACCCGAGTGCGCCCGCCGGCCGGGTCACGCGCGCCGGGTAGCGAGTTCGGTCGCCTGGCGCAGCGCTTCGAGCAGGCTGCGTTCGTCGACCACGCCGGTGCCGGCGATGTCGAACGCGGTGCCGTGATCGACCGACGTGCGGATCACGTCGAGCCCGACCGTGATGTTCACGCCGGCTTCCAGCCCGAGCACCTTCACCGGACCGTGGCCCTGGTCGTGGTACATCGCGACGACGAGGTCGAAGTCGCCGCGGCCCGCGCGGAAGAACAGCGTGTCCGCGGGCAGCGGGCCGGTCACGTCGAGGCCGCGCGCCTGCAGCACCTTGATGGCCGGAATAATCTTCTCTTCTTCCTCGCCGTAGCCGAACAGGCCGTTCTCGCCCGCGTGCGGGTTGATCCCGCAGACGCCGATGCGCGGGTTCGCGATCCCCGCCTTCACGAGCGTCGCGTAACCGCGCTCGATGGTCCGCTGCACGAGGCCCGGCTCGATCTTGCGGATCGCGTCGATGATGCCGATGTGCGTCGTCACGTGGATCACGCGCAGTTGCGGCGCGACCAGCATCATCGAGACTTCGTCGACGCCGGTCAGGTGCGCGAGCATCTCGGTGTGGCCGGGGAACTTGTGGCCGCCCGCGTGCAGCGCCTCCTTGTTCAGCGGCGCGGTGCAGATCGCGTCGATGCTGCCGGCCTGCGCGAGTTCGACCGCGCGCGCGATGTACTGGTACGCGGCGTCGCCGGCGAGCGCCGACAACTGGCCGAACGGCAGGTCGTCCGGGATCAGGTTGAGGTCGATGCAGTCGATCGTGCCCGGCTCGTAGCGCGCGTCGGCCGCGTCGGCGATGCGGCGCACGCGCAGCTTGCCGCGCACGATCTCGTTGGCGCGTTCGAGCCGGCGCGCGTCGCCGATCACGAGCGGACGGCACTGCTGATACACGGACGCGTGCGCGAGGCTCTTGACGATCACTTCGGCGCCGACGCCGGCGGCGTCGCCCATCGTGATGCCGATGACAGGAAGGTAGCTGTTCATGGTGGTAACTCGCTTCGTTGCGTGTCTTGTTGCGTTCGGGGGAGTGCGATGCGCCGCCGCTCAATGCGGGACGACGTCGGGTTCGGTCTGGTTGCGCAGCCGCAGCCATGCGGCGTACAGCGCGTGGTCGGTGCCGAATGCGCCCGCTTTCGTGACGATGCCGGGGCGGTGCGCGCGGTTCGGGTCCAGCGGCCGGCCGACGGCGACGCCGGCCTCGACCTCCGCCTGCAGATGCAGGCTCGGGATGCGCGCGGCGCTCAGCATCGCGCGCGCGGTTTCGCCGCCGGTCGCGATCAGGCCGCCGATGCGCGCGAAATGCGGTTCGACCAGCGCGGCGAGCGACGTCGATAGCTGCGCGCCTTCGGCCGGATCGAATGCGTCGTCGCGGCCGATCCGCACGAGCAGGTCGGCACGCGCGGCGAGCGTCGCGCCGATCTGCGCGCGCAGCGCCGCCCAGTCGGCGTGTGCGGGGCCGGCGCGCAGCACGTCGGGCGGCACGATCAACTGTTCGATGCCGGTCCGCTCGCGCAGCATCGCGCATTGGCGCTCGCTGACCGGCGACAGGCTGCCGACGAGCGCGAGCACCGGCAGGTCCGCGTGCGGATCGGCGGCGGGCGATTCATCCGGGGCTGCTTCCACGGCCGGGCGGCGGGTCAGCGCGGAAATCTCGCGTGCAAGGCCGCCGGAGCCGACCCAGAACAGCGGCACGTCGCTCGCCAGCGTCACGCGCGCGAGCGTGCGCAGCGCCTGCTCGCTGCCGGTGTCGACGATCAGCGCCTGGGTGCCGGCCGCCGCGCTCGCGGCGATGCGCGCGGCGAGCGCGGCCGGATCGTCGCGCAGCGACTCGCCGTCCAGCACGTCGGTCGCGAGGCCCGCTTCGTTCAGCAGCGTCGCGACGTTCGCGTCGCGGCCGGCGTTTTCGAGCTGCCACGTCGGCGTCTGTTCGAGCGGCGTGCCGTGGACCAGCACGCGCGCGCCGCGCAGCGCGCGGCCGGTGGCCGGGAACGCGGGCGCGACGATCGCGAGCCCCGCGACCGGCTGAAGCGCGGCGACCTCGGCGGCCCAGTTGCCGCGCAGCGTCGAATCGATCTTCTTGTACAGGCGCTGCCCGGGGCCGCCGAGCGCGCGGAAGGCGGCGGCGGTGCGCGCCGCGGCCTGCGCGGGCGACAGGCGGCGCGTGTCCGTATCGACCGCGGTGGTGTCCGCATGCGGGTCCATCTGGTCGCGCTCCGCTTCCAGCATGACCACCACGCGATGGCTCGCGCCGGTGAAGCCGATCGCGCAGTCCGCCGCGCCCGACAGGTCGTCCGCGATGATCAGGATCTTCTTCATCAGGCGACGCCCCGGCGCGGCGTGTCCTCCGCCTTGCGCGGCGCGCGGTCCGGATGACGCTGCTGATAGCGTTTCGCGACCGTCGACGTGAGGATCGGCGACAGGATCGCGGTCACGACCACGCAGGCGGCGACCAGCAGCGTCGCGCTGCGCGCCGCGTCCGTGTAGACCGGATTCGCGGCCGCGATCAGCGCGGGAACCGCCGCCGCGTTGCCGGCGGTGTTCGCCGCCGCGACGCCGGCCACGCCGGTGCCGCCGGTCAGACGGTCCGCGAAATAGAGCGGGATGCCGGTCACGACGACCACGGCGATGCCGAGGCCGATGCCGAGCAGACCCGCCTGCCAGACCTTGTGCAGATCGAGGCCCGCGCCGAGCGCGAGCGCGAAGAACGGAATCATCACGGGCACCGCCCGGGCCAGGAAGTCGCGCATGTCGCGGTCCAGGTTGCCGAGCAGCATGCCGGCCACCAGCGGCAGGATACTGCCGACGAGCGTCTGCCACGGGAACGCCGACAGCCCGGCGACGCCGAGCGTGACCATCGTGAGGAACGGGCCGGATTCGAGCGACATCAGCGTATACGCGCCGACGTCCTCCTTGCGGCCGTACTGGCCCATCAGCGCCATGTAGAGGCCGCCGTTCGTGTCGTTCATCGCGGCGACGACGGCGAGCGTCGAGACGCCCATGAAGAGCCCCGACGACACCGGCCGCTCGCCGAGGAAGTGGCCCAGCACGATGCCGACGATCACCGCCGCGCCGACTTTCGTGACGAGCAGCACGCCGCCTTTCTTCAGGATGTACGGCGTCGCTTTCACGTCGATGCCGGCGCCCATGCACACGTAGAACACCGCGAGGATCGGCAGCGCGCCGGTGAAGAGCGCGTTCGTGAACGAGCCGAAGAACTTCGGCGCGTCCGGCAGGAAGGTGGCGATGAGCGAGCCGGCGAGCAGCGGCACGATCATCATGCCGCCGGGGACGCGTTCTATTGAACGCTTGATCGGAATCTGGGCCATGGATTGTCTCCAGTGTGTTCTTGTGGGAAGCGGTCGATTTGATCGGATCGATCACTAATTTGATCGAAGTGAACAGATTGGAGTCTACATCGCGTCGTTATCTTGCGCAAATCGATCATATTTTTGAGCGGAATGCGCAGATGGGGGCCGCGGTCCGGTGAGGGAGCCAGGTGCCGCGGCGCTTGCATGGAATGCCACGGTATGACGGCCACTGCCGTCGTACATGTCGTAGGAAGTGCGCATACCCGTTCGCGCGCCGCACGCATGGCGTAATCAGATCCGGCTGACGCGGGCGCTCGAAACGTTGCGGGCGGCCCGGAGACGGAGAGGGCGTTCCGCGGCGGATGCGCCGATCTCGATCATCTTTCCCGGCACTTCAGGAGAGCGCTCAGCGTGACATCCGGGGCGGTGGTGGCGATGAGGTCAAAGAAGCGCCGTGACGCTGTCGCGACTGCCCGCTCGCGACTCGCGCGTCGCGAATCTTCTGCGATTGCGCAAGAACGTTCAATCGTCTTCTCGCGGGCCTGCGTATTCTCTCGGCGACGCCATGCTGCGGCACGGTTGCGATACCGGGAAACGTCGCCGACCTGCTGGCCGACCTCGATGGGGCTTTCTCCGCGCTGGCTAGCCGCCCGGCGCATTGCCGCGCCGGCAGATCGTCGCCGCGCGTCGCGGCCGCGATCCGCCTCCACGCCGTTCATATTCCAAAGACGAGACAGAAACAATGGATATCTTCATCCAGCAGATCCTGAATGGGCTGGTGCTTGGCAGCATCTACGCCATCATTGCACTGGGCTATACCATGGTGTACGGGATTCTGGGCATCATCAACTTCGCGCACGGCGACGTGCTGATGGTCGGCGCGATGGTCGCGCTGTCGGCGATCACGGTGCTGCAGAACCACTTTCCCGGGCTGGGCAACATCCCGACGCTGATCATCGCGCTGGTGATCGCCGCAGCGGTCTGCGCGGTGGTCGGCTACACGATCGAGAAGATCGCATACCGGCCGCTGCGCCGTGCGCCGCGCCTCGCGCCGCTGATCACCGCGATCGGGGTGTCGATCCTGCTGCAGACGCTCGCGATGATGATCTGGTCGCGCAACCCGCTGCCGTTCCCGCAGCTCATCTCGACCAACCCGCTCAACGTGATCCAGGCCGGCGAGAACAATCCCGGCGCGGTGATCTCGCCCACCGAGATCGTCATCATCGCCGTCGCGTTCCTCGTGATGGCGGGCCTGCTGCTGCTCGTGCACAAGACCAAGCTCGGCCGCGCGATGCGCGCGATCGCCGAGAACCCGAACGTCGCGAGCCTGATGGGCGTGAACCCGAACTTCGTGATCTCCGCGACCTTCATGATCGGCTCCGCGCTCGCGGCGCTCGCCGGCGTGATGATCGCCTCCGAATACGGCAACGCGCACTTCTACATGGGTTTCATCCCCGGCATGAAGGCGTTCACCGCCGCGGTGCTCGGCGGCATCGGCAACCTCGGCGGCGCGATGGTCGGCGGCGTGGTGCTCGGCCTGATCGAGCAGCTCGGCGCGGGCTACATCGGCAACCTGACCGGCGGGGTATTCGGCAGCAACTATCAGGACGTGTTCGCGTTCGTCGTGCTGATCATCGTGCTCGTGTTCCGTCCGTCGGGGCTGCTGGGCGAACGTGTCGCGGATCGCGCCTGATCCGGGGAGCCACATAAAATGACTTCGATTCAACCTGTCGAGCCGTCCACGACGCTCATCTCCGACAAGAACACCACGAAGACCGTCGCGGTGGGCCTTCTCACCGCGATCTTCGTGATCGCCGCGCCGCTCGTCGTCGGCGCGGCCGGTGGCAACTACTGGGTGCGCGTGCTCGACTTCGCGATGCTGTACGTGATGCTCGCGCTCGGCCTGAACGTGGTGGTCGGCTTCGCCGGCCTGCTGGACCTGGGCTACATCGCGTTCTACGCGGTCGGCGCCTATACCGCCGCGCTGCTCACGTCGCCGCACCTCACCACGCAGTTCGCATGGATCGCGAACCTGTTCCCCGGCGGCCTGCATACGCCGTACTGGATCGTGATCCCGGTCGCGATGGCGCTCGCGGCGCTCGCCGGCATCCTGCTCGGCGCGCCCACGCTGCGTCTGCGCGGCGACTACCTCGCGATCGTGACCCTCGGCTTCGGGGAGATCGTGCGGATCTTCATGAACAACCTCGACCGGCCGGTGAACATCACCAACGGGCCGCAGGGCATCACCGGCGTCGCGCCGCTGCGCGTGGCCGGCGTCGATCTCTCGCAGTCGCACACGCTGTTCGGCTTCACGTTCACGTCGGTGTACCTGTATTACTACGCGTTCGTGGTCTGCTCGCTGCTGGTGATCTGGGTGTGCAGCCGTCTGCAGCACTCGCGCATCGGCCGCGCGTGGGCCGCGATCCGCGAGGACGAGATCGCCGCGAAGGCAATGGGCATCAACACCCGCAACGTGAAGCTGCTCGCGTTCGCGATGGGCGCGTCGTTCGGCGGCCTGTCGGGTTCGATGTTCGGCGCGTTCCAGGGGTTCGTGTCGCCCGAATCGTTCACGTTCTGGGAGTCGGTGGTGGTGCTCGCGTGCGTCGTGCTCGGCGGCATGGGCCACATTCCGGGCGTGATCCTCGGCGCGGTGCTGCTCGCGATCTTCCCGGAGTTCCTGCGCTCGACGATGGGTCCGCTGCAGCACGCGATCTTCGGCCATGAAATCGTCGACACCGAAGTGATCCGCCAGCTGCTGTACGGCCTCGCGATGGTCGTGATCATGCTGTACCGCTCGGAAGGCCTGTGGCCCGCGCCGAAGCACGAGGATCGTATCGCGAAGGTGGCGAAGCGCGCGGGCAAGAAGCCGGTGCGCGCGTAAGGGAGAACACACAACATGAGCAACCAACCCATCCGCCTGTCCGTGAAGGGCGTGAACAAACGCTTCGGCGGCCTGCAGGCGCTGTCCGACGTCGGCCTGCAGATCGCGCAGGGCACGATCTACGGGCTGATCGGCCCGAACGGCGCGGGCAAGACCACGTTCTTCAACGTGATCACCGGCCTCTACACGCCGGACTCGGGCGAGTTCAAGCTGGACGGCGAGCCGTACACGCCGACCGCGGTGCACGAGGTCGCGAAGGCGGGCATCGCGCGCACCTTCCAGAACATCCGCCTGTTCGGCGGGATGACCGCGCTCGAAAACGTGATGGTCGGCCGCCACGTGCGCACGAAGCACGGGCTGATCGGCGCGGTGCTGCAGACGCCGTCGGAGCGCCGGGAAGAACGCGAGATCAAGGCGCGCGCGCTCGAACTGCTCGACTACGTGGGCATCGCGCAGTACGCGGACTACACGTCGCGCAACCTGTCGTACGGCCACCAGCGGCGTCTGGAGATCGCGCGCGCGCTCGCGACCGATCCGAAGCTGCTTGCGCTGGACGAGCCGGCGGCGGGCATGAACGCGACCGAGAAGGTCGAGCTGACGCGCCTGCTGGACAAGATCCGGGCGGACGGCAGGACGATCCTGCTGATCGAGCACGACGTGAAACTGGTGATGGGCCTGTGCAACCGGATGACAGTGCTCGACTATGGCAAGGTGATCGCCGAGGGGCTGCCGCAGGACGTGCAGAAGGACCCGAAGGTGATCGAGGCATATCTGGGCGCGGGGGTCCACTGATGGCAACGGCGATGTTGAAGATCAAGGGCCTGCAGGTCAATTACGGCGGCATCCAGGCGGTGAAGGGCGTCGACCTGCAGGTCGACGAGGGCGAGCTGGTCACGCTGATCGGCGCGAACGGCGCGGGCAAGACCACGACGATGAAGGCGATCACGGGGCTCAAACCGTACTCGGCGGGCGACATCGAGTACATGGGGCAGTCGATCCGCGGCGTGCCGGCGCACGAGCTGCTCAAGCGGGGTCTCGCGATGGTGCCGGAAGGGCGGGGCATCTTCGCGCGGATGTCGATCGTCGAGAACATGCAGATGGGCGCGTACCTGCGCAACGACACGGACGGCATCAAGCGCGACGTCGAGCGGATGTTCGGGTTCTTCCCGCGGCTGAAGGAGCGCGCGGCGCAGCTGGCGGGCACGCTGTCGGGCGGCGAGCAGCAGATGCTGGCGATGGCGCGGGCGATCATCAGCAAGCCGAAGCTGCTGCTGCTGGACGAGCCGTCGATGGGGCTGTCGCCGATCATGGTGGAGAAGATCTTCGAGGTGGTGCGGGAGATCTCGAAGGAGGGGATCACGGTGCTGCTGGTGGAGCAGAACGCGCGGCTCGCGTTGCAGGCGGCGAATCGCGGGTACGTGATGGACTCCGGCCTTGTCACGATGGAAGGCGACGCGAAGCAGATGCTCGACGATCCGAAGGTGCGGGCCGCTTATCTGGGCGAGTGATGCGGCGGGCGGATGACGCGCTGTACCGACGTCATCCGCTGAAAACGAGAATGACTTTGCGGGCTCGGAATATCCATTTCACGACGTCGGTCGGCGGGTCCGGGTCGCGACCGCATGGATCGACGGCGATCTCACGCGCGACTTCTCTCTTTCCGGGCTGGCGGTTGCCGCGAATGTCAGCGCATCGCCACCGGTTCGGCTGTTTCGCAAGACGCTCGGCGTCACGCCGATGACACAGGTTTCGGCGCTGCGAATCACGAAGGCTTCACACCAGCTTTTCGAGCAACGTGCGCAATGCTCGCTGTTCCGTGGCGTTCAGGCGGTCGAGGCGTGCTCCGAACGCCTCCGACAGCATCGACATGCCGCGCGTCATCACCTTGCGGCCGTCGGCCGTCAACGTAAGCCGATGGCGGCGCAGATCCGCATTGTCGATCTCGCGCTTCAGGTAACCGGCTGCTTCGAGCCGTTTGACGTACAGGGTCACAGTCGGCTTCGGCATCAGGCATGCGCCGGCCAGTGCGGCCGGATGCGGATGGTCGTCGACCTCGGCCAGCATGAACAGTTCCTTGACCTCCAGCCCCAGGTCCGCAATGGTCGGCGCGACGCCGGCGATCACCGACGAAATAAGGCGGTAGTGAAGGGACCACATCTTTGCAAAATCGGCGTTGCCCACGGATATGCTTGCCATCCGAATCGTTTACCTTTAAATTAGTTCAATCGTTGAACTATTTCAACGTGGAACATTTTATCACGGAGGATTTATGGCGCTCGATCATTACGTGACGCTGGGCCGCTCGGGCCTGCGCGTCAGCCCGCTTTGCCTCGGTACGATGACCTTTGGCGAAGACTTCGGATGGGGCTCGTCCGTCGAAGAGTCCCAGCAAATCATGGATCGCTACATCGACGCCGGCGGCAATTTCCTCGACACAGCGAACTTCTACACGGCGAGCCATTCGGAGAAGATCATCGGCGACCACATCGGCCGCCATCCCGCACGTCGCGACCGCCTCGTGATCGCGACCAAGTTCAGCGGCAACCTCTACCTGGGCGATCCCAATGGCGGCGGCTCCGGGCGCAAGGCGCTGATCGACCAGTGCGAGCATTCGCTGCGCCGTTTGCAGACCGATTACATCGACCTGTACTGGCTGCACAACTGGGACGTCCATACGCCGATCGAAGAGACGATGGCGGCGCTGGAGGACCTGATCCGGGCGGGCAAGGTGCGCTACATCGGCGTGTCGGATACGCCGGCATGGAAGGTCGTGGAAGCGAACATCACGGCCCGGTTCCGCGGCTGGTCGCAGTTCGTCGGCCTGCAGATCGAATATTCGCTGCTGGAGCGCACCGTCGAAGCCGAGCTGGTGCCGATGGCCAGGGAACTCGGGCTGGGGATTACGCCGTGGTCGCCGCTCAAGAGCGGTCTGCTGTCGGGCAAGTACACGCGGGCGACGGCCAGCGCTTTGCAGGGCGATCGCGCGGCATTCATGGGGCACCTTCTGAACGAACGCACTTATGCGCTCGTCGACGAACTCGAAAAGATCGCGCAGGCGCACGAGTCGACGGTGGCCCGCGTTGCGCTGGCATGGGTGCGGATGCAATCGGGCGTGAGTTCGACGATCATCGGCGCACGGCGCATGAGCCAGCTCGACGACAACCTGAAGTCGGCCGACATCACGTTGACGGCAGAGGAACTGGCGCATCTGGATAACCTGACCCGGCCCGCGCTGCCGTTTCCGCAGAACATGCAGTCGCTGTTCCCGGCGATCCATAACGGCGGGACGACGGTCAACGGTTTGGCGAGCGAGCCGTCGCCTTTCGTGATTCAGCCTGGCGGGACGCCTTATTGATTTTTTATCGATGATTCAGGCTGCTCCCTACACCCGCCGCGCGGCGAATGGCCGGTGACGCGTCTGAACGCGCTTCAGGACCTATAGTCGAGCGATTGGGCGACTGCCGTGACGGGCGTTGCATCCTTCCGTAACGCCCGTTGCGTCAATGCGTGACGGCTGTAAGGGCTTCGGCCGCCAGAAAGGTGGGCTGCCAGGCTCGTATCATTGCGCCGGCCGACGCGTAGCGCGACGTCCCCGCTTTCCTCCAGCAAATCCACGCCGCGATCGTTCAGGCCGAGATCGATGCTGCTGGCCTGCCACTGTCGTCCCTTGACGTGGGCCTCGTCAGCCGCTGTCGCGTCATCAACGATCATTCTGTCTATAACTCGACCGATATCGAAGGCACGTCCGGTAGCGGCTGGATGAAGCACAAGATCGTCGCTGGCGTCGATGTCGGTCACGAGACCTGCACCAATCAGGGCTATCGCGTCACCGGCCCGGGGCTACCGACCGGGACGATAGCGATCGTGCCGCTGATCAGCGAGGTCGTCAACGCGTTTGCTGGAACGCAGGGCAATACCCTGCCGAACACTCCCCGTCACATGGCAACGCTGTGGGTGACGTACAAGCCGGTCGGGCATTGGGAAATCGGCGGCGGGCCGATCTATATGTCGTCTCGCTACCCCGCTAACGACAACATCGTGAGAGTGCCGGGTTATGTCCGCGTCGACGTGATGGCGGCCTGCCATTCCAGTCGGTACGACGTTCAGCTCAACCTGCTCAATCGCGAACTCGCCGACCGCCATCACCTGCTGCGCGTCTGGAGTGAAACGTAGGCAGGTTCACACGAGTGGGCGCGCGGCCCTCGACGCCTGCACCGCGCCTCTGCCGATGGCTTTGCACCGGTCCGGAGCTTACGTCGGATAGCCGCTATGGCAGGTTGAAATCACGCGGACCGGGTCCGAGCACCGTACCGCGCTGCCGCCGCCTCGCCGTACTAACCACTTCGCGCCTTCTGATTGCGTGCCGCCTGACAGTCCGGACACGCCCCAAAGACCACCACGGATGCGCTGGCATACACGAACTGATGTTGTGCAGCAATGGACTGATACGCGAGATTCAGCGTCGTATCGGTAACGTTGTGAATTGCGCCGCAGTGGTTGCAGACGAGGTGATAGTGAGGCTCGCCGCGATTCAGTTCATAGACGACCCTGGAATCACCCAGCGAAGCACACGTGATCAGACCTGCCCCAAGCAGTTGCGACAGGATGCGATAGACGCTGGCCAGGCTAAGCGGCTCCTCGTCGTGCGTCAGCCTGCGATATATCTGATCCGCAGAAAAATGCTCGACGGGATGGTCGCGGAATAATTTCAGCACGGCGATTCGACTGGCTGTCGCGCGTATCCCCGCTCGCGACAGCTCGGCATAGAGTGTTCTCATTTCGTGGCGCGCAGACGTACGTCGGCATCTTGCGCGCCGGAAGCTTAAGGTTTGCTTATGCGGGTCGGGGAAATGCCGTCGGGCCATGCCGCCATGACCGGATATGTTCCACCCGAACTCGCCGTAAGGATTTCTTAAGCCCGCCCGCCCCACAATTTCAGGCTTGAAAGATTTCGGTCCGCGCGGTGTAAAACTCGTCCTTGCGAACGCGGCGGCAGCGCTCAGGCGCATCGCGGCCAGCCCTGTATTCGCTCCCGGTTCACGATAGCCAACCAGTCGGACGCATGGCCTCGCAGTCATCTCTTGCGTAGCGTCAAGTGCCAGCGCGCGCGAATCGTTCCAGCCTGAAAGAGGGAGACACCGCACCATTGATGAGCGACGGCAAGCGGCACCGACGTGCGCAGCCGGGCACGGGCGAATCCCGCGCACATCCGATATATCGGACCCCTAGCCTTGATTTTGTTCCGCACTCCGCCAGCGAACCGTTCATCGCGGCATGCGGCTTGCCATGCCGGCGGGTTGCCGTCCTGCTCGCCCGCAGGCGGGAGCCGACGCATGCCGGCTATTCAGCCGGGTACACGCAGACCGGCCCCGCCACCGCGATTGCCACGCTCGCGCCCTCGCTGGGCATCTCCAGCCCCGAAACGCGCGCGCGTATCAAGGTCTCGGGGAAACCGGCCAGTTGCAGTGTCACGGCCGCATCCCTGCCGAGAAAGGTCACGCGACGCACGCGCGCTTCAATCGCATCGTCCGGGGCGGCCAGGCGGTTCTCGCCGCGCGGCAGAATCCGGATCTGTTCGGGCCGCACCATCACGTCGACGTCGCCGGTCGGCTCGCCCGACGAAGCGGACGAGCCGACGAGGGGCAACGAGCCGAGCGCGCAGCGGACGTGGTTGCCGGCCATCGTTCCCGGCAGCAGCATGGCGTCGCCGACGAACGACGCGAGTTCACGCGTTGCGGGCCGCCGGTAAAGCGACTGCGGCGCGGCTGTCTGCAACAGCCGGCCCTGCCATAACACGGCGACCTCGTCGCCGAGCGACAGCGCCTCCTCCTGATCGTGCGTGACGAGGATCGCGGTCGCGCCCGACGCGGCGAGCGCGCCTGTCACCGCCTGACGCGTGTCGGCCCGCAACGCGGCGTCGAGCGACGAGAACGGCTCGTCCAGCATCACGACCCCCGGCTCGGGAGCCAGCGCGCGCGCGAGGGCGACGCGTTGCTGCTGGCCGCCCGACAACTGCTGCGGCGCACGCTCCGCATACGACGCGGGCAGCCCGACGAGTTCGAGCAGTTCGGCGACGCGATGGCGCGCATGGCGCCGCGCGCGCGGCAGGCCGAACACGATGTTGTCGGCGACGGACAGGTGCGGGAACAGCGCCCCTTCCTGCGGCACGTAGCCGATACGGCGCCGTTCCGGCGGCAGGTGCAGCCCGTCGCCCGCCACGAGCCGTCCGCCGATCTCGATGGTGCCCGCGTCGGCTCGCTCGAAGCCGCACAGCACGCGCAGCAACGTCGTCTTGCCGCTGCCCGACGGGCCGAGCAGCGCGAGCAGCGTGCCGGCTTTCACCGCGAGATCGATGTCCTCCAGCACTGCGTGGCCGTCGAACGACTTGTGCAGGCCGGTGATCTGAAATGCGCTCATGAAATCCACAGTCGATAGGCAGTGAGCCGAACGCGGCGCGCGGCTGCGTCCAGCCGCAGGTCAGCCCGGTCCCGGGCCGCGCGACACGCCGCGCGCGAGCGCGGAGCGCCCCGCGAACGCGAACAGGAGACCCGAGCCGGCCAGCGACAGGCCCGTCAGCAACGCCGCGTACGGCGCCGCCGCGGCGAACGCGAGCGTCGTGGTATCGGCCCAGACCTGCATCGCCAGCGTGCGGGTGCCGATCGGCACGAGCAGCAGCGTCGCATTCAGCTCGGTGACGACCGAGATGAACACCATCGCCGCTGCCGCACCGAGGCCGGGGCTCGCGAGCGGCATCACCACGCGCCGCAACGTAGCGAGCCGGCTCAGGCCGAGCGAGCGCGCCGTGTCTTCGAGTCGTTGCTGGGACTGCAGCAGCGCGGCGCGCACGCTGACGAGCGCAAGCGGCAGAAACAGGATGGCGTACGCAGCGATCAGCAGCGTCGTGCCCTGATACAGCGGCTGCAGCGCACGCACCGCAAGCGACACGATCGCCAGTCCGATCACGAGTCCCGGCACGCCCTGCGAGAGAAAGGCGGTGCGCTCGGCGAACGTGGCGAGCCTGCCGGGATAGTGGGTCAGCAGATACGCGAGCGGCAGCGCGAGCAGCGTCGTGACGCAGGCGGCGAGCAGCCCGAGCCACAGCGACGCAAAGGTGGTCGACAGCAGCAGTGCGGGCGACACGTCGGCGACCGTGACCGCCGCCGCGCCCGGCTGCGTGAGCCAGTAGCCGATCATCGCGAGCGGCACGCCGAGCGTCACGACATTCAGCGCGGCGAAGCCGGCCGCCGCCGGCCAGCGCCAGCGCCCGAGCGCGTGCCGTAGCGGCGCGCGGCGCACGCCCCGGTCGATGCGCGCATAGCGCGCCGAGCCTCGCACCCGGAACTCGACGACGACGCACGCGAGACACAGCACGATCAGCACGCTCGCGAGCAGCGACGCGCCGCCGCCGTCGAAGCTGGTCCGGTACTCGGCGTAGATCTCGGTCGTGAACGTGCGAAAGCGCAGCAGCGCGAACGCGCCGAACTCCGACATCACGCCGAGCGCGACGAGCAGCATCGAACCGAAGAGCGCGGGCCGCAACTGCGGCAGCACGACCCGCGTGAAAGTCGTCCAGCGGCTGCAACCCAGCACGCGCGCGCATTCTTCGAGCGACGGGTCGAGTCCGCGCAGCGCGGCGGCAACCGGCAGATAGACGAGCGGGAAATACGCGGTGGTAATCACGAGCAGCGCGCCCGCGAAGTCCTGCAGGTCGAGGCTCAACGACACCCACGCATAGCTCGTCACGAAGGCGGGCATCGCGAGCGGCGCGGCCGCGAGCAGCGCCCACCCCCGGCGACCGGGCAGATCGGTGCGCTCGACGAACCACGCGAGCGCCGTGCCGACGATCGCGCTTGAGATCGTGCCGGCCACGGTGATCGCCAGCGTGTTGACGAGCAGCTCGCCGACGAGCGGACGCCACAGCAGTTCCACCGCGTCGGCGGCGCCGAAGCTGAGCGCGCGCCAGAACGTCAGCGCGACCGGCAGCAGCACGAGCGCCGGGCCGAGCGCGGCTGCCGCGAGCAGCGCGCGCGGCGCGCGGCGCGGCCGGACCGCGCGCACGCGCCGCGTGTTTGCGCCGGCCGGCCCGGCGGCCACGGCGCTCGCACCCTGCCGGCCCGCGTTCGCGCTCATTACAGCAGCCCCGCCTCGCGCAGCAGTTTGCCGGCCTGGCTGTCGTCGCCCAGTTGCTCGATCGTCAGCGCGGGCGGCTGCAACTGGTCGAACGGCTTGTCGACCGGATCGGCGGCGATGCCGGGGCGCAGCGGATATTCGAAGCTGACGTGATCCTTCGCCATCAGCTCCTGCGCGCGGTCGCTGACGAGGTAGGCGAGGAACCGCTGTGCGCCGTCCGGGTTGTGCGCGGCCTTCAGCACGGCGGCGCCGGACACGTTCACGAGCGCGCCGAGGTCGTGGTTCGCAAAATGCCCGATCGCGCTATGGGTCGCCTTGTCGCCGATTTCCGCATGCAGACGCGCCCAGTAGTAGTTGTTGACGATCCCGGTGGCGACCGCGCCGCGATTCACCGCGGCAACGACGCCTTCTTCGTCGTCGAAGATCTGGGCATTCGTCTTGAGCCCCTTCAGCCAGGCGAGCGTCTGCGCCTCGCCTTTCGCCGCGAGCACCGCGCTCACGAGCGGCAGGAAGTCCGCATCGCTCGGCGCAATGCCGATCTTGCCTTTCCACGCCGGTTTTGCGAGGTCGAGCAGCGACGGCGGCAGCTGCGCCGGCTGTAGCTGCGCCGTGTTGTACGCGAGCACGTTTTCGCGCGCGGTCACGCCGACCCATTGGCCGGACGGCGAACTGTATTGCGCCGGCACCGCGGACAGCGTGGCCGGCTGCACCGATCCGAGCAGCCCCTTCTCCTGGAGCAGCATCAATTCGGGCGAGTTCTCGGTGAAATATACGTCGGCGGGCGTCGATGCGCCTTCGGCGACGAGCTGTGCCGCGAGCGCCGGGCCTTCGTCGCTGCGAACCTTCACCGAGATTCCGGTCTGCGCGGTGAAGTCGCTGACGAGCTGGTTGACGACCTGTTCGTGCTGCGCGTTGTACAGCGTGATCGACGCGGCATGTGCCGCGAGCGGCAGCGAAACGCCGGCGGCCAGCGCGAGGGCGGCGGCGCGCAGCGGTGCGTCGAGCGATGAGAGCTTCATTGTTCTGGTTTTCCGTTGGTTGAGAGAATCGGTGCGGGCTCAGGTCTCGAAGAGTCCCGCGCCGATGTACGACCCGCGCCGCGCGCCCGGCGGGCACGCGAAGATCGCGCTGCCGACATGCGTGGTGAACTGGTTCATCATGTCGAACTTCGCAAGCTTCTCGTTGATCGGGATGAAGCCGGTGCGCGGGTCGCGCTGGTGCGCGATGAAGATCAGACCCGCGTCGTACTCCGTTTCCTGCCGCCACGGCGGCCAGCGCTCAATGTAGAAGTTCGTGCCGTCGTTGTACGAATACGAGCGGCGCAGGATCTGCGCGCCGTCGTTCGACGCGCGGTTCGACAACCGCACGTGCGAGTTCTCCGCGATCAGCGGATTGCCGTCCTTGTCCTGTGCGTCGAGATCCACCGGGTCGAACTCGCCGTCCTTGCCGATCGGCGCGCCGCTGAGCTTGCGGCGACCGAACACCTGCTCCTGGAAACCCAGTTCCATCTGGTCCCAGTGCTCGACCGTGATGCGGATGCGGCGCACCACCGTGTACGTGCCGCCGGCCATCCACGGCGCGTCCGCCGCGTCCGCCCAGACGAACTGGTCCATCAGCTTCGGATCGCGGATCGGCGGATTGTTGGTGCCGTCCTTGAAGCCCATCAGGTTGCGCGGCGTCGCGCCCGGCGGCGCGGATACGAAACCCGCCTGCCCCCAGTGCATCTGCGCCTTGCCGTACGCCAGGCGCGCGAGTTGCCGGACCGCGTGAAACGCCACTTGCGCGTCGTTCGCGCAGGCCTGGATGAACAGGTCGCCGCCGGTCTTTTCCGGCACGAGTTGGTCGCCGTTGAAGCGCGGCAGATCGACGAGCGCCGCCGGACGCCGGTGTGCAAGACCGTACCGGTCCTTGCCGCCCGACGTGAAAAGCCCCGGCCCGAAACCGAAGGTGACGGTCAGGCCGGCGGGGCCGACGCCCAGCACGTCGCCGGCATCCGGCGGCGGCGCGTCGTCTTTCGCGTCCTGCAGCGACGCGGCGGTGCCGTCCTGCGCGAGCCGCGCGGCCGCGTCGGTCCACGCGCGCAGCAGCGCGATCACATCGTCGCGCGAGGTCGTCGTCAGGTCGAGCGCGGCGACATAGGTATGCGACTGCTGCGGCGTGACGATGCCGCCCTGATGCGCATCGAAGAACGGCTCGACTGCGTGCAGCGGGTCGGCGGCGATACGCTGCCTGCCGTCGGACGCGGCCGCAGCGACGCCCGCGGCGCCGAGGGCGGCCCCCGCGGCGACGGCCGCGCCGCTCGCCTTCAGGAAACCTCGCCGTGTCGGGCGCGCCGGAGGAGTGCGGGATCCGGAGGACATGGCTACCTCGCGAGAACGAGAGTGTTGACGTCGTCTTCCACGTAGTAGAAGCCGTCGCCGGCCGGCGTCAGCGCAATGCCGAACAGGTCGCCGTTGCCCGGCGGGCTCTGCGCGCGGTCGGTATCGATCCAGCGCGCGTACAGCTGCCTGGCCGCCGCCGGGTCGATCTCGACCACCTGGCCGTTCAGCGCGTTCGTCACGAGCAGGTGGCCGCCCGGCGTAAGGATCATCGCGAGCGGACGGTGCAGCAGGCCGTCGGCCGTCAGCTGGCGGCCGACGCCCGCGCTGGTGTCGCGCTTGAGCGGATCGTCGATCACGTTGATGCGGTTGCCGACCGCGTCGGACACGTACAACTGCTGGTTGTCCGGGGACAGCGCGAGGCCGGTCGGCCCGATCAGGAACACGCCCCGGTCCGCGCGCGCGCCGAAGCCGCTCGCCACCACCGTTTCGTGCTTGACGACCGGTGGCTGCCCGTTCGGCACGTCGAGGTCGAGCCGCAGCACGGTCGCCTGCTTGAACACCGGCGGCTCGCCATCCGGGCCGAGTTCGGTTCCTCCGACGCCGAAGCCCGCGTTGCTGACGAACAGCGTCGCGGTGTCGCCGTTGTCGACGACCGCCATGTTGCCCCACGGGTCGTTGATGTTCGGGCTGCTGAGGGTCTTTGCAATCTTGCCTTGATTGTCGAGCACGATCAGGCAGCCCGCGCCCTTCGTGTTCGTGGTGCCGTCGTTGCTCGGCGTGCTGCCGACGATCACCCAGCCGGACTTCAGCATCACCATCGCGGTGGACAGCCCGACCCCGCCGGGACACTCCTTCAGATCGCGCGGGATCGACGCGAACAGCGTCATCTTCTTCGTGTCCGGGTGATAGTCGACGATCGTCGTGCCGGTGCCCTGCAGGTTCGCCGCGTTGTTGAAGTTGTCGACGAGCACGTCGCCCTGCTGTATCGCGCCGGACGACGTCGGCGCAACGATGATCGCATACGGGTTCTGGTCGCCGTTGTCCGGCACGGTGTTGATCAGCGTCGTGTGGTGCTGCACGGTTTCGAGCAGACCCTGGGACTCCGCGTGCACGGCGGGCGACAGCGCGAGCGCGGCGGCCACCGCGAGAGCCGCGCGGCAAGCGTCGGCGGAGTGTTGCGGGAACATGCGCTTGAAGTGTTTCATCGGTGAATCTCCCTGCCTCGCGCCTGAGCCGGGACGCATGATGGATGCGGAAATCACGGCTGGCGCGGGAACGTCAATGAGGTGGGCGGCGATCGTGTCGACGCAATCAGAACGTGATGTTGGTTCGCAGGCCGACGACGAACGTGTTGCGCAGCGGCACCGCCGGATCGACCGGATTCTGGCCCGCGCCCGCGTTGAACGTGTATTGCGCGTCGGCCTGCAGGATCCACCACGGCGCGATCTGGTACTGGTAGGTCGCCTCCAGCGTCGTCTCGCTGGTGCGCACGCCGTAGGGACCGCCGCTGAACGCGAGATTGTCGAGGTCCAGGTTGTGCGCGTAGTTGCCGACCTTCACGTAGGTCGCGGCAAGCCCGACTGAGTCGTCGTCGCGCCCCTTGAACGGCGCGTTCATCACGATGCCGACGTTCGCTGCGAAGCTGACCAGGTTGCGGTCCCCCGGCGCGCCCATCACCCGCGCGAACACGCCGATGCTGCGCGGCTCGTCGGGGTCCGGACGCCATACCATCTGGTCCGCGACCGCATAGACGCTGTAGTTGCCGCGATGGCTCTGCGGCACGCCGCTCGTCACGGGATTCGCGAGCGACAGGCCGGTGTTGTCGAAGCGCTGGTCGTCGAAGCGGCCGTTGTTGTACCAGACGCCGATCTTGTACGTACCGGGCAGCCCGCCGCCGCCCGCGCGCACGAGTTCGCCTTCGGCCGGCTGGTTGACCGCGTACTGCAACTCGCCGATGTACAGCGCGCCATTGTGCAGATTGAAGTTGGTGCCGCTCAGATTGTTGGGATTGTTGCCGAGCGGATCGCCATCGAACACGCCGGCGAGCGCGGTCAGCGACGGCGTGAGCCGTGCGCGCACCCGCACGCCCAACGCGGACAGCGGATAGGCTGGGCCGCCGTTCGGCATGTCGTACGACGGCAGCGCCGGCCATCCGAACATCGTGTTGATGAACGTAGCCGCATAGCTACTCGAAATGAATTCCTGATCGATACTCTGCTGCCCGATCTTCACGTCGAAACGCTTGTCGAACAGCGACTGCTGATACCACAGTTCCCAGAGGCGTGTGGTTGCCTGCGCCTCGATCCCGCTCGCGGTGTTGAGCGTGCCGAGATTCGACGTGCTCAGATTGGTGCCGCGGATCTGCAACGCACTGATGTTGAACTGGCCGCCGGGAATGCCGAGCGCCTTGCTCGTGTCGACGCCAAGCGTGATCGTTGCGAGCCCATCGTATGCGCCGCCGTGCCCGAGGCCGCCGCGCAGGTTCGCGAGATATTCGCTCGTCTCGGTGATGTCGAGCGTCACGCCATAGCGGCCAAGCCACGGGCGCAGGCCGCCCATGTCCCCAAGCATGCTTTCGCGGGTCCAGAAACCCGTCCAGAAGCCGCCGGGCTCGGCCTGGATGTTCAGATCGGCCTCCCGCGTCGCGCTATAAGCATCTGCGTTGACGACCGGCGGCGAAGCAAGCGCGTTGCCATATTCCGCACTGCCCAGGCCGAACATCGCAAGCAACAAAACGGCACGTACGGAAGGGCGCGCACGCCGCGTTGTGGGCTTGCCGCGCGATGAAAAAGACGATCCCCTGGAAAGGCCGGAAGCGGCATGACGATTGCCCTTCTTCTGCCCGAACGAATTCATCGTATTCCTTATTAATTACATTTTTGATTGACGTCGCGAAGCTCATGCCGAGCCGCCTGCTGCTCAATTGCCTTTCGCAAGAAACACCGTGAACGATTAAATCGCTCACAACGGAAACAATCGTACTGACCGGGAGTATCAACGTCAATGCAAATGAGAACCATTCTCTAAATTGTTGCTCTAGCGCAGTCTCAATATTTCATTAGCCTTTCGTTTGAGGCGGGATTGCCAAGTTTGCGAGGGCCGGTGATCGTGGTGACGACAACAAACACCCGTATAAAAAGCGATCGATTTGAAAATCGAGGTATGCGCGAAATGCCACGAGTTCGTGAGCGCCCGCGGTGCGGCCATGTCGTCGCTTGCGGCGGTTGGTGGAAGCAGTAATAGCAGTTCCGCAGCGAATGAATCGGTCACACTCAATGGTCTGATGAAGGATGGCCCGATCCCGGCAGCCGAGATCTGCTTATATGCCGATGGGCGAAAGGCGAGCGTCGCTGATTTGAGCCGCGACGCAGGATGACGGCGCGTACACGTTGTCGATTCCAGGGGAGCTGGCTTCGGGCTTCCTGACGCTGGTGGCAACCAAAAGCGGCGGCATTGTGCTTGCTTCGACGCTGGGCACGACAGCCCAGATGCTGGCAGCGGCAAGCGATGACAAGAACATTCGCTGGGGAGCCTGCCTGGCGCCATAGTCACGCACCTCTCCACCGCCGACTTTGCGCTGGCCCAAGCTGGCTTCGGTAATCGAGCACGGCCAGGCGATGGGGAATGGTCAGCAATACGCCCAATGGATTGCCGATCCGATCCAAAGGCGGGCGACCTCGGCTTGCGAGGCTGGTTGCTGCGATCAATAACGATGTGGCCGCAGAACCGGGTCGCGCGTTTATGCAGTACCGGGTCACGCAAACCACGACGGCGTCCGGTGTTCCCCCCACAGTGAGCGCCCAGTTCACTGCTGGCCGTGCGAGCCTCTACTGACTGCGAAGCCGATGCTCCCAACACGGTCGCTACCGAGACGGACAGGATCGCGTTTGAGGCAACGCGTGGTATCGCTGTGCGGCAATACACGGGGGACAACGGTAGTCCCGTATATCGATGACGGCAGCTATAACCCGAGGACCGTGGCGTTCACGTATGTAAGGAGCACGGTCGCAGCGTCGTCGTGTACCGCTGTAAAAAATTTTTCAAAATGCCCTTGACGGGTCCCGGGGGCATCTTCATAATTCGCCTCCTCCTCTGATTGAGGGCGCGACGAAAGAGACGCAAGTCGCGAATGTTCTTTAAAAATTTACAGCCGATAAGTGTGGGCGCTCGATGCGGACTGCGCGACATCTTCTCCTTCGGGAGGGGGTGCAGCAAAAGTATCAGCAGCAAGGCGCTCGCACGAAAGTAAAGGTGGGTTTCACGTCCGTTGAGAAACGGGGGTGGAATCTGTCAGCACTTTGAGTGAGCGACCGGCTCCGGTGAGAGATCACTGGAACCGAAAGACAGTAACAGGTTTGAACTGAAGAGTTTGATCCTGGCTCAGATTGAACGCTGGCGGCATGCCTTACACATGCAAGTCGAACGGCAGCGCGGGGGCAACCCTGGCGGCGAGTGGCGAACGGGTGAGTAATACATCGGAACGTGTCCATTAGTGGGGGATAGCCCGGCGAAAGCCGGATTAATACCGCATACGATCTGTGGATGAAAGCGGGGGACCGAAAGGCCTCGCGCTAACGGGGCGGCCGATGGCGGATTAGGTAGTTGGTGGGGTAAAGGCCTACCAAGCCGACGATCCGTAGCTGGTCTGAGAGGACGACCAGCCACACTGGGACTGAGACACGGCCCAGACTCCTACGGGAGGCAGCAGTGGGGAATTTTGGACAATGGGGGCAACCCTGATCCAGCAATGCCGCGTGTGTGAAGAAGGCCTTCGGGTTGTAAAGCACTTTTGTCCGGAAAGAAATCATCCCTGCTAATACCGGGGGTGGATGACGGTACCGGAAGAATAAGCACCGGCTAACTACGTGCCAGCAGCCGCGGTAATACGTAGGGTGCGAGCGTTAATCGGAATTACTGGGCGTAAAGCGTGCGCAGGCGGTGATGTAAGACCGATGTGAAATCCCCGGGCTTAACCTGGGAACTGCATTGGTGACTGCATCGCTGGAGTATGGCAGAGGGGGGTGGAATTCCACGTGTAGCAGTGAAATGCGTAGAGATGTGGAGGAACACCGATGGCGAAGGCAGCCCCCTGGGCCAATACTGACGCTCATGCACGAAAGCGTGGGGAGCAAACAGGATTAGATACCCTGGTAGTCCACGCCCTAAACGATGTCAACTGGTTGTTGGGGATTCATTTCCTTAGTAACGTAGCTAACGCGTGAAGTTGACCGCCTGGGGAGTACGGTCGCAAGATTAAAACTCAAAGGAATTGACGGGGACCCGCACAAGCGGTGGATGATGTGGATTAATTCGATGCAACGCGAAAAACCTTACCTACCCTTGACATGTACGGAACCCTGGTGAGAGCCGGGGGTGCCCGAAAGGGAGCCGTAACACAGGTGCTGCATGGCTGTCGTCAGCTCGTGTCGTGAGATGTTGGGTTAAGTCCCGCAACGAGCGCAACCCTTGTCCCTAGTTGCTACGCAAGAGCACTCCAGGGAGACTGCCGGTGACAAACCGGAGGAAGGTGGGGATGACGTCAAGTCCTCATGGCCCTTATGGGTAGGGCTTCACACGTCATACAATGGTCGGAACAGAGGGTCGCCAACCCGCGAGGGGGAGCCAATCCCAGAAAACCGATCGTAGTCCGGATCGCAGTCTGCAACTCGACTGCGTGAAGCTGGAATCGCTAGTAATCGCGGATCAGCATGCCGCGGTGAATACGTTCCCGGGTCTTGTACACACCGCCCGTCACACCATGGGAGTGGGTTTTGCCAGAAGTGGCTAGTCTAACCGCAAGGAGGACGGTCACCACGGCAGGATTCATGACTGGGGTGAAGTCGTAACAAGGTAGCCGTATCGGAAGGTGCGGCTGGATCACCTCCTTTCCAGAGCTATGCGCGGTTCACGTGTCAGAGCGCTCACACTTGTCGGCTGTAGAGAGAAGGACAGACCCGGGGGTCTGTAGCTCAGTCGGTTAGAGCACCGTCTTGATAAGGCGGGGGTCGCTGGTTCGAATCCAGCCAGACCCACCATCCTGGTCCGGAGGGTGCGAGCCACAGTCTCCCGCGTGTGTACGCAAGACACGGGGGGCATAGCTCAGCTGGGAGAGCACCTGCTTTGCAAGCAGGGGGTCGTCGGTTCGATCCCGTCTGCCTCCACCAAGGTCTGTCCATCAGTCATCAGTGCACAGTGTCCTGTTCAGGGCATTGCGCATTGGCGACTGAGCCAGTCAGCTGATTATCGGCTGTCGTTCTTTAACAATCAGGAAGAAGTAGTAAAGAGATTCATCGAAAGCACTTAGAGATGGGTGTGAGTAGAGAATCAGGGTTGTGATTGTATCGATGTATCTCAAGGCCGTCGCAAGACGGATTGGAATACGGCACAACGCTAAAACTCAACCTGTAGCGGAGCGGCTTCGAAAGAGGCCCACCCGTTATAGGGTCAAGCGAACAAGTGCATGTGGTGGATGCCTTGGCGATCACAGGCGATGAAGGACGCGGTAGCCTGCGAAAAGCTCCGGGGAGCTGGCAAACAAGCTTTGATCCGGAGATGTCCGAATGGGGAAACCCACTCCGAATGGAGTATCCATGGCTGAATACATAGGCCATGTGAAGCGAACGCGGCGAACTGAAACATCTAAGTAGCCGCAGGAACAGAAATCAACCGAGATTCCCAGAGTAGTGGCGAGCGAAATGGGATCAGCCTGCATTCTTTATCTGTACCGTTAGTCGAACGCTCTGGAAAGTGCGGCCATAGCAGGTGATAGCCCTGTAGACGAAAACGGCATGGAAGAACTAGGTATGCGACAAGTAGGGCGGGACACGTGAAATCCTGTCTGAAGATGGGGGGACCATCCTCCAAGGCTAAATACTCGTGATCGACCGATAGTGAACCAGTACCGTGAGGGAAAGGCGAAAAGAACCCCGGGAGGGGAGTGAAACAGATCCTGAAACCGCATGCATACAAACAGTCGGAGCCTCGCAAGGGGTGACGGCGTACCTTTTGTATAATGGGTCAGCGACTTACATTCAGTGGCGAGCTTAACCGTATAGGGCAGGCGTAGCGAAAGCGAGTCCGAACAGGGCGTCCAGTCGCTGGGTGTAGACCCGAAACCAGGTGATCTATCCATGGCCAGGCTGAAGGCACGGTAACACGTGCTGGAGGGCCGAACCCACTAACGTTGAAAAGTTAGGGGATGAGCTGTGGATAGGGGTGAAAGGCTAAACAAACCTGGAAATAGCTGGTTCTCTCCGAAAACTATTTAGGTAGTGCCTCGTGTATCACCTTCGGGGGTAGAGCACTGTCATGGTTGAAGGGTCCATTGCGGATTACTTCGCCATAGCAAACTCCGAATACCGAAGAGTGCAATCACGGGAGACAGACATCGGGTGCTAACGTCCGGTGTCAAGAGGGAAACAACCCAGACCGCCAGCTAAGGTCCCTAAAATTGGCTAAGTGGGAAACGAAGTGGGAAGGCAAAAACAGTCAGGAGGTTGGCTTAGAAGCAGCCACCCTTTAAAGAAAGCGTAATAGCTCACTGATCGAGTCGTCCTGCGCGGAAGATGTAACGGGGCTAAGCCAGTTACCGAAGCTGCGGATGCGTGCTTGCACGCATGGTAGGAGAGCGTTCCGTAAGCCTGCGAAGGTGCACTGGAAAGTGTGCTGGAGGTATCGGAAGTGCGAATGCTGACATGAGTAGCGATAAAGGGGGTGAAAGGCCCCCTCGCCGTAAGCCCAAGGTTTCCTACGCAACGTTCATCGGCGTAGGGTGAGTCGGCCCCTAAGGCGAGGCAGAAATGCGTAGCTGATGGGAAGCAGATTAATATTTCTGCACCATTGTGAAATGCGATGGGGGGACGGATCGCGGAAGGTTGTCCGGGTGTTGGAAGTCCCGGTCGCTGCATTGGAGAAGGTACCCTGGCAAATCCGGGTACGGAATTCAAGGGTGTGGCGCGAGCTCCTTCGGGAGCGAAGCAATCGGAAGGGGTTCCAGGAAAAGCCTCTAAGCTTCAGTTTCACAGTGACCGTACCGCAAACCGACACAGGTGGGCGAGATGAGTATTCTAAGGCGCTTGAGAGAACTCGGGAGAAGGAACTCGGCAAATTGGTACCGTAACTTCGGGATAAGGTACGCCCCTGTAGCTTGAGCGGCTCGCGCCGTGAGGGTGAAGGGGTTGCAATAAACTGGTGGCTGCGACTGTTTAATAAAAACACAGCACTCTGCAAACACGAAAGTGGACGTATAGGGTGTGACGCCTGCCCGGTGCCGGAAGATTAAATGATGGGGTGCAAGCTCTTGATTGAAGTCCCGGTAAACGGCGGCCGTAACTATAACGGTCCTAAGGTAGCGAAATTCCTTGTCGGGTAAGTTCCGACCTGCACGAATGGCGTAACGATGGCCACACTGTCTCCTCCCGAGACTCAGCGAAGTTGAAGTGTTTGTGATGATGCAATCTCCCCGCGGCTAGACGGAAAGACCCCATGAACCTTTACTGCAGCTTTGCATTGGACTTTGAACCGGTTTGTGTAGGATAGGTGGGAGGCTGTGAAGCGGCAACGCCAGTTGTCGTGGAGCCGTCCTTGAAATACCACCCTGATCTGTTTGAGGTTCTAACCTTGGTCCGTTATCCGGATCGGGGACAGTGCATGGCAGGCAGTTTGACTGGGGCGGTCTCCTCCCAAAGGGTAACGGAGGAGTACGAAGGTACGCTAGGTACGGTCGGAAATCGTGCTGATAGTGCAATGGCATAAGCGTGCTTGACTGCGAGACTGACAAGTCGAGCAGGTGCGAAAGCAGGTCATAGTGATCCGGTGGTTCTGTATGGAAGGGCCATCGCTCAACGGATAAAAGGTACTCTGGGGATAACAGGCTGATACCGCCCAAGAGTTCATATCGACGGCGGTGTTTGGCACCTCGATGTCGGCTCATCTCATCCTGGGGCTGTAGCCGGTCCCAAGGGTATGGCTGTTCGCCATTTAAAGAGGTACGTGAGCTGGGTTTAAAACGTCGTGAGACAGTTTGGTCCCTATCTGCCGTGGGCGCTGGAAGTTTGAGGGGGCCTGCTCCTAGTACGAGAGGACCGGAGTGGACGAACCTCTGGTGTACCGGTTGTCACGCCAGTGGCATCGCCGGGTAGCTATGTTCGGAAGAGATAACCGCTGAAAGCATCTAAGCGGGAAACTCGCCTCAAGATGAGACTTCCCCGGGGCTTCGAGCCCCTTGAAGGGTCGTTCAAGACCAGGACGTTGATAGGTCAGGTGTGGAAGCGCAGTAATGCGTTAAGCTAACTGATACTAATTGCCCGTAAGGCTTGATCCTATAACAGGTGTGTCGGTCATGGCCGGTGCCTCAGCACCCGGCCGGACCCATCCCCCAGCGGGATGCGCCGCAAGTTGAGAACGTGTTGTGCAGAACATCACAACCCCCACTCTTTACGCTTCTTCCAGATTGGCTGTGGCGCGACCCCAAACCGCGACGCAGCAACCCGTCATGCCTGATGACCATAGCGAGTCGGTCCCACCCCTTCCCATCCCGAACAGGACCGTGAAACGACTCCACGCCGATGATAGTGCGGATTGCCCGTGTGAAAGTAGGTAATCGTCAGGCTCCTCATGCTGTCCCCGATACCCCGGCCTCTCCATCCAACGGAGGGTCGGGGTTCGGCGTTTACGGCACTAAAAAAACTATAATGCTCCGGCACCATCGGCATCCCTGATCGGCAGATTCGCCAACGGTCCTACAGCCACACGGTAAAGCGCGTTCCGATGGCCTGACTGTTCACCGTCAACTGCCAATCGTGCGTCAACGCAATTTCCTTGCATATCGCCAGTCCCAGCCCGGCACCGTCGTGCCGCGCACCGGGCGCGCGCCAGAATCGCTTGAACAGAAATGGCAGATGGTCGTTGTGAATGCCCGGCCCCTCGTCGCAAATCTCGATGGATGCCGCGTCGATCGCAAGCGACACCACGCCATCGGCAGGCGATACGTTGATCGCGTTTTCCACGATGTTCTTGAGCAGAATGAACAACGCGCTTTTGTCCGCCCAGATCGACGACGGCGCGCCGCGTTCGTGGACATGCAGCTTCACCTGCTTGGCGTCGGCCTTGCGCGCCAGATAGACGACGACGTCCTGCGCAACGTCGACACCGCTGACTTCCCCGAAGTTGAAGTTCTGTGCCTCGCTGACTTCGGCCAGATGCAGCAGTTGCCGCACCTGCCGCGACATCAGGTCGATTTCGCGGAACAGTAGGTCTTTTTGCCCGATTTCCGGCTGCAATTCGATCTGGCCGCGGATCAATGTTAGCGGCGTCTGAAGCTCGTGCGCGGCCGCCGCGAGGAATTGCTGCTGAACCGTAAAACCGTTCTCCAGCCGTCCGAGCGCCTCGTTGAAAGCGTTGATCAACGGCTTGATTTCGCGCGGGACGCCGACGGTAGAAAGCCGCGTTTTCAGATGGCGTGGCGTAATAAGCGCGGCCGCGTCGGACGCGTCCCGCAACGGCTTGAGTATCCGGCGAATCGAGAACTGCAGCACCACCGCGAAGATAATGGCCGCCAGCAGGAAGATGATCCGGACAATGGCCGGGATCGGCTTGATCTTCAGGCTGACGAGGGCTTCGACGAAACGCGAACTCGTCGCGGTCTGTGCATAAAACACCGACTGTCCCCGCGAGATGCGCCGCGTCGCGACGGAAAACTGCTGTCCGTCGATATCCACGTGAGCGATCCTGCCGACGGACGCGGCAAGACCATCCGCCAGCCACGGGCCGTTTTTCTTCGCTCCGGTCGAATCCAGCAGCACGCGCCCCTGTTCGTCCAGCACGCGATACTTGAGTTCGGTGGGCGCCACGTTGAACAGCCACGCGTCGCGCTCCGACAGCTTGACCGATACGGGCAGACCCGCGTCGTCGAAGACGATGCCGCTCACCACGCTATCGATGTTCTGGGTCTGCTCGCGCCGGCCGAGCGTCTGCTCCGGATAATGGCCGAGCACGTAGACGACCAGCGCAAACAGTACGGTCAGGCTGATCGCAAGTGCGACGACCGTCGTCGTCCATAAACGGGCCGACAGACCTTGAGTCCAGTGCTTGAGCATCACGCCCCATCCCCTGCGAGATATGAAATGCCATGATCGGATCGCGAGCCGTCAAAAAACGATTCACCTCGCGCTTTCCGCAAGCAACGTGGATCGATTGACCTGTCGGGCCGGATGCGTGTTCCTGTCGCCGGCGTCCGGACGGAAAACGTAACCCCGTGCGCGTATCGTCCGGATCAGCTCAGGCGCGGACGTCCGCGTATCGATCAGCTCGCGCAGCCGATGCACATAGAGACTCACCACCGCGGTCCGGCGCGGAGCGTCGGGCCACATGCGCCGGGCGATTTCCGCCCGTGACAGCACCTGACCCGGTGCGCTGGTGAACAGATTGAGCATCGCGTATTCGTTCTCCGATAGCGGCACGGCCTTGCCGTCGAACGTCAGGGTACGCGAAGCATAATCCAGTTCGAACCCGTCGAAGCGGAACGGCGGTCTGGATGAAGGATCACGATATTGCACCGGCCGGATGCGACTCAGCACGCGCTTCGTTCTCAGCAGCACTTCCGTCGCGTTGAACGGTTTGGAGACGAAATCGTCCGCCCCGCATTCCAGCGCCACGATGCGTTCTATCACGTCGTCCCCTTCGCCAAGCATCACGACCGGCAGCCAGTCTCCACGGTGCCGCAGTGTCTTGAGCACGTCGAGCCCGCTGCCGAACGCTCCGCTGCTCGACATGATGACGAGCGCCGGGCGTTCTTCTTCGAGGCGCTTCGGCACCCGGTTCGGCTCGTACAGCACGGCGACGTCGAAACCGCCCGCCTGCAGGGCGGTGCGCAGCGTATCGCGGCAGGCGGCGTCGCTGTCGACCACGAGGATCATCTGCTTCATACGTCCGGATTCCTCTGTTGCCGTCGCGGGTCGGGGGGCGTGGGCGAATCGTGACGGCTTCCAGGCTACTGCGAAGGCTCGCCGCCTGACGCCGACATTTCCACGGCGAAACCCGCGCCGCGATGATTCACCAGCCGTGCGTTCGCGTCGATCGCAGCCAGCTTCTTGCGCAACCGGTGCAGGGTGACTTCCAGCGCATTCGGCGTGACCGCTTCGCCGAAACCCCATGCCGCGTGTTCCAGCGCGCCATGCCGGACCGTGCGGCCGGACGCTTCGAAGAGGCACAGCATGATCTGCAGTTCCGCCGGCGCAAGCAGCACCGACCGCGCGCCGCAGCGCATCTCGCGCGTGCCGGGATCGATCGTCAGACCTGCGAACGATGCAACCAGCGCCGTCAACGCCATCGGCCGGCGCATCAGCGTGCGCACCCGCGCCACGAGTTCGCTCATCGCGAACGGCTTCGTCACGTAGTCGTCCGCGCCGCTTTCGAGGCCGTCCACGCGATCGTGCAGCGCATCGCGGGCCGTCAGCATCAGGCACGGCGTCGTCTGCCCGGCCGCGCGCAGCGTACGCAGGAAGGCCAGCCCGTCGCCGTCCGGCAAGCCGCGATCGACGATCAGGACGGCATAGTCGGCCTGGCTCACGCCATAGGTCGCCTCGGACACGCTGCGAAACAGATCGGCTTCGATTCCCACGCCCGCAAGCGCGCGGCGCACCATGTCGGCCAGGCGTTCGTGATCCTCTACGATTGCAACGCGCGACATGGCGCCGTCCTTATTTGAACTGGTAGTTGTAGCCGATCCTGACTTCCGGCGTGAACCGCTTGCCGACGAGCGGACTATCCGTGATGCCGCCACCCAGACGCGTGACGCCGACGTCCAGTTGAACGCGCTGATGTTGCGTCAACCGGTAGCCGATGCGCGTACCCAGCGACGTATTCCAGCTCGCCGTGCCGCTATATGCCTGACGTCCGGGCCGCGCGTCATAGGAAGGCACGCCGTAGTAGTAGTCGACGTATTTGCTGCTGAACCAGTCAGCACCGACGTGCGGCGTGAGCGAAAAGTTCCCGAAGTCGAACGACTTGCTGTAGTCGATGCTGGCCTGCTGCCCCTTGTTTCCGCTCACCAGGTAATCGGCGGAAAGCGTCCCGAACGCGGTGCGCCATGCCAATGCCGGCCCATACCAGAACGCGCCGTTCCGATCCTGCATGCCGTTCAGGATAGGCGCATCGGACCCGCTGTAGCCGTCGCCGAGCGAATATTTCCCGCGCAGCGCGATGCTTACGCCGTCCCAGCTACCGATCTTCACGTCGACCGTGGTGCCGAGCAGACGCACCCATTTGTTGTCGAAGTACACCAGCGGAAACGGCTGGACCTTCGTGCCATAACCTTGGTATGGCGACTCCTTCACGCCCACGCCGGCGCCCAGGCCCCAGTGGGTCACATTGGTTGCATTGCTCAGGATCGTGAGGCCCGGGTTTTCCGCATCGGCCGCTTCGCCGGCCCACGCTACTCCGGACGACAACACCGTCGATGCGACGACGGTCATGAATATCGGGCGAACGAACAGAGGCTTTTTTTTCACGGCCGCTTCCACTAGTCGGTAGACAGAATGGAAGCGACTCTATGGGCGTTCGACTTACTCGTTACTTACCGGCCAAAAAGGGCGCCGTGCGCACGGCGGGTTTCGACAGGTCTGCTACCTGATTAAAACGTCGCCCATTCAGATGCAGCGCCGACGCTTTCCGAAGAGGCGACCGTGGCCCGCGCCGCCGAGCTGGGTGCCGCGCGGCTGAGGATAGCGGGATGCGGTTTTGCAGGCTGCTTTATCGGGCCGCCAACAGTGGTCCGATCCACAGCGACAGGCGACGACGCACTGCGCGACCCCGCATCGTCCACCTTGAAGATCGCCACCGCGTCCTGCAGCGCCCTGGCCTGTTCCGCCATCGACTGCGCCGCGGCCGACGCCTCTTCGACCAGCGCCGCGTTCTGCTGGGTCACCTGGTCCATCTGGCCGACCGCCTGATTGACCTGCTCGATGCCGGTGCGCTGTTCGTGCGACGCCGACGAGATTTCACCCATGATGTCCGTGACGCGGCGCACGGCCTGCATGACTTCGTCGATCGTGCTGCCCGCCCCTTCGGCAAGCGTCGTGCCGCTCTTGACCCGTTCGACGGATTCGCCGATCAGTTCCTTGATCTCTCGTGCCGCCGTCGCGCTGCGCTGGGCGAGCATGCGCACTTCGCTGGCCACGACCGCGAAGCCGCGGCCCTGTTCGCCCGCCCGCGCCGCTTCGACCGCGGCGTTCAGCGCGAGGATATTGGTCTGGAACGCGATGCCTTCGATGACGTTCGTGATTTCGGCCACTTTCGCCGAGCTGTCGGAAATGCCGTGCATCGTCTCGGAGACCCGCGTGACCGCCGCGCCGCCGCGCTGCGCCACGTCCGACGCGTTCATCGCCAGCGCGTTTGCCTGCTGCGCGTTGTCCGCGTTCTGACCTACGGTCGCCGTCAACTGCTCCATGCTCGATGCCGTTTCCTGCAGCGACGCGGCCTGTTCTTCGGTGCGCTGCGACAGATCCGTGTTGCCCGCCGCGACCTGTTGCGTCGCAGTCGAAATCGACGCGCTCGCGTGCTTGACCTCGCGCACGATGGTCGCCAGTTGCCCGATGGCGCGGTTCAGCGACTCGGCCACGGCGCCGACTTCATCGCGGCGGGTCACGGCTATCTTCACGGTCAGATCGCCTTCGGCCAGCGCGCCCGCTCCGTCGACGACCGCCTGCAACGGACGAACGATCGAACGGGTGACGACGACGCACAGGACCGTCGCGATGGCCAGCGCCAGGATCGCCAGGCCCCACAATACGGCGCGCGCCGTGCTGTAAGCCCCGGCACTCTCCTGCACGGCGGCATTCATGGCGCTTTGCTGAATAGTCTGGAAGTCGTCTATCGCCTTGAGGAGTGCGAGTTGATACGGCACCACGCGCAGCATGGTTGCCCGTGCCTCGCTGGTATCGTGCGCGGCCAGTTGAGTATAAACGGGGCGAAGCGCCGTTTGATAGGCTTCGCGTACCCGCATCAGGCTATCGAATGCGGTTCGCTCGCCGGCCGAACTGAGCCGGTTTTCGATATCGTTGAGACGGGTCGAGTTCTGCTTGACGCTGTCCTGGAGTTTGTTGAAGTTGGCTTGCTGGACTTCCGGGCTGGGTTCGTCGAGCGTGCGGTATATCAGCAACGCGGTGAGATACGCGCCTTCCTTGATCTGATTCACCTCCGTCTGCTTCGCGAGCCGGTCGTTGACGATGACCTGGGTGTCCTGATTCATGCGCGACATCTGGATGCTGATCGTCACGCAGATCGCCAGCAACAAAACGAGCACCGCGCCAAATGTGGCGGCAAGCCGCCCTCCAATCTTCATTGTCATGCTGAAGCCTCACCGATAGGGTTTGCATGCGTCTAGTTGCGATACGGTCGATCACTGCGGTACGTCGTTTTTTGCCTCGGGGCCGATGCGTACGGGCGAACGCATGACGGCCGCGATTATTCCATCGCGACAGTGAACAGTTTTTGAATATCGCGTGCGGTGAGCGTGAACGAACGGTCGTTATCGATTTCACGGCTTATTGCGGACGTGCGCACGAAGAGCTTCAGATCAGGTCCGACGAGCGGATTCGCGGCGGCAATCGAAGGCCTGTTCGCCCCCGCGTTTTCGACAAGCTCGGTCCGGCGCAGTCTCACGACAGCGCAAGGGTGCGATCACGCGCGTTGCCCACGCCGTTTCGCCATGTAGCGCCCCGGTGACGTGCCGGGCGCCTTGCGGAACATCGTCACGAAACTGCCGGCACTTTCGTAGCCCAAACCATCCGAGACCTGCAGGACCGAAGACCCGGCGCTCAGCCACCTCACCGCCCGCATCAGATGAAGCGGTTGACGCCGCCGGCCGAAGCTCGTGTCTGGCCTATGTCCACGATCCCATGAACGGTTACCCTTCGCAGGCGATTCCCGTTCGCGAGGGGCGGGGCAACGAGTTCCCCCTACGGGACTCCGATTTCTCCCCAGCTTGACAGCGGAAATTTGTCCAACGACGGTATACAGAATACTTAACTGAGCCGTCATCCGATGTTTTCCGACCCCGCAGTCCATCGCCATACCCCGCTCTGGCAAGCCGCCGACGCATTGCGTCGAGGCGACGTCGACTCCGGCACGCTCGTCGCCGAATGCGAAGCCGCGTTTAATGAAGACAACGCCGCCGTCAACGCCGTCGTCGTGTCCGACTTCGAACGGGCGCGAGCCGTGGCCCGCGAGCGCGACGCCGAGCGGCGCGCCGGCCGGGTGCGCGGCCCGCTGCACGGGATTCCGTTCACGATCAAGGAGTCGTTCGACGTCGAAGGCTGGCCGACGACCGTTGGAGACCCCGCCTGTCGCGACAACTATCCGCCGCGCCACGCGGACGTCGTCCAGCGTCTGCTCGATGCCGGCGCGGTGCTGCTCGGCAAGACCAACGTGCCGATCTGGCTGCGCGACTGGCAGAGCTACAACGACATCTACGGCACCACGCGCAATCCGCGCGACCTCGCCCGCACGCCGGGCGGCTCGTCCGGCGGCAGCGCGGCGGCGGTCTGCTCCGGGATGTCGTTCTTCGACGTCGGCTCGGACATCGGTTCGTCGATCCGCAATCCCGCCCACTATTGCGGGATCTTTTCGCACAAGAGCACGCACGGCATCGTGTCGCTGCGGGGACACGGCCTGCCCGGCGGTGTCGCCGTGCCGGACATCAACGTCGCCGGCCCGCTCGCGCGTTCGGCGCGCGATCTCGAATGCGTCCTCGGCGCGATCGTTGCCCCGCCCGGCGACGCCGCCGCCGCGCTGCGTCTGGAACTGCCGCATTGCGACGCGACGAGCCTGCGCCACATCCGGTTCGGCGTCCTGGCGAACCATCCGGTTGCCGAAGTCGACGGCGAAGTCGAGCGCTGCATCGTCGAGCTGGGACGCTCGCTCGAAAAAGCCGGCGCGCGCGTGACGTGGAACGCGCGTCCGGCGCTCGACGCCGCGCAGGAGGCCGTGCGCGCCGGATTTTGCCGTCATTTCCCGCGCGCCGCGCCGCGCACCGAGCCCCACCCAGGATGAACCCGCACGACGCTGAAAAAAGCTGTTCAGTATTTTTGTATACAGCATACTTAATTTCAGGCGGCGCATTCACGCAGCCGCCGCCGACCGGTTCCATCGCATCCGATTGACCGATTCCCCATGAGAAAAAAGGACCCTTCGATGAAAAAGACGCTTTGGAGTGCAGCAGGGCTGGCCTGTGTTTCGATCACCGCGCATGCGCAGAGCAGCGTGACGTTGTACGGATTGATCGACGCGTCGATCCAGTACACGAGCAATCAGGGCGGCGGCCGCACGTGGGCGATGGCCAGCGGCACGACGCGCGGCAGCCGGTTCGGCCTGCTGGGCTCGGAAGACCTCGGCGGCGGTTCGCGGGCGATCTTCCGCCTCGAAAACGGCTTCGACGTCACCGACGGCTCGCTCGGCCAGGGCGGCCTGATGTTCGGCCGGCAGGCGTACGTGGGGCTGGAAAACGACCGCTACGGCAAGATCACGCTCGGGCGCCAGTACGAGTCGATGGTCGATTACATCGCGCAACTGACCGCCGCCGACTGGTCCGTGTACATGGAGCATCCGGGCGACATGGACCTGACCAACCGCGGCGTGCGGGTCGACAACTCGGTCCGTTACGCCAACAGCTACGGCGGCTTCACCGGCAGCGCGCTGTACAGCTTCGGCGGCCAGCCGGGCAGCTTCGGCCGCGACAGCATGTGGAGCCTCGGCGGCAGCTATGCGGACGGTCCGCTGTACGTCGGTTTCGGGATGACCTACGCGCGCCAGCCGGGCGACCGCACCCAGGGCACGTTCTGGAAGGCGACGAATTCGGCGGTCGGCAGCTATGCGCTGGCCGCCCACTCGTTCCTGACCGTCGGCGGCGGCGCGTCGTACACGTTCGGCCCGGCGAAGCTCAGCGCGGACATCACCAGCGCGCAGTACAAGGACGGCTTCGAAGGGCAGGACGTCCACTTCATGAACTACGAGGTCAACGGCGTGTACTTCTTCACGCCGGCGCTGTCGGCCGGGCTCGGCGTCACCTACACCGACGGCCAGGTCGACGCGACGAACGCCGATCCGCGTTATCTGCAATACAACGCGATGCTGACCTACTCGCTGTCCAAGCGCACCCAGGTCTACGCGTTCGGGACGTTCCAGCGCGCGCTGCGCGACGCGCCGTTCGCGCAGGTCACGCAGTTCATCTCCGCGTCGAGCGGCCAGAAGCAGGGCGCCCTCGGCATCGGGCTGCGCCAGAGCTTCTGACCCACACGGATTTTTCCGGGTTGGCATCGTCAGAATTAATGTATACAGTGTACCGAATCTCGCATCGAACCAGTCGATGCGGGTTTCACCCCCACCGAAGGAGCTGGAAATGGCAGAACTGATGAGCCGCGACGCGTTCCGCGCGGCGCTCGAAGAAGCAATCAAGGGCAAGAGCGCGAACAAGGCGCCGTTCAGCGTCGCATGGGCGACCGGCAAGCTGAGCCGCGCGCATCTCGCGCGCTGGGCCGAGAACCACTATCACTACGTCGGCCCGTTCGCGGACTACCTCGGTTATCTGTACGCGCGCACGCCGGACCACATGACCGAGGCGAAGGACTTCCTGCTCGCGAACATGTACGAGGAGGAGATCGGCGGCGACCGCCACACGGACCTGCTGATCCGTTTTGCCGAAGCGTGCGGCACGACGCGCGAACGCGTGATCGATCCGGACAACATGTCCCCGACCACGCGCGGCCTGCAAGGCTGGTGTTATTCGGTCGCGATGCGCGAGGACCCGGTGGTCGCGGTGGCCGCGCTCGTGGTCGGCCTCGAATCGCAGGTGCCGTCGATCTACCGCAAGCAGACGCCGACGCTGCGCGAGCTGTACAAGTTCACGGACGAGGAGGTGGAGTTCTTCGACCTGCACATCGTGTCCGACGAGATTCACGGCGAACGCGGCTACCAGATCGTGCTGGAGCACGCGAACACGCCGGAGCTTCAGCAGCGTTGCCTGAAGATCTGCGAAGTGGGCGCGCAGATGCGTCTGCTGTACACGACCGCGCTCTATTACGACTACGTCGAAAAGGAGATCCCGCTGCCGGAGCTGGGCCTCGCGGCCTGAGTCCGCGCGCCCGCGCAGCCTGATCGAGCCCGCGGGCGAACGGCGCGCATCGACGCGCGCCGGCTCGCCGGCGGGCCTGTTTTTCCCCTTTTGCAGGACGGTCTTTTCATGACTCACGTCCCTACGTACCAGAACCTCATCGACGGCGAATGGTGCGCGAGCCTCGGCGGCGCAACCTTCGACAACGTGAATCCCGCCGACACCCGCGACGTCGTCGGACGCTTCCAGGCGTCCGGCGCCGCCGACGCCGAAGCGGCCGTGCGCGCGGCGGCGGCGGCGTTCCCCGCGTGGAAGAAGCGCACGCCGTCGGCGCGCGCGAAGATCCTGCTGGACGCCGCGGCGTACCTCGAAACGCACGCCGAACAGTTCGGCGAAGAACTGACGCGCGAAGAGGGCAAGCAGAAGGCGCTCGCGAAAGACGAGTTCCTTCGCGCCGCGCAGACGCTGCGTTATTACGCGATCGAAGCGCAGTCGTTCGGCGGCGAGACTTATCCGAACGACGATCCGGACCTGACGGTGTACACGCAGCTCGAACCGCTCGGCGTCGTCACCGTGATCTCGCCGTGGAATTTCCCGGTGTCGATTCCGGCGCGCAAGATCGCGCCGGCGCTCGTCTGCGGGAACACGGTCGTGTTCAAGCCGTCGTCCGATGCGCCGCTTTCCGGGCTGCGTCTGACCGAGGCGTTCGTCGCAGCGGGCGTGCCGAAGGGCGTGCTGAACTTCGTTACCGGCAAGGCCGGCGAAGTCGGGCCGGTGATCGTCGGCGCGAAGGCGGTACGAGCGATCTCGTTCACCGGTTCGACCTCGGCCGGCGAGCAGATTCACCGCGCCGCTTCGTTGTCGACCCGCACGCAGATGGAGCTGGGCGGCAAGAATCCGCTGATCGTGCTGGACGCCGCCGACATCGATCGCGCGGTCGACCTGACGATCAAGGGCGGTTTTTCGTTGTCGGGCCAGGCGTGCACCGGCACGAGCCGCGTGCTGGTGGAACGCTCGATTCGCGCCGCGTTCGTCGAGCGGCTCGCCGTGAAAACGGCCGCGCTGCGGATCGGCAGCGGCATGACGCCCGGCACCGACATCGGGCCGCTCGCGACGGCGAACCAGTTGCGCACGGTGCTCGACTACATCGACACGGGCCGCCGCGAGGCGACGCTCGTGACCGGCGGCAACCGGCTGACTGACGGCGACTATGCGCACGGCTACTTCGTCGAGCCGGCCGTGTTCGCGGACGTGCCGCGCACCGCGCGGATCGCGCGCGAAGAGATCTTCGGCCCGGTGATCGCGGTCATCGACGTCGACGGCTACGACGACGCGATCGCCGTCGCGAACGATACGGAATACGGATTGTCGGCGGCGCTCGTCACGCGCGACCCGCGCCTGATGCACCGCTTCGCGGAAGACATCGAGGCCGGCACCGTGAAGATCAACCGCACGACCACCGGCAACCTGATCAACGCGCCGTTCGGCGGCCTCAAGCAGTCGAGCACCGCGACCTTCCGCGAATCGGGCCGCGACGGCCTCGCGTTTTATCTGCAAAGCAAGACGGTCTATCGCGGCACCTGACCTTCTTTCATCCGATCACCGATTTTTCGATTCCCTCATGAAAGCATTCTTCAAACTCGAACTCGCCGAAGCCCGCGCGATGATCGCGGCCGCCATCGCGCGCTCGACTGAAATCGGCGTGCTGGAGTCCGTCTGCGTCGTGGACGACGGCGGTTTCCCGCTCGCGCTCGAACGCATGGACGGCGGCCGCATCACCGGCCCGCAGATCGCATGGAACAAGGCGTTCACCGCGGCCGGCCACAAGCGCTCGACGCATCTGTTCACCACGCCGCCGAACGGCCCCGCGCTGCCCGGCAACGAGGCGTTCGGCATCCAGTTGAGCTTCGAGGGGCGCTTTGCGGCGTTCGTCGGCGGCTTTCCGGTCGTCGTGGACGGACACGTCGTCGGCGGCATCGGGCTGAGCGGCGGCAACGGCGAGCAGGACACGCAGGCCGCGCTCGCGGGCCTGGCCGCGCTGCGCGACCTGCTGCGCGACACCGGCCGCGAAGTGCTGGTGCAGCCCGACATCAAGCTGTGAACGAAGAGGGCGTCATCGTGAACCACCGTGTCACATGGATCGAGGCGGATTGCAGCTTCGACGCGTCGTCCGGCGAGACCGTGCTCGACGCCGCGTTGCGCGCGGGCGTGCGGCTGCCGTCCGAATGCGCGTTCGGCGGCTGCGGCACCTGCCGGGTAAAGCTGCTCGACGGCCGCGTGCAGTACGACGAGCCGCCGCTCGCGCTGTCGCCCGACGAAGCGGCGGCCGGTTACGCGCTGATGTGCCAGGCGAAGGCGCTGGCCGACCTGCGGATCAGCACCGACCGACCGCTGCCCGCGCCGGTGGCGCCTGAACGCCGGCGCGCGACCGTCGTCGCGTCCGGGCCGTTGTGCAACGACGTGCAGCGGCTCGTGCTGTCGCTCGACCGCGAAACGCCGTTCGCCTTCCGGCCCGGCCAGTATCTGAATGTGCTGCTCGGCGACGCCGGCGCGCGCAGTTTCTCGATGGCGTCGCTGCCCGGCGAGACGAGCGTCGAGTTGCACATCCGGCGCATCGACGGCGGTTATTTCACCGGCGCGCTGCTCGACGCGCTGCGGCCCGGCGATGCGCTCGACGTCGAGTTGCCGCTCGGCGGCTTCGGTTATCACGAAGAGGATTACCGCCCGATCGTGATGGCCGCGACCGGCACCGGCATCGCGCCGCTCAGAAGCATGCTCGCCGCGCTGCTGCCTTCGGGCGACTGCCCGCCGGTCGCGCTGTACTGGGGCGGGCGCACGTGCGCCGACCTGTATCTGCACGACGAATTCGTTGCGTGGTCCGCGCAGTACGCCGACTTCAGCTATACGCCGGTGCTGTCGCGGGCCGGCGACGAATGGGACGGCGCGCGCGGTTACGTCCAGCACGCGGTGGCGGCCGATCACGACGACCTGTCCGAACACGCGCTGTACCTGTGCGGCTCGCCGGACATGATCGCGGACGCGAAACGCGTGTTCGCGCGGCATGGCGCGAGCGTGCGTTACCTGTATGCGGACGGCTTCACGTTCCAGCGCGCAACGCCGCTCGAAGCCGGTCGCTGAACCGAAGTCCCCGCCGGTTGCCGGCCCGTTTCGGGCGGGCGGCCGGCGCTTCGACCTACGGGAGAAATCCCGGCCTGTTTCACCCTGAATCACCCCGAAAAAACCGCGCGGTTTTTTTTGATCGCACGCAAGTGAATATAGTATACAAGCAGCCTTTCCCGTCCCCCGACCCTCACCTGAGTAGAGGATTCCCATGCATTCCGTTGCTGCCTTGACGCCAGCGCATTTCTGCTACCTGGCCGGCGTAGTCGCGATCATCGTGACGATGATCTTTCGCGCCAACGTCGTCGTACCCGCGATCCTCGCGACTTTCGCGGTGGCCTTCGCCTTTTCCGGGAAGCTGCTGACCGGCTTTCAGGCCATCTTCATGGGAAGCCTGACCGCCGCGCACGAACTCTTCAACATCTTCCTCGTGATCGCGCTGATGACCGCGCTGCTCAACGGGCTGCGCGAGCTGGGCGCCGACGTGCGGATGGTGCAGCCGTTCAAGCGGATCATGCTGAACGGACACGTCGCGTATTTCATCCTCGCGCTGATCACGTATCTGATCTCGCTGTTCTTCTGGCCGACGCCGGCCGTGCCGCTGGTCGGCGCGATCCTGATTCCGGCCGCCGTTTATGCGGGCCTGCCGCCGCTCGGCGCGGCGGCGGCGATCGCGATCGCGGGGCAGGGAATGGCGCTGTCGTCGGACTACGTGATCAAGGTCGCGCCGGGCATCAGCGCCAAGGCGGCAGGGACCGACATGCTGTCCGTCGCGAACATGGCCTTCACGTTGTCGCTGGTGGTCGGCGCGGTGTCGCTCGCGCTCACGTGGTTCTTCGTCGTCCGCGGCAAGGTGGCGGCGCCGTCGGCCGCGAATCTCGTCGCATGGGAGGCACTGGGGGAACGGGTCGCCGAAGCGGGACAGGAAGAGCATCAGGGCAGCTTCGCGAAGGCCGAACTCGCGCGCGGCACGAGCGGCGTCGGCGATCCGCTGCCGCCCATGCAGCCGGCGCTGTCGGCGGAACCCGGCCCGTCGCTGTCGTTCTCGCCGGACGGCGCGGCCGCGCTGCCGCTCGACGCGATCGCCGTGGCGGTGGACCGCCACGAGATGTGGTCGAAGGTGTTCGCGGTCGCGACGCCGCTTGCGTTCCTCGCGGTGGTCGTCGTGATGATGAGCCCGGGGATGATCGGCTCGGGCGCGATTCGCGGCGGCGACGCGGCCGCGCTGATCGGCGGGATGGCCGCGGTGCTGATGATGCTCGCGACGCTTTCGCACGGCCGCAAGGGTTTTCTCGACCGGACCGCCGAGCACATCATCGGCGGCTTCGTGTTCGCGTTCAAGGCGATGGGCGCGGTGCTGCCGATCGCCGGGTTCTTCTTCGTCGGCGATGCGAGCACGGCGGGGCCGATCCTCGGCGTGGCGGCGGGCGCGCACGTGCCGTCGTTCCTGTTCGAACTCGTGCAGGCATGCAGCCAGTCGATTCCGCAGAGCCCGCTGTTCGTGTCGTTCGGCGTCCTGCTGATGGGGATGATCACCGGCATCGACGGCTCGGGTTTCGCCGGCTTGCCGTTGACCGGCTCGCTGTCGGGCGCGCTCGCGCCGATGGTCCACATGCCGGCCGCGACGCTGGCCGCGATCGGCCAGATGGGCGCGGTGTGGACCGGCGGCGGCACGCTGGTCGCGTGGTCTTCGCTGATCGCGGTGGCCGGTTTTGCGCGCGTGCCGGTGCTCGATGCGGTGCGGGCGCTGTTTTTGCCCGTCGTCTGCGGTCTCGTCGTGGCGACGCTCGTCGCCGTGTCGATCAGTTGAGGCGCGCCGTCGATGACGTTGGGTTTTCTCGCGCCGGAAACGGCGCAACAGACGCTGGCCGTGCTGCAGATCGTCTTCATCAACGTGCTGCTGGGCGGCGACAACGCGATTGCGATCGCGATGGCCTGCCGCTCGCTTCCCGACTCGCAGCGCCGGCTGGGCATCTGGATCGGCACGGCGCTCGGCGTCGTGCTGCGGGTCGCGATGGTCGGTGCGATCGGCTTTCTGCTCGCGATCCCGTACATGCACGTCGCGGCGGCGCTGCTGCTGGTGTGGATCGGCGTCCAGATGCTGCGCGGCGAGAACGGCGCGGACGACGATTCCGCGCAGGCCGGCGCGACCGCGCTGTGGCGCGCGGTCATGCTGATCCTGTTCGCGGACTTCGCAATGAGCCTCGACAACGGTCTCGCGACGGCGGCCGTCGCGGAAACGCTGCCGGCAAGTACGCGCATGGGCATCGTGCTCGCGGGTCTGGCCGTCGGCGCGCCGGTGATCGCGCTCGGCAGCACGATCATGCTGGCGGTGTTGCAGCGGTTTCCGTTCGTGGTGCAGGTCGGCGCGGCGCTGCTCGGCTGGATCGCCGGCGAGATGCTGCTGGCCGATCCGCACGTCGGCGACGGTCTGCGCCGGATGCTGGACATGCTCGGCGACGGCCGGATGACCGACGGCGCGACGCGCATCGCGTTGTGCGTGCTGGTGGCCGCGCTGGTGCCGCTCGCGGCGCGGATCGGCGTGCGGCGTCCGCGAGCGGGATGACGGTGGTTGGCTGCGATCGAAGTCAGGCGGCGCGTGCCGCGTTGCGCGTTGCGCGTGGCGCGAGTCTCGGTTGCAGGTTGATCCGGACGACCCGGCGCAGGCGGTGAAGCCGCGCCGGGTTTCGCCGTTGCGTTATTGCCGCGCGACGAACGCGCGATACGCGAGCGCGGCGACCGCCACGTCCTGCAAGCCGATGCCGAGCGCCTCGTAGAGCACGATATCGTCGTCGCGCCGGCGTCCCGGCGCTTTCCCTTCGAGCACCGCGCCGAGTTCGACGACGTCGTTCCAGTCGACGATTCCCGGCGCCGCGAGCAGCAGGTCGCCTGCTTCCTCTCTCGCCTGATCGGTCAGTTCGACGACGATCCGCGCTGCCCGCGCGACGGTCGTGTCGTCAAGTTCGCGCGTATGCGGCAGGCTCGATCCGATCGCGGCGATCAGCGCGCCGGGCGTCACGCGGCTGCCGTCGAACAGCGGGCCGGTGGCGCGCGTCGCGGTCACGATGACGTCCGCGCCGTCGATCGCGCCGGCCGCGTCGAACTCGCGGGCCTCCACGCCGCGCGCGCCGTAGGCCGCATTCAGTTCGTCCGCGAGCGCGGCCGCCCCCTCGATGCCGACGATGCGAAACGCTTTCAGATCCGTGAACTGCGCGAGCGCGTGCGCATGCGCGCGGCCCTGGACGCCGGTGCCGAAGATGGCCGCGGTGCGCGCGCCGGGTTTCGCGAGCGCGCGCACCGCGATCGTCGTCGTGGCCGCCGTGCGCAGACGGGTGATCGCGTTGGCGTCGAGCGTCGCGAGTAGCTGGCCGTCCGATGCACGGAACAGGATGATCGCGAAGCTGAACTGGCCGCGCAGCGTCGTGTAGACCTTCGCGCCCGCGACGTCCGCGCCCGGCAGCACCGCGCCGAGCGTCGAGAGTTTCGTCGCGCCCGCTTCCGTGCGGACGCGGCGCTGGACCGCCGCGTTGCCGCGGCCCAACTGGCGGAATGCGTCTTCGAGGACGGGAATCGCGGGGCCGAAATCGATCAGCGCGTCGATCTGCTGGTCGGTCAGATGAATCATCGGGTTCTCCTTTGGGTTTTCGAGGCGGGATGGGAATCTGTGCCCATAGACTCTATAGAGTATACGGTATACTTATTTGCCTTTCGATAGAAAAGCTTGCCCAGTGGAACCCTTTCAGCACGGTGTATCCGAGGTAGTCTTCGCCGTTTATTTTTTGTAATGGTATACAATGTTCCGAATGAGTTACACTGTTCGCCCATACCGCGCCGCTTTGGATCGCGGGCTCAAAGTCAGCACGGAGGAAGAGTTCATGCCAGTCGTCGTGTTCCGCAAGAACGGCGAGGTGTATCGGGAGGCGGTCAAGGAAAACACCAACCTGGTCGTGCGCGCGGGCATCAGGCAGTTTCCGTTTCCGCACCTGCGCTACGAGTGCGGGATGGGCAAGTGTTCGCGATGCGCGTGTGTCGTGATTGCAGGCGGCGAGCATCTGCCGCCGCCGAACTGGAAGGAAAAGAAGCAGCTAGGCGAGCGGCTCGACGCCGGCTACCGGCTCGCGTGCCAGTTGTGGATCCAGCACGACATCGAACTCGCGCAGGACGATCCGCCGGCTGCGTCCTGAATCCGTTCCGCACGACCCGGAAAAAACCATGTACATCATTCTCACCAGCAAGCCTGGGCAGTACCGCAGCGAGGCGACGGACGGCATCGAGCCGGTCGAGGTCCACGATTATTTCTACGGGGAGCGTCACGTCGCAGTGTTCGTCGTCGCGGCGATTCGCGGCGACGCGAAAGTGAAGATCGTCGACGACGACTCGCCGACGACCGTGAACCTCGTGCCGACGAAGTTCTTCGAGCATTTCTCCAGCGTGCCCGACGCGTTGCGTTCGATCCAGGACCTGGCCGGCCACGGCCACACGGACGCGCGTGTCGTGCGTCGCCCAGCGGCGCATGCGCAGTAAACGGCTTTCGACTCACAGACTGATCGATGATCCAGATTACTTTTTTGAGCAACGGCGGCAAGACCGTCGATGCGCAGCCGAACAGCAACCTGTTGCGCGTGTCGCTGCGCGAGCAGGGCGGCATTCCGTTCAAATGCGGCGGCGGCCTTTGCGGCACCTGCAAGTGCAAGGTGGAGCAGGGCCGCGAGAATACCGACGACATCAAGCAGAAGGAGCGGCGTCACCTGAGCGCCGACGAACTCGCGGCCGGCTACCGGATGGCCTGCCAGACCTTCGTCAACGGGAATGTGAGCGTGTCATGGTGAATGCCGCGAAGGTCACCCGCGAGCCGTTCGGCTCGTTGCCGGAAGCGCAGCGGCGGTTGCTGCTCGAACTCGGGCCGCGCTGGAACGACGACATCGTCGGCCATCGCAAGATCGTGATCGACTGTTATACGCCGCTCGTCGCGGCCGCGCCGCGCAACGAAGCGGGCGTGCGGCGCGATCTCGCTTACGGCGCGAGTCCGCGTCAGACGCTCGACCTGTTCGAGCCGGCCGATGGTGTCGCCGATGCGGCCAATGCCGGAGCCCGTGCGGACGGTCTGCGCGATGCGGTGCTGTTCGTGCACGGCGGCGCGTTCGTGCGGGGCAGCAAGAGCGTCAACGGCGAAATCTACGACAACGTGTGCCACTGGTTCGCGAATCAGGGCGTCGTCGCGCTGAACGTCGAATACCGGCTGGCCGACGAAGCGCCGTATCCGGGCGGCGCGGAGGACGTTGCGGATGCGATTGCCTACGTGCGGAGCCACGCGCAGGCCTGGCGCATCGACCCGTCGCGGATCTTTCTGATCGGCCATTCGGCGGGCGGCGCGCACGCGGCCGCGTGCCTGTTCGATCCGGCGCTGGCCGCGCGCGTCGCGCAGAGCGACATCGCCGGGCTCGTGCTCATCAGCGCGCGGCTGTTCGCCGACGTCGATCCGCGCAATCCCAACGCGGGGCCGGTACGCGCGTATTTCGGCGACGACGGCGCGCTGTACGCGGCGCGCTCGCCGCTGACCCACGCGGCACGCTCGGACGTGCCGCTGCTGATCGCGGTCGCCGAATTCGAAAACCGCTTTCTCGACCGTTACGGCGCGCAGTTCTTCGTCGACGTGCTGCGTCATCGCGGCGTGCCGCCGCGCTTCATCCAGATGCGCGGCCACAACCATACGTCGATCGTCGCGCACTTCAATTCCGGCGAAGCGTATCTCGGCGGCGAGATCCTGCGGTTCATGGCGTCGGTCGCGCGCTGATCGCGCGCTTCGGTTTTGGCTCCGGTCGACCCGAACTTCCGTGATCCGACGCAGATCGCGGTGCGGTATCGTGTGTACAGTCTACGAAATCCAGGGGCGTGAGCTAGAATTGTGCCCGGGGAGTAGGGCCACTGTCAGACTGGAGATCGAATATGGAGCTGGGAGCCACCGGAACAGGCGCGCGCGAGCCGATCATGCACAAGCAGTTGTCGGAACTGGTGATCGCCCGGTTGCGCCAGTCCATCACGTCGGGCGCCTATGCGCCCGGCGACCGCCTGATCGAAGGCCGCATCGCGGAGGAACTCGACGTGTCGCGCGTGCCGGTGCGCGAGGCGCTGCGCGCGCTGGCGGCGGAAGGGCTGGTCGAAGTGCGGCCGCGCCACGGCGCGGTGGTTGCGTCGCTGGACCCGTCGGTCGCGCGCGAGATGGTGCAGATCCGGGCGACGCTGGAAGGGTTGAACGCGCGGCTCGCGGCCGAGCATTGCTCGCCGGAACTCGTCGCGCAGATCGAACAGGTGCTGCAGGAAGGCAACACGAAGGTCGAGGACGGCGAAACGGCGGGGCTGCTCGAACTGAACGCGCGTTTTCACGACCTGCTGTATGCGGCGGGTGCGAATTCGGTGTTGTCCGATCTGATGCGCTCGCTGCGCGACCGCACGCGGATGCTGTTCGTCAACGCGAGCGACGACGAGGTGCGCACCACGTGGAACGAACACGCCGCGATCCTGCGCGCGGTGCAGTCAGGCGATGCGACGCTGGCGGCGCTGCTGGCCGAGCGGCATGTGACGCGCGCGGCCCAGCATTATCTCGATCGGGTGGCGCGCTGAGGTTGAGCGCCGCTCATGACACCCGGGCTGCACAACGGCAGCCCGACGCGACCTTGAGCCTGTCCATCGCGGCAGCCCAGCGAGCTTCGCCTGAAATTCGCGTGAGCGGTCCCATGCGCTGCGCTCGTCAATAGCCCGCCCGCCGCTGACCACCACCCTCAAGCCATTTCCCGAACCGCGACGAAGTGATCGTCGGCGACCTCGTCGAACCGCAGCGGTTCCGGCACGAAGCCCTTCGGATGAATCGGGCTATGCCGCTCGATGTCCTTCAGCAGCGCCTTGAAGTCCCGTTTGCGATCGACGTCCGGCACCGGCACCGCTTCGAGCAGCCGGCGCGTGTACGGATGCTGCGGCTGGTTCAGCACGCGGTCGCGCCGCCCGATCTCGACGATCCGCCCGCAGTACATCACCGCCACGCGGTGGCACACGCGCTCGATCACCGACATGTCGTGCGACACGAACACGTAGCTGATCCGATGCTCGCGCTGCAACTGCTCGAACAGTTCGAGCACCTGCGCGCGAATCGACACGTCGAGCGCGGCGACCGATTCGTCCGCGACGATGATCTTCGGATTCAGGCTCAACGCGCGCGCGATGCAGATCCGCTGACGCTGCCCGCCCGAGAACTGATGCGGATAACGGCGCATCGCGTCGGCGGGCAGCCCCACCTGGCCCAGCAGTTCCGCGACGCGTTCGGTCCGCTGCGCGAGCGGCGTGCGCTGATGGATCAGCAGCGGCTCGCCGACCAGGTCGAGCACCGTCTTGCGCGGATTGAGCGACGCATACGGGTCCTGGAAGATCATCTGCACGTCGCGCCGCGCCGCGCGCAACGCGTCGCCCGAGCAGCCGTTCAGTTCGCGGCCGAGCAGGTTCACGCTGCCTTCGTACGCGACCATGCTGATCAGCGCCTTGCCGGTCGTCGACTTGCCGCAGCCGCTCTCGCCGACGAGGCCGAGCGTTTCCTCGCGGCGCAGCTCGAAGCTGACGTCCTCGACCGCGTGCACGTATTGCGGCGTGCGCAGCCCGTCGACGCGCAGCGGAAAACGCACGTTCAGATGCTCGACGCGCAGGATCACCGGCTCGGCCGCGCGCGATTCGGGCGGCGGCGCCGAGCCCGGCACGGCCACGGCGGCCAGCAGCTTCTGCGTGTACGGATGCTGCGGCATCGTGAAGAGCCGCCGCGCGTCCGCATGCTCCTGGATCGCGCCGTTCTGCATCACCGCGATGTCGTCCGCCATTTCGGCGACGACGCCCATGTCGTGCGTGATCAGCAGCATCGCCGTGCCGAACTCGCGCTGCAGTTCGCGCATCAGTTCGAGGATCTGCGCCTGCACCGTCACGTCGAGCGCCGTGGTCGGCTCGTCGGCGATCAGCACGCGCGGCTTGCACAGCATCGCCATCGCGATCATCACGCGCTGCCGCATCCCGCCGGACAGTTCGTGCGGATACTGGTCAAGCCGGCGCGCGGCCTGCGTCATATGCACCGCGTCGAGCATCGCGAGGCTCGCCTGGCGCGCGGCGCGGCGGTCGAGCGACGCGTGGCGGCGCAGCGTTTCGTCCAGTTGCTGGCCGACCGTCATCAGCGGGTTCAGCGACGTCATCGGCTCCTGGAAGATCATCGCGATGTGCTTGCCGCGGATCGTCTCCATGTCGGCGGCCGCGAGCGACGTCAGCTCGCGGCCGTCGAACCGGATCGAGCCGCCCGCGACGCGCGCGGCGTTCGGCAGCAGGCCCATGATCGCGAGCGACGTGATCGATTTGCCGCTGCCGGACTCGCCGGCGAGACACAGCGTCTTGCCCGCGTGCAGCGCAAAGCCGATGTCGCCGACGAGCCGACGCGCGCGCTCGCCGCTGCCGACCTCGACCGACAACCGCTCGACCTGCAACACCGGCGACGCGGCGGGGAGCGTGGACGGCTTCATGCGAACACGATCTTCGGAAAGTAGAACGACACGACCCAGTTCGGCTGATCGACGATCTCGCTGATGCGCAGATCGCCGCAAACCGAGCACAGCATGTACGCCTGTTCGGCGGGCATGTGGTGCGTCGCGCACAGCCAGTCCACCGTGCGGCTCACCGCGTCGCGCGCGGCCTGCATGAGATCGGGGCCGATGCCGGTCGCGACTTCGTAACCGGCGCCGTCCAGGTGCCGCGTGACCGGCCCCGGCGTGCTGAAGCGCGGGGCCGCGAGCGCGGCGCCCTTCACCAGATCGAGCTTGACGACGACCTTCATCGCGCTCTCGATCGCGGTGCCGCAGACCTCGCCGTCGCCCTGCGCCGCATGCGTGTCGCCGATCGAGAACAGCGCGCCGTCCACCTCGACCGGCAGCCACAGCGTCGTGCCGGCCGCCAGATCGCGGATGTCCAGGTTGCCGCCGACCCGGCGCGGCGGCACGACCGAATGCAGCCCCGGCTCGGCCGGCGCGACGCCGATCGTGCCCGCGAACGGCTTCAGCGGCACCTTCGCGAACTGGCCGAACGCGGCCGGCGCGAGGCTCGCGCTATCGTAGTTCCACAGCGCGAGCGCCGGCTCGGTGAACTGGTCCGCGAGCAGCCCGAAGCCGGGAATGTTCGCGGTCCAGCCGAAGCCGCCCGGCTCGAAACGTTCGATCGTCACCTGCAACGCGTCGCCGGGCTGCGCGCCGTCGACGTACACCGGGCCGCTGACCGGATTGATCCGGTCGAACGGCATCGACACCACGTCGCCCACCACGGAGTCGCGCGTGAAGTGGCCGTTGCTCGAATCGCGGCAGTCGAACTCCAGCCGTTCGCCGGGCGCCGCGTGCAGCACCGGCGCGAAGCTGTTGTCCCAGCCGTAGTGATGCTGCAGGCCGTGAATCGTCTTGATCGGGCAGTGCTGGCACATTTACTTCACCCAGATGAAGTCGTAGTTGACGGGGTAGTGGACCGGGTCGACGTACAGCGCGTCGTCGCCGCCCATTCGCGGCGAGCGCACGGTGATGCGCGCCTCGTTGAACACCGGCGCCCACGGCGCGTCGGCCATCGCCTGCCGGTAGATGCTGGTCCACTTCGCGAGCCGTTCGGCGCGCTGTTCGGGCTTCACGAGGCTGTCCGCTGCGGTCGCTTCGGCGTCGAGCGCCTTGTTGCAGTAGAGCGGCCAGTTCCAGCCGCCCGGCGTCGCGCTCGAACAACTGAGGATCGGGCCGTAGAAGTCGGACGGATCGGGGAAGTCCGCGAGCCAGCCCATGCCGCCCGACCAGATCATCGGCGCCTTGTCCTTCGTGCCGCCGGCCGCGATGATGTTGCTCTGTTCGAGCGACTTGATCTGCGCGCGGATGCCGACCTGCGCGAGATCCTGCTGGATCGCCTGCGCGATGCGCGGCTGCGGGTCGGTGTTCATCACGTACAGCTCGGTGTCGAAGCCGTTCGGATGGCCGGCTTCCGCGAGCAGCTTCTTCGCGGCGGCGGGATCGTAGGCGTAGCCCTTGAACGTCGTGTCGTAGGCCGGCATGCCCGGCGGCAGGATCTGGTTCGCGGGTTTCGCGCGGCCGTTGATGATCCGGATGATGTGATCCTTGTTGATCGCCATGTTGACCGCCTGGCGCACCTTCAGGTTGTCGAACGGCGGCAGCGTCGTTTTCAGCGTGAGGTAGCTCGTTTCGAGCTGCGCGCCGACGACCAGCAGGCTCTTGTACTTCGGATCGGCGCGGAACTGGAGGTACTGCGCGGGCGGCACGCCGTCGCCGGCGATGTCCACTTCGCCGCGTTCGAGCCGCAGCAGCGCGACCGACGGGTCCTGGCCGATCTCGAACTTCATTCCGTCGAGATGCGGCAGTCCTTTCTGGAAGTAGTGCGGGTTCTTCGCGAACACCAGTTCGTGGCCGAGCTGCCAGCTCGCGAGGCTGAACGCGCCGCTGCCGACCGGATGATGGCCGAAGTCGCCCTTCGCCTGATCGACCGCTTCCTTCGGCACCACCGACGCGAAGTTCAGCGCCAGCACCTGCAGGAACGTCGCGTCCGGATGGCTCAACGTGAACTGCACCGTGTAGTCGTCCACCGCCTTCACGCCCGACAGCGTCGTCGTCTTGCCGTCCACCACGGCCTGGTAGCCGTCGAGCGACGCGAAGAAACCCGAACCGGGGCTTTGCGTCTTCGGGTTCACCGAGCGTTCGATCGAATACTTCACGTCGGCGGCCTTCATCTCGCGGCCGTTCTGGAACAGCACGCCGTGTTTCAGCCGGAACGTGTACACCTTGCCGTCCGGCGACACCGTGTAGCTGTCCGCGAGCGACGGCACGAGTTCGGTCGTGCCCGGCTTGTAGTCCATCAGCCGGTCGAACACGCTCTTGATGAGCGACCAGTTCTGCCAGTCATAACCGATCGCCGGGTCGAGCGTCGTCACGTCGTTCTGGTACGTGACGGTGATCGTGCCGCCGTTCTTCGGCGCATCGGCGCTGGCCGCGCCGGCGTAAAGTGCCACGGCGGCGGCGAGGGCTTGGGCAACGAGCGTTTTTTTCATCGAAGGTCGGGTTCCGTGTGGTGAGTGAGGGGAAGAGGGCGTTCAGTGATGCGACAGGTTGATGCGCGGATCGACGTACGGCACGACGAGGTCGGCAACGAGGTTGCCGAGCAGGATCGCGACCGCGGACAGCGTCGTCATGCCGACGATGATCGGCGTGTCCACCTGCTGGATCGCCTGCCAGGTCAACTGGCCGACGCCCGGCCAGCCGAACACCGACTCGACGACGACGAGGCCGCTCATGAAGTAGCCGATGTCCATCCCGATCATCGGGATGACCGGCAGCACCGCGTTCGGCAGCACGTGGCGGAACACGACGCGCCAGCGCGTCAGCCCCTTTGCGCGCGCGGTGCGCACGAAGTCCTGGTGCAGCACTTCGATCATCGACGAGCGCATCATCCGCGCGTACCAGCCGCTGCCGAGCACGCCGAGCGTCAGCGCGGGCAGCACCAGATGCGACGCGCCGCCGTAGCCGCCGATCGGGAACCAGCCGAGCCGGATCGCGAACAGGTACAGCACGATCATCGCGGCGATGAACTGCGGCGCGGACACGCCGACGAACGAGAACATCATCAGCGCGCGGTCGAGCGACGAACCGCGCCGCAGCGCCGACAGCACGCCGACGCTGATGCCGATCGCGATCTCGCAGACGATCCCCCAGATCATCAACTGCACCGACGGCCACAGACGCGCCATCAGCAGCAGGCTCACGTCGGTGCGCTCGACGTACGAGTGGCCGAGGTCGCCGTGCAGCAGCCGGCCGACGTAGTGCAGGTATTGCAGCCAGAACGGCTGGTCGAGCCCGAGCTGATGGCGGATGCCCGCGAGCATGTCCGGCGTCGCGTTGCGGCCCGCGATCTGCTGGACCGGATCGGCGGGCAGCAGATAGAGCAGCGCATACGTGATGAACGTGATGCCGAGCAGGATCGCGAGCGAATGCGCGAGGCGGCGGAGCAGAAAGCGCGCCATTCAGTGGGCCTCCTTGAGCGTCGGGTCGAGTTCGTCGCGCAGCGCGTCGCCGAGCAGGTTGAACGACAGCGACAGCAGCACGATCACGACGCCCGGAAACAGCACGAGCCACGGCGCGGAACTGAAATAGGTCTGGCTTTCGAAGATGATGTTTCCCCAGCTTGGCATCGGCGGCTGCACGCCGACACCGAGATACGACAGCGTCGCTTCGAGCAGCACCGTCGTCGAAATGCCGAGCGTGGACCATACGAGGATCGTCGGCATCAGGTGCGGCAGCAGATGCGAGAACAGGATGCGCGCGGGGCTCGCGCCGAGCGCGCGTTCGACGACGATGAACTCGCGCGCGGACAGCGCGACCGTTTCCGTGTAGATCACGCGCGCGATCTGCACCCAGTTGACCATCGCGATCACCATCGCGACGATCCACACGCCGGGGCGGAACACGGCTGCGAGCGTGATGGCGAGCAGCAGCGCCGGGAACGCCATCATCAGGTCGGCGAAGCGCATCAGCACGACGCCGGTCCAGCCGCGCAGGAACCCCGCGGAGAGGCCGACCAGCGTGCCGATCACGACCGCGATGCCGTTTGCGACGACGCCGATGAAGAGCGACGTGCGCGCGCCGTACACCAGCCGCGACAGCAGATCGCGGCCGAGCAGGTCGGTGCCGAGCCAGTACGTGTGATCGGGCGGCAGCGGCGCGCCTTCGAGCGTGAGGCCGTCGGCCATCTGCTGCATCGGGTCGAACGGCGCGATCCACGGCGCGAAGATCGCCAGCGCGACGATCAGCACGATGAACGCGAGCGCGAACGAAGCCGTCGGGCGGCGCAGGATGCGGAACAGGACTTTCATGACGACGAGCGGCGGTGGTCGGCCGCGTGCGCGAGGATTTCGACGCAGACGTCGGCGATGCTGCGATGGGTCGCCATCGACCGCGCGCGAATCCGCTCGTATGCGGCGTCTTCGCTCACGTTCAGTTCGACGATCAGGCGCGCGATCGCCTGCGCGACGAGCGGCCCGCTGTCGAGCTTGTGGCGCAGCGCCGCGTTCTGCGCGTGCAGTTCGTCGAGCCGGCGTTGCAGCGACAGCGCCATCATCAGCGTCGTATAGACGGAGCCTTGCGTGATCGGGCGATTGAGGATCGCCGTCGCGCCGAGCGCGACGCCGCGCTGGATCTGCGACAGCGTCTCGTGCTGCGTGAGCGCGCAGATCGGCACCGCGCGTTCGCGCAGCCGCGCAAGCGCGTTTGGGCTGTTGAAGCTGTCGAGTTCGACGATGGCGGCGAAGCCGTCGTCCGGCGTCGGCGCGTCGTCCTTCTGGATCGACACCCAGCGAATGCCGAGCCGTTGCAGGCTTTTTTCGAGGCTCGCGAGATGGCGCTCGCCGCAGTCGATCAGCGCGACGCGATGCCGGCTGAAATCGGGTGGGGTAACGATGGCGTTCACTTCACGATCCTTAGATGGCGACGCTGCGCGTCGTCGGAGAAGGCTTCGAAGATCCGCATGTCGGTGGCGGTCAGGTACGGATCGGCTTCGATGGGGCGGGTTTCGCTGTGCACGATGCGAAAGCGGCCGTCGCGCAGTTCCGCGATATGGCAGGGCAGCGCGCCGTGGTTGTTGCGCGCGGACAGCCGGATCGTGCCGATCGCGGTATCGACCGGCGTGTCGTACAGGTACGCGAGCAGGGGTTCAGGATCGTCGCCGCCGCACGCGCGAAGCGCCTGCGCGAACAGTTCGACCGACACGTACGCGCAGGTATAGATGTGCGACAGCCGGCGCGGGCCGTGCAGCTTCGCCTGGCGCAGCGTGAACGCCGGCTCCGATTCCTCGAAGTACGGGCCGGCGGTGAAGAGGCGCAATGCGCGCATCGGGCCGACGCGGTCCAGCTCCGCTTCGGTGAGGTCGTAACTGAGCACCGGCAGCCGCAGGTTCGCGTCCGCGCACGCGGCGTCGAGCGCCTGCAGGAACGAATACGACGACTCGCCGACGAGGTTGTTCAGCACGAACGACGGCGGCCGCCGCAGCAGCGCGGGAATGAGATCGGCGATGCCGGCCGTCGAGCCGAGATGCACGTAACGTTCGCCGAGTACTTCGCCGCCCGCGAGTTGCAGCACTTCGCGCGTGATGCGGTTGCTTTCCCAGCCCCACACGTAGTTCGAGCCGACGAGAAACGCGGCCTTGCCGAACGCGGCGAGCGCGTAGTGCAGCAGCGGCAGCAGCGCCTGGTTCGGACACGCGCACAGATAAACGACGTTCTCGCTGCTCTCGAACCCTTCGTACGAGCACGAATACCAGAGCAGCGCGTTGCGTTGCTGAATGTCCGGGATCAGTTCCTTGCGGCTCGCGGACGTCGTCGCGCCGAACACGTGACGCGCGCCCGCGTCGAGCAGCGCGGTCGCGCCGTCGCGATAGCCGTCGAGCTGGCCGCGCGGATCGTATTCGAGCGCATGCAGTTCGAACCCGTAGTCGCGCGACCGGTTGATCGCCGCGATCGCGTCGCGCGCGCCGGCGAGCGAACTCTGGCCGAGGCGCTGATACGTGCCTTCGCTCGACCACAGCAAGCCGATCGGAACCTGTCGTTGTAGCTTCAAGCTGTTTCCATCGCACAATAAAAAAGCCTGAACCGCCAGGAATGGCTGGTTCAGGCTTCGTCGCCCGGTGTCGGGAAGGTCAAAGTCTTACAGGCGGCGGACCGCCCGGCTTCGCGTATGAAGAAAGCAAGACCGATGCCAGCGGATTTCGCGGCGCGATGCGGTCGCTGTTACCTGTTATGGTGCGCGAAGCGGTCGAAGTTGCCGTCGGCGAGCCCGTTTATCGAACGTTCTGCACCGCGCATGGGCGCACGTTCGAAGCGGTAACGGCGCGGGCCGTTCGATCTCTGCATGCACAACGACGGATGCCGGCCATCCACCTGATCTTTACCGGGACGATTCCGATGCAAGCTCATCCTTTACGTCTGTCTCCGCGCGATGACCTGCGCCGCGCGCTCGAAAACGAACTGGCCCGGCTCGGCCTGCACGCGGCGTTCGTGATCCAGGGGATCGGCAGCCTCGACGTTGCGCAACTGCGGTTCGCAAGCGCCGATGCGCCGACCGAACTGCGCGCGGATCTGGAGATCCTGACGCTGGCCGGCTCGCTGTCGCCGGACGGCGTGCATCTGCACATGTCGGTTTCGGACCCGGAAGGCCGCGTATGGGGCGGCCATGTCGCGCCCGGATGCCGGGTTCGCACGACGGCCGAAATCCTGCTCGCGCTGCTGCCCGCGCATCGTTTCGCGAGAGCGTTCGATCCGGCATCCGGATACAACGAACTGTTCATCTCGGAAGAGGCGGATACGCGGCGGCGATGACGCGCATCCGTTCGCGATGGAGGCTGCCGCTGCGGCGTCGCTTCGTTCAACTTCACGCAGCCGGCATCCCCGCGACGCACAGGAAACCTCTATATCGAAGCACGCGGATTCCATCGCGCATCGGCCATCGGGTTCCGCCGCGTCAGTGTTGAGAATCGGCAGGCGGCCGCCTGGAATCGTCCGGTGAAATCGCACGCGGTGCGGCGGGCAGCGATCGACGCTATGATGACCGTTCGCGGACAATCGTGCCGCAGAATCTTTCGTGCTGCTGTCGATCCGTCGGGTATTCGAATCCGTATCGCATGGGCGGACGTTGCAGGCCGCCCAGACGGCGGCACAATCCGGCGAGTCGCGCCGCTTGCGGGCGACACGCTCTTGATGGAGAGTCGATGGCCGGCCATTCCCATTCTCGACGTTCCTCGCCCGTACGCGGCTCGACGCGCTTCAGGTCCCGCCAGCAGGCCCGCAGAAGCGACGTCGCCACGACGGCGGCGCTTCAGCGCGAACTGGACGACAGCCGGCTCCTCCACGAAATCTCATTGCAACTGCTGGTCCAGCAGGACCTCGCGACGCTCTACGGCAAGATCGTCGAGACGGCCTGCGAACTGATGGGCGCGCAGTTCGGCAGCATGCAGATGCTGACGGCCGGCCGCGCCGGCGAATCCGAACTGACGCTGATCGCGCATCGCGGCTTCATGCCGGAAGCCGCTGCGTACTGGCGCAAGGTGTATGTCGACTCGACCAGCACCTGCGCGATGGCGCTCGTCAGCGGCGACCGGGTCGTCGTGCCGAACGTCGAGGCGTGCGAGCCGCTGACCGGCACCGTCGATCTTCAACTCTATCGCCGCAACGGCATCCGCGCGGTGCAGACGACGCCGCTGCGCTCGCGCGACGGCAAGCTGATCGGCATGTTGTCCACGCATTGGGCGGCGCCGCACGAACCGATGGAACGCGAGTTGTGCCTGCTCGACCTGCTTGCGCGGCAGGCGGCCGACCTGATCGAACGCACCCGCTCGGAGGCCGCGCTGCGTGACAGCGAGGCGCGCCTGCAGCATGCGGACCGGATGAAGGACCAGTTTCTCGCGACGCTCGCGCACGAACTGCGCAACCCGCTCGCGTCGATCCGCAACGCGTTGCAGATCGTGCGCCTCGACGACGAGCGCCGCCGCGGGGAACAGGTGCTCGGGATGCTCGACCGCCAGGTCGATCACATCGTGAGGCTCGTCGACGATCTGTTCGAGCTGTCGCGCATCAGCACCGGCGCGCTGGAGTTGCAGCGCGCGCAGGTCGAACTGGGCGGCGCGTTGCGCGCGGCGCTCGACCAGAGCTGCCCGATGATCGAGCGCGGCCGGCACGAGCTGACCGTGCGGATGCCGGACGAGCCGCTGACGGTGGACGGCGACGAAGTGCGGCTCGTGCAGGTGTTCTCGAACCTGATGAACAACGCGGCGAAATACACGCCGGAGGGCGGCCGCATCGACGTGTCGCTCGAAGGCGACGACGATCACGCGGTCGTACGGATAGCGGACAACGGGATCGGCATCGCGCCCGAGGATCACGACCGGCTGTTCGAACTGTTCGGCCGGCTGCAACCGACGACCGCGCACGCGGAGTCCGGGCTCGGCATCGGGCTGTCGCTCGTGCGGCGGCTGGTCGAACTGCATCGCGGCGTCGTCGATGCTTATAGCGAAGGCACCGGCAAGGGCAGTTGCTTCACGGTGCGGCTGCCGCTCGTGCGCAGCACCCCTGCCAGGGCTTCGACGCCGGGCGAGGCGCGCGGCGAGATTCAGCCGGGCCTGAAGGTGCTGATCGTCGACGACAACCGCGACGCCGGCGACAGTCTCGGGATGCTGCTCGAACTGTTCGGCTGCGACGTGCGCGTCGAGCAGGACGGCGACGCGGCGCTGCATACGCTGGGGCAGTTCGTGCCGGCGGTCGTGATGCTCGATCTCGGGATGCCGGACATGGACGGTTTCGAGGTCGCGCGCCAGTTGCGCGCCGACCCGCGGCACGCGGGCACGATCCTCGTCGCGGTGACCGGCTGGGGCCAGCCGGAGGATCGCGAGCGCACGCGCGAAGCCGGCTTCGACCATCATCTGGTGAAGCCGGTCAGCATCTCCACGCTGCAACGGATTTTCTCGGCGGCGTCCGAGGCGGTGCCGCCGGGTTAGCGCGCGGACCTTCTTGCGCGCGAGGTTTTACGAGGCAACCGCAGCACGTCTTGCGCGCCGCGTGCCCTCACGCCCCCTCACGACAGATCCCCAGCCCGCGCATCCGCAAACGCGACAGCCGCCGTTTCCCCCACGGGCCGCCGAACCCGCAGCGCAGTCAGGCAGCCGAGCGAGATCGCCGCCAGCACGCTATAAAACCCGGCCAGCGGCCACCATTGCCCGGGAAACGCATGGGCGAGCACCGCGCCGACGAGCGGCGTCAAACCGCCCGCGAGCGCCGCGCAGCACTGATACGACAGCGAGATCGCCGAGTACCGCACGCGCACCGGGAACACGTCGGTCATGAAGCCGGCCATCACCGCATACGAACTCGACATGCACATCACCGCGATCGCGATGCCGACCACGATCGCGACCGGCCTGCCGGTCGATACGAGCACGAACATCGGATACGGCGACAGGATCGCGAGCGCGGCCGCGACCGCGAGGAAGCGGCTGGCCCCGACGCGCTGCGCGACCCAGCCTGACACGAGCTGCGTGCCGAGCTGCACGAACGCGACGACGAACAGACAGTCGAGGATCAGGCCGCGATCGAGGCCGAGTGTTTGGGTCGTGTAGTTCAGCATGAACGTGTTCACGAACCACGCGCCCGCGACGCCGATCACGTTCGCGCCGAGACACAGCAGCACCGTGCGCCACGCGTCGCGCACGACTTCCACGATCGGCAGCGCGGCGGTGCGGCGCTGCGCCTTCAGCGCGTCGAATTCCGGCGACTCGCCGACGCCCGAACGGATCAGCAGGCCGACCACCAGCAGCACCGCGCTCGCGAGGAACGGCAGCCGCCAGCCCCAGTCGAACAGCGCGCCCTTGTCGAGATGGGCGACGAGCCTGAACGCGAGCAATGCGAGGATCAGCCCGGCGGGGCTGCCGAGCTGCGCGAACGAGGCGAGGAACGTGCGGCGTTCGCGCGGCGCGTGTTCGCCGGCCATCAGCACCGCGCCGCCCCATTCGCCGCCGATCGCGATGCCCTGCGCGACCCGCAGCAGCACGAGCAGCGTCGGCGCGAGCGCGCCGGCGCTCGCCCACGTCGGCAGAAAGCCGATGCCGACGGTGCCGACGCCCATGATCGACAGCGTCGCGACGAGCGCCTTCTTGCGGCCGATGCGGTCGCCGAGATGCCCGAACACGATGCCGCCCAGAGGCCGCGCGAGAAAGCCCACCGCGAACGTGCCGAACGATGCGAGTGTGCCGTAGAACGATTCGCCGGTCGGGAAGAACAGTTTCGCGAAGATCAGCGCGGACGCGGTCGCGTAGATGTAGAAGTCGTACCACTCGATCGTCGTGCCGACGAATGCCGCGAGCGCGGCGCGCGCCGGCTGGCGGGCGGGTTCCGTTTGCATCGTTGTCTCCTTGATTTTGTGCCGGCCTCGCGGCCGGTCTGTGTGATCCGCTTAGCGCGCTTTTCAACGCTTCATCGCTTCATGCATGCTTCATGCCGCTTCATTCCTTCAGCACGCCCGCGTCGATCAGCTTCCGCTGCGTGTGCGCGTCGATGCCGAGGCGGTCGAGCACCGCGCGCGTGTCGGCGCCGAGCGCGGGCGGCGGCGTACGGTACGTCGCCGGCGTGCGCGACAGCTTGACCGGCGAGCCGGTGCCGCGATAATCGCCGAGTTCGACGAGCATCTTCCGGTGGCGCGTGTGCGGATGCGCGGCGACCGCATCGACGGTCTGCACCGGCCCGCACGGCACGCCGGCCGCGATCAGTTCGACGGCGACGCGTTCGCACGGATGCGCGGCGAGGCGCGTTTCGAGCGCGGCCTTCAGTTCGGCGCGATGCGCGCAGCGGCTGCGGTTGTCCGCGAAACGCGGATCGTCCGCGAGTTCGGGCGCGCCGAGATGGGCGCACAGCTTCGCGAACTGCCGGTCGTTGCCGACCGCGAGGAAGATCGGCGCGGTGGCGGTCCGGTAGCTGTCGTATGGCGCGATGTTCGGATGGGCGTTGCCGCTGCGCTGCGGCGTGCGCCCGTTGCCGAAGTAGTTCGGCAGATGCGGATGCAGCAGCGACACGCCGCAGTCGTACAGCGCGATGTCGACCGACTGTCCGCGTCCGCTGTGCGCGCGTTCGGCCAGCGCGAGCAGGATGCCGGCGAGCGCGTTCAGGCCGGTCACCATGTCGACGATCGGCAGGCCGATGCGCAGCGCGGGGCCGTCGCGTTCGCCGTTCACGCTCATCAGGCCGGCCATCGCCTGGATCACCGCGTCGTAGCCGGGCAGGCCGCCGAGCGGGCCGTCCGCGCCGAAGCCGGAGATCGCGCAGTGAATCAGGCGCGGGAAGCGGGGCTTCAGGTCGCGCTCGTAGTCCATCCCCCAGCGCGCGAGCGTGCCGGGCTTGAAGTTCTCGACCAGCACGTCCGCGCCTTCGAGCAGTTGCCACAGGATCGCGCGGCCTTCGTCGCGCGCCAGGTCGACTGCGATGCCCTGCTTGTTGCGGTTCACGCCGACGAAGTACGACGCGGTGTCGCCGACGAACGGCGGCCCCCAGCCGCGCGTTTCGTCGCCGTCCGGCGGTTCGAGTTTGATCACCTGCGCGCCGTGATCGGCGAGCGCCTGCGTGCAGTACGGGCCGCCGAGCACGCGGCTCAGGTCCACGACGCGCAGGCCGTGCAGCGCGCCGTCCACGCGCGGCGCTTGGGTGTCGCTTGAGGTTGCTCGCATCGCCGTCCTCATCGCGTGGGCTGAAGCTGTTGCGCTTCGTCGAGCGTCAGCGCGCGTTCGTCCGCGAGCGCGCGCAGCAGCGAGGCGGGCGCGAGGTCGGCGTCCGGCGACAGCGGATCGCGCGGCAGCAGCCGATGGCGCACGACGAGCCACGCGAGCGCGAGCCGCCGGTAGTCGGGCGCGGTGCGCGCGGCCTCGCTTGCCATGAACGCGGCCGTCACCGCGTGATAGAGCGCGCTCGCGGCCTGCCGCACCGCCTCGTCGCGGCCGCATTCGGCAACGCTGTCGAGCGCCGCGCACGCGCGGTCGAACGTCGAGCGCAGCAGCGCGACGCCGCCGGCCGGCAGCGGCGCTTCGGCGAGCAGCGCATGCACGTGGCGCGCGAGCGGTTCGAGCGTGCCTTCGCGACGGGCCGCGCGCGCGACGTCGAGCGCGACGATGTTGCTCGTGCCTTCCCAGATCGAGCCGAGATGCGCGTCGCGCACGAGCCGCGCGTCGCTCCATTCCTCGATGTAACCGACGCCGCCGCGCACCTCCATCGCGTCGCCGGTCACGCGGCGCGCGTCGCGGCACGCGCGGAACTTGATCAGCGGCGTCAGGATGCGCACGCATTTCGCGGCGCTTTCGTCGCCGCGGTCCGCGCGCGCGAGCAGCGTGGCGATCTGCATGAACATCGAGCGCGCCTGCTCGGCCGGCAGCATCATCTTCAGCAACTGGCGCTGCATCAGCGGCATGTCGAGCAGCTTGCGGCCGAACGCTTCGCGGTGACGGCACACGTGCAGCGCCTCGGTCAGCGCGCGGCGCATCAGGCCGGCCGCGCGCACGCCGTTCGACAGCCGCGACATGTTGATCATGTCGGCCATCTGGTGGAAGCCGCGCCCGACCTCGCCGATCAGCCACGCCTGCGCGCCTTCGAGCACGATCTCGCCGCTCGCCATCGAGCGGCTGCCGAGCTTGTCCTTCAGCCGGACGATCCGGTACGCGTTGCGGGTGCCGTCGGGCAGCTGCTTCGGCAGCAGGAACAGCGCGAGCCCCTTGATGCCGGGCGGCGCGTCGTCGGGGCGCGCGAGCACCATCGCGAGATCCGCGTCCGCGTTCGAGCAGAACCACTTGTCGCCGTGCAGGCGCCACACGTCGTCGCCGTCGGCGCCGGTTTCGCGCGTCGCGCGCGTCGCGATGCGGCCGACGTCGGACCCGGCCGCCTGCTCGGTCATGAACATCGCGCCCTGGTACAGCGTGTCGAAGTCGCGCGACGCGAGCATCGGCAGATAACGCGCGACCAGTTCCGGCGAGCCGAAGCGGCGCAGCGTGCGCGTGAGCGAGTCGGTCATGCTGACCGGGCAGCACAGCCCGAACTCGGCCTGCACGAACAGATAGGTGAGCGCGTATTTGACGAGCGGCGCGGGCGCGTCGTCGCGATGACTCATCGCCGCGAGCCCGAGTTCCGAGTACGCGACGCGTTCGAGCGCGACGTAGTCCGGATGCTTGTCGATGCGCTGGAGCGGCTCGCCGCGGCGCGTGCGGTGCTGGAGTTGCGGCGGGTGATGGTCGGCGTTCAGCGCCCACGCGTCGAGTTCGGCGGACGCGCGCAGACCCAGTTCGTTCAGTTGCGGTTCGAGCGCGTCGTACGCGCGGGAGCCGAGATAACTGCGCAGCAGCGGGCCGAAGCTGGGGTCGCTCGTGAAGAAGTTGATGCCGCGGCTGTCGGGAATGGCGTCGGCGGCGGGCTGGTCGGTCATCCGGTGTCTCCTGAATTGGTCTTGTTGGCGGTTCAGGCGATGTTAGGCAGCCCGTCGATAACGGTCCAATACAAACGGTATCCTGTACGATAGACAACGCTTATCGAAGACAACGGACGGAGACAGCCGATGGAACTGAAGCAGCTACGCTATTTCGTGGCGGTGGCCGAGGAACTGCACTTCGGCCGCGCGGCGCGGCGGCTGTTCATCTCGCAGCCGGCGCTGAGCTTCGACATCCGCAAGTTCGAGGAGCAACTGGGCGTGCAGTTGCTGGAGCGCACCAACAAGGAGGTCGCGCTGACCGACGCGGGCCGGCTGCTGCTCGACGAGGCGCGCCGGTTGCTGGAGCAGGCGGACGAGGTGCGCCGCATTGCCGGCCGCTCCGCCGACGGGCTCGCGGGGCGGCTGCGGATCGGCTTCGTCAATTCGATGCTGTATCGCGGGCTGCCGCAGGCGATGCAGCGGTTCGAGGCCGATCACCCGGCGGTCGAGGTCGTGCTGAAGGAGATGAACACCGCCGAGCAGGCGCACGCGCTGCAACGCATGCAGATCGATCTCGGCTTCGCGCACTGGGGGCATTTCCCGGCCGGCGTCGAATCGGTCACGCTGTTTTCGGAGCCGTTCCTGTGCTGCCTGCCCGCCGGCCACGCGCTCGCGCGCCGCAAGCGCATCGAACTGGGCGCGCTCGCGCGCGAGCCGTTCATCCTGTTTCCGCGCACCGTGTCGCCGCACTATCACGACCAGATCATCGCGACCTGCGTCGAGGCGGGGTTCAGCCCGCAGATCCGTCACGAGGCGCGGCTGTGGCAGACCGTCGTCACGATGGTCGAGGTCGGCATGGGCGTCGCGCTGGTGCCGGCGGCGCTCGGGCGCGCGGGCAACGAGCGCGTCGTGTTCAGGCCGCTGGTCCGCGACCCGTTCGAATCGCGCGTGATGCAGCTGACGCGCACCGGGAACGACGTGCGCGCCGCGTATGACTTCGTCGGGTATCTGACTGGAGTGGGGAAGCCCTAGCGGGCGAGTTTCGCGATGCGCTGATGCGCGTCGGTCGCTGCTTGTCCGGCCGTATCAGCCGTCTATCCCGCCGCCGCCGAGCCAGCCGAACGCATGCACGCGCGCGACCGGGTGCGCGACCGCGGCGGCCGCGCGGATCGCGCCCGGCATCGGCAGGTCGATCAGCTGCCATCGCTCCGCGGGCGGCACGTCGATCACGAACGCCGGTTCGTTGCGCGCCAACGTATGGACGTCGATGTCGAGCGTCGTCGGCCCTGCCGCATTGACGAGGCTCGCGTGCCGTGCCTGCACGCTTGCGTCCGGCGCGCGCGCCGGCACGCGTATCACCGACGCCATCGCGCGCGTCGGCGGGCCGGGCTCGCGCTTCAGCACCGGCGGCAGATGCGCGGCGAGGCCGACGCGGGCCGTCGAGAGGCCGACGAGAATCCACACGCCCGCATAGGTCACGGCGATTTCGACCGGCTGTGCCTGCGCGCCGGGTGCGGCGGCCAGCACCGGCTGGCCGTGCGCGTCGTCGTTCAGTTCGATGCCGGTCGGCGCGACACCCGTGATCGCGGACAGGATGCCGCGCAGCACCGCGCGGCCGATCGCGAAGCGCTTGCTGAGCGCGCGGTTCGGAAAACTGCGCACGCGCATCAGTTCGGCCTTCGACAGCCGTGCATACGCATCGTCGCGGGACAGCCCCTGCCACTCCGAGCGGAAGCGCCACAGCATCAACTCGCCCGGCTGCGGCGGCGCGAGCCGGTGCGACGGCCGGCAGACCAGCCGGCGCGGGACGAACTCGCAGGCGGGCGCGGGTTCGGTGGACGCGGCGGCCGGCAGTGTATCGGCGCGATGGGCGAACGGATTGTTGAGTTTCATCTGACGCGTTTCTCGATGCGCGCGTGCCGCGCAGGGCGAACGGAAGCGGACCGCGCCGGCGCGTTGCGCGGTCGGTGCTTCATCCTTGCTGTCGTGGAAAAGCCGGTCGGACAAGGGCGGACGATCGACGCTCCGGGCCCGGTCGAGGCGATACGATGCAGCCGCTAACGGGTGTCCGGGCTGCGCCACGTACGCACGTGCGGCTTGCGTCCGGACGGCCTCTGGCCGGACAGCGGAGGGTGCGATGCGGTCTGCGCGCAATCCTGCGGCGCGGCTTCAGGCGATGGCCCGGCTGCCGGACGGGCGCGGAACGGTGCGTTCATGAAAGCAGGCATCCGTGTTTGAGATGCCGCAATCATGATGCAGCTCGGCGATAATTGCAAATGATTCTCATTTGATGCATAAGGAATCGGGTTTGCCGCCGCCCGGAAATGACGTCGCCCGACGCATGCCGCGGCCGGCAAGCGAGCCGTTCCGTCCGTTGCAAAAGCGGGAACGCGCTTGCGCGCGGAAATTCGGCAAGGGACAATCTCAGCCCCCAATCCTTCCGGCTCTCGCCGCTTCGTCAAGGTCGCCCGAGCGGCCGGCGCGGGGCGCGTCCGCTTTGCCATGCCTTTCATCAGCGCGCTGTTCGTCTATCCGGTCAAGTCGTGCGCCGGGATACCGCTCGACGATGCGTTGATCGAAGCGGACGGTCTCCAGTGGGATCGCCGCTGGATGATCGTCGACGCGAACGGCCGTTTCGTGTCGCAGCGCGAGTATCCGTCGATGGCGCGGATCATCACGGCGCTCGGCGGCGACGCGCTGCATCTGCATGCCGATCGCGCGTCCGCTGGACTGTCGCTGCCGTTCGCAACGCCGGCGAACGCGGCGCGGGTGCCGGTTTCGGTGTGGAAGGACAGCTTCGACGCGCTCGACGAGGGCGAAGCGGCCGCGCAGTGGGTGTCCGGCGTGATCGGCGCGCCGCTGCGGCTCGTGCGCTTCGCGGACGACGTCACGCGTCTCGCGAGCCGGAAGTGGACCCGGGACGTCGAAGCGCCGACCCGTTTCGCGGACGGTTTCCCGCTGCTCGTGACGACCGACGCGTCGCTGGCGGAACTAAACGGGCGACTGGACGCGAAGGGCGTGCCGCCGCTGCCGATGAACCGCTTTCGCCCGAACGTCGTGCTCGGCGATACCGAAGCGTTCGACGAGGACTTTGTCGGCACGGCGACAGTCGGCGCGAATGGCGACGCCGGCCCGGTCGTGCTGCGGTTCGTGAAGCCGTGCGCGCGTTGCCCGATCACGACCGTCGATCAGGCGACCGGCGCGGCCGATCCGCGCTGGCCGCACGAGCCGCTCGATACGCTGGCCGGGTATCGCGCCGATGCGCGTGTCGATGGCGGGCTCACGTTCGGGCAGAACGCGGTCGTCGTTGCGGGGGTGGGGAAGCGTTTGCGCGTCGGCGATGCGGTCGAACTGGAACTGGCGTTCGACGACGACGTTTGAGTCGTCGCGGCGGGCATGCAAGGGGCGAGCGCCGTTTTTGTCCGGATATCGGTCAGCGAATGAAGTCGATCGCGGAAGACATCGCACTTCTGGCCTGATCTGCTTAACACACTTAAATGTTAAACATGGTCAAACGGCGTTCGGCTTCGCCGTTCTCCCCTACGAGCCGATTCGATAGTTAGTAGTGCGTGGGTGCGGTCGTGGGGAACGAACCGGAGTCGACAAGTCGAGGACGTGACGCACGACGATCTTTTTATGTCGTTGAGGCGCGACAGTCTGGGCGCGAATTTTTGTCGCAGAACCACCTAAAAAAACGGCAAGTTTGCATGCCGAGAAAGGTTTGGACGGTATCGACTGCCGTGCTTGTCCCGTTGCAATTCAACTGCCGCGCTGAAACTTCGCGATTTATCGCGGGCGAAAACGTTTGCGAGTGAATTTGCATAAAGCTTCGTGCCGCATTGGGTCGCTCGTAGAACAAAAACATTTAACAAAAGCACTGAACAGGCCGTCAATCGGCAACTTTTTCCGCGCTTGAAATCTCGATGCACATCACTTAAAGTTCGGGCGCTCAATGCCGTTAAGCCTTAAGAGGAAACGCTGGTCAGCTTGAGCCAGGGGCTCGCTGACGAGGTGTGTTGCCGATGTGGGTTCGGCGTTGCACGACATGCAGTCCGCGGTTGGAGTGGCAGCGAGGAGGTTCTGTAGCGCTGCGACGGAATTCAGCCAGCGCGCGTTGACGGAGGACGGGACGGCGCGACCGGTGAACTGGCGTCGTTGGCTGCGCCGCGCGACCGCAACGGGAGCATTGTCGATCTGCCTGCCGGAAGGCACGGGGCACGGATTCGACGGCTGCCGGAAAGCGGCCGGCCGTGTCGCCGGTTACGCGACGCTCGCCGCGCAGCGGCCTTCGCTCCGATATCGGTTCGGTCACCTTCCCTCGCCGTTTCGATCGCCTCGTGCGGAACGTGCCAGCTACAGATAATGCGGATTGCTCAGGGTAACTAATCGAGTGCGGTGGCGAGTACAACGACAGGCAGGGTGGCGGAAGTCACCTCGGTGTACGAAAAAAAACGCAAACGTTTTCATTGAAAGCTTTAATTGACTGTTTTAAAAATTACGTAAGAAATAGCGGGGAAAAGGGGTAATTTTTTTGATCGCCTGTTTTTTATCCCGTGCTTTGCCATAACATTGCGGCGCAGCCGGTCCAGTGATTCGGGCTGGCTTCGCCTGTGCTTTCGGACCCTTGTTTCTTCTATTGCGAGAAAAAAATGAATCGATTCGTAAAGCTGTTTGTTCGTGACGAGCGCGGCGTCTCGGCACTCGAATACGCGATCCTGGCGGGGATCGTCATCGTGGCGGTTGTCGCGGCCGCAGGCACCCTGGGCGACGGCATCAGAAGCGGTTTCTCGAACCTCGCTTCGCAGATCACGAGCGCGACGACGTCCAGCGCGGCTCCGTCCAGCGGAACGAAGTAACAGGCGGAGGCCCGGATCGGGCCACGCCGTCGGCAAGGGTTCGCTGTCGAATGACGCGAACCCGTTGTGTCATCTGGAACGAGCAATGCGCGAGCTTTCTTTCGTGATGCACGTCGCGACCGCCGCGGTACTCGTGTGGCTGGCCGTGATGGACGTGCGCAGCCGCCGTTTGCCGAATGTCTGGGTGCTCGCGGTCGGCCTGCTGTTTTTCGCGAATGCGCTGGTGGTCCGCCTGCCGTTTGCCGATGTGGCGTTCCACGTCGGCACCGCGGCCTTCGTGCTGCTCGTCGGCGCGGGCCTGTTCGCGTTGAGGATGGTGGGCGGCGGCGACGCGAAGCTCGCCGCCGCGATCAGCCTGTGGACCGGGGCCGCCACGCTGCCTGCCACGCTGATGCTGGTTTCGCTGGTGGGCCTGGTGGTCGCGCTGCTGGGTCTCGCCACTCGTCGGCTCGACCCGGTGTCCTGTTTCGGGCCGATGCGGGCGCTCGCGATGTTCTCCTGCCAGCGAGGCGTGCCGTACGGCGTCGCGCTCGCGGCGGGCGGCGGCGCGGCCATTCTGCTGCCGGTGCTGGTGCCCCTCCTGAAGCATTGAACGGCCTCCCTTCCCATGTCGAAGTTCATCAAACTGGCAGTTCTACTAATCGGTGCGCTTGTCGTTGCGCTGATCGTGCGCATCGTGGTGCAGAGCGCGACGGCGCCGCGCAAGGTGGTCGTGACCGTCAAGCGGGTCCGCGTGAGCACGGCCGATCTGCCGGCCGGCCTGCTGTTGCGCGACGCCGATCTCGTGTGGAAGGACATGCCGGCCGCGAACGTGCCGTCGAAGGCAGTCGTCGAGGGGGCGTCCGATAGCGTCGAACTGAAGGGGTCGCTGTTGCGCAACGCGGTGGCGGCGGGCCAGCCGGTCCTGTCCGACGAGGTGATCCTGCCGGACGCGCCGGGTTTTCTCGCGGCCACGCTGCAACCGGGGCTGCGCGCTGTGTCGGTCGCGATCGACGACGTGTCGGGCAACGCCGGCCTGATCGAGCCGGGCGATTACGTCGACCTGCTGCTCACCCAGCAGTTGAGCAGCCGCACGGAATCGCCGGACATGTCGGTGTCGAGCGAAACCGTCGTGCAGCACGTGCGCGTGCTGGCGGTCGGGTCCGAGATCCAGCGTCCGAAGGACGGCGGCTCGGCAACCGCGGGTTTCAACCGCGCCCGGACCGTCACGCTCGAAGTCACGCCGCACATGGCCGAAGTGGTGTCGGTGGCGGCCCGGCTCGGGAGCCTGTCGCTCGCGCTGCGCAGTTTCGCGCTGCAGAGCCGCGACGACGCGGACACGGTGGACGGCGCATCCGCGACGGCGCCGGTATGGGCCGGGGACATCTCGCGCGCCGTCCGCGAATTGCCGCGGGCGCGCGGGGAGGCGCGAGGCGGTTCGTCGGCGCCTCCGGTGACGATCTATCGCGGCTCCGAAAAAAGCACGGCGGAACAGACGACGATGCTGGCCGGCGACGCATCGGCCGGCCAGCCGCCGCCGCTGCCGCCGCAGCTTCCGGCGCGTTGACGCTGAAACGAGGTTGATCCCAATTGACTCATGACGCCGCCCCTCGTTATGGCCGGAAACATTCGATGAAGCTGCCTTTCTTGTCCCTCGCCGGCATTGCCCTCGCGGTCGCGCAACGCGGCTCGCGTGCATGCGTCATCGCACTGGCGGCCGGCCTTTGCACGGCCGTCGCCGCGCACGCGCAAACGGTCGTCGTCCCGCCGAAGGGCGCCGCGGTCAGCCGCGTCAACCATGCCGACGTGGGTGCCGATACCGGTTCGCTCGACGTGACCGCAGGCCAGGAGCAATTGGTGCGTCTCGGCCAGAACGCCAGTTCGGTGTTCGTCGCGAATCCGGACATCGCCGACGTGCACATGCCGACGCCGCGCGTGCTGGTCGTGCTCGGGAAGAAGGCGGGCACTACCACGCTGTTCGTGCTCGACGCGAACGGCGCGCAGATGCTGAAGCGCACGCTGTCGGTCGGCCAGGATCTGGACAGCCTGCGCCGCATGGTGAAGGCGCGTTTTCCCGATCTGAATCTGCGGATCGACGCCGGTCCGGGTTCGTTGCAGGTGTCCGGCGACGCGCCGAGCGCGGAGGTCGCGAACGCGGTGGCGGGGATGGTTTCGCCGTATCTGTCCGACAAGCAGGCGTTCGTGAACCGGATGACCGTGCCGAGCCCGCAGCAGGTGCAACTGCGCGTGCGCATCACGGAAGTGGACCGCACGATCACGCAGCAGCTCGGCATCAACTGGCAGTCGCTCGGTCTGCCGGGCCACTGGCAGGCGGGGCTTTTTAATGGCCGGCAATTCGAGAACACCAGTGCGGCGATCAACAGCGGCCAGGCGCCGTTCAATCTGAGCAGCAATGGGGCTTTCTCGCTGTTGGCCGGATTCCTGAGCAATCGCCTCGATCTGCAGGTGATGCTCGACGCGCTGCATCAGGAGCAGTTGCTGACCGTGCTCGCGGAGCCGAATCTCGTGGCGCTGTCCGGCCAGACCGCGAGTTTCCTCGCGGGCGGCGAGTTTCCGATTCCGGTGTCGCAGACCAACGGCGCGATCGACGTCGAGTTCAAGCAGTTCGGCGTGAAGCTCGATTTCACGCCGACCGTCCTCAACGATCACCGCATCAGCCTGAAGGTGCGCCCGGAAGTCAGCCAGATCGACACGTCGGTGAGCGTGAACACCAACGGTGTGACGATTCCCGGCCTGAGCGTGCGACGCGCCGATACGACGGTCGAACTGGCGAGCGGCCAGAGTTTCGCGATCGCCGGGCTGCTGCAGAACAACACGACCGACGTCGTCTCGCAACTGCCGGGCCTCGGCTCGATTCCGATTCTCGGCAAGCTGTTCTCGTCGACGAACTACCAGAACAACAAGACCGAACTCGTCATCATCGTCACGCCGTATCTGGTCCAGCCGACCGATCCGGCGAACCTGCGCAGCCCGCTGCAGTCGGTGGTGCAGCCGGTGCGCGATATCGAATACAGCTTCCAGCACGCATTCGGCGCAGGCGGCGGCAGTGGCAGCGGCGGCAACCATGGAAACGGCGCGGCCGACGACGCGTCGCAGCCGCGCCTCGTCGGTCAGGCCGGTTACATCTACTGAGGCGGGGAGCCATGATTTCGCGACACACGATCCGGAGCATCGCCGCGGCGCTTGCCGCGCTCGCGCTCGGCGGCTGCTTCAAGCCGCCGTTCGACATGCCCGATGCGTCCGTGATCGGCTACGACGGCCGCTACGCGGTGCCGCCGGACTGCCGCAAGCTGGCCGTTCCCGCCGGCCTGACCGATGCCGGCCGCCGGCGCCCCGCCGTCGAGTGGGGATGCGCGACCTACACCAATCTCGCTGCGCAGATCGCGAATCCGCGCGACCTCGTCGAACCGGGGCCGCTCGGCCCGGCCGACGCGCCGGTCGCGGCGAGCGCGGTGTGGCGCTACGAAAACGACAAGCTGACGCCGCTCGACAAGTCGTCGTCGCGCGACGCCAAGTGACGCGCCACCCGGATAGCCCCTTGCCCACCGTTTCGTCATGGACATGATCGGATCCCTCCTGAAGTCGAGCAGCGCGGACGACATCGCCGCCGATTTCGTCGCATTCGTTGCGGACAAGCAGTCGGAAGACGTGCTGAAGACCTTCGTGCTCGACGAGGCGCTGCCGCACACGCATATCGCGGTGGACGGCATCGAGAAGGCGATCGCGTGGCTGTCGAAGACCGAGCGTTCGCCGAAGCTGCTGCTGATCGACCTGCAGGGCTCGGACATGCCGCTGTCGGACCTCGCGCGGCTCGCCGACGTGTGCGAGCCGTCGGTGCAGGTCATCGCGCTCGGCGAACGCAACGACGTCGGCCTGTACCGGAGCCTGCTCAGCATCGGCGTGCACGACTACCTCGTCAAGCCGCTGACGGTGGGGCTGCTCAAGCGCACCATCGACATGCGCAGCGGCAAGGTCAATCCGGTCGCGCAGGTCCGCGCCGGCAAGATCGTCGCGTTCGCGGGCGCGCGCGGCGGCGTCGGGACCACGACCGTGGCGGTTCATCTCGCCCGCGATCTCGCGGCGTCCCATCGCCGGGTCGCGTACGTGGACCTGAACCTGCACGGCGGCGCGGCTACCAGCATGTTCGGCCTGCAAGGCAACAACGGGCTGCTCGACGTGCTGCAGAACGTGCGGCGGCTCGATCCCGCATATGTCGAGCGGACCATGCTCGCGGCGCAGGATTCGCGGCTCTTCGTGCTGTCCGCCGAACTCGACTGGGGCGAGCCCCGGCCGTTCGAGGAGGGCAGCCTCGGGCGCGTGCTCGACCTGCTGGTCGCGAGTTTCCACTACGTGATGCTCGACATCGGCGAACTGGCCGATCCGCTCGCCGAGGAGGCGCTCGACCATGCCGCGCGCGCGTATATCGTCGCCGACCGCTCGGTGCACGCGGCGCGCGAAACGGTCCGGCTCACGCGCTACATCGACAACCGCAGCGGCAATCCGATCACGGCGGTGCTGCTGAACAATCCGAACGCCGTCGTCGCGGGCAAGGTGGAGTCGCCGGACTTCGTCGCCGCGATCGGCCGGCCGGTCCTGCAGGAACTGCCGTTCGAAAGCCGCGCGCTCGCGATCGCGGAGAACGTCGGCATCGCGCTGCCGAAGGGCCGGGGCGACGCGTTCCATCAGGCCATCGCGCGGGTTGCGAACGACCTGACCGGCAATCAGGTGCATGCCGAACGCCGCAGCCTGTGGCAACGACTCGGGTTCGCGAAATGATGCGCTTTGGACAGAGGCAGATCGGACGCGACGACGAAGCCGACGTCGCCGTTACGACCACCGAGATTTCCGGGGTGCCGGAACAGCAGCAGATGTCGGCTTATGTGCCGCCGACCGGCGCCGGCAACGGCAGCGAAACGGTCGTCCGGCTCGACCTGTTCCGCGTGATTCGCAGCGGCGTGCTGAACACGATGAACGCGTCCGCGGCGCTCGGCCGCAGCCGCGAGCAGTTGAAGCCCGAACTCGACGTGCTGGTGGCGACGATCGCGGAGCGCGAGCGGCTGAACATCACGATGGCCGAGCAGGGGCAGATCGTCGAGGAACTGCTCAACGACATGCTCGGGCTCGGTCCGATCGAACCGCTGCTCGCGGACGAGGCGGTGACCGACATTCTGGTCAACGGCCCGGACCAGGTGTTCGTCGAACGGCTCGGGCGGCTGGAGCTGACGCCGTACAAGTTCCGCGACAACGCGCACGTGGTCAACGTCGCGCAGCGCATCGCCGCCGGCATCGGGCGGCGCGTCGACGAAAGCAGTCCGATGGTCGATGCGCGTCTGCTCGACGGCAGCCGCGTGAACGTGGTGCTGCCGCCGCTCGCGATCCGCGGCGCGTCGATCTCGATCCGGAAGTTCGCGAAGCGCAACATCACGCTGCAGCGCATGGCGAACCAGGGAAACATGTCGTCGCAGATGGCCCAGTTGCTGAAGATCGCGATCACATGCCGGCTGAACGTGCTGGTGTCGGGCGGCACCGGCTCGGGCAAGACGACGCTGCTGAACGCGCTGTCGCATTTCATCAGCCACGGCGAGCGGGTCATCACGATCGAAGACGCGGCCGAACTCCAGCTTCAGCAGCCGCACGTCGTGAGCCTCGAAACCCGTCCGGAGAATTCGGAAGGGCGCGGCAGCGTCACGCAGCGCGACCTGGTGCGCAACGCGCTGCGGATGCGGCCCGATCGCATCATCCTCGGCGAAACGCGCGGCGAGGAAGCGTTCGACGTATTGCAGGCGATGAACACGGGCCACGACGGCTCGATGACGACCATCCACGCGAACACGCCGCGGGACAGCCTGACCCGGCTCGAAAGCATGGTGTCGATGGCGAACGGCAACCTGCCGCTGATGTCGATCCGCCGCCAGATCGCGAGCGCGCTGCACCTGATCATCCAGGTCGAGCGGATGCGCGACGGCGTGCGCCGCGTGACGCGCGTCACCGAAGTGGCCGGCATGGAAGGGGACGTCATCATCACGCAGGACCTGTTCACGTTCCGCTACGACGCGAGCGCGTACAACGCCGAAGTGAAGGGCACCTTCGAAGGCAGCCAGCTGCGCCCGGCGTTCGCCGAGCGGGCTTCGTATTACGGCCTCGAAGAGGCATTGCTGGACGTCGTCGCGCGATGAGCCTCGTCGATCTCGCCACCGCTGCCGGATTCGTCTGCGTGCTGATCCTCGGCGCGATGCTGATGGTCTGGCAGGACTTGCGCAGCGAGCGGCCCGAAGCGTTGATCCGCGCGCGCATGGCGGCGGCGTTCAGGTCGGAGAAGGAGGGCGTCGCCGCGCTGGACGCCGTGCAGGCGAGCACCGGCGGCGGCTGGCTCGGCGCGCTCGCGGAGCGTCCCGACCTGCTCGGCGCGAAGCTCGCGCGGCTGCGCACCGTGGCGCCGCGCGGCGCGACGGTCGTCGGCGCGGGCGCCGTGGCGGCGCTGCTGGTGGCGCTGGCCGTGCCGCGTTTCGTGTCGCTGCCCGGCAGCGTGCAGTTGCTGATGGCGATCGTGCTGCCCGCGATCGCGGTGGTCCGGCTTTACCGGATGCTGGTCGAGCGTTTCCGCCAGGGCTTTCTCGCGTCGCTGCCGGATGCGATCGACATGATCGTGCGCGCGGTGCGCGCGGGCATTCCGGTGATGCAGGTGATTCCGGTGGCCGCGGAGGAGTGTCCGCCGCCGCTCGGCCGCGAGTTCAAGCGGATGGGCGATGCGTTGCAGGTCGGCATGGACCTCGAAGAAGTGCTGAACGCGGCGATGAAGCGCGTGCAGATCGCGGACTTCTCGTTTTTCTGCGTGTGTCTGCTGCTGCAACGCGAGACCGGCGGGCAGCTTGGCGAGACGCTCGAAAACCTCGCGGGCATCGTGCGCAGCCGTCGCGAGATCCGCCAGAAGACCCGCGCGCTGACGGCCGAGTCGCGCATCACCGTGAAGATTCTCGCGGCGGTGCCGGTGTTCATCGGCGGGTTTCTGTACGTGTCGAACCGGGCGTATATCGAGGTGCTGTTCTACACGCAGACCGGGAACTACGTGCTCATGGCCAGCGTGATCTCGATCATCGTCGGCATCGTGATCATCAACAAGATCGGCAACCTGGACACTTCGCGATGAATGGACATTCGACCGGACTGCTGTTCGACCTGCTGATGCTGCTCGCGCTGCTTGCCGCACTCGTGCTGTGGTGGGCGGCGAACCAGCGCGGCTATCGCGGCAGGATCGCGCAACGCGTGCGCGCGTTGTCCGGCGCGCAGATCGCCAGCGCGGCGGCCAGCGACGCGGACGAAGAGGAAGCGCCGGGTTTGCGCCAGCGGCTGATCGCGCAACTGGTGTCGCTCGGCGAGCGCATGCCGCTGTTCACGGTCGAGCACCGGCTGAAGCTGCATCACGATCTGGGGCTGGCGGGCTTTCGCGGCCGTAACGCGGTGGCGGCGTTCATCGGCATGAAGTTCGTGGTCGGCATCGCGTGCGCGGTGCTCGTCGTGATGGGCGGCGCGGATCTGATCGCGGCGGGACACAACCCGGTGGTGCGGATTCTGATGATGCTGGCCGCCTTCATGGTCGGCATGATCGTGCCGGAGTACATATTGGGCTTCTATTCGAGGCAGCGGCAGAAGACGATCGTCGCGTATCTGCCCGATGCGCTCGACCTGTTCGTGATCTGCACGAATGCGGGCAACAGTCTCGGCGTCAGCATCCAGCGGGTCGCGCGCGAGATGGGGCCGATCTGCCCGCCGCTCGCCGCCGAACTCACGCAGACGGCCGACGAACTGCATCTGTCGGGCGACGGCGTGCGCGCGTTGCAGGGCCTCGCGGAGCGGGTCGACGCGCCGTCGGTCCGCGCGCTGATCTCGACGCTGACGCAGTCGATGCGCTACGGCACGCCGATCACCCACGCATTGCGCACGCTGTCGCGCATCGAGCGCACCGCGCACATGGTCCGTCTCGAAGAATCCGCGGCGAAACTCGCGCCGAAGATGGTGGTGCCGATGATGATCTTCATCCTGCCGGCCGTCTGCGCGATCTCGGCCGGCCCCGCCATCATCCAGCTCGTTTCGATGCTCAAGTCCCTGTGATGAAACCTTCCCGTCCGATCCGTCTTTTCCGCAACGTGCCGGGCCGGCTGCGGTTCGCGCTGCGCCGCGCGACGCTGCTGCTGTGCGCGACGCTGTGCGTGGCCGCGTGTTCGACCACGGTGCGCCAGGGCACGCAGCCGCTGATCACTCCGCTGATGGAGAACAAGAACGGCCTGAGCCGCGACGGCGAACTGCGGATCGGCGAAACCGCGCTGCAATCCGGCAACGTCGATCTGGCGACGAACATCTTCACGCAGGTCGTGGAGGCCGATCCGAAGTCGGTGCGGGGGCTGACCGGTCTCGGCGACGCGCTGTACGCGGCGGGCGACTATACGCGCGCCGCCGTGTTCTACGACAAGGCGTTGTCGAACGATCCGAAGGCGGTGCCCGCGCTGATCGGCAATGCGCGCGTCGCGATCCAGCAGCGCCGGCTCGACGACGCGGTCGCGCAGTACCGCACGATCCTCGCGCTCGCGCCGGATCAGCCGCTTGCCGCGGCGGGCCTTGGCGCCGCGCTCGACATGCAGGGCCGGCACGACGAAGCGCAGGCGGTGCTGCGCGCGGCGCTGCGGACGAATCCGGGCGATCCGCGCCTCGACACGAATCTAGGCCTTTCGCTCGTGATGGCGGGGCATCCGCGCGAAGGCGCGAACATCCTGCTGGACGTGACGCATTTCCCGGCCGCGCCGCCCGAATCGCTGCACGACCTCGCGCTGGCCTACGGTCTGCTCGGCAATACCGAGGCGGCCGCGCAGATTCTGTCCGCGAACCTGCCGAAGCAGTCGGTCGATGACAACCTGCGCTTCTACGCGTTGCAGCGGGCGCGGCTGAAGGCGGCGGAAACGGGCGGCGGGATCGGCGCAATCGGCACAGTCGGCACAGTCGGCGCGGTCAACGGCGGCCCGGACGCGGCGTCCGTGCAGGCGGCGGCGTCGGGCGCCGGGCAGAAAGCGCGATGACGGAGCGGCCGGACGGCGCGCGCGGCGCATGGCGGCGGATCGCGGACTTCGTGCGCCGCGGCCGCGCCGACGAGCGCGGGGTGTCGACCATCGAGTTCGCGCTCGCGTCGGTGCCGATCTTCCTGCTGATGATCGGGACGATCGAGATCGCGCTCGACATGACAGTGGACGTCACGCTGCAGATGGCCGCGCAGGCGGCGTCGCGGACCGGCCTGACGATGGCCGAGCCGCAATCGGGGACGCGCGAGGCCCAGGCGGAGCAGATCGCGCTGCAATACCTCGGGATGTGGCGGAACGTCGGCGCGACCGTCACCGTGACGCAGCTCGATTACGGCTCGTTCAACAACGTCGGCACGCCGGGTTACGTCCCCGGCAACGGCGCGGGCAATTGCGGCGATGTCGAGTCGTACAACATTCAGGTGGTCATGCCGGGGTTCACCGGCATCGCGGCGTGGTTCGGAATGCCCACGCTGACCTTCCAGCGCAAATTTCTGGTGCAGAACGAAGCATGCTGATCCTCTCCCGCCATTCGAGACTGGCCGGGCGCAGGCGTGACGGCGCCGCGCCGCCGCGCACGCGCGGCTCGGTCGCGATCGAAGTGCTGCTGATCGTGCCGCTGATCCTGCTGATGCTGCTCGGGTTCTCCGAACTGTATCTGTACATGCGCGCGACCAGCATGGTCGAGCATGCCGCGTTCACGCTCGCCAATTCGCTCGGCCAGATGCCGTACGTGGTCGACGACTCCAGCGTCTCGAACGCGAACAACCTCGGGACGTTGTGGTCCGACGCGGCGCTGCTCGCGGATCCCGACGACCTGAAGAACCATGGCGGCGTAATCATCACGTCGGTCTGCGACGGCACCAGCGGCTCGACGAATTGCGGCTGGAACCAGTTCGGCACGCAGTCGCTGGCGAACGGCGTGCCGAAGATCTGCTGGCAGGCCAGCACGCCGTGGACCGGCGTCGCGATGCAGTCGCAGGTGACGTCGGGCAGCGTGCTGCCGCCGCAGAGCACGTGGCCGTTCTACCGGGGCGACGCGGCGCTCGTCATCGAAGTGTTCTACCGCTACAACCCGTTTCCGATGACGTCGACGTTCTGGCACGACGCGCCCGGCGCGACGACGATCTATCGCCGCGTGTACGCGCGGCAGCGCGCGATGAACTGGACGTCGATGCCGTTGATGGCGATCGGCGGCGCGGCGGGCGCGCAGGGCTCCAACGGCTGCCCGGGTGTCATCGCGACAGGGAGCTGAGCGGCCCCGGGCGACCACGAAGAGGAGAAAGACAGAAATGAACGAGATCCTCATTGCTCCGGCCGCGTGCCGGCTACCCGCGCCGTTCGATCGCGGGGCCCGCCGTTCGCGCGCGACGGACGAGCGCGGCGCGGTGACGCTGATGTTCGCGGTGTTCGCGAGCGTGATGCTTGGCGCGCTGTCGATGTCGTCGGACCTGGCCCGTTATGAACTGTCCCAGTCGCGCCTGCAGTCCGCGCTCGACGTCGCCAACCTGACCGCGGCGGTCGGCATCGGGCATTACGTGACGAACGGCTGCCCGTCGAGCGCCAATCTGCAGGCATGGCAGAACGACGCGCAGAAGTACTACAACGCGAACATGCCGGCGGACTACCTCGACCTGTGGGTGCCGAGCACGAACTTCTCGGCGACCTGCGCGCCGAATCCGAGCGGCGGCCAACTGGTCAAGCTGTCGGCCACCGGCACGCTGCCGGTCCTCGTGCCGGCGTTTCTCGCGTCGGACAGCAACAAGAGTTCGAGTTCCAGCGGCGGCAGCGGCGGCGACGATGGCGTGCAGGTCACCGCGTCGAACACGGTGATGCGCGTGCCGCAGAGTCAACTGGAACTGGTGCTGGTGCTGGACAACACGGGGTCGATGAGCGAGGCGGCGAGCAGCACGCGCGGCTCGGCGTCCAAGATCAGCGGGCTCAAGACGGCCGCGAACAATCTGCTCACGAACATCTTCAGCCAGGGGGCCAACACGTATTACGTGGGGATCGTGCCGTTCGCGAGCACGGTCAACGTGCAGGGCGCGCTGTCGCCGGCCGGGGCGTGGCTGGACACGACGTTTGCGTATAACCCGACCGGCGTGCAGATGTCGGGCAGTCCGTCCTCCACCTATTCGTCCAGCAGCCAGGACTGGATCTGGAGCGGCAGCGGCTGGGGCGGCTGTGTGGCGGAGCCGCGCGACAGCAGCGGCAATCTCTCTCCCGAAGCGTATTCGCCGGCCGATGTGAGGAAATTCACGCCGTACTACTACAACGTGCCGCCGCTCAGCGCAGGCGGTTTCACGGTGAACACATGGTCGCCGGGCAAGAACGGCAATTCGCAGCGGATCTGCAGCGGCACGAAGTCGTCGACGGTCGTGTCGGGCCTACCGCTGAACATCGCGAGTTCGGGATCGCCGAACGGCTGTTCGGACGAGCCGGGCGCGACCCGTCCGATCAACTACTGGGATCAGAAGTCGAGCAGCAACGTGAACGAGAGTCCGAACCAGAACAGCGCATGCATCGGTCTGCCGGTGACGTTCCTGACCAACAATCTGTCCACGTTGCAAGGCGAGATCAATTCGATGCAGCCCGGCGGCAACACGATCATTCCGGTGGGCCTGCTGTGGGGCTGGCGCATGCTGTCGTCCGCGTGGGCGAACAAGACCCCGCAGAGCCACGACGGATGGATCCAGAACTCGTCGATCAGCACGGTGCTGCCGATGAACGAAAGCACCGTCGGGCTGCAGCGCGTGATGATCGTGATGACGGACGGCGAGAACAGCGTCAGCTCAAGCTCGACGCCCGGCCAGGAGGTGCTCTACTTCAACGGGTTGTCCGGCGTCGGCAGAGGCGATCTGCAGGCGCCGTCGGTGTCGCGCGACGACGGCTCGACGCTCGCGGATGCGAACGACCCCGGTTCGACCGGTTCGGTGGACGACATCAACACGTATCAGATCGCGGCCTGCAACGCGATCAAGCAGGCGGGCATCACGATCTACGGGATTACGTTCGGCTCGGGCGCATCCAGTTCGACAGCGCAGACCGCGATGCAACTGTGTTCGTCGCCGGGCGACTACTACCACGCGCCGGACAACACGACGCTGAATTCGATTTTCCAGCAGATCGCGTCGAACATCGGGCTGCTGCGGCTGGTGAAGTGACCGGGACGGGCAGCGACAGCGGGGCGAACGGTCTGCCGCGGCGGAAACGGAAATAAAGCGAAGCGGCAACGGCATACAGGCAAAGCAGGGCGATGAATCCACGACAACCACCGTCAGCGGGCAACGGGGACGAACCGGTAGAGACGCACGAGGAAAACGCGGCCCGGCCGGCGCGGCGCCACTGGCTGAACCCGCAGCGGCTCGTGGTTTATCCCGCCGCGCTGCTGGCCTGCTACGTGCTCGGTCCGCTGGTGTTCCTCATCCGTTCGTGGCTGCATCCGGCCGCGGACCACGGACCGCTCGCGCAGGACTATCTGGCGTTCTGGAGCGGGTCGTATCTCGCGCTGCACGGACACGCGATCGACGCGTACAACGTGCCGGCCCTCACGGCCGTCGAGACCACCGCGTTGACCCGCTCGCCGGGCGTGTTGCCGTGGCTCTATCCGCCGACGTTCCTGCTGCTCGTCTATCCGGTCGCGTTGTTGCCGTATTGGCTGTCGGTCGTGCTTTTTCTCGCCGTCACGTCAGCTGCGTTCGTGCGGATGGCGAGCGCGATCGTGCCGGGGCGGACCGCGATGCTGGTTGCGCTCGCGTTCCCCGGCACCGGGGTCGTCCTGCTCGCGGGCCAGAACGGGCTGCTGACGGCGGTGTTCATGGGCGTCGGCCTGATCCTGCTGCGCCGCCGACCCGTCCTGGCCGGCATCAGTTTCGGGCTGCTCTGCATCAAGCCGCATCTTGCGGTGCTGATCCCGCTCGCGCTGCTGTGTTCGCGCTCGTGGCGCGCGCTGTTCGCGACCGCCGTCACCGCGCTCGTCATGCTGGGCGCTTCGATCTGGGCGTTCGGCACGGACACGCTGATGGCGTTCGTGCACAACATGGGTCTGATCGCGAACTACGTGGATACCGGTCAATCGAAGCTCGACCGCATCCCGACGTTCTTCTCGATGCTGCGGCTCTGGCACGTGCCAACCGCCGTCGCTTATGGGCTGCAGATCGTGTCCGCGTGCGCGGGGGCTGCCGCGGTCGTGTATGCGTGGACGCGTTCGTGCAGCGACGAACTGCGGGCGGCGACGCTGGCGTGCGCGAGCCTGATGGTCAGTCCGTATCTGTTCGACTACGACCTGACGTGGTACGGGCTCGTGATCGCGTGGTTCTGCCGCCATGCGCTGGCGGCGGGCTTCCGGCGCGGCGAACGCGAATGGCTGGTGCTGCTGTGGCTGGCGCCGATGGCGGGGATCTTCGCCGTTCCGCATCTGCATTTCCAGTTTCTTCCGCTGGTTACGGCGGGCAGCCTGGTGGTGCTCGTCAGGCGGATCGTGTTCGAGCGCAGCCGTGCCGGCGTGCGGAATGTCGGCGCGACGGAGCCGGTGGCGACATGAATGGTCCGCGCGGCGCCGGCCCGGTACTTGATGACGGTACATCGCTGGACGCGAAGGCGGCGTTCGTTGACGAATCCGCACGGGGAAAGACGCGACCGCGCTGGTTCACACACCAGCGGCTCGCGCTCTATAGCGGCGTGCTGCTGATCTGCCAGGCTGGCACATTGGGCGTGCTTGCCATCTTCTGGCTGTATCTCCACAACATTCCGCCGTTCGGTTGGGACTTCCGGGTGTTCTGGAGCACGTCGTTCCTGTCGATCCACGACAGCGCGATCGCCGCGTTCGATCCGCGACTGCTGCGCGCGATCGAAATGAGCATCGGGCCGAACATGCCGATGAAGTTCGCCCCGTGGGTTTATCCGCCGTCTTTTCAACTGTTCGTCTATCCGCTGGCACTGCTGCCGTACACGGCTTCGTACCTGCTTTTCATGGCCTTCGGCACGGTTCTCTGCATCGGCGCCTGCCGGTTCGAGATGAAGAGCCGGCCGCTGCCGTGGGTTACGGTCCTCGCTTTTCCTGCTCTGTGGATCAACGCGCTGGCCGGGCAGAATTCGTTCCTGACGATGGCGCTGGCTGCCGGCGCATTCGGCCTCGTGCGATGCCGGCCGGTGCTGGCGGGGTTCTGCGCAGGGCTGCTGATCGTCAAACCGCAACTGGCGATGCTGCTTCCGCTGTGCTTCCTCTGCGGCCGGCATTTCAAGGCGTTCGCCGCGATGGCCGTCACGGCGGCGGTGCTTTGCCTGCTGAGCGCGATGGTTTTCGGTGTTCCGCTGTGGCTGAAGTTCTTCGGTGCGCTGGCGGCACAAGGAAATGCGATGCTGCTCAACAATGCCAACGACATCTGGCGTGCGATGCCGACCCTCTACGCGACGGCGCGTCGGCTTGGCGCCGGTTCGGGGCTGGCCTACGGCCTGGACGCGCTCGTCGCGCTGCCTGCGATGGCCGTTACGGCGCTCCTGTGGTTCAGGCGCGCGGACCGGGCATTGTGTGCGGCTGCCGGTGTCGTGACCACGATGCTCATGCAGCCCTACCTGCTGTACTACGACCTGACGTGGCTGCTGCTCGCGATTATTTATCTTTGCGAGTACGGTTTGCGTTCCGGTGCGACGAAGTCCGTTGCGAACGCTGCACACGGGACGGCGGCCGTGATGTGGTTCCTGCCGCTGGGTTACTTCATGGCCGTGTTTAACGCGCCCCTGTTCTGGCCGTTCGCAGTCTGCCTGCTGGCGGCGCTGCCGATATCGTTCGCGTTTTTTCTGCTGCGCGTATTCAGAAACGGCATCGATGGACGAAGCGATGCGCGGGGTTCGGCGGGCAGTGCATAGAGGCCTGTCGTTCATCGGGTCCCTGGTGCTTCGCTATCGTCGATAGCGCGCGGCAGAAGCTACCCCTGCGCAACCAGCCAACGCCTCACCCCGCCACCGTAAACACCCCCGCCTGCTCCCGCATCCGGCTCGCCTGCTGCTCCAGTTCGCTCGCGGACGCCGCCGCTTCCTCGACCAGCGCCGCGTTCTGCTGCGTCGCCGCGTCCATCGTCGCGATTGCGCGGTTCACCTGCTCGATGTCGGCGGTCTGCTGCTCGGACGCCGACGTGATCTCGCGCATGATGTCCGTCACGCGCCCGACCGCGGCGATGATGTCGGTCATCGCGCGGCCCGCGTCCTGCACGAGCGCCGCGCCGTTGTCGACGCGCTCGACGGACGTCGTGATGAGGTCGCGGATCTGTTTCGCGGCTCCCGCCGAGCGTTGCGCAAGCGAGCGCACCTCGCCCGCGACGACCGCGAAGCCGCGTCCTTCCTCGCCGGCGCGCGCCGCCTCGACGGCCGCGTTCAGCGCGAGGATGTTGGTCTGGAACGCGATTCCCTCGATCACCGCGATGATCTCGCCGATCTCGCGCGAGCTGTCCTTGATGCCGTCCATTCGCGACACGACCTGCGCGACCACCTGGCCGCCGCGGTTCGCGGTCGCCGACGCGGCCTGCGCCAGCCCGCTCGCCTGCTGCGCGTTGTCCGCGTTGTGACGAACCGTGGACGTCAGCTGCTGCATGCTCGCGGACGTCTGTTGCAGCGACGCGGCCTGCGCCTCGGTGCGCTGCGACAGGTCCATGTTGCCCGCCGCGATCTCGCGGGTGCGCACGGCCATCTGGTCGGTGCCGTCGCGCACGCCGCCGACGATCTGCCCGAGGCCCGCCTGCATCTTCTGAAGGCCGCCGATCAGGCTGCCGATCTCGTCGTTGCGCCGGACCACGAGCCGCGTCGTCAGGTCGCCGGCCGCGATCCGCGTGCACGCGGCGAGCGCGGCGCCCAGCGGCGCGATCACGATGCGGTTCAGCACGACGCGCGATACCGCCGCGAGCACGAGGCCCGCGGCCAGCAGCATTCCGGAAATCCACGTGACGAGTTGTGTGCGATGCTGCGACGCCTCGAAGCGGCGCTTGCCGTTTTCGAACTGCATCGTGACGAGCGGCTGGAGCGCGGCGTTGTACGCGTCGAACGCGTCCTTGATCTGGTTTTCGTTGAACTCGCGCACGTCGTCGGTCTGCTGCGATTGCAGCGCGTTCAGCGCGGGCATCAGCAGGCCGTCCACCAACTCGCGGCGCGCGGTGTTCGCCGCCTGCATCTGCGCGCCCGCGCCGCGCTCGCTCATCAGCGCGTCGAACGATTTCCACGCGTCGTTCGCGCCGGCGATCGCGCCGCGCGCGTCGCGCAGCAGGCCGCCCGCTTCGGCCGCGCCGGCGCGCGGGTCGTAGTCGAGCAGCGCGGCGCGCGCGATCAGCAGCCGGATCGTGTCCTTCGCGAGCAGGTCGAGGCCGCGCGTGTCCTGCATGTACAGCACGCTCATCGACGCGTCGGCCGCGCGCGCCGCATAGATGCCGTAGCCGCCGGTGATCGACAGCATGATCGCGAACGCCGCGACGAGCACGCTCGACAGCGTCTTCACGCTGAGTGATCTCTTCATTTTTCGGTTCCCCGTGCTGTGCGGCTGCGAGTGGTCTCGTGACGTCGCTGTCCTGCCGATGTCCGTGCGTTGACGAAACGCCGGAACGGTCCCGGCCGGGTTCCGCCAGCTTCGGACTGCCGCGAATGTTGGTCTGCGCGGGCATTGTCGGCGGGTAGAACTCGCGGAAAGAATTCCTGCGCGCATGGTCGCCATAATGCGCGGCGTATGAGATGGGACGGATGGCGCGATTCGCCGATGCAGTTCGCGGAATCGGAGGGAGCATCGGCCGGCACGAAAACCGGCTTCGCGAACGGGCTGAATCGGGACGTCGGCGAATATTTCCGACCGGTCGGTCTGTAAATGATGCGAAGGATTCCCGATAACGGAGCCGCTGACCGTTGCATCGATCGTCCATGCAGCCCCAGTGGGTTTTTACAGGCGCCGTCAACCCGCACCCCGCAGAACCAGCACCGGCGCGCCTCGGCCGCCGATGCCCATTCGTCTTGCACACTGAAAGCGTTGCGAAAACACCCACTATCAATGCTTGACGCATAAAAACAGATAGTAATGGTTCTCATTTGCGCTAGAATTCGCGTTCACAAATCCCGGCGCGCTTACCCCGCCAGGACCGGGCGCGGGATGAGCGGCCTGCCGTTCGCCCGACGCGAAAAATCGACCATCACGCCTGAATCTCGCTTGAATTCCATGTCTTTCCTGCACCCGAACTTCTCTGCCGCCCAACCCGCGCGGACCACGGCGGGCCGTGCGGCGATCCTCGCCGCGATCGCGGCCGCATTCAGCTTCCCGGCGCTCGCCGCCGCGCAGCAGTCCGACCCGAACCCGCCCGCGAACAGCACGCTGCCGGCGGTCAAGGTGTCGGGCGAGCGGGCCGCGCTGCCGGGCGACCTCGCGCCGACGTTCGGCGGCGGCCAGGTGGCGCGCGGCGGCGACTTCGGCGTGCTCGGTCAGCAGAAGAACATCGACGTGCCGTTCAGCATGACGACGTACACGTCGAAGCTGATCGAGGACCAGCAGGCGCGCACGCTTGCTGACGTGCTCGACAACGATCCGGCGGTGCGCAGCGCATACGGCTTCGGCAACTTCTCGCAGGTGATCGTGATTCGCGGCTTCGAGCTGGAGGGCGACGACATTTCGCTGAACGGCCTGTACGGCGTCACGCCGCGCCAGCTGGTGGCGACCGACGCGCTCGAACGCGTCGACGTGTTCAAGGGCGCGAATGCGTTCCTGAACGGCGCGTCGCCGGCCGGTTCGGCGATCGGCGGCGGCGTGAACCTGCAACTGAAGCGCGCGGACGACAAACCGCTGACGCGCGTGACGTTCGAAGGCACCGGCTCGGGCGAACTGGGCGCGCACGTCGACATCGGCCGCCGTTTCGGCAGCGAGGATCAGTTCGGCATCCGCGTGAACCAGGCGAACCACGACGGCGAAACGAGCATCGACGGCGAGCACCGCCGCGACAACACGACGGCCGTGTCGCTCGACTGGCGCGGCGACAGGCTGCGGCTGTACGGCGACTTCCTGTACCAGCGCCAGCGCGTCGACGGCGGCCGTCCGACCGTGAACGTCGACGGCACCTTCGTGCCCGCGCCGCCGTCCGCGACGTACAACTACGGCCAGACGTGGAGCTACTCATCGCTGGAGGACACGGTCGGCATCCTGCGCGCCGAGTACGACTTCGTGCCGGGCTGGACCGCATACGTGACCGGCGGCGCGCGCCACACGAACGAGCACGGCGAATACTCGTCGCCGACCGTCGGCGACACCGGCACGACCGCCTACCGCCTCGGCGTGCCGCACCAGGAAGACGCGACGTCGGCCGAGGCCGGCGTGCGCGGGCGTTTCTCGACCGGCCCGGTTTCGCACTTCGTGACGGCTGGCGCGTCGATCGTGCGCGTGGATTCGCAGTCCGCGTACACGTTCAGCGACACGTTCGACACCGACCTGTACAACACGCCGCAAGTCGCGTTTCCGCCGACGACATTGTCGGGCGGCAACCTGTCCGATCCGCAGACGGTGGCGCTGACGCTGCTGCGCAGCGTGTCGGTGTCCGACACGCTCGGCTTCCTGAACGACCGCGTGCTGTTCACGGTCGGCCTGCGCCACCAGTCGCTCGTCGCGAACAACTTCGACTACTCGGGCAACCAGACCGAGGCGTACAACGACTCGATCACGACGCCGGTGTTCGGCCTCGTCGTGAAGCCGTGGCAGAACGTGGCGTTCTTCGCGAACCGCAGCGAGGCGCTGGCGGCCGGCGCGCAGGCGCCGACCAACGCGGCCAACTTCGGCGCGATGCTGCCGCCGGAGCGCTCGAAGCAGTACGAAGTCGGCGCGAAGTACGACAACGGCAAGTTCGGCGCGTCGCTCGCGGCGTTCCAGATCGAGAAGCCGATGACGTTCACGAACAGCGCGGACCTCTTCGTCGCGGACGGCAACGAGCGTCACCGCGGCATCGAGGCGTCCGTGTTCGGCGAGCCGTACAGGGGCGTGCGCGTGATCGCCGGCGCGACCTACATCAACGCGCGCCAGCTCGACACGCAGGACGGCACGACCGACGGCAAGCAGCCGATCGGCGTGCCGAGCTTCATCTTCAACGTCGGCGCGGAATACGACGTGCCGATGCTGAACGGGCTCACGCTGACCGCGCGCTGGATCCACACCGGCCCGCAGTACCTGAACGTGACGAACACGCTGTCGATCCCGGCGTGGGACCGCTTCGACCTCGGCGCGCGTTACGCGACGGTGCTGTTCGGCAAGCCGACGACGTTCCGCGCGAGCGTGCTGAACATCGCGAACAAGTCGTACTGGGCGTCGACGATGGGCGGCTACCTGACCCAGGGCGCGCCGCGCACGTTCCTGCTGTCGATGACGACGGACTTCTGATCGACGTATCGCGGCATCGACGTGGCTTCAGCGCCGCGTCGATGCTCTATGCAAAAACCGCCGGCTCCATGAGGAGGCCGGCGGTTTTTTCATGCTGCGGACGAAAGGCGCAACCTGTCGCGCCTCGACGGCGCGCATCCCATCGCGACCCGCAACGGAACGTCGTACCGCGCCGCGCGGAATCGTTCAGGCTTGCGAAACAGATGCCGCGATATTTTCGTTGCGCGATGACCGTTCCATCGCGAACGACGCCTGCCCTACGCGAATGCGCATCCGTGTGCGCCACCGTACAAATACCGTTGGAGTTTGCGCGGATTCCCGCCTATGCTTCGATGTCGAATGCGCCGTGCGATCCGTATCCGTACCGATCGCAGGCGCTTCATCTGGAGCCGTTCGTTGTGGGCCGCAACTTTATCGAGCTGCGAGGTCATGACCATGAGAATCACAATGCAGTCCGGCACGGCGGCGCTCGCCGTGGCCCTTGCGACGTCGCTCCATCCCGTCCCGGCACACGCCGACGGACCGCGCGCCGCCTATGACGGCGGCGGCCAGGCCGATGCGTCGCTGGACCCCGGCGAAGAGCAGATGACGGCCGACGAGGAAAACAAGGCGCGGCTGCAGGATCTGAGCGACGCGTATCACAGCGGCTACAACGCACGCGCGAAGGAAGACGCGGAGACCTACGCGTCGCTGCGCGATCAGTTGAAGCAGGTGCAGAAGGCGCCGCCGTCGCGCGACGTGCCGCCGTTGCCGCCCGGCATGCCCGACGGCGACGACGCGAGCGTCGCGCCGGTGCAGCCGCCGCAGGTCGCGCAGCGCGCGCTGCCGGCACAGCCCGCGTATCGGCGTCTGCCGCCCGCGCAGCAGTACACGATGACGCCGTCGTATCCGCCGCAAGCCTACGACGCCGCGCCGGCCTACCAGCCACCGCCCCCGCCCGTCTATCAGCAGCCGGTGATCGTGCAGCAGGCCTATGCGCCGCCGCCGCCTCCGCCGCCGGTCGTGCAGTACGTGCCGGTCTATGCGCAGACCGAGTACGCGCCGCCGCCCGTGTATCAGCAGCCGGTGGTCACTGTGTCCGCGCCGGTGCCGTGGTCCGCGTATCCGCCGGGCTACTGGAGCGGCTACGGTTATCCGCCGCGCGCTTACGGCTATCGCGTCTGGCGTTAGTCGCGTTCCGGTTCCGCTGCGCCGTCCGCTCGCACGGGCGGCATCTCGTCCATCGTCCGCCCCCCGCGCGGATTTTGATCCGCTATCATCGCCGCGACGACCGCTCACGCCGGTCGTGCCAGCCGTGTGTTCCGCGCCGGCCGAAGCGTCGCGCGCGAACTCCTCCATCTGCGGACCGCCATGCCGAAGCCCACCGTCCCCGATGCGCTCGCATCGCATATCCACGCGCGCTCGCTGCGCTACTTCGATGCGATCCGCCGCTACGGCTCGATCCGCGAGGCGGCGCGACAACTGCACGTCGCGTCGTCGGCGGTGAACCGGCAACTGCTGAAGCTCGAAGCGGAAGTCGGCACGCCGCTGTTCGAGCGGCTGGCCGGCGGACTGTCGCTGACCGCGGCCGGCGAGGTGTTCGCGCGTCACGTAATCACCGTGTTGCAGGACGCGCGCCGCTTCGAGAGCGAGATGGACGCGCTGCGCGGCATCCGGCGCGGCGAGATCGGCATCGTGACCGTCGAGGGGCTCAACTCCAGCTTCCTGCCGAACCTGATCGAGCGGATGCTGACGCGTTATCCGGCGATCCAGTTTCGCGTGCGCACGGCCGGCTCCGCGTCGATCCCGCGGACGATCCTCGACGGCGACGCCGACCTCGGCCTCGCGTTCTCGCTGCCGCAGACCGGCGGGTTGCAGCAGCTTGCGGTCGGGCGCTTCCAGCTCGGCGCGATCGTCGCGGTCGATCATCCGCTCGCGGGCGAAACGGCGGTCACGTTCGCGCAGTGCGCGCGTTATCCGCTGATTCTCGGCAACGCGCAACTGTCGATCAGCGGGCTGCTCGCGCCGCTGATCCGCCGCTACGGCAAGCCGTTGCAACTGGTGCTCGAAAGCGACTCGATCGAGTTGATGCGGCGGATGGCGGCGCGCGGCCACGGCGTCGGGTTCCAGACGCGGCTCGGCCTGGAGCGCGATCTGGCGGACCGCACGCTGGTCCATATCCCGTTGCGCGCGCCACGTGCGCTGGTGTCCGAACTGGGCGCCTACGCGCGCGCGGGCCGCACGCTGACGCCGGCGCTCGATGCGTTCGTGCGGCTGCTCGCGGAGGCGATCGCGGAGCGCGAGGACGATGAGCCCGACGTTTAGCCGTCGAACGTTCGGGGCGCTTCAGTCGCCGTTCGCGAGCCTCGCGCGCCGGATCGGGCAGGCCGCGCACGAAGCCCGCGAAGTCTGGATCCATGTGCGGCTCTGTCACGATGCCCGGGTGGCTCGCACGAGCCGCTTCCGTCGCGGGTCGCCACGAACTGCACCACACGATCGCAGCGGGACCGCGCAGGGCGGTGATAGCGTTCGCGTGATCCTGCGCGCCGCGTCCGTCCGGCGATTCCGGTTCACAAAGACGAACGTTCCCGCATCGCCCCATTCCGGACCGCAGCCGCCCATTTCCGCCCCGATGCCAAAACGGCATCACCATGCGCTGTTTTCTGCGCTTTTTTGTACAGCAGGCCGCCGCTAGACTGACCGCAACGAATACGAAGGAGCGGTGATGTCAGAAGTGCTTTCCGCGCGCGAGGTGCCGCGCACCAGTCTGCCGGTGATCGACGTAGCGGGCCTTGCATCGGGCGATCCGCGAGTGCGCGCGGCGGTCGGCGCGGCGCTGCATGCGGCGTGTATCGACAAGGGGTTCTTCTACATCTCGAACCACGGCGTCCCGCGCGAGCTGATCGACGACGCGCGCAACGAGGCCGAACTGTTCTTCGGCCAGGACGAAGCGGACAAGCGGCTCGTCGACAAGGCGCTGTCGTTCTGCAACCGCGGTTATGAGCCGCTGCGCGGCCAGGTGCTGGAGGCGGGCACGCCGCCGGACCTGAAGGAGGGGTTCTACATCGGCAACGAACTGCCGCTCGACCATCCGCGCGTCGTCGCGCGCGCGTTCAACTGCGGGCCGAACCAGTGGCCGCCGCAGCGCGCCGCGTTCCGCCCGGCGATGGAGCGGTACTTCGATGCGCTTTACGCGCTGTCGGTGCGGCTCACGCGCGGGCTCGCGCTGTCGCTGGCGTTGCCGGAAGACCATTTCGACGCGTTCTGCGACGACGCGATGGCCACGCTGCGGCTGCTGCACTATCCGCCTCAGCCGCCGCACGCGTTGCCGGACCAGAAGGGCTGCGGCGCGCACACCGACTTCGGCTGCCTGACGCTGCTGTGGCAGGACGCGAACGGCGGCTTGCAGGTGCAGGACGGCGACGGCTCGTGGATCCACGTGCCGCCGCTGCCGGACACGTTCGTCGTCAATCTCGGCGACCTGATCGCGCGCTGGACCAACGGCCGTTACCGCTCGACGCTGCATCGCGTGGTCAACGCATCGGGCCGCGAGCGTTATTCGATTCCGTTCTTCTTCACCGGCCGTCCGGACTACGTGGTGGCGTGCCTGCCGGGCTGCGCGGCCGACGGCGAAGCGCCGCTGCATCCGCCCATCACGGTCGTCGAGCATCTCGAAGCGTGCTACCGGAGAACCTACGGATGACGGCGGCGCGTAACACGGCAGCCGGCATGCTGCTGGTCCACGGCGCGTGGCAGGGTAGCTGGGCATGGGATGCATGGCTGCCGGAACTGGCCGCGCGCGGCTGGCCCGCGCACGCGGTGGATCTGCCCGGCAACGGCGCCGACCCGCAACGGGACGCCGCCCATCCAGCGGTGTCGCTGCAAACGTACGTCGATGCGCTGCAAGCCGGACTCGCGGCGTTCGACGGCCCGGCCGTCGTGGTCGCGCACAGCGGCGCGGGCGTGCCGGTGTCGCAGCTTGCGGAGGCGTTGCCGGACAAGGTCGCGTGCATCGTGTACGTCGCCGGCATGATGCTGCCGTCCGGCCTCGGTTACGCGGACTTCGTCGAAGCGAGCGCCGCCGACGTGCCGGGCGCCGAAGGCATCGCGCCCTACCTGTTATGGTCCGACGACCGCGCGACAACGGAAGTGCCGCCGCAGGCCGCGCTGGACGTGTTCCTGCACGACTGCCCGCCCGACGCCGCAAGGCGCGCGGCCGCGAAGCTCACGCCGCAGCGGGAGAGCGGCCGCGCGCTGGTCGCGACGCTGACCGACGAACGTTTCGGCCGCGTGCCGCGCATTTATGTCGAGGCGCTGCGCGACCGGTCGGTGCTGCTGCCGTTGCAGCGCCGGATGCAGGCGCTGGTGCCGGGCGCGCTCGTGCGTTCGATCGACTGCGGACACGTGCCGCAACTCGCGCGTCCCGCCGAACTGGCGGACCTTGTCGGCGACGCGCTCGCCCGCCTCGGCATCGTTGCGCCGTCCACTCTTTCGTCCACCACCGGAACCCTGTCATGACCGAACGCTTCATCCTTCGCCGCCTTTTCGTGCGCGCGGCGCTGTCGCTCGCGGCCGCCGCCACGCTCGCCGTCGGCGCGTCGTCGCCCGCCGCGGCGGCCGGGCCGCTCGGCGTGTCCATCGTCTATCTCGGCAACCCCGGCGACGCCGGCTGGACCCATGCGCACGATCTCGGCATCGCCGCCGCCGAAAAGACGCTCGGTCCGCAGATCAAGGTCACGCGCATCGAGAACGTGCCGGAGAACGCCGACGCGGAGCGCGTGTTCCGCGACCGCGCGGCGAAGGGCGACAAGGTGGTGATCGGCACGTCGTTCGGCTACATGGATGCGATGCTGCGCGTGTCGCGCGACTTCCCGGACACGGTGTTCCTGCATTGCTCCGGCTACAAGAGCGCGCCGAACTTCGGCAACTTCAACGGCAAGGTGTACGAGTCCGCGTATCTGGCGGGCGTCGTCGCCGGTTATGTGTCGAAGTCGCACGTGCTCGGCTTCGTCGGCTCGGTGCCGATTCCGGAGGTCGTGCGCAACATCGACGCGTTCGCGCTAGGCGCGCGGTCGGTCGCGCCGCAGACGGTCGTGAAGGTCGTGTGGGTCAGCAGCTGGTTCGATCCGGGCAAGGAACGCCAGGCGGCCGAAACGCTGGTCGGCCTCGGCGCGGACGTGCTGATGCAGAACACCGATTCGACCGCGACGATGGCGGTTGCCGAGCAGCGCGGCGTGCATGCGTTCGGCTGGGATTCGGACATGAGCCGCTGGGGGCCGCACGCGCATCTCGGCTCGGTCGCGTACGACTGGGGCATTTATTATACGAAGGCGATCGACGAGATCCGCAGCGGCACGTGGACCAGCAAGCCGGTGTACTGGGGCGTGAAGGAAGGCATCACCGACCTCGTCAATGTGAACCCGGCCGCGGTGCCGCCCGAAGCGCAGCGCGCGCTTGCGGAGCGGCGCGCGGCGCTGGTCGCGGGGCGCATCGATCCGTTCGCCGGTCCGCTGAAGGATCAGAGCGGCAAGCTGCGGGTCGCCGCGAACGCCACGCTGTCCGCCACCGACGCGAACCGGCTCGACTGGTTCGTCGAGGGCGTGGACGGCAAGCTCGTGCAATGACGGAGAGACGAACGGAATGGACATGCAGAACGATGCCGCCGTCGACGACGTGATCTGGAACGACTGGCATCCGGTCGCCGCGCTGTCCGCGCTCGAAGCGCGGGCCGCGGCGGCGGGCGGCCCGCGCGGTACGCCGGTCGACAGCACGCGGCTGCTCGGCATCGACGTCGCGATCGGCGCAGGCGCCGACGCACGCTGGTGCGTATGGCGGCTCGACAACGGCGCGTCGTGCCACGCGCTCGCGCGCTACGGCGTGTTGTGGGCGTGCGTCGGCGAGCCGTCGCGCGACCTCGTCGCGATCCCCGAGGCCGACGAGCCGGACCGCCGCCTGCTGCACGCGGGCGCGTTCCGCGTGCACGTGAGCGGCCTGCGCGCGGTCGAGAACTTTCTCGACATGGGACATTTCCCGTTCGTGCATACCGGTTATCTCGGCGTCGAGCCGTACACCGAGGTAGCGCCGTACCGGGTCGAGCACGACGAGGTCCGGCACGAACTGTACGCATACGACTGCCGCTTCTATCAGCCGCGCGCGGCGATGACCGCCGATACCGGCATCGACGTGCGCTATGTGTACCGCGTCGCGCGCCCGTATTGCGCGATCCTGTACAAGACCTGCCCGCCGCAGCCGGAGCGCTTCGACGTGATCGCGCTGTTCGTGCAGCCGGTCGACGAGGAGTGGTGCGTCGCGCACACCGTGATGAGCTATCTGGACGACAGCAGCGCCGACGACGCGTTGCGCGGCTTCCAGCAGACGATCTTCGCGCAGGACATCAAGATCCTCGTGAACCAGGTGCCGAAGCGTCTGCCGCTCGGCACCGGCGACGAGCATCCGGTGCGCGCCGACTCGATGTCGGTCGCATACCGGCGCTGGCTCGGCGCGCAGCGCGTGACCTACGGAACGACTCATGGACGCTAGCAACCGCGTGGCCGGCAGCGGCTGGTTCCCGCTGTGCGGCGTCGATGCGCTCGACGACCGCGCGATCTACCGGACCGAACTGCTCGGCCACGATCTCGTCGCGTGGCGCGCGGACGACGGCACGGTCAACGTGTGGGAGAACCGCTGTCCGCATCGCGGCGTGCGGCTGTCGATCGGCCAGCATCGCGGCGACGCGCTGCAATGCCAGTACCACGGCTGGCAGTTCGGCTCCGGCGGCGGCGCGTGCCGGTTCGTGCCCGCGCATCCGGCGGCGGCCGCGCCGAAGGTCGACGTGCGGACGTGGCCCGCGAAGGTGCGTCACGGCTTCGTGTGGTCGTGCGTGGTCGCCCACGGCGAGTTGCCGCCGTTCGAGCCGGTCGCGGATCTCGACGGCGCGGGCGACCGGCTGGGGCTGCGCACGGTCGCGATCGATGCGGGCCGCGCGGCCGTGATGCGCGCGCTCGGCGGCTACCGGTTCGATCCGGCCGGTCTCGATACGACGCCGGCCGGCGAGTGCGCGGCGTTCGAACTGACGCCGGACGCGGTGCTGGTCGAGCATCTGGAGAGCGGCGCGCAGGTGGTGTTTCTCGTGCAGCCGGCGCGCGCCGACCGGACCTATCTGCATGGCGTCGCGCTCGGCGACATCGCGGCGGACGGCGACGCGCTCGCGATGCGCCGTCATCATCAGCAACGGCTGAACCGGCTGCGCGACGCGCTCGAAGCGCGAAGCGCCGCCGCGCCAAAGCCTTCGTTTCCCGCGAGCGTAACGGTTCAATACGGGATGGGCGCTGCGTATCGGCGGGAATCGCCGCTGCCGGCGACGCCGGTCTTCGAAGCGAAGGGCGAGACGTGGCCGGTATCGACGGCGGCGGGCGCCGGCACGGACGCTACGGACGACCGCGCGTTTCGCGTGCATCTCGCCCGCAGCGGCCTCACGGTGGAAGTCGCCGCCGACGCGAGCCTGCTGCACGCGCTGCGCGAGCAGGGCATCGACGTGCCGACGTCGTGCGAGCAGGGCGTCTGCGGCACCTGCCGCACGCGCGTGCTCGACGGCGTGCCGCAACATCGCGACGGCTTTCTGACGCCGGACGAGCAGCGCGCGGGCGATTGCATGATGGTGTGCGTGTCGCGCGCGGCGACCGGCACGCTGACGCTGGATCTGTGAGGCCGCGATGCTACGACTCTACGAAGACGAACTGTGCGGCGACAGCTACAAGGTCCGCCTGATGCTCGCGCTGCTCGGCGTGGATTACGAGCGGGTGCGCGTCGAGCGTTATCCGTCCGCGCAGCACGAGACCCCCGATTTCCTCGCGCTGAATTCGCTCGGCACGCTGCCGGTGCTGGACGTGGACGGCACGCCGCTGCGCGACGCGCATGCGATCCTCGTGTGGCTCGCGCGCCGTCATGGCGACACCGCGTGGCTGCCGGCCGACGATCCGCTGCGGCTCGCGCAGGTGCAGACGTGGCTCGGGTTCGCGGCGCGTTTGGGCGACGCGGTGTTCGCGTTGCGCGATTACGTGCTGCACGGCATCGGCGTGCAGCACGCGCATGCGGGCGCCGACGCGAAGCGGTATCTGCGCGTGCTCGATGAAACCTGCTGGTTCAACGACGCGGCGGGGACGCCGTTCGTCGCCGGCACGCGCGCGCCGACGATCGCGGACATCGCGTGTTTCGTGCCGGTCGCGCTGCTCGACGAGGCGGAGATCGACACGATCGACTACCCGGCGCTCGCGCGCTGGAGCACGCGGATCAGGCGGCTGAAACGGTTCGTGCCGATGGCCGGCGTGTACCCGGCGATTTGATGCGGGTCGCGCGCCGGCATTCGACGGCGCGCGCAATTGTGAGCGAACAATATAGTTTGACACCGCGTCTTCAATATAATCAGAGGGTTGGCGATGCACTGATGCTGGTACAAAAACAAGTAACGTTCCGACAGACAGAGCCCACCGCGCTGCGCGGCCAGTTCGTGCATCCGTTCCATGTGGCGTACTGGCTGCGTTCGTGCCGGCAATGCAGGCACCAGCTTCCGCTGACCACGATCGCAGGTGTTGCCGCCCACGTGTGCCCATGGTCGCAACGCCACTGAAGTTTGTAGTCCATCTTCACGTAGGCATCGGACAGGCACTCGCCACCCCGGGCCTGCGCAAGCGCCTGCATGTCGGCGAGTAAGTGGCGATGGCCGCTACAGTACGGACACCACTGGCCCTGCTGGATCTTCGTTGCTGTCGCATCCCAGATATGTCCGTGGGTGCACTGCCACTGCAGATACGATCCCGCATTGACATAGCGTTCCGACAGGCAAAGTCCGCCACGTTCGGTGGCGATCTCGCGCATCCGTTCGATGCTCGTTCGGCTGTTTTCCCGCTGGCAATGCTGGCACCAGTGACCCTTCACGATCGCCGCAGGCGATTCCCATTCGTGACCGTGCGCGCAGCGCCAGCGTAACGGCTGGCGCTGGTTGACATACTCATCCGACAGGCATAGTCCGCCACGACTCGCCGCAATCTCCTGCATTCTCTCCAGCGTATCGCGTTGCCGCAGGTACCAGCATTGAGAACACCAGTGCCCGGCGCGGATCGTGGCCGGCGGCGCCTCCCAGCGATGACCGGCGCGCATTCGAACAGCAGCGGCGTAGTCCCGTTTACATATTCCGGGGACAAGCACCGACCGCCGTAGTTCGCTGCGACGCGCTGCACATCGGCCAGCGACAGGCGCGTCCCCTGCACGGCGCAGATCAGGCACCAGGTACCGCGCTTTACGCTGTTCGGGATCGCAAGCCACCGGTGCCCCTCAGCGCACTCCCATTTGAGTCGGGTATTCGCATTGACGTAATGTGTCGACAGGCATCGTCCACCGTGCGTTGCCGCAATCGCCTGCAGTTCTTCGATCGTCAGCGCTCGACCCATCGTCACTCCGGCTGGCGCAGGCTGCACATCACCAGCGTGTTGAGCATTAGCGAGATCTGCTGCAGGTCGAGCGCATAGTCAGCCAAGCTGAGCATCGTTCGGCACGGCCTCGCCACGCGCCACAGTCGCCCGTTGCGATGCCCCCAGCAGCAGGGAGTCGGTTGCGATCGCGACATAACCCGCCGCCGTGTTCGCGCTGTCCGCGAGCATCAACGCGCGCAGAACCGGCGATGTCGCGGTGGGCATCGTGCCGATCTGTCGCGTCGCGCGATCCAGATGCCGGCCCGCAAGCCAGACGTGATACAGCGGGCTGCCAACGCCCGCCTTCGCGTCGGGCACGCCGGCGGCGTCCGCACGATCGAAGGCGGCCGCCGCGTCCACCGGCACCCGCGACAGCTTCGAGCGCAGCAACAACGTCGCTTTCGCGATATCGGTTGCACCGGTCGCCCGAAGTTGCTGGCACATGCGATCCGCGTCGCCGGACGCCCCTGAGTCCACGCCTGCCACTGCAGCCTGTGCTGCCATCAGGGCAGGCAGCACCGCGGCAACCATCCATCTGCGTAGTGGCTTCATTTGTGCTCCGCATCGATTTCCAGCGTGCGGTCCGCTGCTAGCAGCCTCACCGGGTCAGTCTTTTTCCACTGCGATTTCGGAATCAGCACCGACCACTCTGCATCGGCGGTATCGCGAAAGAACGCCGCCACACCCACGAAGTTCGCCGCGTCGTCCATTGGCTCGGACAGCTTCAGCGTCTGCCCAGGCCCGAGCGTCACGTCGCGGCTCCAGAGCGTCGACGCCTTCAGCGCGTCACTGCCGTTCAGCAACTGCGCATAGGTTGCCGTCGCAAACGGCTTGTCGTCCTTCAACTGCCAGATGCGCAGCACAACCGGCAGCGACACGCCCCGCGCGTCCTGGTTCAGTGCGCCGCGTGCCGTGACGACAACATCCATCTGCTTGACCTTCGTCTCGAACACCGCCTGAGTGGCGGCCACGGTGCCATCCTTCACGGACTGCCACATGCCGCATGCGCTGACGGCCAGCGCAAGGCCGACGCCGCACGCGCCCCGGATCATTTTCCTGCGCATCAGAATGGTGCCCCCTCGAACTCGATGCGTGGATAGACTATCTCCCGGCCGTCGATGCCCAGCGTCAGCCCCGTCGCATGGTGGACGGCCCCGTAACGCCCGATGAAATGATTCAGCACGTCGCCGAACAGCACGGCATCGCCCGGCCCGTCAAAGGCACTGGCATCGAGATCGACGTGCAGCCGGACCTCCTTGAGGATGCCGCCATGCGCCAGCACCCGCCGCCAGGACACCCGCACCTCCCGGATCGCGTCGATACGCAGTGCCGCAGCATCGTCCGGCGTCCAGTCGTAAAGCTCCAGCACCTCGCGCAACGCCGGCGCGCCCTCCGGATGGAAGCGGTTCAGTTCGTTCGCGCCGCCCGCAGTGTGGTGGCCCAGCACGCGCCAGTCGTAGCCCGGGTAATAGCGCGGCGGATAGAGTGGCAGGCTCGGTGCCGTGAGGTTGCGCACCGACGCGATGCCGGTAAAGCCGGTGACCGTCTCGGTGATCGTCGCCTCGGACAGCGCCATGCGCGGCAGGCGCCCGTTGTTGGCGAACACCCGCGCCGTCAGGTAGCGGTCCGGCGGTGGACGGTCCTCATCATTCTTCGCGTCCGCAATCGTGCCCTCCCATAGCTGTCCCGAGAGCGATACCCACAATTGCCGCCCCGTCGGGCCGAAGCGCGTCGCGGTATGGAAGTACCGCTCCGGTTGCTCGTAACGCAGCATCCAGCCGCGATGGCGGAAACCCGTGAACGCCTTGTAGGAATACTGTGCGCTGTCCTCCGGATCGGCGGCATCCAGCGCGAGCACGTCATACGGTTCGACGTGATCCGCCAGGCCCTCCTGCACGCGGATCTGGTGCTCCCGGTCATGCCAGCCAGCAGGCCGCAGCGGCAGCGCGTCGACCTCGAACAGGTTGATCACGGGCGTACAGAACAGGCGGAAGCTGTCGCGAGTCACCGGATAGTCGCCGGGGATGCGCCCGTCGAGTTCGATCTCGAAGGTCATCTGTTTTTCCCCGCCGGGCAGCACCGCGCTATCGAAGCCGCACAGGTCGACGAAGTGGAACTTCTGCGGAAACACAAAGTACTCCAGCATCGTCTGCTCGCGGTCGAGTTCCTCGTCGCGCTTCGGGTCCAGGATCGGCCACAGCCGCGTCGACGGACCGAACCCTGCCGGCTCGAAGCACACCCTGGCCAGCCGCTCCAGCGCGCCATCACGTACCGATGGCAGGCGCAGGCTGACGGACCTCACCTGATGGATCAGCGCCGCGTAGAGCGCAGCGGCAGCCGCCCGGTCGCCGTGCAGGTACAGCCGGATACGCGACAGGTCGATACGCTCGCGCTGTTCCCCAAGCCACAGATCGAACGTGAGACGGATCACCGTGCGCCCGTCGGCACGCACCGCCACCGCTGCGTCCTCCACCGAGAGCGGCAGCAGCTCGACAGCCCGCGTGGTCCGGTAGAGGCACTGCACCGCTTTCTGGCCGACGGGTGCCGAGTGCACGACAGCCCCGGCCGGGATCTGCGCGGTCGTCGTGGCGGTACGGTTCAGGGGACTGCATTCGATGATGGACAGAGACGGAATTGGTCGCGCCGCATACTCGAACAGATTGTCGAGAGGTGCCTCGGTGATCTCCGGCAACCCATCGTCGAGTTTCCCGCGCAGCCGCGCCGCCAGAAACGCAAAGCCTTCGTTGACCGCCCGCACCTGCTCGTCCTCCTGGCCATACTGCATGCCGAGACGCCGTGCAGCATCGGGGTGGTCGCGCACAAACTCGCTACCGGCTTCGCTCAGGTAGCGCATCTCGCCATCAAATTTAGTCAGGAACGGATTCGCCTGGTCGGCCTGGTACTTCTTCCACGGTGCCGTCATGGCTGCAACTCCGGGGGCAACGGTGGCAAGGAGGGTAGTCCGGAGATCTGCCCCGCCCGGCCCGTTATGAAAATGCGCTCCGGCATCTGGAAGCCGCGAAGCTTGAGCAGGTCCAGCGGCCCGGCCCCCGCCTGCGTGCGCAGCACGTAGCGCAGCGGTGCCGTCTTGCCCTCCGCACTATCGTTTGGTGTACTGGTCGCTGCAGGGGCTGCGGAAGAGGCCTTCGCCGCGTCGCTACCCGCCCCACCGTTCCAGACCAGCTCATAGCGCGTATCGTCGAGCGGTTTCACGCCGGCCTTTTCAATCATGCGCAGGAACGCCCAGTCACCTGTCGCGTCGAATGCGATGCGCGTCCCCGCGTCCAGCGACTGCCAGTTCAATGACGCGTGGCCGTTCAGGCCATTGCCAGGCCATGCCAGCGGCGACCAGGTTTCGTGCTGGTTAAAGTAGACGACCGGCTGGCCGTCCACCGTCAGCTCCGTGCGCGTCACGGTGGGCGTCGGCTGCGGCATGAGATTGAAGTGATAACCCGCTTCGCCTTGCGCATAGAGGTGTGCACCCATCGGGCCGATGAGGCGCAGCATCGCGAGGAACTTTGGATCGAACTGCAGCGACTGAGGCGCGAGTTCGTTCGGCACCCACTGATCGCCCTGGCGCTTGAGCACGCCGGTCAGCTCGATGTCGATGAAGCGGTTGATGAGTCCCGTGTCAGGGCGCACATAGCGGCCGAATTCGGCAAAGGACGCGTCGGCGCTCGTCGAAGCGAATGGATAGCGCGAGGCAAACGACGACTGGAACGGGGCTGCCACCGCGGAGCGCCATGCGTCGTTCAGGCTCGCGGCGGCGGGTTGCAGGACTGCCTGCCAGGCTGCATCGAGCGGCTGGACGAACAGGGTCTGCCCGAAGCCCGCCCACTGCGCACCCAGGCTCGCGGCGGTCAGCGCCGCATCGTCGCGCGCCTGCGACAGATCGGAGAGCTTGCCCTGGAAGATCGCCTGCGCGAGCGAGCGCGCCATCGCCTGCGCGTCCGGGCTCGCCTGGATCTGCTGCAGCTTCAGGCGCACGGTCGTATCGGCAGTCAGGACGCGCGAGAGGCTGACGCCGCTGAATGCGGCGGCATTCGCAATATTGCCGCTACCTGCCTTGCTGTTGCCCGGAGCCGCGCTGGCGTCGCCCATCAGCGCCAGCAACGGGCCGAACGTGCGGTCCAGCGGATTGACCACGGGGGCCTGCACCGCATCGCTATCGCCCAGCAGCCCCTGCGCCTTGCGCACCAGCGTGTCGGTGAGTGCCTGCGAGGGACGGCCCGCCTCGCCCTGGTACTGCACCGACTTCATGACTGCCAGCAGCGGTGAGGTTTGCGCATCGGTCAGACGCGTGAGCTGGTCGATCACGCCCGAGAAGCTCGTCGCGCCGATCCACCGGAAGCTGTTGAGCATGGTCGCCCAGGCTGCCGTATAGTCCGTGAAATACCGGTCACGCAGGCGCTTTTTCAGATCGTCGGCGCTCTTCCTTGCGTCGAGTGCAGCCTGCGCCGCGTCGACCGCGCCCTCCACGGCGGTGGCGCTGATCCTGGCGGTCGGCTGGTCGCCAGTCAACACCCAGTCGCCCTCGACGTGCTGCCTTTTTACGGCATCGTCGATGGCCTTTTCGATAAAGCCCTCCCACGCGGCGCGCGTGAAGATGCCCGGCACCGCCTGCGTGGTCGTGAACAGACCGTGCGCGTCCGCGCCAGCGAGCAGCGTCGCCAGCGATACATCGGCATACTTGCCGCGCGCCTCATCAAGCGCGCGCAGGTAGAGCACATCATCGCTCGCGGCAAGGCCGATCTGGTTCACGAGCGTCGAGCGCAGCTGCGTGACGAGCGGCATCGATGCGTTGATCCGCCAGCCGGGATGCGCCTTCAGCCGATCCGCCCAGAACCCGGCGAGCTGCTGCGAGGTGTCGAGCCATTCGCCCGTGCGCATGGTGGCCACGGCGGGCCAGACCGCCAGCATCTGCGCCTTCAGGAACTGCGCGTCGGTACGCGAAGGAGTGGCGAGCATGAGATACGCCTTGAGGCGGTTGTACGCCTGCTGCTGCGCGTCGTGGCTCTGCTGTTCGTCGGCACGTACCTGCGAGAGCTGGGCAAGTTGCCCTTCGAGCGCCTGTACGACCGGCTGCTGCAGATTGCGGGTCGCCACGGTCTGGTACGGCCGCCAGAGCGCAGCGAGCAGGTCGTCGTTGTGCGAAACGCCCGCGCGCAGGTACCAGGGCACGCCGTGCTGCTGACGGTATTCGAGCGTCGCGATCTCATTCTGCAGGGCAAGCTGCGCGCGCAGCGCTGGAGGCGTGCCGGGCGTGGCCGCGAGCGCCTGGGTGGCGGTCGTTTCAGCATCCTTGACGAGTGCCCGATTGCCCAGCCCGGAGATCACCATCAGCACGATCCAGACGAAGGCCCCAATCACGACGCACCACGCAAGCACGTCGGGCCAGTACAACCCCGTGCGGCGCCCCCGATAGTTCAGCACGGAGGCCGCAATCTGCTGCCACACCGGCAGCAGGGCGCGCGGCTGTTCGCGTGTCACTTCGACCACCGGTACCGTCGTCGCGACCCCTGCGGGTGCGTCGTCACCGTCATTAGCGACCGGCACCGGCACGGCGGTCGTCCCCGGAAAGACTGGAGCGAACAGCACGCCCGCCAACGGTGCACGTAGCCAGTTCGATGCGGCGAGCCTGCCTACGACAGCGCCAACCCGTGCGGCATGGTCGCTGACATACTTCGAGACGTCCATCAGCCATACCGCTTTCTCGCGCGTATAGAGACGCACGCCCGCGTCCGCCGACCTGTGCTCGATCTCTGCCAATAGCTCCGGCAATCCGGAGGCAGCTTCCCGCGCCTGCCTACGCGCGGCGTCCGGCATGAACGCCCCCACTGCGTCGAAACGTTCGGAAGGGCTGCCCTTCGCCTCGACGGGGTGCAGGAAGGCGACCGGCGCCGCCCACCCCAGCGAGCTGGCGATACCCGAGAGCGTGCGAGGCAATTCGGTATCCATATCGTCTGCACGCGCGACATGCACCACGCCATCGACCGGGCGGCGACGCAGCTTGCGGATCTGGCCTAGCCACTTTTCTTTCCCGATACCGTCCGGCGCAGCGTGGACGAGAACAGTTTCACCAACGTGCATGATGCCCGCCTGCTTGAGCCCCGGCGCGACCTGGTCGACACGTTCATCCGTGCCGTTCAGCAACAGCCAGCGCAGGCGGCGTTGCCAGCGCCAGCCATGCGAAACGCGTAGCTCCTCGTACACGCGCTGCAGTCGCGCATCGCGCTTGAGCGACTTCGCTGCCTTCGTGCGGTCGCCGGTTTCAGAGCGGAACAATCTGGCGGCCCCGCCGTATGCGCCCGTCGATACCGCGAACAGATGAGCGATCACGACGACAACCAGCGCGATCGGAATACCGATCAATAGCCGCGTGCGAGGTGCGCCATCCGCGATGCCAAGACGGTCATTCCCGAACCAGACAAGCAGGAGTGCCGCGATGGCGAGGACGAGCGCGGCGAGGGGCATGCCCCAGATGGCCACGCGGCTCGGAGCCGGTTTGCTGGCAACGGCTTCGGGCTGCATGTTCTGCAGGTTAGTTTTGGGAGTCGTCATGCGTGGAAGCATTGGTTTGTTCTGCGGGTATGACGTGGAGGATGGCTGACTGCAGGCCATCGACAACCAGTTGCGGGCCGTCCGTGGCGCCTGCCTCAATGGCAGCGGCAATCGCTAGCAGGCTGTTTGCCGCGCCCACATTGCCGACAATACGATCGAGCCGGTGCTGTGCGGCGTCCTTCGATGCGGCCTGAAAACCCGCGGCACAGAGGGCGCGGTCGCTGTGCTCAACCGGGCGCGTGATCCACGCGCGCGTCACCGCTGCGGCCGTGGCGTTGCCCCAGATCGCGGCATTCGCAAAACCGAACTCGACCTCACCGTCGAGCCCCTGGACGGGCCGGTGCAGCGCAGCCTTGTGACGGACTTCCGGTGGGAGCCTGAAGTAGCCGGGATCGAGCAGCACGGCGGCACAACCTTCGGCGCAGCCTTCGTCAATGGCGTCGTCGTACCATGCTGCGGCAACCGCGAGAAGAGGTCGTTGATCGCGGGCGTCGAGCCAGCCATCGGCTACGAGCAAACCATCGGTCGCGGAGACGGCCTGGACCTCAAGTGGAGGTAACGCAGCCAGTCGCAACGCCTCCCGGACATGAGCCACGTACAGGCCCGCAGTCTCCGGAGTGGCCAGCACGCGTACCTGAGGCCAGTACGGCTTTTCGTATCGGGTCAGCGCCTGGAGACTTCCTGCCAGCGGTTCAAGCGCAACACGGATCATCTGGACAGCGGGAGCAATCTCTGTCAGCACGCCTGCGTCGCCGCCCTCGCTTTCTTCTTCACCCGCCACGGGCAGCCCGGCCAGCAACGGGTCATGGTCCTCAAAGCGGTTGCACAAGACCTTACCCGAGCCATGACGGGAGCTCTGCATCTTCAGAAGCGACTGCTTGCTTGCGAGAACTTCGGCAAGGGATTTGCGCGCCAGCGGCAGGCAATACCCAGCACCAACTACATGCAGCGGGCGCTGCGCGAACCGGATTTTCTCCGCCAGCCAGCGGTCGCGATGATGGTTGCGCCAGTACGCGCGATACCACAGGACCTCATAACCTGCCCGGGCAAAACCGAGCAGAACCAGGAACACGCCGTTTGGTGCCCCGACCATCCAGCTCCAGAATTCGAGGCCACGCGCCGGTTCGCCCTTCGGCCACGCAAGCAGCACAAATACCGGACCGAACACGTTGCACACGAACCACGCCGCCGCCCAAGGCCAGAAGCGCATCCTGGGCGGATACCCACTGAGGCGTCCGGCGGGAGAGAGATCGACCGGCATTACTCGATGTTGAAATTCATGAGCGACGACAGTAGACGGCAGCCGCACGCGCAGCGGTAATGATGGAAGGCAACCCACTTGCCGTCGCGATCGGGGAACTTCTCGTAGCCCTCATCAATCGTGGTTGGCCCGTGCTGCTCGCAGATCGCCTCGTCGCCCTTCCGGGCGAGCGGGCGGCCCATCACCTCGAACCACGGCGAACCGCCCGTAACTTCGCCGCCGTGTTCGAGTTTGTCGCCTTTGCGGATGGGAGATTGCATATGTTAATGAAAACCCTTTAGCAACTTCAGCACATATCGATAAAAATGCGCCGCATATTCTTCAAATCGAACGAAATCAAACAGCAGGTTTCGTCACATCACCAAATGCATTCGGAGCCATTTTTCCCTAACGCCTCCGGATCAAAAGTAAACGGAATTTGCTTACGAGTCCCGTAATTCTTGTACGTCATAGAATATACATTCGCACCTTGACTCATCATTTCATACTCCCCCGTGATTTTTCCGCCGTAAACTTCATACCACGTAGTCGTCACCTGATCCGGACGCCCCGGATTGATCTCTTCCGATTCTTCACTCTTTGGTACCAACGTTATTGCTGATTTCGCACCGCGATACTTCAAAAATGCTCCAGACCATTTTTCAGCATCATCGTACAAAACATGAAGGCCGAAATTCTTTGATCCCGCTCCATTAGAATCGAAGCAATATACCTCCTCTGAAATTTCACAGTGCGCAACTGCTGGCAGCAATATGACAGCGATAGCAAATAGCTGGCTAATAACTTTCTTCATTAGGGAGTCTGCCGTTCAATAGATGCATTGATGGTATGAGTCGTTTTATAAAATTTCTTTTTCGGGTGTTGATGCGGTGGATGGCCCTCCATAACAGGAACACCCTGCGCATTCAGGACCGGTTCTTTTGTGGAGTTTCCCCGCCAGTCAAAAGTTATGGCGACCTGTTCACTTTTAAAAATCTCATCAGTAAGAATGTTTCGCAAATAGACGACCGATTGAAGACGAACCTCCAATCCATTAAGATTTTCAATGGCCACGTAGCCGTTAACATCTTTACTTGCCTTGATCGCATCGTCCTGCGTAACGCCAGCATCCACGTGCGACAGCATTCCACTTCGCTTCACAACATAAAAACAAGCACTATCGACACAGTTATCAGTATTTTGCGCCCCACTATTATCTTTGGCGATCAAGACATCAGGGTCCCATCCAAGCGCATGGAATTTCTCTGGCACGACTCCAGAATGAAATTTTCGAAAATTCCCATAAGGCTCATAATTTTCGAGGTGTGTTAGCTGAATAAGCCCCCGCCCATAATAGGGACTATAGGATTTTTGTTCACCACCGATCTCCTTGACCAGGCTCAGTCTGCCAGTCTCAGGAATAACGTGCGACAAAAAAATGAAATAAGCGAATCGAGTTAATTCCATACTTTCTCGTCCCAATATTGAACGATTTATTCCATTTTTCCGCATGTGAAAGCGCGCTATTCCACGCCAACTTTGATGGTCGAAATTGAGTCAACTCTAACTGCAGTAGGCTACGCGGAAAGCACTCTGCCATTTCCTGAGCATTAAGCCACGCGCACTTCCTAAAGTGACGAATAAACGCCAGCGGATGGAAAAACCAAAGTTGCTGCCCGGCAAGCGGCGTCTTGTCCAGAAACTGAAACTTGCTCAGGAAATCGGTGAACTTGGTGTATCCATCCGGGTTGGTATCTTTCTGCTTGCCGAAGAAACCATATGGGTCGTTCAAGTCCTTGTAGCGTTCCTCGTTGTTGGACGGATCCCACTCGCTGCGCGCCTTAAACACCAGTTATGTATCGGCATGGTGCGAGAGAAAATAAATGCTTGGCCATTCCACAAATATTGATTCAGAGAATAGTCCGGGTTATCTGGATCGCTGACACTGTACTCAAGAATCATCGGGATTCCGGCCTTGTTGACCTGGACCTTGACGCCGGTTCCATACGAGATAAATTGAAATGTGTACTCGCCATTTTTTTCCGCGAATACTCCTGTGTAGGAGTTGGTCGCCGTCAAGGTCGGCTCAACTAGACACACCGAAAGGACCTGTCCGCGGAAGCGCTCTTCGTGTTTTTGAAATTGCAACCCGGCCTTGAAATCCTCCATGGAGCACGAATCGGTTGCGCCACAGACAAATTTCTGCATTTCCGCGTCTGCGTACAGCCTTTCTGCCATCTTCTCGTGTTGCGCATCAGTCCCGCAGGCGCACGCCAAGCCGGAGAAGCAAAGCAAGAAAATCAGGATGAAAACATTCTTCATGGCCGTTGCTTCTCCAGCGAGACTTGAATCGTATGCGTGGTCGGGATATATCTTTTCTTCGGATGGTGCGTAACGGGGTCCAAGGCGGGCTCGCCGTTCGCGTCCAACACTGTCTCAGTTGCCGATCTTCTCCGCCAGACAAAAGAAAGCTGTTCCGAGGACCCACCTTCAATCAGATCCAGCAGAACATACTTGATGTAGACAAACGACTGCAACCGATGGTCAAGGCCATTCACGTTTTGATTGGGCACATTGCCATTAGTGGATTTGGACGCTTGAACTGCCGTATCGATCTGCAGCCCACCGGCATCGGTTGTCTTGATGGTGTTCGTTCCCGTCGCGGTCATTTTCCTGCAGGTCCAATACAAGGCGGCGCTATCGGCACAGTTATGCCGGTTGAACGTCGTATTCGTATCGGCCATCAATACATCTGGGTTCCACTTGATACTTGAAAATTTTGCAGGGACGGACGGATCAGCCGGAAACTTCCTGAATTCACCGTACTTTGAGTAATTCGGCATGTGCGTCAACTGAATCAAGCCTCGCCCATAGTACGGGCTATAGGGCCTGTCCTCGCCGTGGTACTCACGCACGGCCTTCAGCCACCCGGATTCCTCCATCAATTGAGCAAGAAAATGGGTCGCCCTTTCCTTTGTTGAGCTGATGCGGTACTTACGCAGAGCCAGGTTCAACTCCGACTTCCAGGCGTTGCCTTGCGCCAAGAAATCATTCCAAGAGCGTGTTGTCGCCACAAATTGCGTTCCGTGAAGCGAGAGCACCGAACGCGGGACACATTGCGCAATTTCCTCGGCAGCGAACCACTCGCACTTTCTGAAATGCCGGATAAATGCCAGCGGATGGAAGAACCAGAGTTGTTGCCCGGCAAGCGCCGTCTTGTCGAGAAACTGGAACTTGCTCAGGAAATCGGTGAACTTGGTGTACCCATCAGGGTTGGTATCTTTCTGCTTGCCGAAGAAACCATATGGGTCGTTCAGGTCCTTGTAGCGCTCCTCGTTGTTGGACGGATCCCACTCGCTGCGCGCCTTGAACACCATTCCCCTGAGCTTCTCGTCCACTCCATCCGTGTTCTGCACATAGCTGGCAAGCTGCAGATTGGCCTCATCGTTGTTGTTCAGATCGGCTTCAAGAGGTTGTGCTGATGGCAGCGAATCCTGAATACCGGTCAACCCACAAAGCGTGGCGTAATCACATCGCCCGGCGTCGTTGAACGGCGTGTTGTCACTATCCACCTTTTGCCAACCCGTAAAGAACGGGAAATCCGCGTCGGACAGCTTCTTGATGCTATCCGGCGCAATGTTGACATAGCCCAGCGTACCGTTCTCGTCGAACGGCACTGCGATCCAGGTGGCACACGCCGCCCCCGTCAGCGTTGGATGGTCCGATAGAATGCGCCCAAACCGCAACAGTTCATAACCATCACTCGGGCACGCCGGATAGAGGGCCATCGCGCGGTCATACAGGTCGTATTCGTAGCGTTTTTGGGCGTTGTCATATGGGTCCGCAATGGGGTCGGGCGTGAGCAGGGTCACGTTGCCACTGCCACCCCTATCGATCCACGCGCGCGCAAACCGCTGCCCCTTGTTGAACCATGCCTCGACATAGAGCGTATCGCCTGCGCCAAGCGAGCCACCCGGCACGCGAGGAAACCAGGTCTGATCCATGCCCGCAGGCTGCGGATAGAACTCTCGCGGGCCAGAAATGACGAAGTAGCTGTGCCCCCAGTAGTCGCCCGTGGTCGGCTGAGCCGGCTTTTTCACTCCGATCTGTACCTTGTCGAACCAGGCCGTGAAATCGGCGTCCGCCATGAAGATTTCGAAGTGCAGATGCGCCACGCCCTGATGCTGGCCGACGTAGCCGAGCATGTCCTTGCGGTACACCTTCTTCGTGCCCCCCATCTGGACAACGCCATCCTTGCCCCCGGCCGTATCGAGCAGCCATCTGGGTAGCGCGTTCGCCGAGCCAGTCTGCGGCGGATCGTTAGGTTGGGGGACGATGTGCTCCTGGCTGGTCATGTCCAGCAGGTGCATGTAGAGCGAGTAGTACGTGAGCGTGCGGCCATCGCCCGTATCCGTCTTGTGCTTCAGCAGAACGAAGCCAGCATTCGAATTCAGCACCGGCTGCCCGGTCGTCGAATCGGTCGTGCCGTCCGAGATGGCGTTCTTGCAGACCCGGTACGCCACAACATCTCCATCAGCGATCGCACGGACAGGTTCCGTCTGCTCGCCCGGGTTCAGATGGATGGCGCAATGAGAACGCCGGTCGAAGGTGACCGGCCAGGCCCCGTGATGGCCGATCTCGAACTGGTCGATGAGGTCCATCATGGGGTCCGGCTTCGACGCGTCGCTGGCCGTCAGGCCCGATGCCGGAAGAAAGGGAGGGCTGATGATCATGGCTTCAATGGGATGACGAATACGGGTCGGAAATCTTCAGGCTGCTCTTCGGCAGGGACGGCAACTGGGTCGGCACGTTATCGGGGCCAACGAACGTGAACGAGCCCGCCTTGATGGTGAACGCACCGGGACAATGGAACGTCATGTTGCCGCCCTCGATTTCAAGCGAGGCCCCGCCGCTGTTGAGCGCGATCTTCGTTTTCGCGGCAAGCTGAATGTCTGCGCTTTCGCTGGCAACGCGGAGCTGCTGCTTCGCGAACAGATCCATGCCATCAGTGAGCGCCGAGGCCGTGAACTTGCCCTTCGCAGCGGTGAGGTTGATGCCGAGCTTGTGCGCGCACAGCGAGATCATCCCGCCCACCGCCATGCGCAGGCGCTGGACGACGCTCACGTCCATGTCCTGGCCAGCCGTAACGATCGCGTTCTGCCCCGCTGAGTGCTGGATCGACTTCGGCGTCACGAACGCCATGCCGCCCGGGGCGCTCGCGAGTAGCCCCGCGTCGCGCAGCTGGTTCAGGCCGTCGAGCAGCGCCGACTGCGTGGCCCGATCAGCAGGATCGGCCCCGGCCTGCGTGGTCGCCGATGCCAGATCCGTCACACGCTGGAGGGCCGCCTTGAGCTGCGCAACGGCGGCAGGCATGTCCAGGTGCGGCGTGTCGGCACCGGCTGCTGCGTCCGCCGAAAAGAACAGTCCCTTCGCGGCGCGCATGGTCGCCCACGCCTGGGTCGTCGCCTCGTAGCCCGTCCCGCGCGGGAGCTTCTTGCTGTTGAGCAGATAGCCGAGGTTCACCGCCGACTGGCTGTACACTGTCGCCAGCCGTGCGCTTTCCTTGTCCTTCAGATCGTTGAAAACGACCTCAGCACCGAGCAACGGCGAGCGCCAGATGGCATAGCTATACAACGCATCGGTGCCCCGAACCGGATCGCGGTGGGCATAGTCGTGCAGGGCTCCGGTGATGTGCATGCGGTCCACGTCCGCGTGCGCCCCCTCCAGCAGCACCTCGGTATCCGGCAGCAGTGGCGCGTGCAAACCGCCCTGATCCGATGACGACACCCGGACCAGGCGCAGTTTCAGCAGTTGCCGGTCGGTGTTGCCCGCGCCCTGCAGGAACTTCGGCAGGACGGGATAGCGCCCATGCTCGTCCATACACCCGTAAGGCGTCGAATCAAAGGTTGTCACAATGCCGACGACGGGACCTTTCAGAAAACGCCAGTCCCGCTCGTAGTCAAATTTGGGCCGGTACGTCAGATGCGCGGGCATCGCCTTGAAGCGGGCGTGTGCCGGAGTCGTGCGGCTGCCTTTCATGACCATCGACGTGATCACGAACCCGTATTCGGCGCGCGGCACCTTCACATTGGTCGTTTTCATCACGACGCCCGGCGCAATGCCCAGGGCGTTCGTCGTGCCGGAAAGCGTCACCTGGCGTGCGATCTGTTCGTCGCGCCGCATCTGCGTGAGCGCCTCGCCTTGCTGCTGCGTCAGATGGAACTCTGCGCTACGGCTGACCTGTCCGAACACCGAGCGGTCGCCGGCTTCACTGGAGACATTTACCGTCGCCCGTAACGGGTCTTCCGGCGTGCGGTAGTTGCGCTCGTACAGTTCAATTGTGGCGGGCACAAGGGTACGCGCGTCATTGAGCGACAGCACCGCCTCGTGGCACCCCGCCGAGAGGCCCGAATCCGGGATCAGCGGAACCTCGACCGAACGGATATAGGCGCGCGGATTGTTGGCAAAGACAATCGTGTCGAGCTGGCCATTCTTGCCGCGCCCCTGCTTGTAGAACCAGAAAACGCCCTTGCGACGGCAGTGCCGGGTGATGAAATTCCACAAGGATTCCTCATACATCACCACCTGTTCCATCTTCTCCAGCAGCCCTTCGATCTGGAACTCCACGTCAAAGGCGTCGAAGTTCTTGCGATCAACCAGCGCCTGCCGGATCATTTCCTGCAGCGTCACGTCCTTGAAGGTATCGGACTTGATGATCCGCTTGCAGAGAGCGGCGAAGCGCGGCTCGATGCGCAGCCGGTAGGTCGCTTCGTCGCGGCTCACGCCGATACGCTCGATACGCGTGATCACGCCATTGAAAGTGGCGGCTTCATGATCGACGGATTCGACATAGCTGACCGAGGGCACGGCCACGCGCTCATCGACCTGCAGCCCGGCACGCCGTCCGACGTACTGCTTGCCGTCGAGATCGAGCTGCGACGAAGTCACCGTCACATCCGCCGTATAGTCCTTGCAGAATCCCCCGCGCACCCGGAACTTGACCACGTCAAAGTCGTGTTCGAGAATCCCGACCCAGACCCGCAGACGCTGGCTCAAACGCGCGCTCGGGTGGCGCAGCGCGTCGGTGAAGCTTTTGGTCACAGCATTCATTCACACATCCCATTCCGGTTGAAAGGCACGAGGTGAGGTCGTTGCTTTCGCAGCTATCGGCACCGAAATTTAGGGGTTGCAACAGAAAAGCGTCAATCAGATTGAACAGAGACGTCGGAATTAATCAACGTTTATGTCAATCAATATCAGAGATTGACCAATCTTGTTTTTCGAGATGCGATTGAGTGGTAATGAGATTCGCGATCGCGTGGAAGGGGTACCTACTACGCATTTTCAGCGAACGTGTTAGCGCAGACTGCCGCGCTCGATCATTCTTGATCCGCCTCATTTCCGGCGTCGATATGCCCGGCCGCCAATAGCCTGACCTCGCCACGCAGGGGGACCATCCCATTTGATCGTGATTCCCGCTCCGGACAGTTTTTCCAGCACATCGATATTTGGAGCCAGTGGTAACAAGTGCTCCCATCCACAGTATTCGATGATTGCCTGGGCAGCGTATAGTCCTACACCGGACAGAACTACAGCTTCGATCATTGGAGGTGCGTCTCCCCGTGCGCCCAGCACGGCATATGCCCACCACAACCGCCTTGCCCTGAAGTGCCACGTCGACTCCCGGTTGTCGATAACCCGCTTGAGCGTGCGTGGATATCGCTCGCGGTGCCGGGGCGTGTCCGCGACAGACACAGGGAGCGCTGCGAGCATGCGCTCCTTCGTCACCTGTTGCGGTTTGCCGGACCGTGCGAGTAACTCGGCGGCGACCGTGTCCACGTGCGCTGCAAAACGCTCGTCGTCCGGTGACGCTGTTTCTGCAGACGACCTTCGGCTCGCTCCGTCCGTTCTCGGCGCTGAGAGCGTTTCAATAAGCCATTTCCGGTCATGCTCGTAGAGCCACGATGTGATGCAGATTCGTTCTGCGCCACAGGTCTTCAAGCGTCGTTTTCGGATTTTTTGTTAGCTCGTCCCGTATCCGGCCCTGGTGCGCTGCACGTGGTGTGGATGAAGGCAACGCCACGGAACGCACAGAATGGGACTCAGCCGCCCTCGTGCCGCGAACTGCATCCTCATCGGACACTCGTTGCAGGGCAAGCGCAAACTTGTCTCGCGTACCAAAAAGATACATCGCCAGCAGCAGGTGCCGGGTAATCGGCATATCCCAGGTGGTGCTGTCGCCACCTGTCAAGCGTATCCAGAAGCTCATCCTCTTTGAGGCGAACGCCGGATCTATCGCGGAAAGAAAGGCGTCACCCAATTCTCCGATCAAGTGTTCCTGGAAGGCTTTCGCCTGTACCTGCGATCCCCATCCGAAGCCCAATTCGCGAATACGGCTCTGATACGCAGCACGCAGGCGATAGCGGCCTACCTGACCCAACGGGTAATCAAGCAGATCGTGGGCGAAACGCGCGTAATCAAGCATGCCCCGCAGGTCCAACGCACTCGTGTCTTCCGCGCCTTCCACGTGCCAGCCACAGTGGCAGGCGTGCCACGGTTGACGCAGCAGACGTGCGCGAAACTGGAACGGTCGACGACATTGAGGGCAGCTCGACAGCAAGCGCCCGCCGTGTCGCCAACACACGCTGCCGCCCGGCACGTGGTGGGCACGGTGCCAGTAACCATGCCAAACGCATGAACGTCCTCTTTCACGCATGCTGGACACAACCGCGCTTCTCCGTGATGCCCGACGACGCGGCGAGGTAGCCGACTCACCATGGCGCCAATGTCTGTGGCAGTGGATTGTGGCCCGCCGGCCAGAAATGGCTCGAACAGCGGCCACAGCGTATTCTGTTCCAGAAGCTTTTGCCGTGCCGCAGGCGAACTGTGACCCGTGCGATCCGCAAGATGCAGTATCGGCGGCGACACGATTTGCTCCAACGCAAACGGGGTGCTGCCAAACAGGTCCAGAAATGTCTCTGCCTCGACCCGGTTGCCCGACAGCACGTGATGTCGGGCAACGCGCGACTGGATGGTCTCGTCAGGCAGCGACGGAACAAAAAACAGGAGTGCCGGCCTCGAAGTCATGAGGCAGCATATGCCGTCGAAAATTCAAGAGCATCTTCCAGCAGCCATCCGGCGTCCCGTAATGCAACAAGCGGTGCTTCATGCGCGGCAAAGGCGCGTGCTTCGGACGGAATCCGCTCTCCAGCGTTCGCAGTGCTGGTCGCTGGATTTCGGGTCATTTCGCCCACTTCCGGCGAAGATGGCACAGCGCTTGCGGCGACCGGTCGCCGCATATTACGAAGCGTCGACAGCTGTGACGGCACGCGCGCGTCCCTGTCGATCACTCCCATCATCGCGGCAATCTGGGTGTCGGGTGGAAGCAGATCCTCGAATTTCGCCATGCGCGTGGTGTCGCCGCTACGCAGTGCATCCAGCGCTGGTTTAAGCAACTGCATCCGTGTGTCGGCGATGGTGCGCAACAGTCTGGCCGTCAGGCGTTCTTCGCCCGTATGGATCGCGTGCCGCTGGGCGAGCACGAGCAGCTTGATCAGGATGTCCGTCACGCCTTGCGCCAGGTCGTACAGCACATTGCGCGGCTCGACGGTCAGTGGCTCTGCATGGCGAATCCACTGGTACTGCCATGCAGCGTCCACCAGGAGCGCCCATGCCGGATCGTCACTCGCCGGCTGCCTGAAGTCGCTCAGCCCGAGTCCTGTGGCGCGCCTTGCGTTGCGCATCACATCCGAGAAGAGGTCGATCATCGAATTTGTGCCAACGAACACGACCGGTATGCCGATGCTGTTGATGAGGTTCACAAAGAAGTTGAGCATGTTTTCCTTGCCACCGGTCTTCGCCACACGCAGATGCTGCAGTTCGTCGATGGTCAGCATGCCGACGAAATGAGTGCTCGCGATCTGTTCAATCTGGTGAAGCCAGCGCCTCTCGCCCAGGCGCGACCGGTGAACCACCAGATCATCAAATTGACCGTTCGCGCGAACTCGCGAACCGAACCGTCGTCTGATTTTACGGTGACGACGAAATCGGTCGTCATCACGAAAGGCACGGTCGTCCCTGCATAAAGTGGATAGCGGATGCCACGTCGACGGGCGATATCCTGGACCGATGCAACCGGAAGAAGAGGGAACTGTTCGCGGATATCGACAACGCGCTCTGAAAATTCGAGCGCGGCAAGATAGCGATACTCAAGATCGGAGAGCACGTGATGAATGCGCCCAGTCTTGAGCCCATGGACCTTTCGCGAACGTCCGCGTGACGGAACATCCTGCACGCGAAGCCATGGCTTGTATCCTGCGCCGACGCCATGCCCATAGCCTTGGGCCACATACCGCTCGATGTCTTGCTGTGTCCTGAAACGTCTTGCCCGCATGCCAGCTCCGTTGAATGAGCGGCAGGAGGGTAACGGCGCGCAAACAGTTTGTGTCTAACTATATTGTCTCGTGTCAGACTTTATTGTTCGTTCACAGCAATCGAAAATCGCGCGCCAGAAAAAAAGCCCGCCGCATGAAGCGGCGGGCTTTTTATCGAGCCTGAGCCGTGACCGGCTTACCGTTCGAGGAACGGCCGCAGCTTGTCCGCGCGGCTCGGGTGCATCAGCTTGCGCATCGCCTTGCTTTCGATCTGGCGGATCCGCTCTCGCGTCACGTCGAACTGCTTGCCGACTTCTTCCAGCGTGTGGTCCGACGGCGTGTCGATGCCGTAGCGCATCCGCAGCACCTTCGCCTCACGCGGCGACAGCGCCTTCAGCGCCTCGTCGATCGCCGCGCGCATGTCCGCGTGGATCGCCGCGTCGGCCGGCGAACTCGACGACGAATCCTCAATCATGTCGCCGAGCGTCGCGTCGCCGTCGTCGCCGACCGGGCTTTCGAGCGACACCGGCTGCTTCGCGATCTTCAGGATGCCGCGCACCTTCTCCTCGGTCATCCCCATGCGCTCGGCCAGCTCGGCCGGATGCGCTTCCATGCCGGTCTGCTGCAGGATCTCGCGCGAGATCCGGTTCAGCTTGTTGATCGTCTCGATCATGTGCACCGGCACGCGGATCGTGCGCGCCTGGTCCGCGAGCGCGCGCGTGACGGCCTGGCGGACCCACCACGTCGCGTAGGTCGAGAATTTCCAGCCGCGCCGGTACTCGAACTTGTCCACCGCCTTCATCAGGCCGATGTTGCCTTCCTGGATCAGGTCGAGGAACTGCATGCCGCGGTTCACGTACTTCTTCGCGATCGAGATCACGAGGCGCAGGTTCGCGCGGACCATCTCGTCCTTCGCCTGGCGCATCTTCGACTCGGCGACCGTCATGCGCCGGTTGATCTCCTTGATCTGCTTCAGCGACAGCGACGCGGCCGCTTCGATGTCCGCGAGCTTGCGCTGTTCGGCCTGGATCGCCGGCAGGCTGCGTTCGAGCGACGCGCCGTAGCGCGCGGCGGCCGGTTTGGCCGCGATGCGGGTCGTCCAGTCGAGGTCGGTTTCCTCGCCCGGGAACGACTCGACGAACGCTTCGCGCGGCATCCCGCAGCGGTCCACCGCGATCTGCAGGACGTTCCGCTCGATCGCGCGGATCTGCGCAACCTGCGCGTGCAGTTCCTGGCACAGCCGGTCGATCGTGCGCGCGGTGAAGCGGATCGGCGCGAGTTCGCGCTGGATCTCTTCGTGAATGCGGATATCCGCGGCGGACGCGCGCGCGTTCTCGTCGGTGGTGTGCGACAGCTGCGAGAACAGCGCGCGCACGCGCGCGAACACCGCGAGGCTGTCCGCCTTCAGCTGTTCGAGCAGCGCTTCGTTCGCCTTGCTCGCGTCGCTGCCGTCGATGTCGTCGTCGCTGTCGTCGCCGTCGCTTTCTTCCTCGGCGGCCTGCGCGTCGATTTCGACGTCGGCGTCGGTCTCGGCCGGCGCGGCCTCGTCGGCGGACGCCGACTCCTGGCCGACGCCGTCGACCAGCTCGTCGATGCGCAACTCGCCGGCCTCGACCCGCGCGGCGTCCGAGAGGATCGACGCGACGATCGACGGGCACATCGAGATCGCCTGGATCATCTCGTGCAGGCCGTCCTCGATCCGCTTCGCGACCTCGATTTCGCCGGCGCGCGTCAGCAGCTCGCTCGAACCCATCTCGCGCATGTACATGCGGACCGGGTCGGTCGTGCGGCCGAACTCCGAATCGACGGTGGACAGCGCGACTTCGACTTCCTCGTCCGCTTCCTCGTCCTGCGACGCGGTGGTCGAGCCTTCGCCGAGCAGCAGCGCCTCGGCGTCGGGCGCCTGCTCGTATACCTGCACGCCCATGTCGTTGAACGTCGCGACGATCGTTTCGAGGGCGGCGGTCTGCGCGAAGTTGTCCGGCAGGTGGTCGTTGATGTCGGCGTGGGTCAGGTAGCCGCGTTCGCGGCCCAGCTTGATGAGCGCGCGCATCTGGTGCTGGCGCGTTTCGAGCTGCGAGGCGGACTCGGGCGACGCGACTTCGGCGGTTTTGTCTTTCGCTCCACGGCGGGACGGCCGCGCCGTGGTCGGCCGCGGGTCTTCACGATCATGGCTGGTCAATCCATTCTCCTGGAAACCTGCCCGACTCGACCGGGCAGGGACACAAACGGTTTCGCGACAGGCTGCGCGGCCTGCCGGCGACAATGAGATTGCAGGGGAAAGGGGCGGAGGCGAATGGCCGTACCCGCGCCGGGCGAACGCCCTCGGGCATAGTGCGAGGCGGCGCTGATCTTCGTGCAATGCTGGGCAAGCCGCGTATGGTAGTGCGTTCCGGCGGCCGAGGCAACAGAAACCGGCATTGGGGGACCGATGCGCGGGTGCCGGAACGGCGGTTTCCGCCGTTGCCGGAACCGTCATTCGGGCCGTCCCCAAGGCGGCGCGCGGACCTTCGCCGCGCGAGGGCGAGGCGGACCGGGCGTGGCGCGGGCACGACGCGCCGGCCCGGTTTCCGCTACGGCGCGGATCAGTGCGCGATCTTTTCGAGCGCGAGCCCGTTCGTGCGCGGCCCCATCAGGCCGATCACCAGCATCACGCCGGCCATCGCGCCGCCGATCAGCGTAAACACGCCGGTCGTGCCGAAGCCGCGCAGCACCGACGCGATCAGGAACGCGGTGAAGATCGCCGAGAAGCGGCTCCACGAATAAACGAAGCCGACGGCCCGCGCGCGGATCGCGGTCGGGAACAGTTCCGCCTGATACGCGTGGAAGCTGTACGACATGATGTTGCTCGCGAGTGTCAGGCAGATGCCGAGGCCGACCAGCAGCGCCGGATTCTTCGTCTGGCTGAACGCGAGGCCGGCGACGACGATCACGCCGGCCGTCACGACGATCGCGGTCTTGCGCTCGATCCGGTCGCCGATGAAGAGGCCGATGATCGGCCCGACCGGCGCGGCGATCGCGATCAGGCTCGAATACAGCAGGCCGGTCGTGATCGTGATGCCCTGCTGGATCAGCAGCGTCGGCACCCAGTTCGCGAAACCGTAGAAACCGACGGTCTGCAACGCATTGAACACGACCAGCATGATCGTGCGGTTGCGGTACGGCGGCACCCACATGTCGCGGAAGCTGCCGCGCGGGAGCACCGGCTCGGGCGGCGCGGGCGGCGGCAGCGGCTGGCCCGACTCGGCCTCGACCTTCGCTTCGAGGTCGGCCATCACGCGGTCGGCCTCCGCGAGCCGGCCCTGCTGCGCGAGCCAGCGCGGGCTTTCCGGCAACTGGCGGCGGATCCACCAGACGAAGCCGGCCGCGACGACGCCGATCAGCACGACCCAGCGCCAGCCGTCGAGACCGAACGGCGCGTGCGGCACCAGCAGGAACGCGAGGAACGCGGCGACCGGCACCGACAGGAAGCCGACCGCCTGCTCGCACGCGAACGCGCGGCCGCGGATGTGGCGCGGCACCAGCTCTGAAATATAGGTGCCGATCGTGACCAGCTCGACGCCGATCCCGACGCCCGCGACGAAGCGCCAGAAGTTCAGGCCGGCGGCGGTGTCCTGGAACGCCATCACGGCGTTCGCGGCCGAGTACCACAGCAGCGACCACGTGAACACCGCGCGGCGGCCGAAGCGGTCCGCGAGGAAGCCGCACGCGATCGTGCCGACGAACAGGCCCGCGAACAGCGCGGCGATGAAGCTTGCGACGCCGGTGGTGCCGAACAGGCCGTGCGTGGTGGTCGTCAGGATGCCGCTTTTCACGAGCCCCGGCGCGACGTAGCCGGTGTACAGCAGGTCGTACAGCTCGAAGAAGAAGCCGAGGCTCAACAGCGCGACGAGTTTCCAGATGGTGCGCGTGGACGGCAGGCGGTCGAGCCGCGCGGCGATCGAGCCCGCGTCGGGCAGCGCGGCGGCGCTCGCGCCGGACGGCGGTTGCGGCCCAGGGCGGGCGGCGGAAATAGGGGTGGCGGTCGCCATCGGAGTCTCCAGTCGAAATTTCTTTCGTTTATGTAAGCGGTCGGTCTGGTGCTGACCTGCCGTGCGGGATGCCTATGCTGCCTTGGGCGGGCCGGTCCCGCAAGTCGTCGCGGGAAGCCGGGGGCAGCCTGGCCGCATGCCGGCCGCGCCGACGTGCCGCCCTGAATGGTTGATTCACGTCAAGCGTGGCCGGTCGTCTGCGATGATGATGAAACCACGGCCTCGCGCCGTTTCCCATGGCCCTGCGGCGCGCGCCGCGCGGCACGCCAGGGCGTCGATAAGGAGTCGCAGATGTACAAGAAGATACTTGTCGCGATGGACGGCAGCGACACATCGGTCGAGGCGCTCGACGAGGCGCTGCGGATGGCGTCCGTGACGCAGGGCGACCTGCGCGTCGTGTGCGTGGTCGACCAGGTGCCGTTCCTGCCGTATGCGGGCTACTACGATCCGGGCGCGCTGATCGACGCGGCGCGCAAGGACAGCGCGAAGGTGCTGGAGAACGCGCAGAACGCGATCGCGCGGATGGGGATGAAGGGCGACACCGAGCTGGCGGAGACCGAATCCGTCGCCGACGACGTGCCGACCTGCCTGAAACGCTGCGCCGACCGCTACGGCGCGGATCTCGTCGTGATGGGCACGCACGGCCGGCGCGGGCTGAAGCGGATGATGCTCGGCAGCGTCGCCGAGCGGTTTCTGCGCATCACGACCGTGCCGGTGCTGATGGTGCGCGGCACCGACACCGCCGCGGGCGCCTGACGCTATTGATGGAACGACCATGTCCCGGGCCTGTGCATAACGGTCCGGCTGCCGGGTCCGGGCGGCGGCCGGAATACCGATCGAGGAACACGATCATGTTTACCGACAACCCGACTTCACTGGAAATCAGCCACGGCCGCGTGGGCCATGCGTGGGATACGTTGTCCGCCGCGCGCGACTGGAATGCGTATGCGCTCGCGTATCAGGGGCTGATGCGCGAGTGCATGGCGGCGAACATCGCGATCTGGCAGGACAGCGTGGCTGGTTTCGCGCATGGCCAGAGCGAACTGGGCGCGGTGATGCGCGGCGCGTGCCGCGGCTGCGTCGCCGCGTGGGAAGCGCCGTGGTGGGCGTCGTTCGGCGCGCTGGCCCCAGCCGGCCGCGAGCGCGACGCGGCGCACGACGACATGCACGACGACATGCACGACGACGCGGCCGAGGCGAACGCCGGCAGCGGCAAGCGCGCCGCGCATGCGGAGTGAGCGGACGGCCCGGCGTTCGCGTCGGGTCTCCGGTGGCCGGCATCGGATGACGATGACGCCTGCTCGATGCGTCGCGCGGCGGTGGTTTTCCGGTGTCGGGCGGATCGGCGGGCGAGCCGCCGCAACGGCGCAAGGGAGCGGGGCCGCGCGAGCGGCCCCGTGTTCGATGGACCGCCCGACGCGCCTCGCGCGGCCGGGCCTGCCGCTGCACGCATGAATACACGAACGGAAGTCCGGACCGGACGCGGCGCGGTTTCTCGCATGTGCCGACTGCGTTTCCTCCCGCGCGCAAGCGCGCTTGCCGCCGCGTCGGCCGCGATGCTGACCGTGGCGGCCTGCGCGTCGTCGGTGCCGCCGGACGAATTTCGCCGCACCGAGCAGAAGCTGGAGGCCGCGCGGATCGTCGCGTCGCTGTCGTGTTCGACGCCGCGCGATTGCGATACCCGCTGGACGCATACGCGCGACTTCATCGACCAGCACTCCGCGACGAGGGTCGAAAGCGCCGACGCGAGCACGATCGAAACCGGCGAGCCGCATCAGTACGGCGTCGCGTCGTTGCGCGCGGAACGGACCGTGAGTGACGGCGTGACGATCATCCGGCTGAAGGGAATCTGCCGCGGCATGTACGACACCGACGGCGGCCCCGGCCCGCTGTATCGCGAATGCGCGCAGCGGCTGTACGATGCCGCGCTGGATTTTCGCCGGAGCATGGGCGCGGCGCAGTAGGACATGCCCGCGTGTGTCGGGCGCGGGTTGCTCCTTCGCTTCCGGCAGCATCCCGCGCCTTTCCTTTCCTCAAGCCGGCTACGCCACCCCCGGCCTGCCGACCGTCTGCGCGAGGATCGGCAGTTCGTCCTCGTTGAGCTTCAGCGCATCCGCGAGCGCGCGGTGGTCGATCCACCCGCGCACGACCGTCGCCAGCCCCTCCGACGCGCAGTACAGCGACACGTTCTGCGCGATCGCGCCGGCCGCGACTGCCGCGAACGTCTCGCGCAGTTGCGGCGGCGCGTGGAGCAGCTTCGCCGTCCGGATCACGTACACGAGATCGAGCGGCGCGCGGCCGACGTAGTCCTGATAGCCGGTCAGGTTGCGCGCGTCCACCGCGTGTTTCAGCACCAACTGGTGCCGCGTCGGCTCGTAGCGATAGACGCCGTGCGGCAGCGCGACATAGATGTCGATCTCGTTGAACGCATGCGCGGACGGCGCGGTGCGGCCGCCGTCGGCCGGACGGTTCACGCCGTCCGCGGCCCACAGCAGTTCGCCGAGCGTCGCCATGTCGAGCGGCTCCATCGAGAACGTGCGGCGCTCGCGCGCCGCGCGAGCGCCGCCAGCAGCGGCGCGCCCGCGGCGCTGCGCGGCGGCGGCAGGTCCACGACGGCCGGCGTGTCTCCGCCCGGTGGAGCGGGCAACGCGGGCGACGGTTCGTAGGTGAGCGGCGGAATCCCGGTCATAGTGGTCTCCGGTGGTCGAAGCGAAACGAAACGCGAAACGCGCGCGTCGCGACGTGCTCGCACGCGCAGTTCGAAGATAGAGGCCCGCATCCGGCCGCCGTTGACCTGGATCAGCCGCGGCCCGGCGGCGCAGTGCAAAGCTCGACTCAACGACGGCGCTGCGTGTCCGGCGTCATTCTCGGGAGCCGACGATGAAAACCGATCTGCAGTTGAAGCACGATGTCGAGGAAGAACTGGAATGGGAGCCGGCGGTGAATGCGTCGAACATCGGCGTCGAGGTGACGGACCGCGTGGTCACGCTGTCCGGCCACCCGGCGAGCTATGCCGAAAAGCTCGCCGCCGAGCGCGCCGCGCAGCGCATCGACGGCGTGCGCGCGGTGGTCGTCGAAATGGCCGTGCGTCTGCCGGGCCACGACGTGCGGACCGACGAGGACATCGCGAACGTCGCGCGCTCGATCCTGCACTGGACCGTCGGCCTCACCGAGAACGCGGTGCACGTGCAGGTCGAGAACGGCCACGTGACGCTGACCGGCGAAGTCGAATGGAACTGGCAGGCCGAGATGGCCGCGCGTTCGATCTCGCAGTTGCGCGGCGTGATCGACGTCGTGAACCGGGTCGTGGTGCAGCGCACGATCGAGCCCGAGACGATCGGCGCGCAGATTCGCGGCGCGATGCAGCGGCACGCGGCGCGCGAGGCGAAGCATATCGGCGTGACCGTGCGTGAGGGCACGGTCACGCTCACCGGCACGGTGCACTCTCATGCTGAGCGCGCGGTCGCGCGCGGCGCCGCGTGGTCGGCGCCGGGCGTGCGCGCGGTCGTCGACGATCTGGTCGTCGAGTGAGGAGACAGCGCGCGCCGCGATCGTCCGCGGCGCGCGCCACCGAAGCCGTCCGCGCGGCGAGCATTGCGCCCGCGCGGACGATCCGGCATTCAACGAGGAGAGCATCATGCAGACAACACGCGTCGCCTTCGTGACGGGCGGAATGGGCGGACTCGGCAGCGCGATCAGCCGCCGGCTTCGCGACAGCGGAATGGAAGTCGCCGTATCGCATTCGACGCACAACGATCACGTCGAACGCTGGCTCGCGGCGGAACGGGAGGCGGGCCGGACGTTTCGCACGTTCGCGGTCGACGTGTCGGACTTCGACTCGTGCGCGCAATGCGCGCAGCACGTGCTCGAAACGTATGGCCGGGTCGACGTGCTGGTCAACAACGCCGGCGTCACGCACGACGCGACGTTCGCGAAGATGTCGAAGGCGGACTGGGACGCGGTGCTGCACACGAATCTCGACAGCGCGTTCAACGTGACGAAGCCGTTCCTGCCGGGAATGATCGGGCGCGGCTTCGGCCGCATCGTGAACATCGGCTCGGTGAACGGCTCGCGCGGGGCGTATGGCCAGGCGAACTATTCGGCCGCGAAGGCGGGGTTGCACGGTTTCACGAAGGCGCTCGCGCTCGAAGTCGCGCGGAAAGGCGTGACGGTGAACACGGTGTCGCCGGGTTATCTCGCGACCGCGATGGTCGAGGCGGTGCCGCACGACGTGCTGGAGTCGCGGATCCTGCCGCAGATTCCGGTCGGCCGCCTCGGCAAGCCGGACGAGGTCGCGGCGCTGATCGCGTTCCTGTGCTCGGACGATGCGGCGTTCGTGACCGGCGCGGACATCGCGGTGAACGGCGGCATGCATATGGAGTGAGCGTGCCGCGCGTCTGCTTCGCGTTTGATCGACATCAACGGCGATTCGGCGCGCGGCGCGATGCTGACTGCGGGCATCGTTGATGGCGACCGGAGACGCAGATGAAATCCGACGAAGCATTGAAGCAGGACGTCGAGGGCGAACTGCTGTGGGATCCGCAGGTGGACGCGGCGAACATCAGGGTGAACGTGCATGAGCGTGTCGTCACGCTGTCGGGCACCGTGCCGGACTATGCGCAGAAGCTCGCCGCGCAGAAGGCCGTGCAGCGCGTTGCCGGCAGCCGCGCGCTGGTGATGGAACTGGACGTGCCGGAGCGTCCGCGCGCGCGGCACGAGGACGAAGACCTCGCGGCGGCGATCGTGCTGGCGCTGCGGTGGCAGGCCGGGCTCGCGGAGAAGGACATCCGCGTCGAGGTCGAGCGCGGCTGCGTGACGTTGAGCGGCGAAGTGGACTGGGGCTACCAGCGCCACGCGGCCGAGAAGGTCGTCGGCGCGATGCGCGGCGTCGTCGGCGTCGCGAACCAGATCGTCGTGCGCCACAGCGATGCGGTCGCCGACGTCGCCGCGCAGATTTCCGCCGCGCTCGCGCGGCGCGCGCAACGCGAATTCTCGCGCATCGACATCGACGTGCAGCACGGCGTCGTTACGTTGACGGGCACCGTCGCGTCGCTCGCGGAGCGGCGCGCGGCCTGCGGCGCGGCGTGGGCCGCGAAGGGCGTGCGGCAGGTGGTGGACCGGCTCGTCGTTGCGTGACCGCGGCGTTGGCTTTTGCACGGTTGCCAGCGCGGACCAAGCGCGGTGGAGCGAATCCCGGCCGCCGTGCGTCACGGCAGCGTGTCGTATTGCGGCAGGTTGTCGGTGATCGTGAACCACGGCGCTTTCGAGCCGACGAAGATGTGCGCGGACGGCCGGATCGCGGGTGCATCGACGAGCGTGCCGAGCGTCACGTGCACGAACGCGCCGGCTCTCACCACCGAATACAGCAGCGACCCGCAATGACGGCAATGCACGTCGTGTTCCGCGTTCGCGTCGCCGAACACGGCCAGCGCGTCGTGTCCGCGCGCGATGCGCAGCTTGCTCCGCTCGATGCCGGCGAACGGCTTGAACGCGGAGCCGGTCGCGCGCCGGCATTGCGAGCAATGGCAGTTCATCGCATACGCGAATTCGTCGCGCACCGCGTATTCGACGGCGCGGCACAGGCACATGCCGGCGAGTTCGTGGTTGGCGTTCATGGTGCTATCCGGAAACGCGCCGCATGGGCGAGGCGGCGGAAGGTCAACGCGCGATCAGCGGCCCGGGTCGCCGCCGAAGAAGCGGTTGCCGGGACGCGGCAGGCCGAGATGATCGCGCAGCGTCGTGCCCTCGTATTCGCGGCGGAAGATGCCGCGCCGCTGCAACTCGGGCACCACCTTGCCGGCGAAGTCGTCGAGACCCGCCGGCAGATACGGGAACATCACGTTGAAGCCGTCGCTGCCTTCCTCGACGAGCCACTGCTCCATCTGGTCCGCGATCTCGACCGGCGTGCCGGTCATCTGCAAGCCTGAATAACCGCCGACGCGCTGCGCAAGCTGGCGGATCGTCAACTGCTCCGCGCGCGCCCATTCGACCACGCGCTCGCGCGACGTGCGGCTCGCGTTCGTCTCCGGGATCTCCGGCAGCGGACCGTCCGGATCGAACGACGATACGTCGTGGCCGAGCGCGATCGACAGCGAGGCGATGCCGCTGTCGTAATGGACGAAGGTGTCGAGCTGCGCGCGTTTTTCGAGCGCCTCGTCGTGCGAGTCGCCGACCACGACGAACGCGCCCGGCAGGATCTTCAGATGGTCGCGCGGGCGGCCGAGCCGGTCGAGGCGGCCCTTCACGTCCGCATAAAAACGCTTGCCGGCCGCGAGCGTCGGCTGCGCGGTGAATACCGCATCGGCGGTTTCGGCGGCCACCTGCTTGCCGGCCTCGGACGAGCCGGCCTGCACGACGACCGGCCAGCCCTGCACCGGCCGCGCGATGTTCAGCGGGCCGCGCACCGACAGGTATGGGCCTTTGTGATCGAGCACGTGCAGCTTTTCCGGATCGAAGAACAGGCCGCTTTCGACGTCGCGCACGAACGCGTCGTCGGCCCAGCTATCCCACAGGCCGGTGACGACGTCGTAGAACTCGCGCGCGCGGCGATAGCGTTCGTCGTGCTCCATGTGCTCTTCGCGGCCGAAGTTCAGCGCGGCGTCGGGGTTCGACGTGGTCACGAGGTTCCACCCCGCGCGGCCGTTGCTCAGATGGTCGAGCGACGCGAAGCGGCGCGCGATGTGATACGGCTCGTCGAACGTCGTGGACGCGGTGCCGACGAGGCCGATCCGCTCGGTCACGGCCGCGAGCGCGGACAGCAGCGTGAACGGCTCGAACGACGTCGCGGTGTGGCTGCGCTTCAGCGCGTTCACCGGCATGTTCAGCACCGCGAGGTGGTCGGCCATGAAAAACGCGTCGAAGCATGCTTTTTCCAGGGTCTGCACGAAGCGCTTCAGATGCGCGAAGTTGAAGTTCGCATCGGGGTACGCGCCGGGGAAACGCCATGCGCCGGTATGCAGGCTGACCGGCCGCATGAACGCGCCGAGATGAAGCTGGCGGGAGCGGGACATGGGGGCAATGGCTGGCTAAAGTCGGGGAAACGCTACGTTACTCCATTCTTCGCCGGCGAGTGGGGCGCCACACCGCGCCTCTGCTGTGACCTCTGCTTTGGCCGTAAAAGCGCCGTTAAAAGTTCTGTTCGGCAGGAAATAGTCAGGGTATCGTATGCACGACAAAGGATTGCCGATGCGGAGCGTTGCCGTCATAACGGTGAAACAGCATAAATGCACTCTTTGTCGCTGGCGTTGAAATCGTTTCGAAAGATTCGGTCCCGATGCCCTGTTTGTGCCCGCCGGCGGTCATCGCGGTCCCTCGGGGGAGGGGACGGACGGTGACGCTGTCGTCGACGGCGCACGGTAGCGCAGCGCCTGCGCGCAGTAAGAAGGGCCGCGATCGGGGCGACGCGGAGGTGCGAACGGGAGCGACCGGCTCCGCGGGCGCGGCGGCGGGCGGCTGCGAGAATACGGATTCCTGATGGTGCCAACAAGATGCTGATAAAACTGTCTTCCGGCGACGTAGGGCTTGGCGAACCGACCGATTTCGCGGTTTATAGCAGCGACGGCAAGCTGCTGCTTCAGAAGGGCTACGTGGTCGATTCGCCGTGGCTGCTCGACCGCCTGTATCGCCTGGGACACCGTGAGAATGTGCCGGCGCAGTTCGCGGCTTCCAGCGGGGCTTCCGCCGCGATGGAGCCGGCCTCGGCCGGCGCGGCGGATAAAAGCGCGCTGCTTTTCGGCGCGGCCGCCGCGGACCACGGCGAGGCCGGCGAAAGCGCCGTCGCCGCGCGCAAGGGGCCGACGCTGCCGAATCTGCGGCAGAAGGTCGAGTTCTTTCACCTGACGCAGGCGGGCAGCACGGACGCGCTGCGCATGGAACTCGCCGGCGTGATTCCCGACGAGGCGTTGATCGCCCGTCACACGCGACAGGACGCGCCGACGCTCACGACCGGGATGGTCTACGAAGCGCGGCTCTTCACCGGGTCGCGCGTGTTCCGCTTCAACACGCGGCTGCTGCCCGAAAGCGCCGGACCGCTCGGCTGCCACTTTCTCAAGTATCCCGAGGTCGTTTCGCAGGCGATCGTGCGCCGGCACCATCGGGTGCCGACGTCGATCATCGGCAAGCTCCAGACGCACGAATATCAGCGCCCGACGGCCGACGTGCTGATCGAGAACATGAGTTCGGTCGGGTTCGGCATCTCGACGGAAGACGATTTCCTGATCGTCGGACAAAGCGCGCAACTGGCGATGAGCCTGTCCGTCGACAGCCGCACGCGGCCCGTCGCGGTCGTGGTCGAGGTGAGGAACCGCCGCCAGGACGGCGACCGCTTCCGTTACGGACTGGAGATCGTTCAGGTATCCGACGACGCGCGGCGCGAGATCAAGGACTTCGTGCTGGAAAGCGTCGCATCGAGTTGATGCCCGCGAGGCGCGCGCGCTGCGTCACTCCGGCGGCGGCGGGTTCTCGTGATTTGCGGGCGCGTCCGAACGTTCGCACGGAAATCCGGCTTCGTCCGGCTCGATGCCCGCGCTGAGGCCTGTTTCCCGCGGGGCCGCGTTCGAGCAGCGCATGCAGTTCCGGGCGCAGCCCGTTTCCGCGGTTTTCGCGCTGCGCCGCGAGCGTATGAAACGGCAGGCGTGGCAGCATGATCCGGCTTCGTTGCGTGTTCAGGATGCGATCACGCTAAGGCCGCGGAGCGGAAAACACGCTCCGTTTTTCGCGGTTCAACTGGATCACGAGCGTCGTCGAGCACGGGCAGGCCGGTTTTCGCCGGCCCGCGTTCCCGAGGACGCTGCAACCGCAACGGCCGCCGTCCGCGCTCAAACCGTCCTGATGAGCCCCAGTTGCGTGAGCGCGGTCACGCCGTCGTCGAGGCCGAGTTCCTCGACGATCCTGCCGTCCTTCAGGCGCAGCACCGTGGTGCCGGTGAAGCGCATCGCGCGGCCGGACGCTGCGGGCAGCGACCCCGCGAGGAAGTCGCCGAACGCCGGCCCGGTGTGCGTGCCGCCGCCTTCCCACTGGCCGACCACATAGTCGCCTTCGGCGATCAGGTCGGCGACGCCCCAGAAGTTCAGGTCCGGAAACGCCGCGCGGAAGCCGGTCATGAACGCCTTGATGTCGTCGCGGCCGCGGCGCGGCTCGTGCAGCGAATACTTGAGCAGCATGTCCGGCGCGGCGATCTCGTCGACGACGCCGAGGTCACATTGCTCGCCCCAGAAGCGCGTGAACCAGCGGCCCACGATCGCCTTGTTGTCCTCTTCCTTCGACATGTTCGACTCCTTGCTGATCTCGATGAACGGAGAAGCGGGATTGCTTTTCCGTGGAGCGAACGATATCGATCGCCTTCATGCTCTGATACCCGTTTCTTGCGGTGCCATTCGCGCGGGTTTTTCGTCGGGCGGGCTCGGGCGTCGCGACGGCGGCCGCGCAGAATTCAACCGCAAGGAGCGGAGTTCCCGCGCGCGGTGAAACGCCTAAAGTGGCACTCACTGTTCAATTCATCGAATTTCAATTCATCGAGTGACACGCCATGAAAACCCGTTCGTTCTCCGCGTTCAAATACCCCTACCGTGCGCCCGGCCGCGGCGTCGAAGGTCCGATCTCCGGCTATCGCTGGGACGTTGATCGCAAGCGCGCGCTGCTCGTGGAGGAGCGCGCGTGATGAAAATCCATGCCGCGAACGTGGCCGACACGAAACCCGCCACGAAGGCCGACGCATTCGACTGGGTTAGTGTCGAGCAGTCGCTCGACGCTCGCGGCAACGCGATATTGCCCAGCCTGCTGGATGCGGATCAATGTCGAAGCCTGGCAGCGATGTACGGCAGCGAGCACGGTTATCGCAGCCGGATCGTGATGGCCCGCCACGGCTTCGGACGCGGCGAGTACAAGTATTTCGCGTATCCGCTGCCGCCGCTGCTCGACCGGCTGCGTCACGCGCTGTATCCGCATCTCGCGCCGATCGCCAATCGATGGAACCGGCTGTTGCGCATCGACGTGCAGTATCCGCCCGATCTCGACACGTTTCTCGGCCGGTGCCGCGCGGCGGGACAGACGCGGCCGACGCCGCTGATCCTTCAGTATGGCGAAGGCGACTACAACTGCCTGCATCAGGATCTCTACGGCGAGCATGTTTTTCCGTTGCAGGTGGCGATCCTGTTGTCGGAGCCCGGCGACGACTTCGCGGGAGGCGAGTTCGTGATGACGGAGACCGCGTCGAACGGGCAGCATGCCGACGTCGTCGCGTTGCGCCGGGGCGATGCGGTCGTGTTCACCGTCAATCATCGTCCGGCGGCGGCGAAGCGCGGCGGCGTCCGGAAGGTGGCGATGCGCCATGGCGTCAGCGTCGTGCGGCGCGGGAAACGCCACACCGTCGGGTTGATTTTTCACGATTCGCGTTGACGGCCGGTCACCGGCCGGCGCGCGAGTCGTTTCATCGAATGAGGATTGCGTGATGAAACTGTTCTTGAGCCCGTTGGCGTCGCCGCTCGGCGACATGCTGCTTGTCACGGACGAACGGCAGCAGATCAGGGCGCTCGATTTCGCGGATCACAGGTCGCGTCTGCATCGCGGTCTGCGCGAGCATGACGGCAGCGCCGCGCCGGCGGACCTGACCGATGGACCCGCGCCCGCTGGCATCGCGAATGCCGTTGCCCGCTACTTCGCGGGCGATCTGAACGCGCTGGATGCGTTGCCGACCGCGACGGCCGGCACCGATCTGCAACGGCGCGTGTGGGCCGCATTGCGCCGCATCCCGGTCGGCAGCACGACGACCTACGGCAAGCTCGCGAAGGCACTCGGCTTCGACGACCCGCGCGCGGCGATCGACATCGGCGCGGCCAACGGCGCGAATCCGGTCGCGATCGTCGTGCCGTGCCATCGCGTGATCGCGAGCAACGGCGAACTCAAGGGTTATGCGTGGGGCGTGCACCGCAAACGCTGGCTGCTCGAACACGAGAAGGCGCTCGCGCCGAAATCCGGCGGCCCGCGAAACGCGACCCTTCCGGGCTTCTGAAACAGGATGCCTGCGATGACCTCATCGACCACCGCGATCGATCGCCTCGACTGGGCGGACCTCGGCGAGCAACTGGACCGCGAAGGCTACGCGCTGTTGCCGCGCCTGCTTTTGCCGGAGCACGCCCGCCAAGCTGGGCGCGAGGCGGGCATGTCGAATGCGCTGCGCCGCGTGACGCTTGCCGTGGACGACGCCGGACGCGGCGAACTGTTCTACTTCGGCGGCGACCTGCCCGCGCCGTGGATGGCATGGCGGATCGCGTTCTATCGTCATCTGGCCGTCATCGCAAATCGCTGGAGCGAAAGCCTCGACGCCGATCGTCGTTACCCGGCCGAACTGGACGCTTTCGTGCGGCTCAACCGGGAGGCGGGGCAGACCCAACCGCAGTCGCATCTGAACCGGCTGCTCGACGGCGACTATCTGGCGTTGCATCAACGCGCCGATGGCGAGCAGGTGTTTCCGTTTCAGGTCGTCGCGCTGTTGACCGAGCCCGGCCGCGACTTTCACGGCGGCGAGTTCGTGATGACCGAGCAGCGCCCGCGCATGCAGTCGCGTCCGATGGTGCTGCCGCTCACCCTCGGCGACGCGGCGATCATCAGCACCGCGCAGCGTCCGGTCAAGGGCAGCGCCGGTTATTACCGCGTGAATCTGAAGCATGCGATCAGCCGCGTGCGCGGCGGCGAGCGCATCGGCGTGGAGTTGTCGTTCCACGACGCGTGCTGATGCGGGGGACGGCGGTCACGCGCCGACCCGATGCGTTCACGCTGCCAGGGCCGGACGGCGAGCCGTATCGAAGCGCCGCGCCGCGCTTCATGCGCCCCGGCGAGCGGAGGAGAAGGGTTACCTTTTATGGGAACCGGGTACCTATGGAGCCGCCGCGCAACGGGTCTTGCCCGCGTTCGCGGCGGATGACAGCCGCTAAAGGTCCAGATCAGCACGCCGTAAACGGTGAAGGGACCCTAATCTGGCTCGCATCCAATGCAGATCCGTTCATCGCGCCGTTTCACGACACGCCTGTTTGCGTTGGCCATTGCGGTCGGCATTGCGTCGTGCGGCGGCGGAGGAGGCGATGCCGGTTCGTCCAGCAGTTCTTCGCCCGGCACGCCGAACGGTCAGCCCGCGCCGCCGCCGACGACGGCAAAGAATTCAAAGCGCGGCATGGCATACGATCTGGCGTCGGCAGGCGACATGGCCGCGGTGTCGCCGAACGTCAGCTGGTGGTACAACTGGAGTCCGACGCCGAACGCGGGGCTTCCCGCCGACTATGAAACCCGCTTCGGGATGGAATTCATCCCGATGCTGTGGAACGGCAACTTCAATGACGCGCAGATCGTTGCGTACCTGAGCGCCCATCCGTCGATCAAGTATCTGCTCGTGCTGAACGAGCCGAATCTTGTCGATCAGGCGAACATGACGCCGTCGCAGGCGGCGGCGTTATGGCCGCGCTACGAAGCCATCGCCGCGCAGACCGGCGTCAAGATCGTCGGCCCGGCGATGAACTGGGGGACGCTGCCCGGTTATTCCGATCCCATCGTCTGGCTCGACGCGTTTTATGCGGACTACGAGGCGGCCAACGGCGGCCGGGCTCCACGCATCGACTATCTCGCGATGCATTGGTACGACTACGGGCTCGCACAGCAGTTGGACCGTCTCGACAAATACGGCAAACAGATCTGGGTAACCGAATTCGCGAACTGGCATGGCGGCAGCGATGGTTCGCAGATCGATACGCTCGCGGCCCAGCAGGCGCAGATGCAGGAGATGGTGACAACCTGCGAAATGCGCCCGGACGTGTTTCGCTACGCGTGGTTCACCGGCCGCGAAAACCCGGACCCTCATTTCACGAGCCTGCTTGGGGCAGAGGGGCAATTGACTCCGCTGGGCACCGAATACCTGAAGCTGACGGGTTCCTGACGACGGGTTTGGGCAGCGGGGCATCGGGGGTTCGGACCGTCGTTGTCGCCGGGGCCATGCACCCGCCCGCGACCGGCGACGCGCGGTTCGCCGCCCCACGACCCGCGCATGACGACACGGTCATCGCGGGAAACCCTGCCCGATCAATGCGATAATCCCGGCTTCTCCCGCTCCGGCCGCCGTCCGTCAGCTGTCCATGCTCCTTGCCCTGAAGGCTTTCATTGTCCCTGTGATCGTGGCCTGTGCGATGTTCATGGAGGCGGTGGACGCCAACGTGATCGTCACCGCGTTGCCCGAAATGGCGCGCACGTTCGGCCACGATCCCGTCACGCTGAAGGTCGCCGTCACGAGCTACGTGCTCGGGCTCGGCGTGTTCATTCCCGTATGCGGATGGTTTGCCGACCGTTTCGGCGCCCGCACGATATTCCGCGTCGCGATCGGCATCTTCATCGCCGGCTCGCTGCTGTGCGCCGCATCGACCTCGCTGTTCACGTTTACGCTCGCGCGGTTCGTGCAGGGCGTGGGCGGCGCGATGATGGTGCCGGTCGGGCGCATCATCATCTTCCGCGTCGTCGAACGCTCCGAGTACATCCGCGCGATGAACTACCTGAGCGTGCCGGCGATGCTCGGGCCGGCGGCCGGGCCGCTGCTCGGCGGCTTCATCACGACCTACCTGCACTGGCGCCTGATCTTCTTCATCAACATCCCGATCGGCATCCTCGGCATCTGGCTGACCAACCGCCACATCCGCAACACGCACGAGCCGCATCCGGGGCCGCTCGACTGGACCGGTTTCACGCTGTCGGCGGGCGGCGCGTCGCTGTTCATGCTGGGGTTGTCGTTCCTTGACGGCGGCCTCGTGCCGGTGCGCACCGCGGTCTGGATGGCGGTGTCGGGCGCGCTGCTGCTCGCGCTCTACGTCGGCTACGCGTATCGCGTGCCGCGGCCGCTGCTCGATCTGCGCTTCTTCCGCGTGCCGACCTTCCAGGCGAGCGTGCTCGGCGGCTCGCTGTTCCGCATCGGCCTCGGCGCGGTGCCGTTCCTGCTGCCGCTCGTGCTGCAGGAAGGCCATGGGATGAGCGCGTTCGAATCCGGGCTCATCACGTGCGCGTCGGCGTTCGGCGGCATGTTCATGCGCACGCTCGCCTCCACGGTGCTGCGCCGCTTCGGCTTTCGCAACACGCTGATCTACAACGCGGTGCTGTCGGGCGTGGCGATCGCCGCCTGCGGCCTGTTTTTCCCCGGCACGCCGACGTGGCTCATCTGGGCCGTCGTGCTGCTCGGCGGCTTTTTCCCCGCGCTGCAGTTCACGAGCCTCAACTCGATGACCTACGCGGAGATCGACAGCCGCGACGTGGGCCGCGCGACGAGCCTCGGCAGCGTCGTGCAGCAGATGTCGCTCGGCCTCGGCGTGACGGTGGCGGGGATCGTGCTGCAGATCACGCGGACGCTGAACGGCCACGCGACGCTCGCGTGGTCCGACTTCTGGCCGGCGTTCGTGGCGGTCGGCTTATGCCCGTTCGCGTCGATCCTGGTCACGCGGCGGCTGGCGCGCAATGCCGGCGACGACATCGCGCGCGGCCGGCGCGTCGACACCGGGGCGACGGACGCGAGTGCGAAGCCCGAACAGGGCTGAGCCCGGCGCGAGTGGCCGGTTTCTCGTTGCGCGAACCACCGCGGTCGAGGTCGATACAGGTTGCCCGGAAACGCCGGCTGGCAGACGTCTCCATTGCATTTTCGCGAGCTATACTGCGTGCCTTTCCTCGAACTCCAGAGCCCATGAGACGCGTCACCGTCAGGAAATCCTCCGTGCATGGCAAGGGCGTGTTTGCACTGCAGCCGCTCGCCGCCGGCGAACGCATTTTCGAATACAAAGGGCTCGTCACCACGTGGAACGAGGCGGCTCGCTACCATTCGCGGCGCGCGGAGGAGGGGCATACGTTCCTGTTCGGGCGTTCGGACGGCCGGGTGATCGACGGCGGCCGCGGCGGCAACGGCGCGCGATGGCTCAATCACGCGTGCGTGGCGAACTGCGAGGCCATCGAGGACGGCAACCGCGTGTTCATCGAAGCGATCCGGGACATCGGACCCGGCGAGGAGCTTTTCATCGACTACGCGCTGGAAGTGCCGCCGAAGACGGATCAGGCGACGCTCGACGGATACCGCTGCCGCTGCGGCAGCAAAAAATGCCGCGGGACGATGCTTGGCCGACCCTAGCGGCAGGCTGGCGCTCAACCGATTGCGGCGACAGACGGAACACGCGTTGAGCCGGTGTTTTGCCGTTGTCGGCTACCGACGCGGGCCGGGACACTCAACGCGTCTTTTCCCGCAAAACTCAAACCGCTTCATAGAACAATGAAAAAAGCTCCGATTGCGATTTGACGTTGAGCTTCGCATAAACGTGTTTCTTGTGCGCCCGCACCGTCTCGAACGAAATATCGAGCTTCTCCGCAATCGCCCGCGTCGAAAATCCGCTGAGCGTCAGCATCGTGATCTCCACCTCGCGCGAGGTCAGCGCCGCGCGGCCGCCGGTCTGCGCAATCCGCTCGAAGCGCGCGGCATCGTTGTGCGTCACTGCTGACGCGGACTCGGCCAGCGCCGTATCGAACGTTTCGTGCGGCCAGCGTTGCCGCATCAACGCGATGATCCACGGCGCGCAGACCGCCAGCACCGCATAGTCCCTGTCGCTGAAGCGCCGCGTCGAGCCCAGCGAGAACGCGAACGTCTGCCGCGAGTCGATCCGGCAGTTGAAGTGCACCTCGTCGCCGACGATGTTCTTCTGGAAATACCGCTGGTAGTAGTCGGTCATCGTGAAGTTGTCCGGCGCCACGTCGGCCAGCGTGACGAAACCCGACACCGGTCGTTCGCACGCATCGATGTAGAACGGGTCGAGTTGATAAAGCGCCGCGAGATAGTCGCGGAACATCAGGTCCACCGCGCCGTCCGGCGTCGGCGATTCGGCGCAGACCGCCGGCGCGGCGCGCGGCTCGAAACGCAGCGCGACCCAGCTTTCGAAGGCGACATGGCGTTCGAGCGTGCGGGTGAGCCGGGTCCAGAACTGTGGTCCGTCGAGCGCCTCGATGACCGCGCCGATTTCGCGGTGAAACGCCAGATCGCTCCATTCGAGCGCCATCCTCTCCCCCATTGTGGTAACCCTGCCGGGTGATTTCCGCTGAATATTGTTTGCTGATAATAGCCCGAACCCTTGCACCGCAGCGCATGACTGCGATGCGATATCGCCCGAATCAATGAAAGGAGACCTGATTCATGCAACTCGAACTGGCGCAGATCGCACTGGTGGACGGCGTGATCGCCACGAACCTGCAGTGCGTGCTCGATCTGATTGCGCGCCGCCAACCGGGAACCGATCTGATCGTGTTCCCGGAAACCACGGTCTCCGGTTTTCTGAACCGCCACAACGTCGCTCAGTTCGCCGAACCGCTCGACGGCCCGTCGCTGACCCGCGTGCGCGATGCCGCGCGCGAGGCCGGCGTGGGCGTCGCGATCGGCCTGTCCGAACGCGACGGCGAACGCTTCTACAACACGACCGTGCTGATCGACGAGCGCGGCGAGATCGTGCTGCGTTATCGCAAGACCCATCTGTGGGCGTCCGACGTCGGCGTGTACGAAGCGGGCGACCGTTTCGAGGTCTGCCGGTTTCGCGGCCTCATGGTCGGCCTGCTGATCTGCTATGACATCGAGTTCCCCGAAACCGCCCGTGCGGTGGCGTCGCTGGGAGCGGACCTGCTGATCGTCACGAACGGCAACATGGACCCGTTCGGGCCGGTGCATCGCCGCGCGATCGTCGCGCGGGCGATGGAAAACCAGATGTTCGCGGCGCTCGTGAATCGCTACGGAACGGGCGAGGCGGGCCTCACGTTCCCCGGCGAGTCGGCGCTCGTCGATCCGTGGGGCGACGTCGTCGACGAAGCGCCGGCGGCGGAGACGGTGCTGACAACGCGGCTCGACCGCACGCGGCTCGTCGATGCCCGCGAGCATTACCGCTACCTCCACGACGCCCGCATACCGCTCGGGCTGCGGCCCGCGGACGATACATCCACGGGCCGTGCGGTGCTGATCGCGCCGCGCTGAGCCGGCGCGCCGTTTCCTTTTTCTCATTCGACGGGTGGCGCGGCTCCACCCGGGGCCTCGCTCGCCCTGACGGGCGTGACATTCACAGGAGCATCGCGTGACCACTTCTCATCCGGGCCAACCCGCGCCCGCCAACGAAACGCACCTGAAGCGCACCCTCGGCCTGCCGTCCGTGCTGATGTTCGGCCTCGCCTACATGGCGCCGCTGATCGTGTACGGCACCTATGGCGTGCTGTCCGGCGCGAGCGGCGACACCGCCGCGCTCGCCTATCTGCTCGCGCTGGTCGCCATCGTGTTCACCGCGCTCAGTTACGGCAAGCTCGCGCGGCGCTTTCCGGTGGCCGGCTCGGCCTACACGTACACGCGCAAGACCTTCAACGCGCATGCTGGTTTCCTGATCGGCTGGGCCACGCTGCTCGACTACTTCTTCCTGCCGATGGTGATCTGGCTGATCGGCGCCGCGTACCTGAACGCCGCGTTTCCGCACGTGCCGGGATGGATCTGGATCGTCGCGTTCATCGTGCTGACGAGCGTGCTCAACGTGCTCGGCATCGAACTCGCGAATCGCTTCAACATCGCGCTGATGATCGTGCAACTGGCGATCGTCGCGGTGTTCGTGCTGCTGTGCTGCCACTACGTCGTGGCCATGAGGGGGCCGGGCGGGCTGATTTCCGCGACGCCGTTCTTCAAGCCGCAGGTGCCGCTGTCGGTGACGATGGCGGGCGCGGCCATCGCCGCGTATTCGTACCTGGGGTTCGACGCCGTCTCGACGCTCACCGAGGAGGCCATCGATCCCGAGCGGACCGTGCCGCGCGCGATCGTGCTGATCGCGCTGATCGGCGGCGCGATCTTCGTGATCGCCGCGTATGCGACGCAGCTTGCGCATCCGGGCGCTGTGTTCAAGGACCCGGATTCCGCCGCGTTCGAGATCGCCCGCAAGGTGGGCGGCGACGTGTTCGTGACGCTGTTCCTCGCCGGGCTGATTCTGGCGCAGTTCGCGTCCGGCATTTCGGCTCAGGCGAGCGTCGGCCGGCTGCTGTATGCGATGGGGCGCGACAACGCGCTTCCGAAACGCTTCTTCGGCTTCGTGCACCCGAAATACAAGACGCCGATGCTCAACATCGCGCTGGCGGGCGTCGTGGGCCTCATCGCGTTGAAGCTCGACGTGGCCACGTCGACGTCGTTCATCAATTTCGGCGCGTTCCTCGCGTTCACCGCGGTCAATCTGTGCGTGATCCGCCAGTATTACCTCGCGAAGGGCACCGCGCAGGCGATGGGGATCATCGGCGGGCTGCTGTTCCCGCTCGTCGGCGCGATCGCCGATATCTGGCTGCTGTCGAGCCTGGAAAAGACGGCGCTCGTGCTCGGCGCGGTCTGGTTCGCCGCCGGCCTGTTCTATCTGGCGTGGATCACGCGCTGCTTCCGCCAGGCTCCGCCGGAAATGGCCGTGTGACGCTGTGATCGTGTGAGCGACGGCGCGCGACGAAGCCCCCAGATAGGGCTGTCGCGCGTCGCCCGCTGACGAACCGGCTACAGCGATCGCTCGATGGCCTGCCCGAGCAGCGCGAGGCCAAGATCGATCTCTTCGTCGCTGACGGTCAACGGCGGCGCGATCCGGAACACGCCGCCCATGCCGGGCAACTGCACGATGTTCATGCTGAGGCCGAGGTTCATGCATTCGCGGGTGATCTTCGAGCCGAGTTCGTCGGCCGGTTCCTTCGTCCGGCGATCCTTGACGATCTCCATTCCCAGCAGCAGCCCGCGTCCGCGAATGTCGCCGATGCATTCGAAGCGTTCCATCAGATCCAGCAGGCCGTTCCTGAGCCGCTTGCCCATCACGTTCGCGCGCTCGACCAGCCCGTCGCGTTCGACCACGTCGAGCACCCGCAGACCGATGGCGGCCGGCAGCGGATCGGACACGTGGGTCGTATAGAACAGATAACCCCGCTCGTGGGCGCGTTCTTCGATCTGCGCGGAGGTCACGACGGCCGCGAGCGGCAGACCGGCGCCCAGCGTCTTCGACAGCGTGAGAATGTCGGGCGTGACGCCGTCGCGCTGGCAGGCGAACATCGTGCCCGTGCGTCCGATCCCGGTTTGCGCTTCGTCGAGGATCAGCAGCATGCCGCGCTCTTCGCACTTGCGTTTCAGCGCGGCCATGTAACCCGGCGGCAATTCGATGATGCCGCCGGAACTGAGGATCGGCTCCGCGATGAACGCGGCGAGATTGCCGCTGGACTGGCGATCGATCAGATCGAACGCGTAGTCCAGTTCGGCCAGGTAATCGTATGCGCCGTCGCGCTCGAAACGCGGCCGGTACAGAAACGGCGCGGGGATCGCGAAGGAGCCGACGGCTGCCGGACCGACGCCCTTGCGCCCCGCGCTGTAGGTCGCGGATGCGGCGGCCCCGGTCATGCCGTGCCACGACTGCGCAAACCCGACGATTTCATATTTGCCGGTGACGAGCTTCGCCATCCGGATGGCGGCCTCGTTCGACTCCGCGCCGGTGCTGAGCAGCAGCGCGCGGTCGAGCCCGTCGGGCGTGATGTCGGCCAGCCGGGTCGCGAGATCGACGACCGGCCGCGACAGCATCCCGCTGAACAGGTGGTCGAGCTTGCCGGCGTATTCGTTGACGACCGACACGATCTCCGGGTGGCTGTGCCCGAGCACCGCGCTCATCTGCCCCGACGTGAAGTCGAGGATGGCGCGGCCGTCCGCGTCATAAACGAAGCTGCCCTGGGCGCGCTCGATGATCATCGGCGCGAAGGTGCCGCCGTAGCGGATCAGGTGCTGCCTGGCGTTGCGCCAGAAAACTTCATCGTCGTTGCGGGACACGCGTTTCTCCTTGGCCGACTGCGGGAATGACTTGCAGTCTAGACGGCTCCCTGATTTCATAGAATCGAATAGTTCTTATCGAAGCCAGAAGCGGGGCTAATACCTTGAGTCTTTCACTCGAAATCGATCTGCTGCGTTCGTTCGTCGTCGTGGCCGATGCACGCGCGTTCAGCCGCGCGGCGAACCGGATCGGCCGGACCCAGTCCGCGTTGAGCCAGCAGATGAAGCGGCTCGAAGACATCGTCGACCAGCCGCTGTTCCAGCGTACGGGGCGCGGGGTGGTGCTGACGAATCCCGGCGAACGCCTGTTGATGCACGCCCAACGCATTCTGCGGGTGCATGACGAGGCGATGGCCGATCTGTCCGGCCAGGGGCTGTCCGGGACGATTCGCTTCGGCTGCCCGGACGACTATGCGGCCGTGTTCCTGCCGCAACTGCTGCGCCGGTTCGCGAGCCGGCATCCGCATGCGCTGGTGGAAGTGATCTGCGCGCCGACGCCGCGTCTGCTGGAACAACTGGAGAGGCATGCGCTGGACCTCGCGATGATCTCGCTGCCCGAGCACGCGGCGGACGAGGACATCATTCGCCGCGAGCCGCTGGTGTGGGTCGGTCATCCGGGACAGGACTCCGCGCATTTCGACCCGTTGCCGCTGGCGCTTTCCGACCCGGACACGCTCGATCACGTGGCGGCGTGCGACGCGCTGCAACGCGCGGGCAGGGCCTATCGCATTGCGTATGCGAGCAGCAGCCTGGCCGGCCTGACGGCGCTCGTCCGCTCGGGGCAGGCCGTGGCCGTCATTACGCAGACCGCCGTCCCGGCGGACCTGCAGATACTCAACGGCGATCCCGCGCTTCCGCCGTTGCCCACCATCGGCATTACGCTGAAGTTCGAACGCAGGCGGCCGCCCCATCTGGTCACGGTATTCGCGGAACACATCCGGGCGACGCTGCCGTTGCTGTGATCGCATCGAAGCCGCTGTCAATCATGATCGAGACGACGATGCGCACCAGTTCGGCTCGTGACGGCGCGGCAATCGTCGGGCCGGTGCGGAGCATGGAGCGATCGGTGCGGGCTGCGGATCGGCTCGGGTAATCGGGCTTGCCAGCCGTTTTACGGCTTTCCGGCGACCCGAAAAAAGTCTTTAGGGTTATTGATCGATTGGCGGCATGCCCGAAACGCGCGCCTCCCATCGTGGTGCATGCGCACGGATGGTGCGTGGCCGGATGCGCTGCATGGTGCGAGCGCAAAACGCGCACGCCTGCTCCGGTCCGCGTCGGCCATGTCGCCGCGAGCCCCACCGGAGCGCGCTTTGCGGCCGGTTAGCAAGCGATGGTCTGCTTCTTGCTTCTACGGTGCGCACGGCGGCCCGGCCAGTCCGGGCCGCGATCACGATGGACGATGACCCTCGCGCCGTCCAGCAACTTCCCTGGAAACCAGAACAATGAACCGTACCCGCCGCACGTGGCTTGCCGCTTTCTCCGCCGTGGTCGCCGCGACGCCGCTCCTGTTTGCCGCTCCGTCCGCGCGCGCCGATGCGCTCGACTCGATCACGAAGAGCGGCGTGCTGCGCGTCGCGGTGCCGGAGGATTACCCGCCGTTCGGTTCGATCGGCCCCGACATGCAGCCGCGCGGCTACGACATCGACATGGCCGCGCTGATCGCGAAGTCGATGAAGGTGAAGCTGCAGCTCGTGCCGGTGAACAGCGCGAACCGCATCCCGTACCTGCAGACCAACAAGGTCGATCTCGTGATCTCGTCGCTTGGCAAGACGCCGGAGCGCGACAAGGTGATCGATTTCTCGACCGCGTATGCGCCGTATTTTCAGGGCGTATTCGGCCCGGCGAACGTGAAGGTGAGCAGCCCCGCCGACCTCACGCCGAACCTGACGGTCGGCGCGACGCGCGGCGCGCTGGAGGAAATCGCGCTGACGCAGATGGCGCCGAAGGCGAACATCCACCGCTTCGAGGACAACAACGCGACGATCCAGGCGTTCCTGTCGGGGCAGGTCGATCTGGTCGCGGCCGGCAACGTCGTCGCGGCCGCGATCCTCGCGAAGAATCCGCCGCGCCGCCCGGAAGCGAAGTTCGTGATCAAGAATTCGCCGTGTTTCGTCGGCCTGAACAAGAACGAGCCGGCGCTGCTCGCGAAGGTCGACGACGTGATCGCGCAGGCGAAAAAGGACGGCACGCTCGAAGGCATCTCGCAGAAATGGCTCGGCCAGCCGCTGCCGGCGGGCCTCTGAGTCTCACCATCCAGGCCGCGCGTGACGCGGCGGTGGTGAGGCCGCCGCGTCATGCGCGGACGAGTCCGTCCGCCGCTGTTCCTTCGTTTTCGACCCGAGCCCGGTTTTCATGAGCTATCAGCTTCAATTCGGCGAACTGACCGGCTATGCCGGCCTGTTCGCAAGCGGCGCCGCGACCACGCTCGGGCTGACCGCCGTCGCGACGGCGCTCGGCCTCGCGGTGGGCGTCGCCGGCGCGGCCGCGCGCAATACCGGCACGCCCGGCCTCGCGTGGCTGCGCGGCGCGGTTGGTCTGTACGTGGAGGCGATCCGCAACACGCCGTTCCTCGTGCAACTGTTTTTCCTGTTCTTCGGCCTGCCGGCGCTCGGCATCCACATCGGCGCATACGCGGCCGCGATCCTCGCGATGACGCTGAATCTCGGCGCGTATTCGGTCGAGATCGTGCGCGCCGGCGTGGCCGCGGTGCCGCGCGGCCATCTGGAAGCGGCGGCGGCGCTCGCGATGTCGCCCGCGCAGACGTTTCGCCACGTCGTGTTGCCGCAGGCGTTCGCGAAGGTGTTTCCGGCGCTCGTGAGCCAGATCGTGATCACGATGCTCGGCTCCGCTGTCGTTTCGCAGATCTCCGTCGCCGACCTCACGTATGCGGCCAGCTACATCCAGTCGCGCAACTTCCGCGCGTTCGAGACGTATTTCGTGATCACGCTCGCGTACCTCGCGCTCGCGCTCGTATTGCGCGCGGCGCTGCACGCGGCGGGACGGCAACTGTTCGTCCGGAGGGCGGCGCGATGATCGAATTCACGTTCTGGCAGATCCTGGAGAACCTGCTGCTCGCCGCGCGCTGGACGGTCGTGCTGTCGCTCGTGTCGTTCGTCGCGGGCGGCCTCGTCGGCCTCGTGCTGCTGGTGATGCGCGTGTCGGATTCGCGGCTGCTGCGCGCGATCGTGCGCGTGTACATCGAGATATTCCAGGGCACGCCGCTCCTGATGCAGCTGTTCCTCGTGTTCTTCTGCCTGCCGCTCGTCGGCATCGACGTCGAGCCGTGGGTGGCGGCGACGCTCGGGCTCACGTTCTTCACCAGCGCGTATCTGGCCGAGATCTGGCGCGGCTGCGTCGAGGCGGTTCCGAAGGGGCAGTGGGAAGCGTCGGCGAGCCTCGCGATGAGCTATTTCGAACAGCTTCGCCACGTGATCCTGCCGCAGGCCGCGCGCATCGCGATCGGGCCGACCGTCGGCTTCGGCGTGCAGGCGGTCAAGGACACCGCGCTGGTGTCGATCATCGGCTTCACCGAGCTGACGAAGGTCGGCACCGCGATTTCGAACGCGACGTTCCAGCCGTTCCTCGTGTACGGCCTCGTCGCGCTGATCTACTTCGCACTCTGTTATCCGCTGACATGGTCGGCGCGAGTGCTGCAAAGGAAATGGCATGCCGCTCGTTGAAACCGCAGGCGTCGAGAAGAACTTCGGGACGAACCAGGTGCTGAAGGGCATCGATTTTTCCGTCGAGCGCGGCCAGGTCGTCACGATCATCGGCCGCAGCGGCTCGGGCAAGAGCACGTTCCTGCGCACGCTGAACGGGCTGGAAAGCATCGACGCCGGCTCGATCGAGATCGACGGCGCGCATATCGACGCGCGCCACGCGGACCTGCGCGCGCTGCGTCTGAAGGTCGGCATGGTGTTCCAGCAGTACAACCTGTTTCCGCATCTCACCGCCGGGCAGAACGTGATGCTCGCGCAGAACGTCGTGAAGAAGACGCCGCGCGACGAGGCGCGCGCGGTGGCCGAAGCGATGCTGGCGCGCGTCGGTCTCGCGGACAAGTTCGACGCGTATCCGGAGCGGCTGTCCGGCGGCCAGCAGCAGCGCGTCGCGATTGCGCGCGCGCTCGCGATGAAGCCGAGCGTGCTGCTGTGCGACGAGATCACGTCGGCGCTTGACCCGGAACTGGTCGGCGAGGTGCTGGGCGTCGTCGAGAGCCTCGCGAAAGAGCACATGACGCTCGTGATGGTCACGCACGAGATGCGCTTCGCGAAAGCGGTCAGCGACAAGGTCGTGTTCATGCATCAGGGCCGCGTGTGGGAGAGCGGCACGCCGGAGGAGATTTTCGAGCGGCCGTCTACCGTGGAGTTGAAGCGGTTCGTTCAGTGACGGACTGGCGTGAGATGGCCAGGCAACGCCGACGTCGATGGTGATTCGCCGGGAAACACCACGCCGATCGCGACGCGCCGATAAGTCCGCGGGTATCGATAGCGCATGTCCGCATCGAAGCGGAAGGCGTCGGGTCTATGCGAGCGATGCCGCGAACGGCTGCTCGATGGCCGCGGTGTTCCTGCGTCGCACGGTCAATCGGTTCGACACTGCCCGCACTCCGTGCACCGATCTTGCCGCATTGCCCGCGCGCGAAATCTGCCAGCTTTCCGGCACGGTCCCGGTCAGCGTGATGACACCGTGGCGCGCCCTGATGTGAATCTGCGAATCGTTCAGTCCCGGCACGCGCCTCAACGCACGGCGGACGTCGCGAATTAACGACGTGTCCTGCCTGTTCCTCGGCGGCGACGTCGAGACCGCCACGCGTTGCACGGTCACGCCGGCCGGCGCGCTCGCCTCCGTTCTGGCGTTCGCATCGGGCGCGCCCGTCGCGGCGGCCAGAACCAGCATCGCGCCGATCACGCCGCTTGTACGGTTCATGGTCATGCTGCCTCCTTGGGGTTCTTTCAACCTGGCAGTGGAAAGACGGAAGAGCGGGGCGCGGCGCTTCAGTTCCCGATGCACTGAAGGAGATTGATGCCGCTTTCGTGAACTGATTCCGCGCGACACATCGAGCCGTCCGATCAACGTGACGATACGCGTTTTCGTGTGGCCCCGGTCGCAAGCGGGCTTCTGCCTGGTGTCCGGCTTCAGGACGGTGGAGGGGCGGCTGGCGATGGATAACAAACTTCGCGTGGCGCATCGATCGGGGAGCGGCCGTCGCGGGGTTGTCGAGCGCGCCCATGCGTCATCAGCCAGATGAGTTCATCGCGATCGAACGATCCGACCAGTGCGAAAAGATCAGTGATCCTTCGAGGCATAAAAGAATGCCTTCGCAACTATGCTTTGCCGGTATGGAAACGATACCTATTCGGTGTTGGACAGATCGAAATGCCGGGTTCTATCCTTAGCCGGCCTGTAGCCTGAACTTCAAAAACAATAAACGCCGCGCATTCATCCGGATGCGCGCAGTCTGGAGACTCTCGTCATGACACACCCTTCCGTCCGGTCGATCCCGGCGCTCATCGACAACGAGCGGCTCGGCGCGTTCCAATGGCGCGTGCTTGCGCTCTGCGTGCTGATCGCGCTTCTCGATGGCTTCGACACCCAGGCCATCGCGTTTACCGGGCCGGCCATTCTTGCCGCGTTCAAGCTCTCCGCAGGCGCGCTGGCGCCGATCCTGACGGCCGGCATCATCGGCATGACGGTCGGCGCGATGACGCTGGGCCTCGTCGGCGACCGCATCGGCCGCCGGCCCGCCATCATGATCGGCCTCGCGCTGTTCGGCTGCGCCACGCTCGCCACGTCGTTCGCGACCGATCCGCAGCTCATCCTGGTGCTTCGCTTCATCGCCGGGCTCGGCATGGGCGGCTGCACCCCGGTGCTGCTCGCGCTGGCCGCCGAGTACGGCCCGGCGCGACTGCGCGGCGCGATCCTGACCGGCGTGCTGCTGGGGCTTCCGGCGGGCGCGATGCTCGGCGGTCTGCTCGCGGCGCGCATGCTGCCGGTGATCGGCTGGCAGGGCATTTTCGTGGTGGGCGGCGGGGTGCCGCTTGCCGTGCTGGTGCTGGCGGCGCTGCTGCTGCCCGAGTCGCTCTACTATCAGGCGTCGCGCGGCGGCGCTCGCGGGCAACGATACGTGCACGCAACGCTGTCGAAGATCGTGACCCAGCCGCTGCCGGCCGACGTGCGCTTCACCGTGCCCGAGGAGGCCGTGGCGAAGGCCGGCGTCGGCGCGTTGTTCAGGGACGGCTGCGCGGGCAAGACGCTCGCCATCTGGGCCGTTTATCTGCTCAACTGGGTTGCGTGGTTCATGCTTCTGTCGTGGCTGCCCACCGTGCTCAAATCCGCTGGCCTGCCGGCGGCGCAGGCGCCGCTCGGCACCGTGATCGTGAATGCGGTGTTCATCGTTTGCGCGATTCCGCTCGCGTTCGTCCTGCCTCGCGTGAATACGCGCAACCTGCTTGGCGGAATGTTCGCGCTGGGCATCGTCATCGCGCTCGGGCTGAGTTACGCGGGCACGAACTGGGCGCTCGTGTTCGCCCTCGCAGGCGCAGCGGGTTTCGGCATCGGCGGCCAGCAGATCGCGCTGAACTACCTGATCGTGGGCGCGTATCCGACGGCCCTGCGCGCCACCGCAACCGGCTGGGCCATCGGGATGGGGCGCGCGGGCGCCATCGCGGGGTCGGCGATCGGCGGCACGTTCCTTTCGTGGGGCGGTGCTTCCGGCTTTTTCCTCGCGCTGGCCGTGCCGCTCGCGGGCGCCGCGCTCGCGGTGTTCAGCCTGCGTCTCGATCCGGCCAGCGCCGATATCGCGCTGTCGTCGAACCACTAGCGTTCAGGGCTTCTCTTTCTTGGGGGGAAGCCACGACTGAGGCTCGGCGTACAGCTCCTTGACCAGTTGCTTCACGAGGTCGATGTACGACGAGTTGTCGTTCACGCGATGGTTCAGGATGATCGGTGACGTCGCGTGGTCGCTGTCTATCAGGCGGTAGTGCACGTCCTGGCGTATCTGCCGCGCCGACGCGGGAATCACGCACACGCCGAACTCGGCCGCGACCAGCCCCAGCGCGGCCTGGATTTCCCGCACTTCCAGCACCTCGCCAGGCTGCACGCCTTCGCCGTGCAGGATGCTCAACACCTGGTCGGCGAAACCGGGGCGCGGCTCCTTCGGATAAACGATCAGTTTCTGCCCCGCCAGTTCCTCTATCGGGATGGGCGTCGAGTCCTGCGCCATCGGAGAGCCGATCGGCACCACGACGGCGAGCGGCTCCTCGCGCAGCACGATGCCGGCCACGTTCGGGTCGCTGTGGCGCACCCGGCCGAACCCCAGGTCGATGCGGCCTTCCTTGAGCGCCTGGATTTGCTGCACCGACATCAGCTCGACCATCTGCATGTCCAGTTCCGGCGCATGCTGGCGCATCTTGCGCATCAAGCCTGGCAATCCGGAATAAAGCACCGACGCGACGAAGCCGATCGACAGCACCGTGCGCTGATGCAATCCGACATGCCTGGCGGCGGCCTGCATCTGCTCCACGCGGCCAAGAATCTGCATTGCCTGCTCGTAGACCAGACGGCCCGCATCGGTCGTCCGCACCGGGCGGGTATTGCGGATCAGCAGCGGCACGCCGATCTCCTGTTCGAGCAGTTGAATCTGCCGGCTCAGCGGCGGTTGAGCGATGCGCAACTGCTCGGCGGCACGGGTGAAGTTGCGTTCGCGAACCACGGCGACGAAGTAGCGAAGCTGGCGTAGATCCATGCCCGGTTCCCGGTGAGGCGAGTGGAAAAGTCGATACTTCGAAAATATGATGGGCCGTAATGCAGCATTAAAACGGCGTGTTGCAGCCGCTTCATATTATAAAGGTATTGGATTGTACGCAAATGGTATTGGACTCTGCGGGGGCGCGGCATGTATAAAACAATCCGGAACCCCTACTAAAACGCCGCCTTCTCCATGATCTCCGCCACCATCGAACGTATCGAAACGAGCCTTGTCGATCTGCCGACGATACGCCCTCACAAGCTGTCCGTCGCGACGATGTACGGGCAAACCCTGATGCTCGTGAAGGTGTATTGCAGCGACGGCGTCGTGGGCGTGGGTGAAGGCACGACCATCGCCGGGATGGCTTACGGTCCGGAAAGCCCGGAGTCGATGAAGCTGGCGATCGACGCGTACTTCGCGCCGGCGATGATCGGCCAGGACGCCACCCGGATCCAGGCGCTGATGGGCTGGCTCGGCAAGCTCGTGAAGGTCAACCACTTCGCGAAGTGCGCGCTCGAAACCGCGTTGCTCGACGCCCAGGGCAAGCGCCTTGGCGTGCCGGTGAGCGAGTTGCTGGGCGGTCGCCGGCGCGAGCGCCTGCCGGTTGCGTGGACGCTGGCTTCCGGCGACACCGCGAAAGACATCGCCGAAGCGGAGACGATGCTCGACGTGCGCCGGCACAAGATCTTCAAGCTGAAGATCGGCGCGAAGGAACTGAAGACCGACATCCGGCACGTGGCCGAAATCAAGAGGGCGGTCGGCGACCGGGCGGCGGTGCGCGTCGACGTCAACATGGCCTGGAGCGAGACGCAGGCCGCATGGGCGATTCCGGCGCTGGCCGACGCGGGCTGCGAACTGGTCGAGCAGCCGGTGGCGTCCGCCGCGGCGCTCGCGCGCCTGATGCGCCGTTTCCCGGTCGCGCTGATGGCCGACGAAATCCTGCAAGGTCCGGAGAGCGCATTCGACATCGCGAAGCACGCGGGCGCCGACGTGTTCGCGATCAAGATCGAACAGAGCGGCGGGCTGTTCGCCGCGCAGCGCGTCGCCGCGATCGCGGATGCCGCGGGCATCGAGCTTTACGGCGGCACCATGCTCGAAGGCGCGTTCAGCACGATCGCGTCCGCGCATCTGTTCGCCAGCTTCGCGAACCTGCAGTGGGGCACCGAACTGTTTGGACCGCTGCTGATTACCGAAGAGATATTGACCACGCCGCTCGATTACAGCGACTTCGAACTGACCGTGCCGAACGGCCCGGGCCTCGGCATCGAACTCGACGACGAGAAGGTCAGGCGTTTCACCCGCGACGGGCTGCTGAAAGTCACCCGATAACCGCTCCCTGTCAACAGGAGGTTGACGATGCTTTTCCACGTACGAATGGATGTGAATATCCCGGTGGACATGCCGGCCGAAGTCGCCAGCGAAATCAGGTCGCGCGAGAAAGCCTATTCGCAGGAGCTGCAGCGTAGCGGCAAGTGGCGGCATATCTGGCGTGTGGTCGGCGAATACGCGAACTACAGCATTTTCGACGTGGAGAGCAACGCCGAGCTGCACGACATCCTGACCGCGCTGCCGCTCTTCCCGTACATGAAGATTTCGGTGACGCCGCTGTGTCGCCACCCGTCGTCGATTCGCGACGACGACGCCTGACCCGGGGCGATGGGCGTCGATCCCGAATCGGGCGCGTCCTGAACCGGCTTCCCCAAAATACCAAGTGGAGACAGTAACCATGAGCGTTAGCGTATTTCAAACCAAAGAAGTGCAGGACCTGCTGAAGGCCGCTTCGAATCTCGACGCCGGTAACGGCAATGCCCGCTTCCAGCAGATCGTCCACCGTCTGCTGGGCGATCTGTTCAAGGCCATCGACGACCTCGACATCACGCCCGACGAAGTGTGGGCCGGCGTCAACTATCTGAACAAGCTCGGTCAGGACGGGGAGGCGGCGCTGCTCGCGGCCGGTCTCGGTCTGGAGAAGTATCTCGACATCCGCATGGACGCCGAGGACAAGGCGGTCGGCCTCGACGGCGGCACGCCCCGCACGATCGAAGGCCCGCTGTATGTCGCGGGCGCGCCGGTGCGCGACAGCGTGTCCCGGATCGACGTCAACCCCGATCCGGACGCGGGTCCGCTGATCATCCACGGCACGGTCACCGGCGTCGACGGCAAGCCGGTCGCGGACGCGATCGTCGAATGCTGGCACGCGAATTCGAAGGGCTTCTACTCGCACTTCGATCCGACCGGCGCGCAGACCGAATTCAACCTGCGCGGCGCGGTGAAGACCGGCGCGGACGGCCGCTACGAATTCCGCACGCTGATGCCGGTCGGCTACGGCTGCCCGCCGCACGGCGCCACGCAGCAGTTGCTGAACGTGCTCGGCCGCCACGGCAACCGTCCGGCGCACGTGCATTTCTTCGTCACGTCCGACAACGCGCGCAAGCTGACCACCCAGTTCAACATCGAAGGCGATCCGCTGATCTGGGACGACTTCGCTTACGCGACCCGCGAGGAACTGATTCCGCACGTGGTCGAAAAGACCGGCGGCACGGCGCTCGGCCTGAAGGCCGATACGTACAAGGACATCGAGTTCAACTTCACCCTGACGCCGCTGGTCCAGGGCAAGGACAACCAGATCGTCCAGCGCCTGCGCGCCTCGGCTGCGGCATAAGCCGCAGCCTGTCACGGCGGTGTGCTTCCACGCCGCCGCCCGATCCGCCACGAGAATCTTTCGACACCGATGCAGAGGCTCCGACACGGTCTGGAGTCGGCATGGGAGGGACCACTATGTCCGCTATCATCGACAAAGCCAGTGAACTGGACCACCTGCTTGCGACCGCCGTGCAGGACGACAGGCAGGCCGGCGTATTCCGCTGCCGCCGCGACATCTTCACCCACGCCGGTTTGTTCGAACTGGAGATGAAGCACATCTTCGAGAACAACTGGGTGTATCTGGCGCATGAAAGCCAGATTCCGAACAACAACGACTACTACACCACGTGGATCGGCCGTCAGCCGGTGGTCGTCACCCGCGACAAGACTGGCGAACTGCACGCGGTCATCAACGCCTGCGCGCACAAAGGCGCGATGCTGTGCCGGCGCAAGCACGGCAACAAGGGCAGCTTCACCTGTCCGTTCCACGGCTGGACGTTCGCCAACACGGGCAAGCTCCTGAAGGTGAAGGACGAAAAGACCACGCAGTATCCGGTCCAGTTCAACACCGAAGGGTCGCACGACCTGAAGAAGGTCGCGCGCTTCCAGAGCTATCGCGGTTTCCTGTTCGGCAGCCTCAACGCGGACGTGCTGCCGCTCGAAGACTATCTCGGCGAAGCGCGGGTCATCATCGACCAGATCGTCGATCAGTCGCCGAACGGGCTCGAAGTGCTGCGCGGCAACTCGTCGTACATCTACGACGGCAACTGGAAGATGCAGATGGAGAACGGCTGCGACGGCTACCACGTCAGCACCGTGCACTGGAACTACGCCGCGACCATGGGCCGGCGCAAGGAGGACGGCACGCAGGCCGTCGATGCAAATAGCTGGAGCAAGTCGGTGGCCGGCGTGTACGGGTTCGAGCACGGCCACATTCTGTTGTGGACCAATACGATGAACCCCGAAGTGCGGCCGATCTACCGGCATCGCGACGAAGTCAAGGCGCGCGTCGGCGAGGCGAAGGCGGAATTCATCGTGAACCAGACGCGCAACCTGTGTCTGTACCCGAACGTTTTCCTGATGGACCAGTTCAGCACGCAGATCCGCGTGGTGCGTCCGATCAGCGTCGACAAGACCGAAGTCACGATCTTCTGCTTCGCGCCGAAGGGCGAGAGCGCGACGGAACGGGCCACCCGCATCCGCCAGTACGAGGATTTCTTCAACGTGTCGGGCATGGGCACGGCCGACGACCTCGAAGAATTCCGCGCCTGCCAGGCGGGTTACGCCGGCCGGACGGCGCTGTGGAACGATCTGTCGCGCGGCGCGCCGCTGTGGGTGGACGGCCCGGACGAGAACGCGAACAAGATGGGCCTCAAGCCGCTCATCTCGGGCGCGCGCAGCGAAGACGAAGGCCTGTTCGTGTGTCAGCACGAGTATTGGGCTCGGGTGATGCGCGATGCGCTGAAGCAGGAACGGCAGCAGGAGGAGGCGCAGTCATGAGCTTCGACTACCAGACAATCTGCGGCGCGCTGTATCGCGAGGCGCGTCTGCTCGACGATCGCCAGTGGGAAGAATGGCTGGCCTGTTATGCCGAGGACGTCACGTACTGGATGCCGGCGTGGGACGACGACGACCGGCTTACCGACGACCACGAAAGCCAGATCTCGCTGATGTACTACCCGGACCGCGGCGGCCTCGAAGACCGGGTGTTCCGCATCAAGACGGAGCGCAGCGGCGCGTCGCTGCCGGAGCCGCGCACGAGCCACAGCATCACCAACGTGGAAGTGCTCGCGGAGCGCGGCGACGAAGTGGACGTGCGCTACAACTTCCACACGCTCAGTCACCGCTACAAGACCACCGACCAGTTTTTCGGCACGGTCTACGCGACGTTGCGCGAGACCGGCGACGTTCTGGTGTTCGCCAGCAAGAAGATCGTGCTGAAGAACGATTACATCCGCCAGGTGCTCGACGTCTATCACGTTTGACGTCGAACGCCGGGCGGAACCCGGAGGAGACAGGAGGTTCCATGTCAGGCTATAAAGTTGCGCTGAATTTCGAGGACGGCGTTACCCGTTTCATCGAATGCAATGTGGGCGAGAAGGTGCTCGATGCGGCCTTTCGCGCGAGGATCAATCTGCCGATGGACTGCTCGGACGGCGTGTGCGGCACCTGCAAGTGCCGCGCCGAGAGCGGCCGCTACGATCTGGGCGACGACTACATCGAGGACGCGCTGAGCGAGGACGAAAAGGACAGCGGCCTCGTGCTCACCTGCCAGATGGTCCCGCAGAGCGACTGCGTGATCGCGGTGCCGGCGTCGTCCGCCGTGTGCAAGACCGGGCAGAGCAAGGTCGCGGCGACGGTCGCGAAGGTCGAGCCGCACAACGACGCGGCCGTCGTGCTCGAACTGGACGTGGACGGCGACGCGCCGGTGTTTCTGCCGGGCCAGTACGTGAACATCGACGTGCCGGGCAGCGGTCAGCATCGCTCGTATTCGTTCTCGTCGGCGCCGGGCGAAGCGAAGCTCGGTTTCCTGATCAAGAAGATTCCCGGCGGCGTGATGAGCACGTGGCTCGAAGCGGCGCAGCCGGGCGCGAAGCTAGAACTGGTCGGCCCGCTCGGCAGCTTCTACCTGCGCGGCGTCGAGCGGCCGCTGCTGTTCCTCGCGGGCGGCACGGGCCTCGCGCCGTTCCTGTCGATGCTCGAAGCGCTCGCGCGCGCGAACTCGCAGCAGAAGGTGCATCTGGTCTACGGCGTGACGCGCGACCTCGACCTCGTGCTGGTCGAGGCGATCGACGCGTACACGGCGAAGCTGCCGAACTTCAGCTACGGCACCGTCGTCGCCGATGCGGCGTCGAGCCATCCGCGCAAGGGCTGGGTGACGCAGCACATCCCGGCCGACGCGCTGAACGACGGCGACGTCGACGTTTATCTGTGCGGGCCGCCGCCGATGGTCGACGCGGTGCGCAAGTATTTCGACGACGAAGGCGTGAAGCCCAACAGCTTCCACTACGAGAAGTTCACTCCCAACGCGGCTCCGAAGACGGCATGAACACGCAACGATTCGCAGGCAAGGTGCTGGTCGTCACCGGGGCCGCGCAGGGTATCGGCCGGGGCGTCGCGCTGCGCGCGGCGGCCGAAGGCGGCAAGGTGCTGTTCGTCGACCGCGCGGAGTTCGTCTCCGACGTGGCGGCGGAAGCGGGCAGCGCGGACACGGCGGCCTTCGTCGCGGACCTTGAGACATACGAAGGCGCGGCGGCGACGATGGCGTTCGCGACCGGGCGATTCGGCGGCATCGACATCCTGATCAACGGTGTCGGCGGCGCGATTCGCATGCGTCCGTTCGCCGAATTCGAGCCGGCGCAGATCGACGCGGAAATCCGCCGCTCGCTGATGCCGACGCTCTATACCTGCCATGCGGTGCTGCCGCATCTGCTGAAGCGGGGCGGCGGAACCATCGTCAATGTCTCGTCGAACGCGACGCGCGGCATCCGCCGCGTGCCGTATTCGGCGGCCAAGGGCGGCGTCAACGCGATCACGCAGTCGCTGGCGATGGAGTACGCGGAGCACAACATCCGCGTCGTCGCGACCGCGCCGGGCGGCACCCATGCGCCGCCGCGCCGCGTGCCGCGCAACGCCGCCGGCGACAGCGAGCAGGAAAAGGCGTGGATGAACGAAGCGGTCGAGCAGGTGACCGGATCGACCTTTTTCAAGCGCTACGGCAGCATCGACGAGCAGGTCGCGCCGATCCTGTTCCTCGCATCGGACGATGCGAGCTACATCACCGGCTCGGTGTTGCCGGTCGCCGGCGGCGACACGGGCTGACCGATGAACGCGTGGAAACAACTCGTGCGCGACGCGTCGCTGCCGGCGCTCGTGGCCGGCTGCATCGCGACGCTGATCTCGTTTGCCGGGCCGCTGGTGCTGGTGTTCCAGGCCGCGCAGGGGATGCCGCACGCGCTGCTCGAATCGTGGGTGTGGACGATCTCGATCGGCTCCGGGGTGCTCGGCATCGTGCTGTCGCTGCGCTACCGGGTGCCGGTGGTCGTCGCATGGTCCGCGCCGGGGTCGGCGCTGCTGATTACGCTGCTGCCGACGGTGAGCTTTCCGGAGGCAGTGGGCGCGTATCTGGTCGCCAGTGTCGCGACCTTCGTGATCGGCGTGAGCGGCACCTTCGACAAGATCGTTTCGCGGCTGCCGGCCGGCATTTCGGCGGCGATGCTGGCCGGCATCCTGTTCGGCTTCGCCGCGAAGATGTTCGTGGTGCTGCCGGCGCAGCCGCTGCTGGTCGGCGCGATGTTCGCCGCGTTTTTTGCCGGCCGCCGATGGTTTCCGCGTTATGCGGTGGTCGGCGTGCTGGCCGTCGGCGCGCTGGTTGCGGTGCTGGGCGGCAAGCTGACCGGCCACGCGCCGTCGCTGCAGTTCACCGTGCCGGCATGGACCACGCCGCGCATTGGCTGGCAGGCCGTGGTCAACCTCTCGCTGCCGTTGATGGTGGTGGCGCTGACCGGGCAGTGGGTGCCGGGCATGGCGGTATTGCGCAACGGCGGCTACACGCGGCCGTCGGCGGGACCGTTGATCGCATGGTCGGCGGCGGTGTCCGCCGTGCTCGCGCCGTTCGGCTGCCACGGGCTGAACCTGGCTGCGATCACCGCCGCGATCTGCACCGGCCACGACGCGCACCCGGACCCGGACCGGCGTTACGTGGCTGGCGTGGCGGGCGGCGTGCTGTATCTCGTGCTCGGCTGTATCGCCGCGACCGTGCTGTCGCTGTTCGCGATGCTGCCGAAGGAATTGATCGCGGCGCTTGCCGGCCTCGCGTTGTTTCCGACCATTGCGAATGCGCTGGCCGCGTCGATGAGCGACGTGAAGGATCGCGACGCCGCGCTGGTGACGTTCATCGTCTCCGCTTCCGGCATGTCGTTGTTCGGATTGGGCGCTGCGTTCTGGGGCCTGCTGTTCGGCCTCGCCGCGCATGCGCTGCTGCGCTGGAAGGTGTCCCGGCGGGTCACGATGGAATTGAGTTCGGCGGGGGAGACCAAAACATGACAGGCGGGCCGCAGCGGTAGTCGCCGGATTCGGAAGGCGGCGGGCAATGACAGAAGACCGGGCCGCGCCGCGAGCCACAGTGGCCCGGCGTGCGGAAACACGCTTCAATGGAGACAGGTTCATGACAGATCGCAAGGCCATCATTCCCGATGGAATGGAAGCGGTGTACGAGAAGGTTCGCTATGCACCGGCGCTGAAGGTCGGCAATACGATTTACGTATCCGGCCAGATCGGCCGCGACCGCGACATGCGTCTGGTGGAAGGGCGCGAAGCGCAAATGGTGCAGGCATTCGAGAACCTCAAAGCGGTGCTGCATGCGGCGGGCGCGTCGCTGCGCGACGTGGTGGACCTGACCACGTTCCATACGGACCTGCGCGACCTGCCGCTGTTCATGCGGGTGCGGGACCGGTATCTCGATGCGCATCCGCTGCCGGCGTGGACGGCCGTGGGCGCGCATATGCTGTGCGGCGAGGCCGGTTATATCATCGAGATCAAGGCCGTGGCCGTATTGCCCGAATAGTGCCGGCACGCTCGTGCGAAGGGACGGGCGACGCGGCGCTGTCCGGATTTCAGCAAACCTGAGGGGCCGAAGATTGTCCAGCGAGATTCGTGAACAGGCAGTACGCGAGGTCGTATCGGTGCTGCCGGGCCGCGCCGGCGATCTGGCGCGGCTGCAATGCCTGGCCGACGGGATCGAACCCGTTGTCACCGTCGTCGGCAAATACAACCACGGCAAGAGCCGGTTGCTGAACGAACTGATCGGCGACGATATCTTCGCCGTGGCGGACCGGCGCGAGACCGTGACGTTGTCGGACCGCGTGCATCGCGGCGTGCGGTGGCTGGACGCGCCGGGGCTCGACGCGGACGCCGGCGCGCAGGACGACTCCCATGCGCTGCAGGCCGCGTGGCGGCGATCGGATATCCGGCTGTTCGTCCACTCCGCGAAGGAAGGCGAACTGGATGCGAAGGAACGGTCGCTGCTGGCCGAACTGCGCACGGACGCAGGCAGAACGAAGCGGCAAACGTTGTTCGTGCTGTCGCAAGTGGATCAACTGGCCGACGAGACCGAACTGCAAACGGTCGCAAGCGCCATCGGCGCGCAGATGCCGGGCGTCGAACTGAATGCGGTTTCGTCCACGCGCCATCGCAAGGGCGTGGAGGGTGCGAAGAAACTGCTTCAGGAGCGCAGCGGAATTCCCGCGCTGCTCGCGGCACTGGACGACGCGTTGGCCCGCGTGCCGGGCGCGCGTGCGCATGAAACCGCGCTTTTGTACGGGGAAATTCGTGCGGAACTGGCACAGCTTCGCGCCGCGCAGAGGCAATCGCTCGAAGCGTTGCGCGACACGCAGCAACGGCAGCGGCACGACTTTAGCCGGGGCCTGAAGGCCGTCATCGACAAGGTGGGCGGCGACATCGCCGCGATGCTGGATGCGCTGGGCGAAGACCATGCCATCGTGCCGGACTCCGCGAAGGATGCGTATGCGATCACCGCGGGCAAGCTGGAGCGCGCGCACATCCAGATCGCGTATTCGCGCGCCTGCATCGAAATCGACGGTTTTCTGGCGGGGCATGGCGTGATCGACCTGCCGTCGGAGCAGCATACGGCGGCGCGCAGCCTGAATACCGTGATGATCGCCGTGATGGGCGTGTCCGTGAAATTCCGCAAGGACTTGCGCAGAATGTTCTGCGAAGAGCCGGGCCGGCAGCGCATGCAGCGCGAGTTCGGCCACTATTACGAACGCTCTGGAGACCGGCAGGCGCTGGCCTCGCTGATCGCGCAAACCGAAGCGGCCATGGCCGCGTCGGACAAGGCATCGGCTGCGCTGGACCAGTTGGAAGAACGCGCATGAAAACGGACCTCGGCAACGAACATCGCTTCATCGCGGAGGTCGATGCGTTCGAGTTTGTCGCGCAGGATCTCGGCGCGATCCTGGATTCGCTGAATGCGTGGTTCGAGAGACTGTGTGTCGAGCTTCAGGCGCATCGTCTGGTATCCCGCGGCCTGACCGAACGTAGCCCCCTGGCTCGAAACGCGGACGCGATCAACACCCTGTTGCGGGATGCCGTTCCGTCATGGGCGCGGCAATGGGCCAGTCTGGAGCCGGCCAGCGCCCTGGCCGACCATTTCGACGACAAGGTGCTGCTGCTGGTGTTCGGCAAGTTCAACGCCGGCAAGAGTTCGCTCTGTAACTTCCTCGCCGATCGCTTCGCCGCTCACGGGAAAGCGGTGCAGTATTTTCATCTCGACAGCGGTCGCATTGTCGAGACGTCGGCGCGTCTGGAGGAAGGTACGACCGAAACCACGGCCCGGCTGCAAGGCGTGCGTCTTGGCGAAAACCTGGTGTTGCTCGACACGCCGGGATTGCATTCGATGACGCTGGAGAACGCGGCGCTGACCCAGCGTTTCACCGACAGCGCCGATGCGGTGTTGTGGCTGACCAGTTCCACGTCGCCGGGGCAGGTGCAGGAGCTGGACGATATCGCCCGCGAGCTTCATCGCAACAAGCCGCTGCTGCCGGTCGTGACGCGCAGCGACGCATACGACGAAGACGAGATCGACGGCGAGATCGTGAAGGCGCTGCGCAACAAGACCGCGCGGAATCGCGCGCTTCAGGAAGCGGACGTCGCGGCGCGGGCGGCGGGAAAACTCGTGGCAATGGGCGTGGACGCGGCGCTGTTGAGAACGCCTGTGTCGCTGTCGGTTCACGTGGCGCGCGAGCAGGGGCAAACCCCGGCGGCCCTGACCGAAGCGGGATTCGACAGGCTCTACGGCGCGCTGCTCGCGATCGGCGAACCCGCCCTGGCCTACAAGCGGCGCAAGTGCGCGGAGATATTGCTGCACCATCTGGAAGAAAACGTTCTGCGGACGTTGTTGCGGGACGTGCTGCCGTTGCTGGATCAGATGGACGAAGCGTCGCGAACCGCCGTCGATCTGCTCGAACAGCAACGGGAAAAAATCGCGGCGGGCATCTGGCGCAGCGTGATGCCGACGTTGCCCGAACTGCTGGAACGTCATGCCGAAACGCACGACGTGACGGCGATCCGGAACGGCCTTTCGCAGTCGGTCCTCGACGCGTTCACGCGCGAGGCGAACGAGCACCTGGCCGGATACGTCGTTGCGACCGACCCCGCGCTCGCCACGATAACCGTCGCCGACGATGCGGGATACGAGGACATCGTGGTCGCACAGGCGGCAGGCAGCGGTCATCCGGACCAGGTGGTGGGCGTCGATTACCGGCGTCTGCATGGCGAACTGGTGCAGGCCGTTCGTGAAAGTCTGCTGAGTCTTGCCAGCCATGCAGCGGACCAGTGCCGCGCGTCGATCGGGCAACTGGCGTCGCAGTCCGACAGCCTGAAGCAGGTGCTATGGACCGGCGAGCGGGAACTGCGGGATCTGAAGCAGCGGTTGCGTTCCGGCGCTGCGTGAAGGCCGATTTTCAGATTCATTGCAACGGCGGGGCGGATTCGCGCCGACCCGGACGCGGCCAGGATACGCAACAAAGAGGAGACATCCCCACATGCAGGCTCAACAACCTGACCACGACGTGAGCGGGTCGGGCGAATATCAGTTCGACGATCGCGATTTTCTCATTACCCGCAACGACGCCGACGCCAAGATCTGCTACGTAAATCCGGCATTTGCGCGTGTCAGCGGCTACACGATGGACGAACTGCAAGGCGCGCCGAGCAATCTGCTGTACCACCCGGACATGCCGGACCAGGTGTCGGCCGATCTGTGGAAGACGCTGAAAACCAACGGCGCGTGGAGCGGCGTGATGAAGCATCGCCGCAAGGACGGCCGATACTTCTGGGCCGACGTCACGGTGACGCCCACCGTGATCGAGGGGCGTCATGCCGGTTATACGACGGTCAGGTCCAGGCCGGCCCGGCAGAAGATCGAGCTTGCCGGGAACGCATATCGCGCGTTGAAGCGCGGGTCGTCCGGATTCGCCGTTCGCAACGGACGCATCATGCGCACCGGGTTGCGCGGCTGCGTTCGCTGGTTCTGGCCCGGGACCGTCGACGGGCATCTGAAGCAATGCGCCGGCATCCTGGTTGTTCTGGCTGCCATGCTCGCTGCGCCCGGTTACAACGGGATCGACAGCGGCAGAGGCGCGGCCGCTATGGCCATCGGCTTTGCCTGCGTCGCGCTGCTGCTCCGCTCGGGCGTGGTCATCCGGCAAAGCGCGGTGGTGCAGATGCGTGCGCTGATCGAGACGTGCCAGCGCCTCGCGGCGGGGGACCTCGCGTGCGAACTGCCGAACCGCGATTCCCACGATGAAGCGGGCAAACTCGCATCGACATTGGGCGCGATGCATCGCAGTCTCATCGGCATGGTCCTGGAGGCGCAGGGCATCACGGAAACCGTGGGCGGCAAGGCAAGCGAGATCGTGACGGCCAATCGGGAACTGTCCGCGCGAACGGACGATCAGGCGTCGGCGCTGGAACAGACCTCGGCGGCGATGGCCGAGTTGATGAACGCGGTGAAGGTCAATGCCGAGAGCGCGAAGCAGGCGGCCGAACTGGCCGGCGACGCATCGCATGCGGCCGCGGAAGGCGCGGGCTCGATTGCCGGCGTGCAATCGACGATGGAGAGCATCATCGCCGGCGCGGGACGCGTGTCGGGCATCTCCGCCGTCATCGAAAGCATCGCGTTCCAGACGAACATCCTGGCGCTGAACGCCGCGGTCGAAGCCGCGCGGGCCGGAACCGAAGGGCGCGGGTTCGCGGTGGTGGCCGCCGAAGTGCGCAGCCTCGCGCAGCGCAGCGCCGCGGCGGCGAAGGAGATCAAGGAGCTGGTCAACGACTCCGTCGATCAGAGCCGGCGCGGAGCCGAGGTCGTGACCGAGGCCCGGCAGACGATCGAGCGTATCGTCGCGTCGTCGCAAAGCGTTTCCGGGTTGATTTCGAAGATCTCGATTGCCTCGGCGGAACAGCAGCGGGGGATCGTCGAAGTCGGGACGGCGGTGGCGCAGATAGACCGGACCACCCAGCAGAACGCCGGGATGGTGGAAAACGCCGCGCGAACGGCGGCCGTGTTGAGCGAACAGAGTACGCGGCTGCGTTCCACCATGGGCGCGTTTCACTTCTAGCGAATCGGGTGGACGTCTCGCCGCTCGACGCGGGTCCGGTTTCATCCGTTGTGCGGGATCGATGGGCCAGCGTCGCGCCGATTCTAGCGTCGAAGACTTGCAACGCGGGGCGTAACGGAAACGGGCGTTGCTTTTTTCGTCAGCCGCTTTCGGGGATTGCCGGACCCGATGGCCGACGAGGAGGAGGCGCGCGACGCCGGACCTTGTCCGGGCCGCTTGCCATGAGGCGGGCTACGCCGCGTAATACGGCCGGGCGTGTCGTGCTCGTGATGCACGCACTGGTGCAGGTCGTGAAGACTTCGCCATCGGCGCGGCATGCTGCGGTCTACAGCACGCCGCGCACTTCGATACCGCTTCTACGCGAGCCGCTGCACAACCACGCCATACCAGCCCAGCCCGCGATATGTTTCGTAGCCCGGCGTAACGGCAAACGATACGACGGTGCCGTTCGGCGCGGCGTAGTATCCGGACCGCTTGCCGTTGGCCTGAAGGTGAAAACGTTCCGCCAGTATGCCTTTGCTATCGGATGCGGCGATCACGCGGAACGACGAATCGACGATCATGCAGCGCGTCCGCTGCCACTCTTCGTCGCTCAGACGGACTCCCTTCACCACCGCGTCGGCCTGCGGCGCCCAGTCGAAGAAGATCACCAGCGCGCCGAGCACGCGCCCGTTGACGGCTCCGCCTTCGCGGATCGCAGTCGAGTAAGTGGCAACCTGTGCGCCGCGAAGCGGCGCGACCGTTTCGATATCCGATGCAACGTAATCCGCACCCGACTTCGTCTTCAGCGCGGCGCGGAACCACTCCGCGCTGGAGACATTGTGACCGCGCACCGGGTAGACATCGTGACGGCCATTCGCAACGACCACGCCGTTCGCATCGACGACCCACAGATCGCGATAGACCGTATAGCTGTCGAGGATCACCGCCAGCCGGCTGCTCGCATGGTCCGCCGACGCATCGTTCTGATCCACGAGACATTCGACCACCGCCGAATCGGTCGCCCACCATCGAACGTCGCACGACCGCTCGTACAGATTCCGGTCGACGACGTCGATCATGTTCAGCGCAAGATCGGCGCAACGCTGGCCGTCATGCGACTGCAACCGCTCGATCATGCTGTCGCCGAGTTCGGTCAGCGTCGACAGCGAACCCGCCAGTTCCTTGTTCAACCCTGTGGTGATTTCGGAAATGCGCTTCGAGACATACTTCACCTGGTTCGCTACGACGGCGAAACCCTTGCCCGCATTGCCCGCGCGCGCTGCTTCGATGAGCGCGTTCAACGCTAGAAAGGTGGTTTCGCGGTTGATGTCGTTGATCTCGTTGATCTTGCCGGTGGCAAGGCGTCTTACTTCATGCGTCAGTTCGACAATGGCTTGTGGATTCGACATGGAGTTTCCGTTTTTGAGTGTTTAGCAATACCAATGCACAAGCCGTGCCTGATTTTAATCAAATGGTCATATCTTTTAAGCAAACGTTTGCAAGTCGCCATTCAAGCTTTCCATTTGTAATTTATTGGGGCTGCGGCACCGCAATGGGGGTGTCCAATGCCCAATGCTTGGGAGTCCTTCTCCATCATCGTTCGATTCAGAATTAATATTGTTCTGCCTGGGATTTCTGCGAACCAGCATGGCAATGCCGCTAAACGCCGACGCCCTGGCGCTGTCGCGCAAGGACCGCTCCATGAGCGTCGGAGAGTACGCTACGCCTTTCTTTCACGGCGTCCGCGACCGGGTAAGCGGCCTTCCCGGCGCGGTTCGATCCTTCTCGCGGGCACAATCGTGCGCGGCCTGGCAACGACCGCCAGTCTGTGGCCGGTCGAGGGAATTGGCTTGCCGTCGGAGGCGGAACGTACACCGCGTCGAAAACGCCGGACGTCCACGAATGCCGGCAGGCGAATTGAGCGCAGGCGGAGGAAACGCAGCGCAGCTACGAATTGCGGGCAGCTTTTTATTTACCGGGGGATTCGCCGAAATAGCGGCCCCCATCGTTTGATCCGGCTTTCCCGATCGGGTATTTCCACGAATTCGACGGCGGGCGAGGCAGCGTCCCGCTGCTCAACGCAAGCGCGGACGCGAGAGGTCGGCGATCCGATACGGCCTGATGCAGGCAGGCGCCATAACCGGCTTCGCCCCGCTCACATCCGCGGAGCGCCCCTCAAAACAGGTACATCCCCGCGATGAACACGACGCCGGAAAACAGCAGCGTCGTCACGCAGTACCCCATGATGTCCCGCACGCCGAGCCCGGCGATTGCGAGCGCCGGCAGCGCCCAGAACGGCTGCGCCATGTTGGTCCACGCTTCGCCGTACGCAATCGCCATCGCCGACTTGCCGAGGTCCGCGCCGAGCGCCTGCGCGGCCGGCATCACGAACGGCCCCTGCACGACCCAGTGGCCGCCGCCGGAAGGCACCGCGAAATTGATGACCGCCGAGCTGAGGAACACGAGCAGCGGGAACGTATGCACGTTCGCGATATCGACGAACCACTTGGTGATGATGCCCGCGAGGCCCGAGTGGTCCATCAGCGCCTGGATGCCCGCATAGAACGGGAACTGGATCATGATGCCCGATGCGCCGCGCGCCGCGCCGGCCACCGCGCGCGCATAGGCCATCGGCGTGCCGTGCAGCACGAGGCCGGCCGCGAGGAACACGAGGTTGACGGTGTCGATGTCGAGCGCGAAGCCCTTGCGCGAGAAGCGGACCACCAGAAACGCGACGCACAGCAGCGCGACGAGGATCGACAGCGCGCGGCTCTCTTCGAGCCGTTCCGCGAACGTCGAATCGGGGCCGAGCTTGCGCACCGGAACCGGCGGATCTTCGAGCAGCGCCGGATCGACCGACACCACGTCGCCTTCCTTCGGCATCATCAGCCGCGCGAGAATCGGCAGCATCACGATCAGGCCGATCGTGATGAACGCGTTATAGCCGGTGAAGATCGTGTCGGTTACGGGGATCAGGCCGACGGCCTTTTCCATCGGATTGCCCTTCGTCGCGGCGACGAGCGGCACCGAGCCGGACAGCCCGCCGTGCCACGTCAGAAACCCCATGTACGCGGATGCGACCAGCAGCCGGTAGTCGCTGCCGCGCACGCGGCGCGCGACTTCGCGCGAGAACATCGCGCCGAGCACGAGGCCGAAGCCCCAGTTGATCGCGCACGCGATCGCGGCGACGAACGCGACCAGCATCACGCCCTGGGCCGGCGTGCGCGCGCAGCTCGCCAGCGCGACGAGCAGGCGCCGCACGGGCGCCGAACTGGCGAGTGCGTGGCCGGTCACGAGGATCATCGCCATCTGCATCGAGAACGCGAGCAGGTTCCAGAAGCCGGTGCCCCACATCATCGCGAGGTCGGCGGGTTGCTGCGGTGTCAGCCCGAACGCGAGCACGAAAGTCAGCACCGTCAGCAGGATCGCGAAGATCAACGGATCGGGCAGCACCCGATGCACGACGCCAGTAAAAAAACCCGAAATACGCTGTATCACCTGTCTCGACTCCTTGCCATCCTGTTCTTTTATCGCCGCGCCTGTGCAACGGCGGCGCCATTCTGTCATATTTCGGCGCGTTTCACAGCGCCGATTCCATGCAGAACCCGCGCGCGGTGCGGGCTTGTGTGACGGACCCGCGGCGGACCCTATCGGCGGCATTGAGAACTTCAAATGGCCAATTCGCGCCGCCCAGGCAAAGCTCATCACAGCGCGACAGGCGCTCAGTCATCCTTCCCGACCCATCGTTCACGGACCGGGAATAAAACGGCGCCTGCCGCTGTTACCACACGAAGCCCGCATCGGCGCATCGCCGCTGCCGGCGCGAAATCCACAACGGCTACGGGGTCATCATGATATCGATGCGGCGCATGACAGTGCGAGCACAACTCATCGGCGGATTCGGCGTGCTGCTCGTCGCGCTCGTCACGCTGGCGGCGGTCTCGATCTACCAGGTTCACAACATCCGGATGCGGCTCGACGACATCATCGACGTGAACGGCGTGAAGGAGCGTTATGCGATCAACTTCCGCGGCAGCGTGCACGACCGGTCGATCGCGGTGCGCGACGTGCTGCTGGTCGATGCGACGGAACTGCCGGCCGTCGTCGACCACATCCAGCAACTCGCGGCCGACTACGACCACTCAGCGCAGCCCCTCGATCAACTGTTCGCCGCGAACGTCGGCATCGTGCCGGCCGAGCGGACGATCTATGCGCGCATCAACGCGGCGCGCGCCCGCACGCTGCCGCTGATCGACGACGTGATCGCGCGCCAGCGCGGCGGCGACGCCGAGGGCGCGCGCCGCGTGCTGCTCGACGGCGCCCGTCCGGCGTTCGTCGAATGGCTCGCGTCGATCAACGCGCTGATCGACTTCGAGCAGGCGCGCAGCGAACAGCAGGGCGCCGAGGCGCGCCGCATCAGCGCGGACTTCCGGCTGTTCATGGGCGTGCTCGCCGCGCTTGCGTGCGCGCTCGGTCTCGCGGTCGCGTGGTTCGTCGTACGCAGCATCGGCCGCACGCTCGGCGCGGATCCGCGCGACGTGATCGCGCTGGCCGACTCGATCCGCGAAGGCGACCTGTCGCGCAGCGTCGCGCTGCACGCCGGCGATACGTCGAGCGTGATGGCGACGGTGGCGCGGATGCGCGACACGCTCGCGGACATCGTCACCCAGGTGCGGCTTGCGGCCGAGGGCGTGAGCATGGCGAGCCGCGAGATCGCGCAGGGCAACGCGGATCTCGGCGAGCGCACCGGGCGTCAGGCGAGCGCGCTCGAACAGGCGACCAGCGCGCTCGGCGAATTCGACGCGAGCGTCGCCGCGAACGCGAGCAACGCGATGCACGCGGACTCGCTGTCGAAGCGCGCGTCGACGACGGCGGGCGACGGCGGCGCGGCGGTCGGGCGCGTGACCGAATCGATGCGCGGCATCCGCGCGTCGTCGGACCGGATCGGCGAGATCATCGCGGTGATCAATTCGATCGCATTCCAGACCAACATCCTCGCGCTGAACGCGGCCGTCGAGGCGGCGCGCGCCGGCACGCACGGACGCGGTTTCGCGGTGGTCGCGAGCGAGGTGCGCAAGCTCGCGCAGCATAGCGCCGAGGCGGCGGGCGAGGTGAAGGCGCTCGTCGGCGAGAGCGTGACGCGCGTGAACGAAGGGACGCGCGAAGTCGATTCGGCTGGCGACACGATCGCGGAAGTGGTCACGTCGTCCGGCAACGTGATGTCGATCATGGGCGAGATCAACGACGCATGCCGCGCGCAGACGCGGCAGATCGGCGAGGTGCGCGACATGATCGACCATCTGGAACGCGCGACCCAGCAGAACGTCGCGCTCGTCGAGCAGTCGGGCGCGGCCGCGGCGTCGTTGCAGGAGCAGGCCGACGCGCTGCTGTCGACGGTCGGCCTCTTCAAGCTCGCGGACCCGGCGGCGACGCGCCGGCGCGAAGCCAGCGCGCCCGCGCGGACCGCGAACGCATGGCAAGCCGTGCCGGCGTGATCGGGCGGACCCGCTGAAATGGCGGGGCGAGGTTGCCGGAGAACGGACCGGCGGCCTCGCCGCCTCGCCAGGACATTCCCACGGATCGATCCGCTACGCGGCGTCGGCCCCGACGCCGAGCGTCGCGATCAGACATTGCCGCGCCAGGCAGTAAGCCGCGCTGCCCGGCCGGTGGATCAGCGCCGCGTCGAGCAGCGCGCGCTGCGCGAGCGAATCGGATTCGTCGTCCTGTAGCGCGGCCTCGATGTCCGCGAAGAACTTCGTCAGCGGACACGCATGGCACAACGACGGCGGCGGCACGGCCGCCGGTTCGGCATCCGGCGGCGTCGCGGCCGAGGTCCGGACGATCGCCGCGAGCCGCTCGAACGCGCCCGCATCGTTCAGCACGAGGTTGATCCGCTCTTCCCAGATCAGCAGCCGCGCGAGCTTGCCGAGCGCGCTTTGCGGCTGCGCGCCCGGGTCGGGCGGCGCGGGACGTTTCGCGAGCCAGTCGAGCAACTGGCGCGCGGGCATCGGCCGCGCGATCCGGTAGCCCTGCACCGCATCGGCCTTCAGGATCGCGATCGCTTCGAGCAGCGCATCGTCCTCGACGCCCTCGACGATCACCGACTTGCCGAGCGAATGGCCGAGCCGCGTCAACTGATAGATGAAGTTCAGCACGCTCGACCGGTTGCGGCCGGCGAGATTCACGATGCTGCGATCGATCTTGATCCAGTCGAACGGCAGCTCGCGCAGCCGCGCGAGGCTGCTGTGCCCCGCGCCGAGATCGTCCTCCGCGAGCACGACGCCGAGCGCGCGAAACCGCGCCAGTTCCGCCGGCACGTCGACGTCGGGCGGCAGCGCGTCGGTTTCGAGGATTTCGAGCGTCAGCGCAGCGGGCGGACAGTCGTGTGTCGCGAGCCCGCGCCGGGTCGCGTCGAAGTAGCGAATGTCGCCGAGCGCGCTCGACGGCAGGTTCAGCGACACGTTCAGCGCGACGCCGCTGTCCAGCCACTGCCTCCGGTACACGAGCGCCTGGCCGAGCCCGCGCACGTACAGTTCGAAAAAGTCGTCGGACGTCAGCGCGGGCAGGAACTCGTTCGGCATCAGGAGGCGCGAGCCGTCGAACAGGCGCGCGAGCATCTCGACCTTCGTCACGTTGCCGGTCCGCAGGTCCATGATCGGCTGGCAGTGCATCTGCAATGCGTCGGAGCGGAGCAGCGCGGCCCAGCGTTGCCGCGTCGCCTGCGGGATCGTGTGCGTCGGCCCCTGAAGGTTCGCGATGCGCCCCATCGCGAACGCGAGCAGCGTTTGCAGCAGGTCGGTGAACGCGATCTGCTCGGCCGACGAATAACCGCCCGGAAATGCGCTGTGCAGCGTCAGGATCGCGAGCGGCGGGTGGCCGGGCTGGCAGACCGGAATCGCGACGCTGGAGCACAGTCCTTCGCGTTTCGCGACCGCCTGCCATGACGTCATGCGCGGATCGGTGCCGATGTTGATGCAGCGTTCGCTCGCGCCGCTCCGCCACGCGAGGTCCGCGACCCGGATGCCGTCGTGCGCGCCGGCCGCGCCGGGGCCGGGCTGGCGCGGATGCTTCTCCAGAATGCGGCCCGACGCGGCCTCGACGCGGAACAGGCCGTCGCGGTCGGGACGGCCGATCGAGCAGCCGGCGACCTCGTCGCAGGTGCCGAGAATCTCGACGACGCGGTTGATCAGGTCCGGGTAGTTCTCGGTCGTGCCCGCGAGCCGCGCGATGCTCAACAGCACCTGCTGGCGCTCGTCCTGCAGCCGTTCGTACGCTTCGGTCTGCCACGCGAGATCACGGTTCAGGCGGCGGCTCAGCACCTGGAGCGCGCCGCTGTCGCGCTCGCCGCCGAGCCGCGCGTAGACGGCGGCCGCGAGCAGGCCACGGCTGCGCACCAGTTCCTCGCGCTCCAGCCCGACCATCGCGTGAATGCGGCCGACGCGCATCGCCATCGCGCGATGATCGGCTTCGGCCAGGCCCGGGTCCGCGAGCACGAACAGGTTCTGGATCTGCTGCGCCTTCAGGTGCTGAAGCTCGAAGTCGGTCAGCGATTCGAGGATCACGGACGACTTCGGCAGCCGCGTCAGGCGCTCGTAGAACTCGTTGACGATGCTTCCGGCGTCGCGCTGCAACGCGGCGGACAGCGACGCCAGTTGCGGCAGGTGAGGGCTGTACAACCCCGACGGATCGGCGTCGCGCGCGAGCGCGGGCAGCGGCGCGGGCGCCTGCAACGCCCAGCGCCACCAGTGCTCGCGCTGGTCCCGCTGCGCCTTGCTTTCGCGCAGCGCGCGGTCCGCTTCGGACAGCACGTCCGCGAGCGTCGTCTCCGGCGCGTTCGGCCACAGCGCGAGCCCGAGCGTCGCGCCGCATTGCCACGCGGTGTGCCCGATGTCGAACGGCTGCGTGAGCCGCTCGTACAGCCGGTCGAACAGCGGCCGCAACGCCTGCACCGGATCGCGCGCGCCTTCGAGCACCAGCACGAACTCGTCGCCGGCGAGGCGCGCGACGAAGTCGCTCGCGCGCAATCCCGCCTGCAACCGCACGGCGACCTCGCGCAGCACGTGGTCGCCCGCGTCGTGGCCGAACAGGTCGTTGACCGGCTTGAAGCGGTCGAGGTCGAGCACGCCGATCACGAGCGGCACGTTCGAGCGCGCGCTGCGCGCCGACGCATGCTCGACGTGATGCGCGAGCGCCGTCATGTTCGGCAGGCCGGTCAGCGGATCGTGCAGCGCCAGTTCGCGCAGACGGTTCTGTTCGGCGCCGAGGCGCAGCCGGTCGAGCGCGACGCCGGCGATCAGCGCGACGTGGTCGAGCGCGAGCGTCCAGTCGGGCGACGCGAAACGGTCGGTCTCGCGCGCGAACAGGCACAGCAGACCGCCGTCGTGGCCGTCGTATGTCAACGGCACGGCCGCGCAGGTGCGCCAGCGGGTTGCGTCGGGCGTGCCGTCGTCCGCGTCGTTGTCCTGTTCGACGGACAGCGCGGCGATCCGCACCTGCCGGGTGCGCCACGCGTCGCCGGCCGGCCCCTGTCCTTCGGGTTCCGTTTGCCGGATCGAAACGCGGTGCCGCTGTGCATACGCACGCGTCCGTTCGTCGCCGGCCGGTCCCGGCAGCAACCGCCCTTCGGCGTCGGGCCTGCCGACATACGCGCCGTCCGCGCCCGCCTCCATCGCCCAGTGCACGAGCGCGTCGGCCAGCGCGTCGAAGCATTCCGCGCGCAGCACCCGCTGGTCGAGCGCCAGCACGCTGCGGGCGAGCGTGTCCGTGTGCGGGCTCATGTCGGCGAGCGCGGCGTCGATGACGGTTGAACCGCGGACCGGAGCGTGTCATGCCGCCCGAACACGGCGACCGCGTGCAGCAGATGCGCGGTGCGCTCGCGCAGCGACTCGGCCGTCGCGGCCGACTGCCCGACGAGCGCGGCGTTCTTCTGCGTCATCTGGTCGAGCTGGCCGACGGCCGTGTTGATCTGGCCGATGCCATCCGCCTGCTCCTTCGTCGCGCTGCCGATCTCCGCGATCAGCGCGCCGACCCGCTCGACTTCGGACACGATCGAATTCATCGCATGGCCGGCCGCGCCGACCACTTCGCTGCCGTCGTCGATGCGGCACACGCTGTCGCCGATCAACCGGCGGATCTCGCTCGCCGCCGTCGCGCTCTTCTGCGCGAGCGTGCGGACCTCGCCCGCGACCACCGCGAAACCGCGCCCGGTGCTGCCCGCGCGGGCCGCCTCGACGGCCGCGTTGAGCGCGAGGATGTTGGTCTGAAACGCAATCGAGTCGATCACGCCGATGATCTCGTTGATCCGCCGGCTCGCCTCGGTGATGCCGCTCATCATGCCGACCACCCGTTCGACGCACGCGCGGCCCTGCGCGGCGGCGTCGCTCGACGAGCCGGCGAGCGCGCCCGCGCGATTCGCGGCCTGCGCGTTGCGATCGACGATCGACGTCATCTGCTGCATCGACGCGGCGGTCTGTTCGAGGCTCGACGCGGCTTCCTCGCTGCGCCGGCTCAGGTCGACGTTGTCGCGCACCATCTCGTCGTTCGTCGTCTGCAGGCCGCCGATCTGCTCGCTGACGTCGTCGACGAGCGAGTGCAGGTTCAGCCCCGACTGCTGGATCGCGCGCGCGAGCATGCCGATCTCGTCGACCCGGCCGAGCCGCAGTTCGCCGCCGCGCTCGCCGGCCGCGACGCCGAGCGCGGCGGTCAGCATCTGTTCGAGCGGCCGCGCGATCTGCCGTTCGAGCACGCTCGCCGTCGCGCCGCCGAGCAGCGCGGCCGCCGCCGCGAACGCGCCGAGCGGCGCGCCGCGCAGACCGGCTGCATACGCGGCCGCGATGCAGCACGCGGCGACTGCCGCGAGCGCGTAACGGATGCGGGTGCGCACCGGCATCGTCCGGAACACGGCGGTCCAGCCGAGCAGTCCGCCGCGCACGACGAGGCCATGATGGAAGCGCAAGCCGGTCGCGCGTCCGTCCACGAAACGCCGATAGAGCTGCGCGGCCGCGTCGATCTCGTCGCGGCCCGGCCGCGTGCGCACCGACAGATAACCGACCGGCACGCCGTCGCGCACGATGGGCGTCGCGTTCGCGCGCACCCAGTAGTGATCGCCGTTCTTGCGCCGGTTCTTCACGACGGCGGACCACGAAATGCCCGCGCGCAACGTCGCCCACATGTCGGCGAACGCCTCGGCGGGCATGTCGGGATGGCGCACGACGTTGTGCGGCGCGCCGATGAGTTCGCTCTTGTCGAAGCCGCTCGTCTTGATGAACGCGGCGTTCGCGTAGACGATCCGGCCATTGACGTCGGTGACGGACATCAGCGTCGTGTCGTCGGCGATCGGATACTCGCGCTGGGTAACAGGCACGTTGTTGCGCATGGTTCGAAGGTTCGGGCTGGCGTTGGATTCGCGACATGGCCGCCGCGTGGTGGCGGCGGGCGCAGCGCGAAAGCGGAACGCGCAGTGAGGTCCGGCGACTACGGATGGCACGATGGCCCGACGCCGCGCGTGCGGCGCCGTCGGCTCTCAGTGGATACGTTTAACGGGCGATACGCGGCTCGCGTCCATCGTGCATTCACGCGAGCCCGGCCCACATTTCTGGTCGGTGCTTTTCTGGCGGTGCTGCGTTGCGTACGGCTGCGGCTGGCGGTTCGTCGAACGGCGTCGGCGCAACGTCCTGCGCATCCGGTTCGATCCGCGCGAACGATATGTGACGGCGACGCGCTATCCAAAGCAGGCGTTACTCTACCTTCACGATTCGCATTTGCGATTCGCCGCTTATCTCGTTTTTCGACGGAGATTGACAATACGCAATTTCGTTGCATTGCGGCGCGCGGCATTTAAAACGGCATTTGCGAACGGTGTTAATCGCGCATCCGTAACCGGATATCAAGGTTCGTTGCAACGTCATTCGAATGCGCGAATTAAATGCGGACTGCGCAAACGATAAAGCGTCGAACGACAAAACGTTTGCGTCCCGCTGAAACGCGAACGCGCCGGAAAACGCCGTTCGCCGCAACGGTTAGAATTTCCGGACCACCCACCGACGACCGATCAGGAGGCACCCGATGCCGAACGGTTCGAACCGCACGGGCCTGCGCCAGGGGCTGACGAATTACGGCGACGAAGGCTTCTCGCTGTTTCTGCGCAAGGCGTTCATCAAGGGCGCGGGTTACACCGACGACGCGCTGTCGCGCCCGATCGTCGCGATCGCGAATACGGGCAGCGCGTACAACCCGTGCCATGGCAACGCGCCGCAACTGATCGACGCGATCCGGCGCGGCGTGATGCTCGCGGGCGGCCTGCCGGTCGAGTTCCCGACGATCTCGATCGCGGAGAGTTTCTCGCACCCGACCAGCATGTACCTGCGCAACCTGATGTCGATGGATACCGAGGAGATGATCCGCGCGCAGCCGATGGACGCAGTCGTGCTGATCGGCGGCTGCGACAAGACGGTGCCCGCGCAACTGATGGGCGCGGCCGCGGCCGGCGTGCCGGCGATCCAGCTCGTGACCGGCGCGATGCTGACCGGCTCGCATCGCGGCGAGCGGGTCGGCGCGTGCACCGATTGCCGGCGCTTCTGGGCGAGTTTTCGCGGCGACCAGATCGACGCCGAGGAGATCGACGCCGTGAACGACCGGCTCGTGCCGACGGTCGGCACCTGCTCGGTGATGGGAACCGCGAGCACGATGGCGTGCATCGCGGAGGCGCTGGGCATCATGCTGCCGGGCGGCGCGTCGCCGCCGGCGGTCAGCGCGGATCGCATCCGTATCGCGGAGCGCACCGGCGCGCAGGCGGTCGCGATGATCGGCGCGCAACTGACGCCCGCCAGGATCCTCACGCCGCACGCGATCGAAAACGCGCTGCGCGTGCTGCTCGCGATCGGCGGCTCGACCAACGGGCTCATCCATCTGACCGCGATCGCGGGGCGGCTCGGCATCCGCATCGACCTCGACGCGCTGGACCGGATCGCGCGCGACACGCCGGTGCTCGTCGATCTGAAGCCGTCGGGCCAGCACTACATGGAGGACCTGCATCGCGCGGGCGGTCTCGCGGTCGTGATGCGCGAGCTGAAGCCGCTGCTGCATCTGGATGCGTTGACCGTCACCGGCCGCACGCTCGGCGAGGAACTGGACGCCGCGCCGGCGCCGTTCGGGCAGGACGTCGTGCGGCCGCTCGCGCGGCCGATCTATCCGCAGGGCGGGCTCGCAGTGCTGCGCGGCAATCTCGCGCCGGGCGGCGCGATCGTCAAGCAGTCGGCCGCGAGCGCGGCGCTGATGGAGCACGAGGGGCGCGCGGTCGTGTTCGAGGACGCGGAGGATCTCGCGCGCCGGATCGACGACCCCGACCTCGACGTGCGCGCGGACGACGTGCTGGTGTTGAAGCGGATCGGCCCGGTCGGCGCGCCGGGGATGCCGGAGGCGGGCTACATTCCGGTTCCGCGCAAGCTCGCGCGGCAGGGGTGAAGGACATGGTGCGGATCTCGGACGGCCGCATGAGCGGCACCGCGGCCGGCACGATCGTGCTGCACGTGACGCCGGAGGCGGCGATCGGCGGGCCGCTCGCGATCGTGCGCGACGGCGACCGGATTCGCTTGAGCGTCGCGCGGCGCTCGCTCGACCTGCTGGTCGGCGCGGACGAGATCGCGGCGCGCGTGGCCGCGCTGCCGCCGCGTGTCGAGGACCCCGATGCGCGCGGTTATCGCAAGCTGTTTCTCGCGACGATCACGCAGGCCGACGAGGGCTGCGATTTCGATTCCTGAAGGCGCCGCGCGTGGTCGCAACCGTGCCTCGCGAACCGGAGGACGAAGCTTGGCGGTACCAGTTGCGGCTCACCGTATCGGAGGCGCTCGCGGGCGCGCTGCGCGGCGACCACGCGGCCAGCGTTCATCCGCCGCTCGGCGACGTGCTGCGCCGGTTTCGCGCGACGCTGGTCTGCCAGCTCGATGCGTTCGCCGGTTACGTGCGCGAAGCGGAACAAAACGGCCGGACGGTTATCCGCTTTACCGGTGGACGCGCGCGACGATCGGGAACCCGGACAAGCAGGCGCGTTATCTGCGGTCGTTCACGGTGTATGTCGGCGGCGAGCAGGTCTATCCGCGCCGATGTCGCCGACGCGCTCGAAAGCGGAGTTGCGCAAACTGGTCGAGCCCGAAGGCATCACGGCCGTCACGAAATTCGACACGAATCCGGCCAACAGTCCGCAGCCGCCGGCGCAGTGACCCGGCGCAAGCCCCTCTGTGCGAATTCGCGCTGCGCGCAACAGTCGTTCATTAACGTTTACCCGCCTATACGGCGTATGCGGCGTCGTTTAGCCCGCGCGCTCCGGATTCCTTCTCTCCCCTTCGTCCATCTCGCCGTGCGCCGCGCCTGAACAGGCGCGCGGCGTTTTCACGTCGTTTTTTCCCTTCGCTTTCGATGCGCGCACACCCGCACGCCAAGCCTTCTGCGGGGGCCGCCGATTAATTTTGACGCCCTTGACGCCCCATCTGACCGTCCCTAGACTAATTCATAATTAAGTTATTTGATACGTAATTAAGTAATACGGGGTGGCGAAGAGAGCGCAGGCGGGCGCAATGCGGCCCGTGTCGGCGCACGCCTGCCGGATGCACGTTGTCCGCGGGCCGTCCGTTTCCCCCGATCCGAAAACCACGCGCCATCGCGACCGCTTGCGACGGGAGCAAGGCGTCCCTTTAGTCCTGCTATCAGAGTGACCATGAAAACGAAATCTTCCTGACAGGATTCATTTCTTACGTCGTACTGATGGTCGTCATCAGCGCGATTCTCAGCCGCCGGCAGAAGTCCGGCGTCGAGTTCCTGCTGGGCGGCCGCTCATTTCCGCTGTTCCTCACGCTCGGCAGCACCGTCGCGACCATGGTCGGCACCGGTTCGAGCATCGGCGCGGTCGGCTTCGCGTACAAAAACGGCTGGGCCGGCGTGCTCTACGGGCTCGGCGGGCGCGGTCGGCATCCTGCTGCTCGCGTGGATGTTCGCGCCGATCCGCAAGTTCCAGTTCATGACGATGAGCGAGGAACTGTCGTATTACGTCGGCGCGAATCGCATCGTGAAGAACGTGTCCGCGGTGCTGATGCTGATCGCGTCGCTCGGCTGGCTCGGCTCGCACATTCTCGGCGGCGGCCTCTATCTCGCGTGGATCGCGCACATCGACCTGACGCTCGCGAAGGTGCTGATCGCCGCGGGTTTCGCCGCGTACGTCGTGATCGGCGGCTATACCGCGATGGTGTGGACCGACACGCTGCAGGCGATCGTGCTGTTCATCGGCTTCGTGCTGATCGCGTTCTTCTCGGTCACGCTCGCGGCGGTCTCGGCCACATCCAGGCGCAGATGGACCCGGCCGCCGTGACGTTCCTCGCGCTCGACAAGATCGGGCCGCTGCACGCGCTGTCGCTGTCCGTCGTCGTCGCGGTCGGCGTGCTCGCGACGCCGTCGTATCGCCAGCGGATCTACGCGGGCCGCGACGCGGGCACGGTGCGCCGCTCGTTCCTGATCTCCGGCGTGCTGTACCTGTTCTTCTCGCTGCTGCCCGCAGTGATCGGCATGGCCGCGCACGCGCTCGATCCGAAGCTGCCGAACGCCGACTTCGCGTTCCCGTTCCTCGCGTCGCAGGTGCTGCCGGTGTGGCTCGGCCTGATCGTGCTGACGGCCGGCATGTCGTCCACGCTGTCCACGTCGAGCGCCGATTCGGTGGCGCCGTGTCGATCCTGCTCGTCGACATCCGCTCGATGCTGACCCGCCGCCAGCCGGACCCGCGCAAGGCCGTCGCGCATTCGCGGATCGCGCTCGTCGCGGTGATCGGCGTCGCGTTGCTGCTCGCGCTGCCGTCGAGCGACATCATCAGCTACATCACGAAGATGATCGCGACCGTGCTGTCGGGCCTCTTCGCATGCGGCGTGCTCGGCCGCTTCTGGGCCGCGCTTCACGTGGCAGGGCGCGCTCGCGACGCTCGTCAGCGCGTCCGGCACGTCGCTCGCGGTGATGGCGGTGCCGTCGTGGAGCAGCTTCTGGGGCAATCCCTGCATTCCTTCGGTCGTCGCCGCGTTCGCGGCCGGCGTAGTCGTCAGTCTCGTGACGCCGCCCGTGCGGGTCACGTCCGAAGAAGCGCTCGCACTTCTCGCACAGGAGCGCAAGCAAATGGAAGGCGCGCAAGCTGGTTCACTGACGTCGCGCCTTCCGGCCTGCCGGCAGCCGTTCGCGTTTGCCGGCGTTCACTCGTTCCACATCGATCCGGACTCAAGGAAACCACAATGAACAAGCACATCGTCCGCAGCATCATGTCCGCCGCGGTCGCAGGGGTTGCGCTGGCGCCGCTCACGCGCAGAGCAACGTCACGCTGTACGGCGTCGTCGACGCCGGCTTCACCTACACGAACAACCAGAAAGGCAACTCCGCGTACCAGGCGACCCAGGGCAACGTGCAGGGCTCGCGCTGGGGCCTGCTCGGCACCGAGGACCTCGGCGGCGGCACGAAGGCCACCTTCCGGCTCGAAAACGGCTTCTCGCTCGAATCGGGCGCGGCGGGCCAGGCGGGCCGGATGTTCGGCCGCAGCGCGTGGGTCGCGCTCGGCAACAACCGCTGGGGGACGGTGACGCTCGGCCGCCAGTACAACAGCGTGCAGGACTTCCTGTGGCAGGAGCAGACGAACGGCGTCGGCGCGCTGTCGCAATACGCGAACGCGGTGTTCGACAACGACGACCTGAACAACACCTATCGCACGAACAACGGCCTCAAGTACACGACACCGACGATCTCGGGCTTCACCGCGAACGCGATGTACGCGTTCTCGAACACGGCCGGCGAATTCGCGAACAACCGCGCATGGAGCGTCGGCGCGGACTACGCGAACGGCCCGCTGCGCCTCGACGCGGCGTACTCGCTCGTGAACAGCCCGGCGACGAACACCACCGGCGCGGCTCCTTCGGATAACTATTATTCGCTGTCGTCGTCGATCATCAGCAACGTGTCGCGCAACCAGGTCTGGGGCCTCGGCGGCACGTATGCGATCGGGCCGGCGACGCTCGCGCTGCTGTACACGAACTCGACGTTCGACATCATCGCGGGCGGCAGCCTGCGCTTCGCGAACTACGAAGCGAGCGTGCGTTACCAGCTGACGCCGGCGACGCTGC